>NZ_CP085081.1:2400000-3000000 GCF_023243115.1 Sediminicoccus sp. KRV36
GGCTGAAAGGGCTCTACCTCGCCATCGCCACCCTCGCCGCGCAATTTATCCTGGAGGATTTCTTCGCCCGCGCGCGGTGGTTCTCGGGCGGTGTGGCCGGGCGCATCACCGAGCCGTTCAGCCTCTTCGGCTTTCGCTTCGACCGGGAGGAGACGTATTTCTACGTCGTGCTCTTCTGGGTGGTCGTGATGTTCGTGGGTGCGGCCAATCTGATGCGAAGCCGCGACGGGCGGGCGCTGATCGCCGTGCGGGACCATTACCTCAGCGCGGAATTGATGGGCATCAACCTCGCCTATTACCGCACGCTCTCCTTCGGCATTGCCAGCTTCTATGCCGGCATCGCGGGCGCGCTCTACGCGCATTACCTGCTGTTCGTCAGCGTCGAGGCGTTCAATATCCTGTTTTCCATCCAGTTCCTGGCGATGGTGATCATCGGCGGCCTGGGCTCCGTGATGGGCAGCCTGATGGGGGCGGCCTTCATGGTCCTGCTGCCGGAGGTGGTGCAAAGTGCGGCGCAGGCCTTGCAGGGCAGCGCGATTGATACCGCACTCGCCCTGGGCAACTCCATCAACTTCCTGCGGGAGATGGCGATCGGTGCCGCCATCATCCTGTTTCTGGTGTTTGAGCCGGACGGCCTCGCGCATCGCTGGCGGCTGATCAAGGCCTATTGGAAGCTGTACCCTTACTCGCATTGAAGCAAAAAAACGGAGGAACCAACATGTTCAAGAAATCCCTCGCGGCCCTTCTGGCCCTGGCCAGCCCGGCTTTCGCGCAGGCGCCGATCCCGGTCGGGCATATCGCGGATTATTCGGGGCCGACATCGGATGTGGGCGTGCCCTATGGCCGTGGCGTGCAGGATGCGCTGGCCTGGGTGAATGCCAATCGCCGCGTCGCCGGGCGCCCGATGAATGTGATGACGCAGGATTACGGCTACCAGGCGCCGCGCGCCATCGCGCAGTACCAAAGCTGGATGGGGCGGGAGCGTCCGGTCGCGATCCAGGGCTGGGGCACGGTGGATACCGAGGCGCTGATCACCTTCAACACGCGGGACCGCGTACCCTATATCTCGGGCTCCTATTCGGCGGCGCTGACGGACCCGACGGGCCGCGCGCCGCGCGCCGACAAGGCCGCTCCCTTCAACTTCTTCTACGGCCCATCCTACAGCGATGCGCTGCGCGCCATGCTGATCTGGGCGCGGCAGGATTGGACGGCACGCGGTCAGACCGGCCGCCCGCGCTACGTCCATATGGGCGCGAACCACCCCTATCCGAACTCGCCGAAGGCGGCGGGTGAGGCGCTGGCGGCGGAGCTCGGCTTCGAGGTTCTGCCCGCCATCCAATTCGCCCTCACCCCCGGCGACTACACCGCGCAATGCCTGACCTTGCGCAACCAGCAGGCGAATTACGCCTATCTGGGCAATACGGCTGGCTCCAACATCTCGGTGCTGCGCGCCTGCCAGACGGTGGGGGTGCAGGTGCAGTTCCTCGGCAATGTCTGGGGGATGGATGAGAATGCGATGAAGGCCGCTGGAGCCGCCGCCAATGGCGTGGTGTTCCCGGTGCGCACCTCGGCCGTCTGGGGTGCGGATGTGCCGGGCATGGCCAATCTGCGCGCCATTTCCCGCATGAGCGACCAGGCCGGCACCGCCTATCGGCCGGTGCATTACCTGGCCGGCGTTTGCGCCGCCATGCTGATGACGGAAGCGATGGAGACCGCCGGCGCCAATGGCGGCCAGATCACCGGTGAGCGCATTCGCGATGGCTTCTATGCCCGGCAGAACTGGGTGCCGGCGGGGTTTGACGGCGTTTGCGCGCCCTCCAACTTCACCAACCAGGATCATCGCGGCACGCTGGCGGTCGCACTCTATCGCGCGGTGGTAACAGGCGACACGACGCAGGGCAGCGTGGATGACCTGATGCGCGCCGGCACCATGCGGCTGGATCGCGTCACGACCATCACGCTGGACCGCCGGCCGGATTGGCTGGGCTGGTGAGCGCTTCTGCGCAGCCCCAGCCTGCCGCGGCGCGTGAGTTGCTGCTGCAGGTGAACAATATCGAGGTCGTCTATAACGACGTCATCCTGGTGCTGCGCGGCCTTTCGCTGGATGTGCCGAAGGGCGAGATCATCGCCCTTCTGGGCGCCAATGGGGCGGGGAAATCCACCACGCTCAAGGCCATCTCCGGCCTGCTGAAGACCGAAGAGGGCAAAGTCACGCGCGGCGATATCCGCTTCGCGGGTGAGCGGATTGACGGGATTGATCCGCACATGATCGTCCGGCGCGGGATCTTCCAGGTGATGGAAGGCCGGCGGATCATCTCGGACATGACGGCCATCGAAAACCTGCGCCTGGGCGCCTTCACCCGTTCGGATCATGAGGTGAAGCAGGATATCGAGCGCGTCTTCGAATACTTCCCGCGGCTGAAGGAACGCACGGGCCTGGCCGGCTATCTTTCGGGCGGTGAGCAGCAGATGCTGGCGATCGGCCGCGCGCTGATGGCCCGCCCCAAGCTGATCCTGATGGATGAGCCCTCCATGGGGCTCTCGCCGCTGCTGGTGAAGGAAGTGTTCGGCATCATCCGCCGCATCAACCAGGAGCTGGGTGTGACCATCCTGCTGGTCGAGCAGAATGCGCGCATGGCGCTTTCGGTCGCCAGCTTCGGCTATGTGATGGAGCAGGGGAAGGTGGTGCTGGATGGCCCCGCCGCCTCCCTGATGGACAATGAGGATGTGAAGGAATTCTACCTCGGCGGCCATGGCGCCGAGCGCAAATCCTTCCGCGACATCAAGTCTTACAAGCGCCGCAAGCGCTGGCTTTAGAGAGAGCACAATGCTGCCCAACACCATGATGCAGTCGCTGGATTTCGGCCTGGGCGAGGAGATTGACGCGCTGCGGGACAGCGTGCGCGGCTTCGCTGCCGACCGGGTGGCGCCCATCGCCGCCGAGATTGACAAGACGGACGAGTTTCCGCGCTACCTCTGGCCCGAAATGGGGGCGCTGGGCCTGCATGGCATCACGGTGGATGAGGAGTATGGCGGGGCGGGGATGGGCTACCTCGCGCATGTCGTGGCGGTCGAGGAAGTCAGCCGTGCTTCCGCCAGTGTGGGGCTGAGCTACGGCGCGCATTCCAATCTTTGCGTGAACCAGCTCGCCCGCAACGGCAATGCCGAGCAGAAGGCGAAGTATCTGCCGAAGCTGATCAGCGGCGAGCATCTGGGCGCACTGGCCATGAGCGAGCCAGGTGCGGGTTCGGACGTGGTCAGCATGAAGCTGCGCGCCGAAAAGCGGGGCGACCGCTATGTGCTGAACGGCACGAAGATGTGGATCACCAACGCGCATTACGCCGAGACGCTGATCGTCTATGCCAAGACCGACCCGGAGGCCGGGCCCAAGGGCATCACCGCCTTCATCGTCGAGCGCGGGATGAAGGGTTTCACGCCCGCACAGAAGCTCGACAAGCTCGGCATGCGCGGCTCTCCCACCAGCGAGCTCGTCTTTGAGGATTGCGAGGTGCCGGCGGAAAACGTGCTGGGCCAGGTGAATGGCGGCGTGCGGGTGCTGATGTCGGGCCTCGACTACGAGCGCGCCGTGCTGGCGGCCGGCCCCTTGGGCATCATGCAGGCCTGCCTGGATGTGGTCGTTCCCTATATCCATGAGCGCAAGCAGTTCGGCCAGGCGATCGGCGAGTTCCAGTTCATCCAGGGCAAGGTCGCGGACATGTACACGCGCTTCAACGCGGCGCGGGCCTACGTTTATGCCGTCGCGCGCGCCTGCGATGCGGGCAAGACCACGCGCAAGGATGCGGCCGGCGCGATCCTGTTCGCCGCCGAGGAAGCGACCAAGGCGGCGCTGGATGCGATCCAGATCCTGGGCGGCAACGGGTATATCAACGACTACCCGACGGGGCGGCTGCTGCGGGATGCGAAGCTCTATGAGATCGGCGCGGGGACGAGTGAGATCCGGCGGTTGCTGATCGGGCGGGAGCTGTTTCGTGAGACGGCTTGAGACCCAGGGGGCTTTGCCCCCCGGACCCCCCAGCAGGGCACAGGTGCCCTGCACCCCTATATGTTCGAAGGTGCAGGAAACTGAGTTTCCTGCCGGGGAGTTTGAGGGGCGGAGCCCCTCAAGATGATAACCACCATCAACCCCCGCGGCGAAGAATTCCGCGCCAACGCCGCCGCCATGCAGGCGCTGCTGGATCAGCTCGCCGCCCGCACCGCGCAGGCGGCACTCGGCGGTACGGAATCCGCCCGGGCCAAGCACACCGCGCGCGGAAAACTCCTGCCGCGTCAGCGCGTCGAACGCCTGCTCGACCCCGGCGCGCCCTTTCTCGAACTCTCGTCGCTGGCGGCCCATGGCATGTATGGCGATGAGGTGCCGGGGGCGGGCCTCATCACCGGCATCGGCACCGTGCAGGGCCGCGTCTGCGTCATCGTCGCCAATGACGCGACGGTGAAGGGCGGCAGCTATTATCCGCTGACGGTGAAGAAGCATCTCCGCGCGCAGGAGATCGCGGCGCAGAACAATCTCCCCTGCCTCTATCTCGTGGATTCCGGCGGCGCCAACCTGCCCAACCAGGACGAGATCTTCCCCGACCGCGAGCATTTCGGCCGCATCTTCTTCAACCAGGCGAATATGTCGGCAGCCGGCATTCCGCAGATCGCCGCGGTCATGGGCAGCTGCACGGCAGGCGGCGCCTATGTGCCGGCCATGTGCGATGAGGCGGTGATCGTCCGCAACCAGGGCACCATCTTCCTCGGCGGCCCGCCTTTGGTGAAGGCCGCGACGGGCGAGGTGGTGACGGCTGAGGATCTGGGCGGCGGCGATGTCCATACACGGCTCTCGGGCGTGGCGGATCACCTGGCGGCGGATGACATGCATGCGCTGGGAATCATGCGGCGCATCGTGGGCAACCTGAATGCCAAGGCCCCGCCCGCGCCGCCGCACGCACCAACCCCACCGCTTTACGCGCCGGAGGAACTGAACGGCATCATCCCCACCGATGTCCGGCAACCCTATGATGTGCGGGAGGTGATCGCCCGCATCGTGGATGGGTCCGTGCTCGATGAGTTCAAGCCGCGCTACGGCACCACGCTGGTGACGGGGTTTGCGCGCATCTGGGGCATGCCCATCGGCGTCATCGCGAATAACGGCATCCTCTTCAGCGAGAGCGCGCAGAAGGGGGCGCATTTCATCGAGCTGTGCTGCCAGCGCAACATCCCGTTGCTGTTCCTGCAGAACATCTCGGGCTTCATGGTGGGCCGCAAATACGAGACGGGCGGCATCGCCAAGGATGGCGCGAAGCTCGTCACCGCCGTCGCCACCGCCAGCGTGCCGAAGATCACCGTCATCATCGGCGGCAGTTTCGGCGCGGGCAATTACGGCATGTGCGGCCGTGCCTATTCCCCCCGTTTTCTGTTTGCGTGGCCCAATGCGCGCATCTCGGTCATGGGCGGCGAGCAGGCGGCCAGCGTGCTGGCCACCCTGCGGCGCGACAATCTGGAAGCCGCCGGCAAGGCCTGGAGCGCGGAGGAGGAGGAGGCTTTCAAATCCCCCATCCGCGAAAAATACGAGCGGGAAGGGGACCCCTATTACGCGACGGCCCGCCTCTGGGATGACGGCATCATCCCGCCGGCCATGACGCGGGATGTGCTGGGCCTGGCCTTCAATGCGGCACTCCACGCGCCCATTCTGCCCACGCGCTTTGGCCTGTTCCGGATGTGATGGCGATGTTCCAGAAAATCCTCATCGCCAATCGCGGGGAGATCGCCGTGCGGATCATGCGCACGGCGCGGCGCATGGGCATCCGGACGGTCGCCGTCTTCAGCGAGGCTGATGCAAAGGCGCTGCATGTGCGCGAAGCGGATGAGGCGCATGGCATCGGCCCATCGCCTGCCGCGCAATCCTATCTGCGCGGCGATGTGATCCTGGAGGTCGCGCGCCGCAGCGGTGCCGAGGCGATCCATCCGGGCTATGGCTTCCTCTCGGAGAATGCGGATTTCGCGGATGCCTGCGCCGCGGCGGGCATCGTCTTCATCGGCCCGCCCGCCTCGGCCATTCGTGCCATGGGCAGCAAGGCGGAAAGCAAGCGGCTGATGGTGGCGGCCGGCGTGCCCACCGTGCCAGGCTATCACGGTGAGGCGCAGGATGAAGCGACCCTGGCGGCCGAGGCGCAGCGCATCGGCTTCCCCGTGCTCATCAAGGCCAGTGCGGGCGGTGGCGGCAAGGGCATGCGGCCCGTTCACGCGCCTGCCGATTTCGCCGCCGAACTGGCCGGCGCGCGGCGCGAGGCGCTGGCCGCCTTTGGCGATGGACGCGTGCTGATCGAGAAATACCTGCAACGCCCGCGCCATGTGGAGGTGCAGGTGTTTGGCGACAGGCACGGCCGCGTCACCCACATCCACACGCGCGATTGCTCGGTGCAGCGGCGCCACCAGAAGGTGCTGGAGGAAGCGCCCGCACCCGATCTCCCGGATGCCCTGCGCGCCAGCCTGCACGAAGCGGCCGAGAATGCGGCGCGCGCCGTGGGCTACACCAATGCCGGCACGGTGGAATTCGTGGTGGAGGGCGGGGATGCCTTCTTCCTGGAGATGAACACCCGCCTGCAGGTGGAGCATCCGGTGACGGAAATGGTCACCGGACTTGATCTGGTGGAGTGGCAGCTGCGCGTGGCCCGGGGTGAGGCGCTGCCCGCATCCTGGCCGCCACCCGCCCAGGGCCATGCCGTCGAAGTGCGGCTTTACGCCGAGGACCCCGCACAGGATTTTCGCCCGGCCACCGGCCGGCTCCAGCAATTGCAGCCCTGCCTGATGGGGGAGGGGCTGCGCTTCGACACCGGCTTCACGGGCGGCGATGACGTCACGGGATTTTATGATCCCATGCTCGCCAAGCTGATCGCCTGGGGCGCGGATCGGCCGGCGGCGTTTCGGCGGCTCGCGGCGGCGCTGGGGCAGCTCGACGTCCAGGGCATCGGGAATAACGCGGTGTTCCTCGGGCGGCTTGCGCGGCATCCGGCCCTGCTCGCGGGTGAGCTGGATACCGGCTTCATCGCCCGCCACGCGGCCGAATTGCTGGCCCCGACCGAAGCGGCGCCGGAGGCGATGCTGCTTGCGGCAATGGCGGGTGCGATGGCAGCGGGGCAGGCGCCCTCCCCATGGGCCGCACGGCATGGCTGGCGGCTGCAAGGTGCGGCCGAGACGGTGCAGCTCTGGAGTGACGGCGTGGCACCGCGCCGCGTGGTGATCGCGGGTGGCGCCGGCGTGCTGGAGATGCGCGTGGAAGGTGGCCCGGCCAGGCGCGCGCGTTGGACGCGCCAGGGCGGCCTTGCCCTGTTCACCCTCGATGACGGCCCGGCCGAGCCCGTGATGCTGAGCGGCGAGGGCCTGGCCTTCACCCTCTCGGCCCGGGGCGCGCTGTGGCATTTCCGCGCGCTCGATCCCTATGCGCCGCCAGGTGAGGACGCGGCCGCCGAAAGCCGGCTTTCGGCGCCGATCCCGGGCCGGGTCGTGCGGCTGCTGGTCGCGGTGGGTGAAGCCGTGGCCAAAGGGCAATTGCTGGCGGTGCTGGAAGCCATGAAGACGGAAATAAAAATTCTGGCGCCGCGCGATGGCGTGATCGGGCATCTGGGCTGCGCGGAGGGCGAAAGCGTCGAGGAAGGCACGGAAATCGTTTCGTTTGTTATGGAGTAGAGCTGTCCAAAAACCGAAACCAGGGTTAGGAAATGCAACCTTGGGTAGTCATTCCAAAAATGTCATTCATCCATTGGTCGCTTCTTCCTGCTCTTCCCTTGGTCTAACTGTATGCCTCGTGGGCTGGGTCAGGTCCGAAACGGGAGCCGGTTGAGCTGCCGACGGGCCTTTCCCGGGGAAAGGGGAATGGGTGATGGTGACGGAACAGGACGCTCCGCCTGGGGCAATCATACCTCAGCGACCTCCGATCAACGTGCTGCGGAGTTCGAAGGAAGAAGAAGGGCCGGTGAAGGGCGAAATCTGGGCTGTCTTGCGCGCCCTGGCCGTTCTCGTCGGCTTCATTATCCTGGTCGGCTGGTTGATCGCCTGACGCGGATAGGCCTGCTGCGCGCCCGGTCCGGGCGCATGGCGGCCGGTTGATCCAGGGAACCCGGCCACGCGGCCGCTGGGTTTTCTTGCGCCGAACGATTGGCCGCGCGCGGCAAGCCAGCGCCGGGCCAGATCAGGCCCTCCCCTCGGACACCCCCCCTCACATCGTCAGGCCATCGGCGCGCTCTCGTGGCCTTCGCGCGCGCGCTCTGGACGCGCGGGGCAGCGCAATCGGGACTTGCCGCGCGCGTGCCCTGCGTGCTCCATCGCGGGGGCTGCGAAAGGCGGGCGGGATGGCATCGGATGCGATCGTGGTGGGTGGCGGCCTCGTCGGCTCGGCCATTGCCTGGGGTTTGCAGCGCGAGGGGTTGAGCACGGTCCTGCTCGATGAGGGGGACCTCGCCTTCCGTGCCAGCCGCGGCAATTTCGGCCTGGTCTGGGTGCAATCCAAGGGCCTCGGCGCGCCGCATTACCAACGCTGGACGCGGGCCTCGGCCGAAGCCTGGGGCGGCCTCGCGGAGGAGCTTTCGACGCGCACCGGGATGGATTGCGGCCTGCGCCAGCCAGGCGGCGTGCATCTCTGCCTCAGTGACCAGGAATTCGAGGATCGCGCCAACCGCATGGCGCGCATGAAGGCCGAGGCCGGCAACTACGCCTATGAATACCGCATGCTGGGCGGCAAGGAGGTGCGGGACATGCTGCCCGGCCTGGGTGAGCGCGTCGTCGGTGCCTCCTGGACGCCGTATGACGGCCACGCCAATCCGCTGAACCTGCTGCATGCCCTGCATCGCGCCTTCACGGCGGCGGGGGGGCGCTATGTGCCGGAGGCGGGTGTCACCACCGCCCACGCCGCACCGCATGATTTCCGCGTCAGCACCCCGGCCGGCGATTTCACCGCACCCCGCATCGTGCTGGCGGCCGGGCTGGGCAATGCCGCGCTGGCGCCGGTCTTTGGCCTGCACGCGCCGGTACGTCCACAGCGCGGCCAGATCCTGGTGACCGAGCGCACGCGTGAAGCCCTGCCCATGCCCACCACCTCGATTCGGCAGACCGATGACGGCACGCTCCTGCTCGGCGACAGCCAGGAGGAGGTGGGGTTTGACCTGCACCAGACGCAGGATGTGATGGCCGCCATCGCCCAGCGCGCCGCCTGGTCCTTTCCCTGGATCGCGCGGCTGAACATCGTGCGCGCCTGGTCCGCCCTGCGCGTCATGGCCCCGGATGGCCTGCCCATCTATGACGAGAGCGCGTCCTGCCCCGGCGCCTTCACTGCCAATTGCCATTCGGGTGTGACGCTGGCCGCGGCCCATGCGCGGCTTTTCGCGCCCATGGTGGCGCGCGGCGCGCTGGAGCCGGGCATGGAAGCCTTCTCCGCCCGGCGCTTCGCCCATTGATCCGCTTTGCGGTGACGCATCGTTCCGTGTAAAGAGCGCGCATGGACCGTAGAGATTTTCTGGCCGGGTTGTCGGCGCTCGCCGTCTCCACCGGCACCGCGCGCGCTCAGGGCGTCCCCGCCAATGCCCGCACCATGGTCGCCTCGCCCGAGGCGATGCGCCGGCTTTCCGCCCGCCTGATGCGGCTGGAGGAAGATGGGCTCGACCCGCGCTGGTATGACCTGAACCCCGGCAACCAGGAGGATCCGGCGACCATCGCGCGCGCCTCCGCCGCGGCACTGACGGATCTGGTGCAGGGCCGCGTCGCCAGCATGCCCGGCCGCGTGGATCTGCGGCGGGAGAACTCGGCCGCCACGCTGAACGCCTGGTTCCAGCGCATCGCCGAATCGGCCGAGCCCGCCGAAGTGATCGAGCTTGCCGCGATGGCCCCGCCCGACATGGACATCCTCAAGCCCGCCCTGGCCGCGGCCCGCGTCCGCGCCACCGGCGCCTGGCCCGGCTTCCCGGTCGGTGGCCGCACGCTGGAACCCGGCAGCTTCGACGAAGCCCGCGTGCGCGCCCTGCGCGCCCGGCTGGTGCTGACCGACCCCGTCCTGGCCGCCAATCCCGGCACCGGCGCCAGCTATGACGAGAATCTCCAGGCCGCCGTGCGCCGCTTCCAGACCGCCGTGGGCACCGAGGCGGATGGCCGCATCGGCCTCTCCACCCAGGCGGCGCTGAACCGCTCGCCCCAGGCGAATGTGAACCAGCTGCGCGTCGCCATGGATATGCGCCGCGCCCAGCCCGTCATCTCCGGCGAACGGCGGGTGGATGTGAACATCCCCGATTACCGCCTGCGCATGATCGAGGAGGGCCGCACCATCATCGAGATGGCCGTCGTCGTCGGCCGGCCGACGCGTGCCACGCCGATGATCACCACGCGCCTCACCTCGGTGCAGTTCAACCCCTCCTGGGGGGTGCCGCAGCGCAACGCGAAGGAGGATCTGCTGCCTCGCCTGCGCCGCGACCCGACGGCCCTGCAGCAGCGCGGCTTCCGCATCTTCGGCCGGGTGGATGGCCAGGTGGTGGAAATCGACCCCACCACGGTGGATTGGCGCGCCATCAACCCCGACCGCTTCCCCTATGTGATCCGCCAGGATGCGGGGGATGCGAATGCGCTGGGCCGCATCAAGTTCATCATGCCCAATGCCGATGACATCTACATGCATGACACGCCCGATCGGCACTATTTCCGCCGGGCCGATCGCGCGCAATCCTCGGGCTGCATCCGCCTCGAACGGCCCATGGATTTCCTGATGGTCATGCTGGACGGCATGCCCGGCTGGGAGCGGGACCGCGTGGACCGCGTGCTGGCCACGCGCAACACCTCGGCCATTCCCTTGCGGCGCCAGGTCCCCGTCCGTCTGTTCTACGCCACCGTCACCGTGGAGGGCAGCGAGTTGCGCGTGAGGCAGGATATCTATGGCCTGGACGAGGCCTATGCGCGCGCCATGGAAGGCCGCGTGCGGCCCCAGGGCATCCCCATGGCAGCGGCGCAGGGCTGAGCCATGCGCATGTTCCAGCATTCCTGCCCGGCCTGCGATGCCAGCGGGGACCTCGATTGCCCGAATGAGGCCAGCCTGACCGGCGCAAGCCTCAGCCGGCGCGGGCTGTTTGGTGCGGCACTCGGCCTCGGCTTCGCCGCCATGCCGGAATCGGCCATCGCCCAGCGGTTGGGCAATTCCGGCGCGCGCTCCATCGCCATCCGCCGCGCCCAGACCGGCGAGAGCTTCCAGGGCGTCTATTGGCGCGATGGCCGGTATGACCGGGATGCGCTGCAGCGCCTTGATCTCGTGCTGCGGGACCCGGGCATGGATGAAGCGACCCCCATGGACCCGCGCCTGTTCGATGTGCTGGTCACCGTGCAGCGCGCGCTGGATTCCACCGATGCCTGGGAAGTCATCAGCGGCTATCGCGCGCCGGAGACCAATGCCGCCCGCGCCCGCCAATCCCGCCGCGTCAGCCGCGCTTCGCTGCACATGTCCGGCATGGCGTGCGATTCGCGGCTGCCGGGGCGCAACTCGCTCGGCATTGCGCGGATCGCGGCCGATATGCAGACGGGTGGCGTCGGCCTTTATCGGCGCGATGGCTTCGTCCACCTGGATTGCGGCCCCGCGCGGCGCTGGTAGCGCGATGTTCCGCCGCTCCGGACCCTCCGACTGCGAGATCACCTGGAACGGCGCGACCATCCCGGCCCGGCAGGGCGAATCCCTGGCGGCCGCCCTCCTTGCCGCGGGCGTCACCCATTTCCGCGATACCGCCGTCAGTGGCAGCCCGCGCGGGCCGTTTTGCATGATGGGCGCCTGCTTCGATTGCCTGGTGGAGGTGGGGGGTGTCGCCAATCTCCAGGCCTGCCTTGTGCCCGTGACGCCGGGGCTGGAGGCGCGCATGCAGATCGGCGCCAGGGCGGCCGGGAATTGAGGCAGGCGCCGCTCCTCATCCTGGGCGCCGGCCCGGCCGGGCTGGCGGCGGCGAGCGAGGCGCGCGCCCAGGGGATCGAGGTTCTGCTGCTCGATGAAAACCCTGCGCCAGGCGGCCAGGTGCACCGCGCCGTGGGCGGCTTCTACCGGCCCGAGGCCGGAGCACCCGGGGCAGACCAGGCGCGCGAAGGGCTGCGGCTGATCCAGGCGGCGGCCGCCAGTGGTGCCGAATGCCGCTTCGGCGCGACGCTCTGGGCCGTGCAGGAGGATGGCGTGGTCTCCTGGTCCGAAGGGGGGCGCGCGCATCAGGTCCAGGCCAGCGTGTTGCTGCTCTGCCCCGGCGCCACCGAGCGCGCCTTGCCCATCCCAGGCTGGACGCTGCCTGGCGTGATGGGCGTGGGGGCTGCGCAGATCCTGCTGAAGACCGCGGGCCTGCTGCCCGAGGGGCGGGTCTGGTTGGCGGGGCAGGGGCCCTTGCTCTGGCTCTATGCGGCGCAATTGCTGGATAAGGGCGTGCGGCCCGCCGGCATTCTCGATCTTTCGCCGCCCGGCATGAACTGGCGGGCGGCCTGGCACCTGCCCATGGCGCTACGCGCGCCGGGCTATCTGGCGCAGGGGCTGGGCTGGATGTGGCGCATCCGCCGCGCCGGCATTCCGGTGATCCGCGCGCGGGAGGTGGCGGCCCTGGGCGAAGGGCGGCTTTCCGCCATCGCGGTGGATGGGCGCACATTCCCGGCCGATTGGCTGCTGCTGCATGATGGCGTGGTGCCCAACACCCAGGTCACCCGCGCGCTGCCGGGCTGCGCGCATATCTGGGACCAGGCCCAGGCCAGCTTCCGCCCCGTTCTGGACGCCTGGGGCAATACCAGCCTGGAGGGGCTGCTGGTGGCGGGCGATGGCGGCGGCATCGGCGGCGCGCGGGCGGCGGCGCTCTCCGGCCGGATCGCAGCACTCGAGGCGGCGCGCTGGCTGGGATTCCTGACCGCCGATCAGCGCGACGCGATGGCCGGGCCGCTGCTGCACCGGCGCGCGGCGGAACTGGCGCCGCGCGGGCTGCTGGACGCGATCTTCCCGCCCCTGCCGATGGCGCGGGTGGCGGATGCCACGGTGGTCTGCCGCTGCGAGGAAATCACCGCCGGGCGCGTGCGCGCGGCGGTGGCGCTGGGCGTGCAAGGGCCGAACCAGGTGAAGGCGTTTCTGCGCGCGGGGATGGGGGCGTGCCAAGGGCGGGTGTGTGGGCCGGCGGTGCATGCGCTGATGGCGGAAGCGCGGGGGGTGGACCCGGGGGCGCTGGAGCCGCTGCGGACGCGGTTTCCGACGAAGCCGGTGACGGTGGGGGAATTGGCGGGGCTGGCTGGGGGTGAGTGACCCAGGGGCGCTGCCCCTGGACCCCGGAAGGGGGCACGGCCCCCTTCACCCCTAAATCGATCGAAGACTTCTCGTCACTGTAAAGACGCCGTGCCTCTTGCTGGAGCATTTTCCGACTGAACCAGTAAACTATTGGGATGGTGGCCGGGGATGGTTAGGGCCGGTGTCCGGCCCGCTCATCAGCGCGGCGCAGGGCATCCTGAAACAAGAGCGCGCACAGGTCGGGCATGGTCGGGACGGTTCGGACGCCCGCGTTGGCCATCCTGGCCAGACATGCCTCTAAGTCCCGAAATGCCTGATCCCGAAGGCTTTGGGCAGATTGGGCGGCCTCGCCCCGAAGCCGATGCGCTTCCTGCTCCTGCCGGAAAGCCCTCGCCTCCTCCAAGCGGCTTGGGGTTTGCGCCGCTGCTGATGTGGCGCAAACCGCGAGCGCGAACATCATCCGCATTCATCCCTCCTTGCTAGACCCAGTGAGCCAGAACACGCCTAACACGACCCTCTATCGGCACGAACTACAACACACGCGCTCTGGTTAGCCGGGCTAAATTGGCAAATGATTGCTTTACCACTCTTCGGCTCATATATCATATGAATATTCAATAAATCCATGATTGATTGAGCTCTTTTGGTAATTTCTGGATAAGATATTTGTTTCGGATGCTGCATTTTTATAAGATTCTTGAGGCTGCCCTTATGTAAATAACTTCCACACTCTCGATATAGTTCGATAAATTCAGCTTTCTTCATGTATCCATCTTTGGGTTCGATGCGCCATATTCCATCTCTCTTGGTGGCCGTTATCGCCGCCGGGAAGGATGCCGGATTGATTTTCTCTAACTCACTTATTATTTTATCAGCTTGATAATCGCCGCGTAATTTTGTAGAAGCTGAAATGTCGCCATGAACAACGAGGCAAGAAAGAGCTATACGCTCACAGCAAAGTCTCAGTTGTAAGAAACCGAATTCTCGTACAGTTTGCGGTGGTAAAGTAAACAATAAGCCAAGTGTGGCCTTATCGATAGAAGAAATTCTAACTTTTACTTCCTCCATGAGTCCTTGATATAAATTTAGAACTGGGTCAGTCGCTTGTTTCATTTGTATCGTTGCATCTCACATCATCTTAAGGCCAACGAAGGTGCAGGAAACTGAGTTTCCTGCCGGGGTCGAGGGGCAGAGCCCCTCGCTTTACCCCTCAAACATACCCCGGCCCCTCAATCGCCGGATGCTTCACCAGAAACTCCTCATTCACCTCCACCCCAATCCCCGGCGCCTCATTCGGCCGCACCGTCCCATCCGGCGCAATCGCCCAGGGCGTGCTGCACAGCTCGTCCCGGAACTTGTTCGCCCGGCTGATATCCGCCTCGAAATACCCCGGGTTATCAATCGCACACAGCAGATGGATGGAGGCCGCCTGGTTGATTCCCGTCATCGAGGAATGCGGGTGGAACGGGATCTTGAAGGCGGAGCCCATGGCGGCGATCCGCAGGCATTCCGTCACCCCGCCCGCTTTGGACAGGTCCCCCTGCCAGATGCGGATCACCCCATCCTCCAGCACGCGGGAGAATTCGTAGCGGGTGAAGTGGTTCTCGCCGGCGGCCAGCGGCGTGCGGCCATAGGTGGCGGCCTGTTTGTAGCTGGCATGGTCATGTGCCGGGAAAGGCTCCTCCAGCCAGCCGATGCCCAGTTCATCCATCGCGGGCATGACGCGCCGCACATCATTGATATTGTAGCCGATGTTGGCGTCCGTCAGGATCTCGATCTCGTCGCCGAAGGCGTTGCGCACGGCCTGCATGCGCTCGATATCGGCGCGGGGGTTGTCGCCCACGCGCAGCTTCAGTGCGCGGTAGCCGGCGGCGATATGCGGCGCCGCCTCGTCAATCAATTCGGCCGGCGGCTGGTAGCCGAGGGCGACACCGCCCGCATAGGCGGCGATGGGCCTGGAGCGCCCGCCCAGCAGCTTGTAGAGCGGCCAGCCGCAGGCTTTCCCGCGGATATCCCACAGCGCCATGTCAATGCCGCTCATCGCCAGCGCGGTGCCGGCGCCCATCCCGTGGGAGGCCAGCTGATACTGGTAGATCTTCGCCCAGATGCCGACCACGTCGCTCGCATCCATGCCCATGATCAGGGATTTCAGCGTGGTCTCGATCAGCCTTGCCACGGCGGTATGAGCGCGGCCGTGATGCGATTCGCCCCAGCCGATGATGCCATCCTCGGTCGTGATCTTCACCATCACGGCGTCGCGCTTCACCGCCTGGCCGATGCCCAGGCGCGGCCCGCCGGGCGGCAGCGCGAAGCTGGTGGGATAGGCCTTGATTTCAACGATTTTCATGGGCGGCTTCCTCTGGCTTTTGCGGCAGCGTGTCGCCTTGCGCCGGGGCTGGCAAGCGGGCCAGTATCGCCCCGCGCTGCGCCGCCCCCACCCATCGTCGCCCAGGGCGGCGGGGGTGAGGGCCCGCCGGCGCATCTGGCAAAGGACGAGGATCATGGCCGAACCCAAGCTTGTGCTGCCCACCATGGACGCGATCCGCCGCTGGCAGGGTGTGGCGGTGCCCAACCCGGCCGCCCGCCATGGCCTGGCGGATTTCGAGGCGCTGATCGCCGATCTGGAGCTGCTGCGCGGCGATCTGGGCTTCGAGGAGGAGCCCGCGGGCTTCGAGGCCGCGCTGCAAGCCTGCAAGGATGCCGAGGCGTGACTGTTTTCCTTGCATTTTTCGTCTATCTGGAATAAATTCCTGGGATGATCCAGCGCATCCCCTTCACCCGCCTCTCTGACCGCCAATGGGCCGCCCTGCAGCCCTTCCTGGCGCGCGCCGCCCCGCAGGGCCGCCCGCTGAGCGATCCGCGGCACCGCATGGACGGCATGTTCCACCTGCTCTCCACCGATGCGCCCTGGCGCGCCATACCGGCCGAATACGGCCCCGGCGCCACGATCGCCCGGCATTTCCGCCGCCTGACCGAGGCCGGGTTGTGGGAGCGTCTGTTGCAGGCCCTGGCCGATCTCGGGCCCCGCCACCCGTTGCAGCAACTGCGCCGGCTGATCTTTCGCGCGGCCCGGCGGGCCTATCGGGTGCGCGGTCTGGGCATCATCGTTCTTGCGCGCCGATTGGGCTTTCTTGGCGCCCTGCCTGGGCCGGCCTGGATGCTGCCCGATCCGGATTTGTCCAAAAGGCTGGTCGCGCTGCAAATGCGCCATCGCGAAAATTTCGGGCCCTTCGTGCTGCGCTGGGGCCGTGCCCTGCGCAACCTGATGGGCATGGTCGGCGGGCGGGCGCATATCCCGCGTTATCTGAGGTTGTGCATGCCATGAGTCCTGACGCGCTCTCCGAACTCACAATGACCGAAGCCGCCGATGCCTTCGCGCGGGGCGAGGTCACGGCCAGGGCGCTGGTGGATGCCATGCTGCATCGCCTGGGCCAGCACGAGCCGCAGGTGAACAGCCTGATCCGGCTGGACCGTGAGGATGCGCTGCTGGCCGCCCATGCGGCGGACAAGGCGCGCGCCGCCGGCAAGCCGCTGGGCAGGCTGGCCGGCGTGCCGATGCTCCACAAGGACATGTATTACCGGAAGGACCGCGTCAGCACCTGTGGCAGCAAGATCCGCCGCGATTTCGTGCCGCCCGTGACAGCGACGGTGCTGCAACGGCTGGATGCGGCGGGGGCGCTGGATTGCGGCACGCTGAACATGGCCGAATTCGCCCAGAACCCGACCGGCCACAACGCCCATTTCGGCGATGTGATGAACCCCTGGAACGCCGCGCATTGCACGGGGGGGTCGTCCTCGGGCTCCGGGGCGGCGGTGGCGGCGCGGTTTGTCACGGCGGCACTCGGCTCGGACACCGGCGGCTCGATCCGGCTGCCGGCGGCGATGTGCGGCGTCACCGGCCTCAAGCCCACGCAGACGCGGGTGCCGCGCACGGGTGTCATGCCGCTCTCCTTCTCGGCCGATAATGTGGGCCCGCTGTGCCGCACGGCGCGGGACGCGGCGCGCTTTCTTGGCGTCATCGCCGGCGCCTGCCCGGGTGATCCGACCAGCGCGCGTGAGGCCGTGCCCGATTACGAAGCGGCGCTGACCGGTGATATCCGCGGCATGCGCATGGCGGTGGTGGAGCCCTGGTTCTTCGATGGCATCGAGGAGCCGGTGGGCCTGGCCTTCGAGGCCGCCATCGCCACGCTGCAACGCCTGAGCGTGCGGGTCGAGATCATCAGCCCGGCCTCGCTGCACGCCATCACGACCTATACGGCGCTCGTTTCGCGCGTGGAGGGGGCGACGATCCATGCGCAATGGATGCGCGAACGCCCGGGCGACTACGCGACGCATCTCTCGGCGCGGATCTATGGCGGCTATGCGATCCCGGCCACTGCCTATCTGGAGGCGCTCTCCCGCCGGGGCCCGCTGCTGCGCCGCTTCTGCGAGGAGGCGCTGACCGGGTTCGACGCCGTGCTGACGCCATCCCTGCGCATGCGCGTGCCGACGCGCGCCGAGACGGATATTGATGCGGATGCGGAGAACTGGGCGCGCTTCATGGCGCTCTCCGCCAATACGCGCCCCTTCAATTACCTGGGCTTGCCGACGATCAGCGTGCCTGCGGGGTTTGATGACCGCGGGCTGCCCGTCGGCCTGCAGATCGCCACCCGCCCCTTCGGCGAGGCGCGCCTGCTCCGCATCGCCGATTCCTTCCAGCGGGAGACGGATTGGCACAAGCGCAACCCGCTGCCGTGACCCCGTCCGATGGTCAACGGGCGAAGCCCGGAGAGTTGGATCGGCCGGGCGGCAACGCGTCCGATGACCGCAGGGCGGAGCCCGGAGGGCTGAATCGGCCGGGCGGCAACGCCTTGGGGATAGGGGTGATGTGCAAGCCGCCCATCCCGGGCGTCAGCAAGACGCGCCTGGCCACGGTGCTGGGGCAGGACCACGCGGCCCGGCTGGCAGCCGCCTTCCTGGCGGACAGCGCGGCGCTGGCCCGGCAATTGGCCACGCGTGAGGCCGCGGCGCTGACCGGCTTCTTCACGCCCCCGGATGCCGGCGCCGCGATGGCCGCAATGCTCCCTGGCTGGGCGCTGGAGGCGCAATCCGGAGGCGATCTGGGCGCGCGGATGGGCCATGCGATCGGCCGGATCTTCGCGGCGGGGGCCACGCGCGCGCTGCTGCTCGGCACCGATGCGCCGACGCTGCCGCCCGCCCTGCTGGAACTGCTGCTGGCCGCCCTCTCCTCCGGGGCGGATGCCGCGCTCATTCCCGCGCTGGATGGGGGCTATTGCGCCATCGCCGTCGCGCGGCCTTTGCCGGCACTGCTGGAGGACATGCCCTGGAGCACGCCCGCGCTGCTGGACGCCACGCGCGCCCGTGCCACGCGCGAGGGGCTGCGCCTCGATGTGCTGCAAGCCTGGCATGATGTGGATGAGGCGGAGGACCTGGCGCTGTTGCGGCTGACGCTGGATGGGGCTGCGCTGCCTGGTTGCTCGCCGCTGCCGGGTTTCCGCGCCAATGCCACGCGCGGCGCACTGGATGGTTGAGCGGGCCGTCCGCCTCCCTGGCGGACCCGCTCCCGTTCCGCGCCCGCTATATGGCCGAATGCAGCCACCGTGCCATCGCCGTGACGCGCGAATCGGCATGCGCCTGGCCGATGAGCTGCGCGCCGAAGGGCATGCCCTCCACCGCCATCACCGGCAGCGTGACGCAAGGCACGCCGAGGGCCGAGGTCGCGGCATTGGCGGCGATGTCACCAGTCGGGCGGGGGTTCTGCGTGTCATCCGGGTCCCAGAGGGGGGCGATGCCCGGCGCGGCGGGGGCGATCAGGGCATCCACGACGGGGGCGAGGCGCGCCATGGCGGCGCGCATCTCCTCGCGCGTGGCCAGCGCCGCGCGGTAATCCTCGACGGTCAGCGCCTCGGAGGCGCGCAGCCGGGCGATGGCGCGCGGGCTGAGGCCGCCGGGGTGATTGGCCTCCAGGTTCAGCAGGGACCAGCGGTTTTCGAAACCGACGATGACGGCGGTGATGGCCTTGCCTTGCGCCGCGATGCGCTCCAGCGCCGCGATGGCGGGATGGTCGGCGGCGCGCAGCACTGGGATGTCCAGGCTCTCGATGCGCGCGATCAGCGCCTCGAAGGCCTCACGCTCGGCCGGGCGCAGCATGGACCAGGCTTCGGTCTGCAAGAGGCCGAGCGTCTGGGGGCGGACGGGATGCGGCGGCTCGTCGGGCCCGATCAGGCCGAGCGTTCCCGGGTCTCCGCCCGCGCGCTTCGCGATCTCGATGGCGACCTGCCACATATCCTCGATGCTGTTGGCATGGACGCCCGCGGTGCTTTGGCTGGAGCCCTGGCGCTCGCCGCGATGGATGCCGCCTTGCGTCGGCTTCAGCGCCACATTCCCGCAAAAGGCCGCGGGGCGGATGATGGAGCCGCCCACCTGCGTGCCGATGGCGGCCGGCACCATGCCGGCCGCCACGGCGGCGGCCGAACCGGAGGAGGAACCGCCCGGCGTGCGGCTGTGATCCCAGGGGTTCTTGGTGGGGCCGGGCTCGCTCTGGCCGAGTTCGGTGGTGACGGTCTTGCCCAGGATGATCGCGCCGGCCTGCTTGAGGGCCTGGATCATCGCAGAATCGCGGCGAGGGAAATTGCCGGCATAGGCGGCGCAGCCCATCTGCGTCGGGAAGTCCTTCGTCTCGATCAGGTCCTTGATGCCGATGGGCATGCCGTCAATCGGCGAAAGCGGCGTGCCGGCCTTCCAGCGCGCGCTGCTCTCATCGGCGTGCTGGCGCGCGAAATCGGGGTCGAAGACGACGAAGGCGCGCAGCTCCTCCTCCTTCGCCGCGATGACGCCCAAGCAGCGCTCCAGATAGGCGCGGGGCGTATCGCCGCCGGCACGGAAGCCAGCCACGGCGCCGTGCCAGGTGAGGCCCGCGAAGGTCTTGGGGTGGTAGCTGGGCATTCAGTGGATCTCCGGCTCCGGGGTCGCTGCGCCGCGCTCCAGGAAATCGAGGTCGCAGCCGGTATCCGCCTGGCCGACCGTGCGCTGGTACAGCGCGGTCCAGCCGCGTTCCTGCGGTGCCACGCGCGGCCTCCAGGCAGCACGGCGGGTGGCGAGTTCGGCCTCATCCACCAGCAGGTCAATGCGGCGCCCGGGAACGTCAAGCGAGATCAGGTCACCGTTGCGCACCAAGGCGAGCGGACCGCCGATGGCCGCTTCGGGCGCCACATGCAGCACGCAGGTGCCGTAGCTGGTGCCGGACATGCGTGCGTCGGAGACGCGGACCATGTCCCGCACGCCCTCAGCCAGCAGCTTCTTGGGGATGGGCATCATGCCCCATTCGGGAAAGCCCGGGCCGCCCTGGGGGCCAGCCTGGCGCAGAACCAGAACGCTGTCGGCCGTCACGTTGAGCGCCGGATCATCCAGCCGCGCATCGAGGTCGTTGTAATCCTCGAAGACCACGGCGGGGCCGGTGTGGCGCAGCTTCTCGGGGCTGGCGGCACTGTGCTTGATGACGGCGCCGTCGGGGGCGAGGGAGCCGCGCAGGATGGCCACGCCCCCTTCGGGATAGAAGGGATTTTCCAGATCGCGGATCACGTCGCGGTCATAGACTTCGGCACCTTCGATCTGCGCGCCCAGCGTGCCGTTCACGGTGACGGCATCGAGCGCCAAGTGCGGCGCCAGCGTGGCCAGAAAGCCGCGGCTGCCGCCGGCGTAGAAGAAATCCTCCATGAGGTGCGTATCGCCATTGGGGCGCAGATTGGCGATCAGCGGCACGCGCGCGCTGATGGCGTCAAACCGCTCCAGATCCATGGCGATGCCCGCGCGTCGCGCGATGGCGATCAGATGCGGGATGGCGTTGGTGGAACCGCCAAAGGCCATGGTTGCCGCCACGGCATTGTCCAGGCTGCGCTGGTCCAGCAGTTTCGTGATGCTCAGGTCCTCCCAGACCATGCCCACGATACGCGAGCCGGCCGCGGCGGCCATCCGCGGATGCGCCGAATCCACCGCCGGAATGCTGGCGGCCCCGGGCAGCGTGAGGCCCAGCGCCTCGGCCGCGATGGCCATGGTGCTTGCGGTGCCCGCCGTCATGCAGGTACCGGCGGAGCGGCTGAGCCCGGCCTCCATCTCGTTCCAGTCGGCTTGCGTGATGTTGCCGGCGCGCAACTCGGAATAATACTTCCAGACATCGCTGCCCGAGCCGAGCTTCTTGCCGCGCCAATTGCCGCGCAGCATGGGGCCGGCGGGGATGTAGATGGCGGGAATCCCCATGCTGATGGCACCCATGATCAGCGCGGGGCCGGTCTTGTCGCAGCCGCCCATGAGCACCAGGCCGTCCAGCGGAAGGCTGCGCGCAATCTCCTCCGTCTCCATCGCGAGGAAGTTGCGGTAGAGCATGGTGGAGGGTTTCTGGAACACCTCGGGCAGGGCCATCGCCGGGATTTCCATGGGCACGCCGCCCGCCTGCCAGACGCCGCGCTTCACATCCTGCGCGCGCTCCCGGAAATGGCCGTGGCAATGCATCAGGTCCGACCAGGTGTTGATGATGCCGATGATGGGCTTGCCGCGAAATTCCGGCTGGCCGAAGCCGAGCTGCATCAGGCGCGAGCGGTGATTGGCGCTGCGCATGGTTTCCACACCAAACCAGCGGTGGCTGCGGAGGTCTTCGGGCTGCTTGGTCATCACACGGGATCCATGAGGAAGGGCAGGGCGGGCGGCCTGCGCCACCCGCCCTTGGTATCAGCGCGGCGCCATGCGCAGCGCGCCATCGAGGCGAATGGTCTCGCCATTCAGATAGGCGTTCTCGACGATGCTCATCGCCAGCTTCGCGTATTCATCGGGGTTGCCGAGGCGATGCGGGTTGGGCACGCCGGCGGCGAGCGAAGCCTTGATGGCATCGGGCAGGCGCTGAAGCATGGGCGTGTCGAAAATGCCGGGTGCGATGGTGCAGACGCGGATGCCCTTGCTGGCCAAATCACGCGCCGCGACCACCGTCATGCCGATGACGCCCGCCTTGGAGGAGGCATAGGGAATCTGGCCGATCTGTCCCTCGATGCCGGCGATGGAGGCGGTCAGGATGCAGACCCCGCGCTCGCCCTCCACGGCCTCGGTCTTGGCCATGGCGGCGGCGGCCAGGCGCAGCGCGTTGAAGCTGCCGGTCAGGTTCACGCGGATGATTTCGGCGTAATGCGCAAGGCTGCCGGGCGTGCCGTCCTTCTCCAGGATGCGCAGCGCGCCGCCACGCCCCGCGCAATGCACCAGCACGCGCACCGGGCCCATGGCTTCGGCGCTGGCCACGGCGGCCATCATGCTGGCTTCATCGGCGACATCGGCGACGGCGAAGCCACCGCCCAATTCGGCGGCGACGGCAGCCCCTGGCGAGGTGGCGAGGTCCACGATCATCACCTTGGCACCCGCGGCCGCAAGGCGCTTGGCGCTGGCCAGCCCGAGGCCCGAGGCCCCACCCGTCACGATCGCGACGGCACCTTTGACGTTCATGTGATTCCTCCTGGGATTTGTGGCGGGCAGCGCACCATGCGGGGCGCATTGACGCAAGCCGCCGGGGCGCGGAAGTTTGCGGCAACAAAGGATGGGGAAACGCCGATGCCGCTGCTGGCCCAGAATGCCGCGCGCTGGCCCGAGAAGCTCTGCGCGATCTTTCCTGATACGGGCGAGAAGCTGCGCTTCGGCCAGTTGGATGCGGCCGCCAACCAGGTGGCCCATGGGCTGATCGCGCTCGGCCTCCAGCCGGGCGAGGGGATTGCCCTGCTGCTGGAAAACAGCCCGGAATTCCTGATGCTGACCTATGGCGCCAAGCGCGCCGGGCTGATGGTGACGCCGCTTTCCATCCATCTGCGGCCGAATGAGGTGGCGCATGTCATGCGTGATTCCGGCGCGCGGCTGCTGGTGGCTTCAGCGGGGCTGAGCGGGCTGGTGGCGGCGCTGGATTTGTCAGCCGTGCCGCATCGCTTCGCCGCCGGTGGCGAGGTGCCGGGCTTCGCGCCTCTCAGCGCCCTGATGGAAGGGCAGCCCTCCAACTGGCCCGCAGGCGAGCGGCCGATGGGGCGGGAGTTCCTCTATTCCTCGGGCACCACGGGCCTGCCCAAGGGCATCCGCCGCCCCCTGATTCCCTTCGCGGACCGGCTGAAGCCGGAATTCGACATGACCTGGAAGGGCTTCTACGGCTTCGATGAGAACAGCGTGTATCTCTCGCCGGCACCGCTCTATCACGCGGCCCCCAACCGCTATGTGCAGCGGAGCATGGATCACGGCGGCACGGCGGTGATCCTGCGGAAATTCGACGCCGAGCGCTGCCTCACGATGATCGAGGCGCATCGCATCACCCACAGCCAATGGGTGCCGACGATGTTCGTGCGGATGCTGGCGCTGCCCGAGGATGTGCGCGGGAAATACGACCTTTCCTCGCACCGCACGGCGATCCATGCGGCCGCGCCCTGCCCGGTGCCGGTGAAGCGCGCGATGATCGCCTGGTGGGGGCCGATCCTGCGCGAGTATTACGCGGGCAGCGAGGGCATCGGCACGGTCTTCATCGACAGCGAGACCTGGCTGAAGAAGCCGGCCAGCGTGGGGCGGCCGGCCTATGGGCGCGTGCATATCCTGGACGAGGCGGGGGCCGCTTTGCCCGCTGGCGAGACGGGCCGCATCTGGTTCGAGGGTGGGCCAAAATTCGCCTACCACAATGATCCCGAGAAGACGGCGCAGGCTTACAATGAGCACGGCTGGGCCACGCTGCACGATCTGGGCTGGCTGGATGAGGAGGGATTCCTGTTCCTCTCCGATCGCCGTGCCGACTTGATTTTATCAGGCGGCGTGAATGTCTATCCGGCGGAGATCGAGGCGGTGCTGCTGACGCATCCGCGCGTGAACGAGGTGGCCGTGATCGGGGTGAAGGATGCCGAGTTCGGCGAACGGCCGCGCGCCCTGGTGGTGCCGCGCGGCGAGGGGGATGCAGCGCTTGCCGAGGAATTGATCGCGCTGTGCCGTGCGGAACTGGCTGGCCCGAAAGTGCCGCGCGCCGTGGAATTCCTCGACGAATTGCCCCGTAGCGAAGCGGGCAAGCTGCTGCGCCGCGTCTTGAAGGAGCGGTATCTGTGAACGCTCAGCGCAGCGCCTTGTCTTCCTCATTCCGCGCCTTGATGCGCGCCCGCGCTTCCGCCCATTCGGCGTCGCCCCAGGCGGTGTAGTCATTGTAGTTGCCCGCGCCATTTGCCAGCCAGTTGCCGCCATCCAGTGCCACCGTCTGCCCGCTGATCCAGCCCGCACCATCCGAGAGCAGGAAGGCGGCGAGATTGCCAATATCCTCGGGCGTGCCGCCCTTGCGCATCGGGTTCTTCGCGGCGGCCTTGCCCACCGGGTCCTCCGCGCCCGGGCGGATGCGCGCCAGCATCCCCTCGGTCGGGATCAGGCCGGGGGCGATGCCGTTCAGCCGGATGCCATAACGCCCCCATTCGAGGGCGAGCGACTTCGTCATCGCATCCACGCCCGCCTTGCTCATGGCCGAGGGCACGACGAAGGGCGCGCCGGTCCAGATCCAGGTGACGGTGATCGAGACCACGGCGCCAGGCATGCCGGCCGCGATCCAGCGCTTGCCCAGCGCCTGGGTCACATGGAAGGTGCCGTTGAAGACGATGTCGGAGACGGCACGGAAGCCGCGCGCGGAAAGATCCTCGGTGCGGCTGATGAAATTGCCGGCGGCGTTGTTGATGAGGCGCGAGGGGCCGTGGCCCGCATCAAAGCTCGCCTGGATAGCGGCATCCACGGCCGCGGCGTCCTTGATATCCACCGCCTGGCAGCGGGCGCGGCCCGGGTATTCGGCGTTCATCTCGGCCACCGTGTCTTCCAGCACGGAGGCGCGGCGGCCCCAGATTTCGACGGCAGCGCCGAGGGAGAGCAGATGCTCGGCCATCATGCGGCCGAGGCCGGTGCCGCCCCCGGTGATCAGGACGCGCTGCCCCGCGAACAGGCCCGGCGCGAAGATCACAGCCCGAGGCCGAGGCGCTTCACGCGGGCTTCCTCGTAATCCGCCGTGGTCTGGATGAAGCGGCCATAATCGGCGCTGCTGAGATACTCCAGCGGCATGTCGAGCCGCGCCAGCGTGGCGACATGTGCGGGATCATGCAGGGCAACCCGGAAGCCGTCATGCAGGCGGCGGACGATCTCCGGGTCCATGCCCAGCGGGCCGACGACGCCATAAGGCGAGGTCACCACCATGTCCTGGTAGCCCAGTTCCAGCAGCGTGGGCACGTTGGGCAGCTTGGGCGAGCGTTCGCGCGGCCAGACATTCAGCGCGCGCAGCCGTCCGTCCTGGATGAGCTGCAACACGCCCGAGCCGGTGCCCGAGGCATCGATATGCCCGCCGATGATGGCCGGCACCGCATCGCCCTCACCGCGGAAGGGGACGTGCAGCACCTCGATCCGCTCGCGCTCGGCGAGTTCGATGAGGGTGAGGTGCGGCGTGCCATTGGCGCCCGTGTTGCCGATCTTCACCTCGCCCGGGCGGCGGCGCGCATCGGCCACCAGATCGGCCCATGTCTGGTAGGGGCTCTCGGTGCGCACGCACACCATGAAGAGATAGCCGGTGACGTGGATGATGGGCGTGAAATCGGTGCGCGGGTTAAAGGCCATGCGCTGCATGAAGGGCAGGCGGATGGCGGGCAGGGCGAATTGCGCCAGCGTGTATCCATCCGGCCGGGCGTTGCGCATATTGGCCGCCGGCAGGGTGCCGCCGCCGCCCGGGCGGTTGTCAATGATCACCTGCTGGCCGAAGGCGCGCGACGCTGCCTCGGCGAAGGAGCGCATCTGCACATCGGTGGCGCCCCCGGCCGGGAAGCTGATCTGGATGGTGATGGGGCGGGTCGGGAAACTCTGTGCCGAAGCGCGGCCGGGCAGCAAAGCGGGCATGGCCATGGCGCTGGCGAGCAGGGTGCGGCGATTCATGAGGGCGTCTCCCGGGTGGTCTTTTATGGTGGTTGCCTCATCGCGCATTTTGCACGCCGAGGCCAGCGTCAGGCGCTGGCCGGGTCAAGCCCGGCTTCGCGGATCGTCTGGTGGGCGGCGGGGGCGGCCAGGAAGCGGATCAGCGCCTGGGCGGCCTCCGGCTGCTCCGAGCGCGTGCCGATGCCGGCCGAGAAGGTGGTGACGCGCTGGATCGGCGCGGGCAGGGGCCCGACGATCTCGATGCCCGGGATGGGCAGCAATTCGCTGGTCTGCTGAAAGCCCAGCTCCACCACGCCATTGGCGACTTCGCGGCCGACCCAGCGGGGAAATTGCCGGGCCTTGCCGGCCATCTGCTCCGTGATGCCGAGGCGCGCGAAGAGTTCGGTGGAGAGATAGACGCCGCTGGCGCTGGAGGAATAGCCGATGCTGGCGGCGTTCAGCAGCGTCTGGCGGAACTCCTCCACCGTGCCGATGCGCGGATGCGGCGTGCCCGCGCGGACCGCCATGGCGATGGCGGAATGCACCAGGTCCACCTCGCTGCCGGGCCGCACATGGCCCGCCCGCACCAGCGCATCGAGCGAGCCGCGCGCCAGGATCACCACATCCGCCACCTCGCCCCGCGCAAGGCGCTGGGGAATGGCATCGGGCGCCTGCCCCATGGAAGGGCCGAGTGCCGTGGCCAGGCGATGGCCCGTGGCAGCCTCGAAGCGCGGCCCCAGGATCTGATAGGGTGCCGTGAAGGCGCCCGAGGTCATCACGCGGACCGTCGTGCTGGCACGCGCCAGGCGCGGTGCCAGCAACAGGCCGGAAAGCCCGAGCCCAAGGAGGCGGCGCTGCATCATCGTGCCGTCACCCTTCGATGCGGATATTGGCGACGCGGATCGCCTCGGCGAAGGCGGCGCGCTGGGTCGTGATGTAGGTCGCCATGGCGGCGGCGCCCCGGTAATCGGGCTCCAGCCCGGAGGCCGCCACACGCTCGCGGATTTCGGGCAGCTGCATGGCGCGGGCCACCTCGGCATCCAGGCGCTCGATGATGGCGGCGGGGGTGCCGGCGGGCGCCATCAGGCCGATCCAGGCGCCACCATCAAAGGCGGAGAGGCCCGGCAGCGCGGCCAGCGGCGGAATGCCGGGTGCGAGCGAGGAACCATTCTTGAAGCTGATGCCCAGGGCGCGGAGTTGCCCGTTGCGCACCGCGGCACCGGCGGCGGCCACCGTCTCGATGGAGTAGTTCACATGCCCGCCCATCACGGCCGTCAGTGCAGGCGCGCTGCCGGCGAAGGGCACATGCACCACCTCGACACCCGCCAGCGCGTGGAACCAGGAGGCGATGATATGCGCGGTCGCTCCGGTGCCGGACGAGGAGAAGGTGTAGCGCCCGGGATTGGCCTTGAGCAGGGCGATGAACTCGGCGGCATTCTGTGCGGGGAAGTTGGGCGGCACCACCAGGATCAGCGGCGCGATGCCGGTGATGGCGATGGGCGCGAAATCCCGCTCGGCATTGAAGGGCGTCCGCTGCACGAGGGGCGACGTGACGATGGGGCCGGTGGATGCGGCGAGCAGCGTGTAGCCATCGGGCGTGGCCTTGGCGACGGCATCTGTGCCGATCAGCCCACCGGCACCTGCGCGATTCTCCGCCACGAAGGGCTGGCCGAGCGTCTCGGTGAGGCGCATCGCCATGACGCGGGCGGCGAGATCCGTCGCCTGGCCGGGTGGCCAGGGGATCACCACGCGCACGGGGCGGTTGGGGTAGGCGGCTTGGGCCATGGCCCCGTCCGCGGCCAGCAGGGCGGGGGCGGCGAGCAGACTGCGGCGCTGGATCATCTCAGCCCTCGATGCGGATATTGGCGGCGCGGATGGCGGCGCCGAAGCCGCGGCGCTGATTGGTGACATATTCCCGCATGCCATCCGGGCCATGATAAACCGGCTCCAGCCCGGCCGTGACCAGGCGGTCGCGCATGTCGCCGCCCTGCATGGCGCGGCTGATCTCGGCGTCAATCCGGTCGATGATCGGGCGCGGCGTGCCGGCGGGTGCCATCAGGCCGATCCAGGCGCCGGCGTCGTAATCCTGCATCCCCGGCAGGCGGGCCAGCGGGGGCACATCCGGCACCAGCGTCGAGCCATTCTTGAAGGAAATGCCCAGCGCCTTGAGGCTGCCATTGCGGATCAGCGGGCCGGTCGCGGCCAGGGTCTCGACCGAGTAGCTGACATGCCCGCCGACCACGGCCGTCAGCGCAGGACCGCTGCCGGCGAAGGGCACATGCACCACATCCACCTGGGCGAGCGAATGGAACCAGGCGGCGACGATATGCGCCGTGGCGCCGGTGCCCGAGGAGGAGAAGCTGTAATGCCCGGGGCGCGCCCGCAGCAGGGCCAGAAATTCCTCGGCCGTGTTGGCGGGGAAGTTCGGCGGCACCACCAGCAGGTAGGGCGACATGCCGGTGATGGCGATTTCGGTGAAGTCACGCTCGGCATTGTAGGAGGTGCGCTGCACTAGCGGCGAGGTGACAAGCGGGCCGGTGGATGCGGCGAGCAGCGTGTAGCCATCCGGTGCTGCCTTGGCCACGGCATCCGTGCCGATCATGCCGCCCGCACCTGCGCGATTTTCCGCGACGAAAGGCTGGCCGAGGGTTTCCGTCAGGCGTTGTGCGGCGATGCGCGCGGCCAGATCCGTCGCCTGGCCAGGCGGCCAGGGCACCACCACGCGCACGCTGCGATTGGGCCAGGCCGGCTGGGCGTTGGCGGATGCGGCGGCAAGAAGGAAAGGGGCCGCAAGTGCGGCGCGACGCTGGATCATTTGTTTCACTCCCTGAGACACCTGCATTAGGGTTTCCAGGCGGCCTTGCGCAAGGGGCTTCGTCCGCGTCCAATCCGGCGCCGTGATCGAGGAAACCCCATGCGCGACCTGCCCGAATTCGAGACCCTCACGCTGGAGGAAGCCACGCCGCATCTGCTTGTCGTCCGGCTGAACCGACCCGAGGTGGCGAACGCGCTGAACACGCAAATGGGGCGGGATCTGCTGGCACTCTGGACGGCGCTGACCGAGGATGCGCGCGGCATTCGCTGCGTGATCTTCACCGCGGCCGGAGGGCGGGCCTTCTGCGCGGGCGGGGATCTGAAGGAGCGCCTAGGCATGAGCGATGCCGCCTGGCAGGCCCAGCACGAGATCTTCGAGCGCGCCTATTGGGCGCTGATGGATTGCCCCATCCCGGTCATCGCCGCGGTGAATGGCCATGCCTATGCGGGCGGCCTGGAGATGGTGCTTGCGAGCGACTTCGCCTATGCCGCCGAGACGGCACGCTTTGCGCTGACGGAGGTCACCATCGGCATCATGCCGGGTGCCGGCGGCACGCAAAACCTGCCGCGTGCGGTGGGCGAGCGACGGGCGAAGGAGATCATCCTGACCGGGCGGCCCTTCACCGCGCAGCAGGCGCTGGATTGGGGGATACTCAACGCGGTCTATCCGGCGGAAGCGCTGCTGCCGGCCGCGCTGGAGACGGCGCAACGCATCGCCGAGAACGCGCCGCTTTCGGTGCGACAGGCCAAGAAGAGCATCCATTACGGGCTGCAGATGGACTTGCGCACCGGCTTTCGCTTCGAGATCGAGGCCTATAACCGCCTGGTCGGCACTGAGGATCGGCATGAGGGGATTGCGAGCTTCAATGAGAAGCGCAAGGCGGTGTTTCGGGGGAAGTAGAGCCTGATCGGCTTTGGTGTCTTCACCAAAGGCGTGAATCAGTCTCTGGCGGTGCCTGATCGGCTTTGGTGTCTTCACCAAAGGCGTGAATCAGTCTCTGGCGGTGCCTGATCGGCTTTGGTGTCTTCACCAAAGGCGTGAATCAGCCCGCGGCGGATTCCTGCAGCCAGGCGACGTATTCCGCCACACCCTCCTCCAGCGATGTCGGTGGATGCGGGTATCCGGATTGGCGCAGCTTGCTCATCGGCGCCTCGGTGAAATATTGGTATTTCCCGCGCAGATCGGCGGGCATCGGCATGAATTCTATCCGCTCGGGCAGGTTCAGCGCGGCGAAGACGGCGCGTGTCAGGTCCAGGAAACTGCGCGCCTGCCCGCTGCCGCAGTTGAACAGGCCCGAGACACCGGGATTGTCCAGCAGCCAGAGCATCACGCGCACGCAATCGGTGACACTCACGAAATCACGCTGCTGCATGCCATCCGCGATGCCAGCGCGGTCCGAGGCGAAAAGCCGCGCCGGCGCGCCGGAGAGAATCTCGCGGTATTTGTGCAGCGCCACGCTCGCCATGCGGCCCTTATGGCCCTCACGCGGGCCATAGACGTTGAAGAATTTCAGCCCGGCCCATTGCGGCGGCTTCGGGCGGCCGAGTTGCAGCATCTGCGCCACCCGGCGGTCAAAGGCGTGCTTGGACCAGCCGTACAGATTCAGCGGCTTGAGGCGCGAGAGGCCCTCGGGCGTTTCCTCATCGGCGAAGCCCTGTTCGCCATCGCCATAGGTCGCGGCGGAGGAGGCATAGATGTAGGGCACGCCATGCGCCGCGCACCAATCCCATAATCTGAGCGAGAGCGTCAGGTTGGAGGCGGCCACAAGGTCACCATCCGTCTCGGTCGTGGCGCTGATGGCGCCCAGATGCAGCACGGCGCGCGGCTGCATGGCCAGGGCGGCCTCCACCTGGGTCGGTGGCAGCAGCCCGGCCAGGATGGCGCCTTCCAGATTGCGCCACTTCTCGCCATTGCCGAGCCAGTCCAGCACCACCACCTCTTCACCTCGGGCGGTGAGAGCTGCAACCAGGTTCGAACCGATGAAGCCGGCGCCGCCGGTGACGAGAATCATGCGCCTGGGTTATAGCCAGAGCCGCAACGCAGCAAGGAGGGGTCTCATGCTCAAGGATGGTCGCCAGCGACTGGATGATCTGGCCGGAATGGCCGGGGGCGCCTTTTCCATGATCGCGGGGCTACGCGCCGAGATGGAAGCCATGGCCCGCGCCCAGGCCGAGGCGATGGTGCGCCGCCTGGAACTGGCCCGCGCCGAGGATCTCGACGCCGCCATGGAAGTGGCCCGCCGCGCGCGCGCCCATGCCGAGGCGCTGGAATTGCGCGTGGTGGCGCTGGAGGCGGAAATCGCGGCGCTTAAGGCCGGCCCCGCCTGAGCAGACGCCCGGGCAAGGCGCCCGTGGCCACGCCATCGCGATAGGTGACCACGCCGCGCTTGATGGTGGCGCGGTAGCCGCTCGGCGCCTGCAACAGGCGCCGCCCGCCGGCCGGCAGGTCATGCACCATGCGCGGCGGCAGCAGCCCCAATTCCCCCTCGGCGATCAGGTTGAGATCAGCAAGGTAGCCGGGCGCCAGCACGCCGCGGTCATGGAGGCCCATGGCGCGCGCCGTGTCGCTGGTTTGGCGGCGAATGAGTTCCTCGATGGGAAAGCCGCGCCTGGCCCAGTGCATCAGCACGAAGGTCGGGAAGCTGCCATCGGAGATGAAGCCGACATGCGCGCCGCCATCGGAAAGACCGATGATGGCGTTGCGGTGGCGCATGCATTCGGCTGAGGCATCCAGCGTGTAATCCGCGAAATTGGTCAGCGGCGCGAAGATGAAGTTTTCGCCCTGGCCCTCGGCCAACAGGTCATAGGCGACTTCCTCGGGCTTGCGGCCCTCACGCAGCGCCTGGGCTTCCAGGCTTTTCTCGCGCGGGGGCGCGTAGTCGGGCGGGGCGCCGAAGGGGAACATGCGCGCCCAGTGCAGGCGCGTGATGAGCGGGAAGTTGGAGCCGGCGATGCGGTCCTCGCTGAGGATCCGCGCGCGGCGGGCGGGTTCGCGCAAGGCGGCGGCGCGCTCGGCGGGCGGCAGATGCGCCACCTCCTTGTAGGAGGGGCAGCCGGAGAAGGGGTTTTGCGAGCCGACCAGGCCCAGCAAAATCCCGATGGGGCGCGGCGGAAAGACGGGGCGGATATCCAGCCCATTCTCGGCCGCCTCGTCAGACATGGCGAGGAGTTCGCGCCACGCCTCGGTGCGGTCATGCCGCGCGGTCAGCGAGAACACGATGGGCCGGCCCGAGGCGGCGGCGACGCGCCGCACCATGGCGAATTCCGTGGCCGGGTCCGGCGTGTTCCAGTCGGAAACCATTTCCAGGAGGCCGCCACCGCCCTCGGTCAGGCCGGCGGCGATGCCAATCAGCTCATCCTCCTGGGCCTTGAGCGTGGGCGTGGGGTCGCCCGCCAGCGTCTTGTGGCTGATGGTGCGGCTGGTGCTGGCCCCGAAGGCGCCGGCGGCGGCGGCCTCGGCGGTGAGGGCGCGCATCTGGCCGATCTCGCCCTGGGTGGCGTTCTCCAGCTGCAGCGCGCGTTCCCCCATCACATGCACGCGCAGCGCGCCATGCGGCAGCAGGGCGCCGATATCAATGTCGCGCGGCTTACGTTCCAGCGCATCGAGATATTCGGGGAAGCTCTCCCAGGACCAGTTCAGCCCCTCATGCAGCACGGGGCCGGGGATGTCCTCGACGCCTTCCATCAGCGCGATGAGGGTCTCGCGATCCTCGGCGCGGCAGGGTGCGAAGCCGACGCCGCAATTGCCCATCAGCGCCGTGGTGACGCCATGCCAGGCCGAGGGGGCGAGGTGACTGTCCCACACCGCCTGGCCGTCATAATGCGTATGGATATCCACGAAGCCGGGTGTGACCAACAGGCCGGTCGCGTCGATTTCCTCGGCGCCCTTGCCGGGCACTTCGCCCAGCTGGACGATCTGGCCGCCCTGAATGGCGACATCGCCGATGAAGCCCGGCGCGCCGGTTCCATCCAGAATGCGGCCGCCGCGAATGACGAGATCGTGGGTCATATCGCCTCCGCTCGCTGGAGGGCGCATGCCCGGAGGCGTGAATCGGTGGCGCTCATCGTTTTGCTCCCCTGATCAGCCGGCCGGGCAGGGCGCCCGTGGCCTTTCCATGTTCATGCACGATCGCGCCCGCGCAGAGTGTGGCGCGATAGCCGCGCGCCCCCTGCACCAGGCGCTTGCCGCCGGCTGGGAGGTCGTAGCGCATATTCGGCCGCTCGATCGCGAGGTTCCCGAAATCCACCACGTTGATGTCGGCGCGCAGACCTTCGGCGAGGATGCCGCGATCATGCAGCCCCAGGGCGCGCGCATTGTCGGCGGCCAGGCGCTTCACCACGAATTCCACGGCCAGCTTGCCGCCGCGCGCCCGGTCCCGCGCCCAATGCGTCAGCATGTGGGTGGGTGCGGAGGCATCGCAGATATAGCCCACATGCGCGCCACCATCGCCCAGGCCCATCAGCGTGTGGGGGTGGGTCACCATCTCGCGGATCGCATCCAGATTGCCATCGGCATAGTTCAGCAGGGGGCGGTTGAGGATGGCACGGCCACCTTCCTCCAGCATCCAGTCATAGCAAAGATCCTCGGGCTCGCGGCCCAGGAGCCGCGCCTGTTCCAGCACGCTGGCCTCGGGCGGTGGCTCGTAATCCGGCGTCAGCTTGTAGATGCGCGCGTAGTTGTTGAGCCGCGCGCGCAGGGCGGGCTCCGTCGGCTCGGCCAGGATGCGGGCCCGGCGGCCCGGGTCGCTGAGGGCGGCGGCGCGTTCGGCGATGGGCAGGTGGGCCACCTCCTGGAAGCCCCTGCGCGTCAGGAAGGGATGCTGCGAGAGTTCCCAGCCGAACATCAGCCCGACCGGGCGGCCCATCACCTGGCCGGTGACGGGGATTCCTTCGGCATTGGCGATGCTCACCTGATCCAGGATCCAGCGCCAGAAATCCGGCCGGGATTCGCGCTGCAACAGCGAGAAGGTCATCGGCCGCCTGGCGATGCGGGCGATGCGCATCAGCCTGTCCCACTCTTCCTCCGCCGGGTCGTCGAAATCGGAGATGAGCTGCATCCAGCCGCCGCCCAAGCCCGCCGCGATCTCGGCCAGCTCGATCTCGGCGGCCCCCAGTGTGGGCGTGGGCTCACCCGCCAGCGTCTTGTGCGCGATGGCCCGCGAGGTGGAGAAGCCGAGCGCGCCGGCCGCGATCCCCTCCCGCGCCAGGCGGGCCATTTCGGCGCGGTCCTCGGCATTGGCGGGCTCACGCTCGAAGCCACGGCGCCCCATGACATGCACGCGAAGTGCGGCATGCGGCACCTGGGTTGCGATATCCATGTCATAGGGACGCGCTTCCAGGGCGTTGAGGTATTCGGGGAAGCTCTCCCAGTTCCAGGGCAGGCCCTCGGTGAGGACGACCTCGGGGAGGTCCTCCACGCCCTCCATCAGCTTCACCAGCATGTCGCGGCTTTCCGGCCGGCAGGGCGCGAAGCCGACGCCGCAATTGCCGAGCAGCGCCGTCGTCACGCCATGCAGCGAGGAGGAGAGGATCTCGGAGGTCCAGGTGGCCTGGGCGTCGTAATGCGTGTGGATATCCACGAAGCCGGGCGTGACCAGGTGCCCGCGCGCATCAATTTCCGGCGTGCCGCGGGGCACGGTCAGGTTGCGGCCCATGGCGGCGATGGTGCTGCCCGAGACCACCAGATCGGCCTCGAAGGGCGCGCCCCCGGTGCCGTCCACGATGGTCCCGCCACGGATGATGAGGCTGGCTTCGGCCATGGATTGGTTCTCCCTACCCGCAAGTCTCGCACCCCTGGGGCCGCCGCGCCAGGGATGTGGCGCAGCGCCCCGCCAGCTGATGGCCAGCCTGCGGCTTACCCCTGCTTCCGCAGGGAGCGGGAAAAGCCGGGCCCAGCCTCGACGAAGCCGGTGGCGCGGCAGAAGGCTTGCAGCGATGGCGACTCTGCCGCCGCCGCGATCTCCATCCGGGTGCAGCCCGCCACGCGCGCGGCCTGCGCGGCGCCCTTGAGCAGCAGCCGGCCGATCCCCATGCGCCGCTGCTCCTCGCCCACCAGCAGGCACGTGATCTGCGCCACGGGGCTGGCCGCCGCCAGCGTCGGGTACCAGTGCATCAGGACCAGGCCGCTGGGCGGCCCCCATTGCAGCGCGACCAGGGCCGTGGCGCTGCCCTGGCGCAGCGCCGTGATCCGTTCCGCCAGGTCACGCGCCTCGATGAGCAGCCCGGCCTCGGCCAGCAGGATGGCGAGGCCAGGGGCCTCGGCCGCCGTCGCGGCACGGATTTCCAGGCCGTGGCGCAGGCTCATTGAGCTGTTCCGTGTCCTGGCCCGGTGCGGCTCAACCCGCCAGCGCCACGCAGGCGAAGCCCACGCGCGCCTCGGTCGGCACGCCGAACAGCACGGTGTGCCGCGCCGGCAGGCCGCCCGGGAAATGCTTCACATATTCAGCGTTGCAGGCGGCGTAATCCGCGCGGTCGGTGATCAGCATGGTCACCTGCACCACGCGCTCCAGGCTGCTGCCCGCTTCGGACAGCAGGCCCGCGATGAAGGCGAGGGAATTGCGCACCTCCTCGGCCGGCGTGGCGCCGCGATGAATGCCCTGGGCCGGGTCATGCGGGGCTGAATGGCCGGAGACGTAGACCAGGCCGCCGGCCCGCACGGCGCGGGTGAAGGGGCGGCTCTCGCCGGGTGTGGGTGGGTGGAAGAATGCGATGTCCATCGGGCCCTCGGGGAAATGCGGGTTGAGTGTGGCGGATTGCGCGCCGCGCGCCAGCCATCCCCGTCCCGAAGGAATTGGGGTATGGAGGCGCCATGAGCGATACCGAGACGCCAGCCGAAGCCAAGCCGCCCGCCAAGGCCCCCATGCCCGTCTGGTGGAGGGTCCTGTTTGGGGTTGCCGGCCTGCTCCTGCTGCTGCTGAGCCTGCCCGTTGGCGCCTGGTTCCTGCTGCCCCGCCTCGAACTGGCGCATCTGGCGGCGGACCGCGCGAGCACCATGCTGGGCCGGCCCGTTACCATCGAAAGCCTGCGGATCACGCCCGGCGAGCGGCTTGGCGTCGTGCTGCGGGGCGTGAAGCTCGCCAATATCGAGGGGGGCACGCGCGACGACATGCTGCGCCTCGATGCGCTCTCGGCCGAACTGGATCTCATGGCGCTGCTGCATGGCACGCCGGTGCTGCGCGAGGCGCGGGTCGAGGGGCTTTCGGTGCTGCTGGAGCGCAATGCGGCGCGCGAAGCAAATTGGCATTTCGGGCCCGCGCGTGAGGCCGGACCCGCCGGCAGCCCGGCCCATCGTCGCCAGATCCCGCTGTTTGACGCCATCCGCATCGCCGGCAGCGAAGTCATCTTCCGCACCACGGGCGGCCTGATCCTGCCGACGCGGCTGGAGACGGCGAGCCTGACCGCGGGGGATGAGAACGCGCCCATCCTGTTGCAGGCGACAGGCACGTACAACGGCGTGCCGATCACGCTCGAAGGCCCGCTGGGCAGCATCGCCGCCCTGCGCGAGGCCGGCAGCCCTTTTGGCCTTGATCTGAGCGCCATGGCCGGTGAGACGAGCCTCACGCTGATCGGCTCCAGCACGGACCCGCTGAATTTCGATGCCGTGCAGGGCAGGCTGGAACTGCGCGCGCCGAGCCCCGCGACATTGCTGGCACTGGGCGGCGCCGGGATGGAGGGCGTGCCCGATATCGCCATCGAACTGGCCGGCACGCTGGACCGCCAGGGCGATGTCTGGCGCATGACCACGCTGGAGGGGCAGGCCGATGGCGCCCCCTTCACCGGCAGCCTGCTGCGCTTCACCGAAGGCCCGCGCGGCGAGCCGGATGCGCTGGCCATGGACCTCGCCTTCACGAAGCTCGATCTCAACCGGTTGTTGCGCGCGGGCGGCCACGGCCAGGAGGGCGAGGCCGATCTCCCGCTCGCCGTCTTCACCGCGCCCGATCCGCTGATCGAACTGCGGATGAGTGCCAATGAACTGCTGTATGACGCGCTCCATGCGCGCGAGGCGCGGCTGGTCGCTTCCCTGGTCCCTGGCGAGGTGCGCGTGGAGACGCTTTCCATGCAGGCCTTCGGCGCCCGGATCAGCGCAACCGGCCGGCTGGAGGCGGATGAAGATGACCTCCAGGTCGCGGCCGATGTCACGATGACCGAGGGCGACCTGGAAGCCCTGCGCCGCGCCTTTGGCATCCGCGAATTGCCCATCTCGGGCCGGATCGAGGGCCGGCTGGCCGTCACGGGCCGTGGCCGAAGCTTGAACGCGGCCGCACGCGGGGCGCATGTCTCGGCGGTGCTGGCGATGTCGGGCGGGAGCATCGCGCGGGAGGTGATCGAGATGACCACGACCGACCTGCGCGCCTTGTTTCGCACGGCGCGCGGGCGGGTGCGGCTTTCCTGCATGATCGCCGTGCTGGATATGCGCGCGGGTGTGGGCGAGGTGGCGCCGATGCGGCTGCGCTCGGCCAATGGAATGATCAGCGGGATGGCGTCGTTTGACCTCAACCGCCAGCGGCTGGACCTGATCATTGGCAGCCATCGGCAGACGACGGGCAGCTTCGCGCTGGATATCCCCATCCGGGTCAGCGGCAGCTTTGCCGACCCCGACATCCTGCCGGCGCAATGGTCCACCGCCGGGCGCGCGCGGCTTTCAGCGGGCGACCAGACGGTGCCGCTGCCGCCGGCGCTGCGCGATTACGCCCGCCGCAGCCCGTGCTTCTTCGCAGGTGGCCGCTGAGGGCTCGGCGCCCGTTTGAGAGCAGGTATGGCCCCGCGCGTGTTCAGCCCGCGCGGACCAGCACGTGCTTCTTCTTCCCGGCCGAGAGCTTGGCCGCGCCGTCCCGCAGGTCGCTCTCGGTCACGCTCATGGCCGCGTCACTGACGGCGGCGTCGTTCAGCCGCACGCCGTTCTGGGCAACCAGGCGCCGCGCCTCGCCCTTGCTGGCGGCCAGCCCCGCGCTGACCAGCAGGTCCGCCAGCGAGGCAGGCAGCGCGTGGGCGATGCTGGGCAGGCTTTCGGCGGCCGTGCCTTGCTCAAAGGCCTGGCGCGCGGTTTCTGCCGCGGCTTCGGCCGCCGCCCGGCCATGCAGCAGGGCGCAGGCTTCGGTGGCGAGGATCTTCTTCGCCTCATTCACCTCAGCACCCTGGAGCGCGCCGAGGCGGCGCACCTCCGCCATCGGCAACTCGGTAAAGAGGGCCATGAACCGCCCCACATCCGCATCCTCGGCGTTGCGCCAGAATTGCCAGTAATCATAGGGGCTGACGCGCTCGGCGTTCAGCCAGACGGCACCCGCCGCCGTCTTGCCCATCTTGGCGCCCGAGGCCGAGGTGATCAGCGGCGTGGTGATGCCGAACGCCTCCTGCTGATCCATCCGGCGCACCAGATCCGCGCCCATGACGATGTTGCCCCATTGGTCGCTGCCGCCCATTTGCAGCGTGACACCGTGCCGGCGGCGCAGCTCCACGAAATCATAGCTTTGCAGCAGCATGTAGTTGAACTCGATGAAGGTCAGCGGCTGGTCCCGTTCCAGGCGCAGCTTCACGCTGTCCATGCTCAGCATGCGGTTCACGCTGAAATGCCGGCCCACCTCACGCAGGAAGGGGATATAGGCGAGGGCGTCCAGCCATTCGGCATTGTCCAGCATCATCGCCGTGCCGGGAGTGTCGCCGAAGGTCAGGAAGGGCTCGAACACGCGGCGGATGCCGGCCTTGTTCTCTGCGATGCGCTCCTCGGTGAGGATCATGCGCGTTTCATCCCGGCCCGATGGATCACCGATCTTGGTGGTGCCGCCGCCCATCAGCACGACGGGGCGGTTACCGGTCCGCGCCATCCAGCGCAGCAGCATGATCTGCACCAGGCTGCCCACATGCAGGCTATCGGCCGTGGCGTCGAAGCCGATATAGCCCGTCACCGGACCCTTGGCGAAATGCGCGGCGAGTGCGGTTTCCTCCGTCATCTGATGGACGAAGCCGCGCTCGCGAATGATCGAGAGAAAATCTGAGGCTGACATGCAATGGAGACCCGAATGGCGTTTCGCGCAGCGCCGTAGCACAATCAGCCCATGTTGAGAATCGTGGGCCTGATGAGCGGAACCTCGCTCGATGGCGTGGATGCTGCCTGGGTCGAGACGGATGGGGAACGCGTGGGCCTGCTCGGCCCCACGCTGACGCTACCCTATGACCCGGGGCTGCGGCGCGATCTGCGCCGGCTGCTGGAGCTGGCCCCGGGCCTCTCGCCAGAGGATCCCTTCCTGCTGGATTGCACCGCCCGCCTGACCGAGCGCCATGCCGCGGCCGTCCTGCGCATCCAGCAGGAGGCCGCGCGGGCCGGGCTGCCGGAGGCGGAGCTGATCGGCTTCCATGGCCAGACCATCCTGCACCGGCCGCTGCGCCCCGGCGATTCGCGCAACGCGCGCGGCTACACTTGGCAGATCGGTGATGCGCGGATGCTGGCGCGTGAGACGGGCCTTTCGGTGGCGTTTGATTTCCGCAGCGCGGATGTGGCAGTGGGCGGGCAGGGGGCGCCGCTGGTGCCGATCGCGCATGCCGCACTGGCGCATAACCTGCCCAAGCCGCTGGCCGTGCTCAATCTCGGCGGGGTTGCGAATGTCACCTATCTGGGGGCCGGGGGTGAGCTGCTGGCCTTTGATACCGGCCCGGCCAATGGGCCGCTGGATGACTGGGCCAAGCGTTCCCTGGGGCGCGACTATGACAAGGACGGCAATCTGGCACTGGCCGGCCAGGCCGATGGCGTGGTGCTGGGCCGGCTGATGGCGCATCCCTATCTGGCGCTGAGCCCGCCGAAATCGCTCGACCGGCTGGATTTCGACCGCGCCCTGCGCGAGGCCGGGGCGCATCTCCTCTCGCCCCAGGATGGCGCGGCGACGCTGGTGGCGTTCTGCGCCGTTTGCGTGGCAGCAGCGGCGCGGCACTTCCCCGAGCCCCCCATGCAATGGCTGGTGGGCGGCGGCGGGCGGCGGAACCCGGCCCTGATGCGAGCCCTGACGGCCACGTTGAGCGAGCCGGTGCGCCCGGTGGAAGTCGCCGGCTGGAATGGGGATGCGCTGGAGGCGCAGTGCTTTGCCGTGCTCGCCGCCCGCACCGCGCGCGGCCTGCCGATCAGCTTCCCGGAGACGACGGGCGCGCCACACCCCATGGCGGGCGGCCAGGTGCTGGGCGGGCTGCTGTAACGCGGCGGGCTGGTGGGGCAAGCGCGGGTCAGGACGGCGACGCTGCTTCCGCGTCCTCCCATAAGAGCCTGACCGATCAGAATTTTATTCGGATTTATGGGTTCGGCACGGCATCCGGGATGCCTGCGAGGCGGCTTTGAACGTGCAATGCATCCGAGATGCAGCGCGACGGCAAAGGCACAGAATTAACGGATTATGTCTGCCAATCCATTCGGCGGATGCTGCGCCGCATCATGTTCTAGTGGATGCGCGCAACATTCGGTTCTGCCAGGCAGGTGGGGCCGCGCGCGCCCGCCAGGGAAGGGGCGGCGCTTCAGCCCTTCGACTTGGCGCCGTCCTGTGAGGCGGTCCTGGCCTTGGCCACCTTTGTCGCGCTGCGGATCGGCGCCTGCCCAGCGATGCCTTCCGCGCGGGCGGCGCGGTTCATGGCAGCGACGTGCAGGGCAGCGGTAGCGAGGGCAATGCCCCGGCGGGAGAGTTCCATCGGCGTAAATCCTACTTGGCGAGTTGGATATACTCCGCTCAGGCACATGACAAAAGGGAAAAACGTTCCGCTTTTAAATTAATCAGCCCGCAACCCCGTCGCGCGCTGCAATTCGGCCCATTGGGCACGATCCCGCGCCACATAGGCGGCGAATTCGGCCGTACTCATCGGCAAGGCTTCCGTGCCCTGTGCCGCAAGCCGGGCGCGGAAGGCGGGGCGCGCCAGGATCGTCTGGATGGCCGTATGCAGCGTGGTGACGATGGGGGCCGGCAGGCCGGCCGGGCCATGCAGGCCATACCAGTTCAGCACGTCATAACCGGGGACCGTGGCGGAAATGCTGGGCACATCCGGCAGCACGCCCAGCGGCACCGGCGTCGAGACGCCCAGCGCCCGCACGCGCCCGTCCCGGATGAAAGCCAGGGCACCCGGAATATTGTCGGCGATCGCGCCAAGCCGCCCGGCCATCAGGTCGGGCATAGCCAGCGCCGTGCCGCGATAGGGCACATGCGTCATGTCCAGCCCCGTCTTCTGCGCCAGCAGCGCCATGGCCATGTGCGTGGAGGCGCCAATCCCCGCCGAGCCATAGGCCAGCAAGCCCGGCCTTGCGCGGACATAGGCAATGAATTCGGCCACGCTGCGGATGGGCAATTCATTGTTCACGATCAGCACTGCGGGCACGCCCGCGAAATTCGCGATGGGTGTGGTGTCCGTCGCCGGATCGAAGCTCAACCGCGTGAGGACGGGAACGATGCCGTGCGTCGCCTGGCCCGAGCAGACCAGCGTGTATCCATCCGGCCGGGCACGCGCGACGAATTCCGTGCCCACCGCGCCACCAGCGCCGGTCCGGTTCTCGACCACCACCTGCTGGTTCAGCAGCGGCCCCAGTTCATCGGCCATGAAGCGCGCCATGACATCGGCGGCACCGCCGGCGGCGAAGGGGGCAACGATGCGAATGGGCCGTTCCGGCACCCAGGCGGCTTGTGCTTGTGCGCGGAACACGAGCGCGGGTGCCGCGAGAAGGGGCAGGAGAGAGCGACGAAACATGAAGATTTCCCGGCCTGAGAAGGTTGAGCCGGAATATCAGCAAAACTCATGCCGCAGTGCAGCATGCGGATCAGGAATCGAACGCGGATGCCGCTGGATCGCGCCGGCCGTCCAACCCCGGCACCCAAGGGCGGAAAACACCCCGTTCGGGGATCGCCTCAGAGGCCGGAATTGGGCGCGTCGCACATGTAGCGGCTGAGGTGATAGGGCCGCGCGGCGAGGCCCGAGCAGAAGCTGGCCACCACCGGTTCCAGCGCATCGAACAGCGCCTTGCCCTGGATGGCCGCCGCCTCCAGCCGGGCACGCGCCGCCTCCGCCTCATCGGCCAGCTTTGCCATGTCCAGCGTGGTGTGGCGGCCATCACGATAGACGAAGCGCCCGCCGATCATCACATGGCGCACGCCGGTCGCGTCCTCGGCGTGGATCATCTGGTTGATGGTCGCGTTGTGCGGCATCCATTGCGTCTTGTGCAGGTCGAGGAAAACGATATCGGCCTTCATGCCCGGCGCGATGGCGCCCACATCCGGGATGCCAAGCGCCCGCGCGGAGCCGATGGTGCCGGCGCGATACACCTGCTCCGCCGTCGCCCATTCGTAAGGGTCGGGCTTTTGCACATGGGAGGTGAAGGCCGCCAGGCGCATCGCCTCATACATGTTGCCATTGTCGCCGCTGGAGACGCCATCCGTGCCGATGCCGATGTTCACGCCCAGCTCCAGCGCGCGCTTCAGCCGGAACATCCCGTTGCCGAGCTTCATGTTGGAAGCCGGGTTGTGCGCGATGGAGGCGCCACGATCCGCCAGCAGCCGGAAATCATCATCATCCAGCCAGACGCCATGCGCCACGGTGAAATCGGGGCCGATCAGGCCCAGGCTGTCCATGTAATGCACCAGCGTCATGCCGTATTTCTGCATGCCGACCACCGCCTGCACCTTGCTCTCACCGACATGGCTGTGCAGGCCGACATTGTATTTCCGCGCGAGGTCCCGGCAGCCGCAGAGGAATTCCTGGCTGCAATGATGCGGGATGGTCGGTGCCACGGCGAAGCGGATATCCTCGGCATTCCAGCGCCAGTCGCGCAGCGCCGCATCCATCACGGCGATGGTTTCCTGCCAGGGGCGGAACCTGATCTTCTCGGCCTCGGCGCGCAGCTTGTCCGGCAGCGCATCCATCAGCCCCGGAATGGCCTCATACAGCGAACGATCCGCCACCATGGGGGCGATCAGCGCGCGCATGCCGACGGTGGCATAGGCATCGGCCACGGCATCCAGCCCCTCTACCGTGGGGAGGGGGACCTCCATCGTCAGGTCATAGGCGGCGGTGCAGCCCTTCGCCACCATCTCGGCCGCGCAGAGCAGGGTGGAGAGGCGCTTGTCCTGCAGGTTGCGGTTGCCGCCGATCCAGGGGGCGGCGGCGAGCAGCGTCTCCAGGCTCATCCGGTCGCCCTGGCCGCGGGCCAGGCCGCCATGGCCGTGGGTGTGGGCGTTGATCAGCCCGGGATGCAGCAGATTGGTGCTGGCATCCACGATGCGCGTGCCCTCGGGGGCGGTGAGATTCTCGCCCACCTCGCGGATGATGCCGTCCTGGATCAGGATATCGGTCACCGCCGCGCGGCTCAGGCCAGGGTCGGTCAGGCGCCCGCCCTTGATGAGTTGCCAGCCGGGTTCCGCCTTGGCCATGTTCAGCTCTCCGGGGCGAGTTCGAGGGCGTCCAGCGTCCAGCTGCCCGGGCCGGGCTGGGCGAAAAGCGGCAGCGCATTGGGCGTGCGCACATTGGAGGGCAGTCCCGCCTCATAGCGGAAGGCGCGCCACAAGGCGCCATGCGCCACTACGAGGACCGGGCCGGACAACGCGGTCGCGCGGTTGATGGCGCGCACGGCGCGGGCACGGAGCGCCGCGAAGGGCTCGGCGCCCAGGGGCGTGTAGGTATCGGCGATCCAGTCATCATACCAATCGCCCATCGGCTTGCCTTCCTGCTCGCCGAAATTCACTTCCATCAGCTCGTCATCGAGCTGCACGGGCAGGCCGAGGGTGGCGGCCACCGTCTCCGCCGTCACGCGGGCGCGGCTCAAGGGGCTCGCCACGATGGTGGAGATCCGGGTGCCGGCGAGCGTGCGTGCGGCGCGCTCGGCCTGCATCTGGCCGACCTTGTTAAGCGGGATGTCGGTCTGGCCCTGGCTCAACCCCTCCGCGTTCCAATCCGTCTCGCCATGGCGCAGGAACCAGAAGGGGATGGGGTTGAGCATCATGCGGCGAAGCCTTCGGCCTTCAGGGTTTCGGCAAGGGCGGGGATGGCAAAGACGCGCTTGCGATGCGCCATCAGCGCATCGGGCGGCACCATGCCGACAAACCCCGCAAAGGTAGTGGTCATGGCGGCGGTCAGGTCGGCCGCGGTGAGTTGCGTGCCCACCAGCCAGTCCCGCGCAGCGAGGCCGGATTCCAGGAATTCCAGCACCTCGCCTACGCGCTTCAAACCGCCTTCGCGGATCTGGTTCTCGGCCGGGGGCGGGCCGAAAATCGCGGGGCGAAAGGCCGGCTGGAAGGCGCGCGGGAATTGGTAGGCGTACCAGGAGAGCCATTCCATCACCTGCCAGCGCTGGACGCGCCCGGCCGGGATCAGGCCGCTCTCCGGCGCCATCTCGCCGATGGCGAGCATGATGGCCGGCGTTTCCGTGATGGTCTCGCCGCTGTCCAGCAACAAGGCCGGCACCTGGCCCTTGGGGTTGATGGCCAGCATCTCGGGCGTCTTGTGCTCGCCCCCGCGCAGGCTGAGGTCCCGCACCTCGCCGGGCAAGCCGGCGAGGATGAAGGCGAGCCGGCAGGCGAGGCTCGATGTCCGCGCGGAGACGAAGAGGATCACGACGTTTTCCGTCGCGTTGTCACACGAGGCCCTCGCGCGCCATCACGCGCTGCACGGCCGGCCGCGCCTTCATGCGGGCGTAATGGGCCGCCACGTTCTTCGGCAGGTCGAGCTTCAGGCGCTCAGCCGCCCAGAAGGTGACGTAGAAGGGTGCCGCATCACCGAAGCTGAAATCACCCGCCACATAGTCACGGCCTTCGAGGGCGCGATCGAGCCAGGCCAGGCCCTTGTTGTAGATCTCAAGGCCACGCGCCTTCACCGCTTCGTGATCCGCCTCGCTGGGTGCGAAATTCACCGGGCGGAACATGCGGGAGAAGCCCTGCATGTGCATGGTGGCCACCGCGTAATCCGTCGCTTCCAGCGCCGTCGCCTGGGCTTCGGCCGTGGCGGGCATCAACTTCGCCGCCGGATACTTGGCCGCGATCCAATAGGCGATGGCGGTGAATTCCGTCAGCACGGAGCCATCATCGCGCACCAGCGTGGGCACCTTGGACTTCGCGTTGATGCTGGTGAATTCCGGCTTGAACTGGGCCCCTTCGCGCAGGTTCAGCAGCGTCGGCTCAAAGCTGGCGCCGCTTTCCTCGAGCAGGACATGGATGCCGAGCGAACAGGCGCCGGGGGCATAGAACAGCTTCATGGTCTGGTTTCCTTCTGGCTTTGCTTCGCGCGCCGGGGCGCGCTGGGGCTTCACTTGGTTTCGCGCGCCAAGGCGCGCTGCACGGCCGGCCGCGCCAGCATGGCCGCATGATGCGCGGCAAGCTTGGGCGGCAGCGTCATGCCAGCGCGCCCGCTGGCCCAGCCGGTGATGAAGAACAGTGCGCAATCGGCCACGCTGTAGCCGGATTGCATCAGCCAGGGCTGCCCGGCCAGCCGGCTCTCGACCAGCGCCAGGTAGCCCTCGGCAAGCGCCTTGCCCTGGGCGATCACGCGTGGCTCATCCTCGGCGTCCTTGGCGAAATTGCCGGGGCGGAATTGCCGGGTGAAGGCTTGCGGATGCACCGTGCCGCAGAGGTAGTCCATCCATTCCAGCGTCCGCGCCTCGGCATCGAACTCGACGGGAATGAGGCTGGACATCGGGTTCGCCTTGGCCAGCCACCAGGCGATCACCGGGAATTCCGTCAGCACCGTGCCGTCATCGCGCAGCAAGGCGGGGATCTTCGCCTTGGGATTGATGGCGAGGTATTCCGGCTTCTTGTTGGAGCCATCGCGGGTGGAGACCACCTGCGTCTCGAACGGCTTGCCGATCTCCTCCAGGATCACGTGGATGCCGATGGAGCAGGCACCTGGCGAATAGAAGAGCTTCATGGGGCGGAGCCTTTTCCTGTGTTGGTGGGCCGCTTCACCCGCCGCCCGCCAAGCGGACGACAGGACCCGACCACTAGCAGAAGAGCGACGAGACGGAGCGTTCCTCGCTGATGCGCCGCATCGCCTCGGCCAGCAGCGGTGCGATGGGCAATTGGCGGATGTTGCGCGCCCCCTGCACGGCAGGTGTCGCCGCGATGCTGTCGGTGACGATCATCATCTCGATGGGTGATTTCCCCACGCGCTCGACCGCAGCACCCGAGAAGACGCCGTGCGTCACATAGACGCTGGCGGATTTGGCACCGTTCTTCATCAGCGCCTCGGCCGCGTTGCAATGCGTGCCGCCGCTGTCGATGATGTCATCCACGATGATGCAATGCCGCCCGGCCACATCGCCGATCACGTTCATCACCTCGGAGACGCCCGCCTGGGGGCGGCGCTTGTCAATGATGGCGAGGTCCGTGTGCAATTGCTGCGCGATGGCGCGCGCGCGCACCACGCCGCCCACGTCGGGGCTGACCACCATCAATTCACGGCCCTTGAAACGCTCGGCGATGTCTCGCGCGAACAGTGGCGCCGCGTAGAGGTTATCCACCGGAATATCAAAGAAGCCCTGGATCTGCCCCGCATGCAGATCCATCGTCAGCACGCGGTCCGCACCGGCCTGGGTGATCAGATTGGCCACCAGCTTGGCCGAGATGGGCGAGCGTGGGCTGCTTTTGCGGTCCTGCCGGGCATAGCCGAAATAGGGCACCACGGCCGTCACCCGCCGCGCCGAGGAGCGGCGCAGCGCATCCAGCGTGATCAGCAATTCCATCAGGTGGTCATTGGCCGGGTAGCTGGTGGACTGGATGACGAAGACATCCTCGCCCCGGATGTTTTCATGAATTTCGACGAAGATCTCCATATCCGCGAAGCGGCGGATGGAGGCGTTGGTCAGCGGAATGCCGATCTTGTCGGCCACGGCTTGCGCCAGGGGCAGGTTGCTGTTGCACGCGACGATCTTCATCGGGCCATGTCACCCCTGTTGGCTGGCGAGGCAGCGATAGCCGCACATCGGCGCGCTGTAAACTTCACGAGACGCAAGCCGCTCATCCGGGGGAGGTGGCATTGCGGATGATGGTCTGCACACCCCCCGCCGCTTCTTCCGCCGCGGCATAGGCGATATCGCCCCAGGCGCGCGACAGCGCGCCCGTCGGAATCTCGTTCAATTGCAGGACGCGGCCCAGTTCATACCCATCGCGCCGCGAGACGATCCATTGGATTTCCACGCGCTGCAGCCCAGGCCCGGCCGCGACGACACTGACCTCGGCCGTCACGGCGAAGGACGCGCCATCCGCGACGTCCTGCACGACATAGCCGCGATTGCCGAGGAACTCCCGCAGGCGCGCGGTCAGCGCCATATTCCCATCGCCCGGCGCGCCGCGCACCGGGATCAGCCGCAGGCGCGGCGGTCCGGCCTGGATCGCCGCCGGATCGGCCGAGGCACGGGCCGCCTGGACCGAGAGCAGCATCTGCGTGACGCGCGGGCTGGCCTGTTGGGCTACGGCTTGCAGGGTGGGCGTGCTCGCCTCGGCCCAGGCGCGTGCGGGCACGGGCGGCCCCGCGACGGCGCCCTGCTCCTGCCCATCGGCATTGGTGATGACGTAGCGCGGGATGACGATGGCGCCGGTATTCTGCGCCGTGATGATCAGGCGCCAGTCCAGCGGCAGCGGCGTGGCCGTGGCCGTGGCCGGGACATCCACGGCTTGCAGCGCCTCGCTTACCGCCTCGGCGTAGCGAAGGGCGGCGTCATCGGTCAGCAGCGCCTCGGGCGGGGGCGGGATGGCGAGGCGCACGGCCAGCGGGATGCGCAAGCCCCCCGCCAGCCCGCCCGGATTGCCGCGATGCGGCTGCGGAAAACCGCCACAGGCTGAGAGCGCCAGAAGCGCCGCCAGCGCGGCCCTACGCGAAAACACAGGAAACCATCATCGTCACGATGAAGAGCAGGATGAACATGATGAGATAGGGCATGCGCGCCTCATAGCATGATGGCGGAGAGTTGGTGACCAAGCGGCCCGCCCCCGGCCAGGGTGCGCCGGCGGTGGCTGAAGAACCGGGCTTCGTCGGCCAGCGTATCGGCCCCCAGGGCCGCGCCGCGCACGCCCGCCGCCAGCAGCCGCGCCTTGCAATAGCCGGCCAGGTCAAACTGGAAATGCGCGGAATCCTTGCCGGGGGTGAAAAAACGCGGGTCATCCACCGCGTCGCGCAGATCGGCCCGCACCTCGTAGCTGGCCTGGGCGATGCAGGGACCCACCACCGCGCTGATCGCGCCGCGGCTGGCGCCCAGGGCTTCCATCGCGGCGATGGTCGCTTCCAGCACGCCGGTCACCGCACCCTTCCAGCCGGCATGCGCCGCGCCGACCACGCCGGCCTGCGCATCATGGAACAGCACGGGGGCGCAATCGGCCGTGACGATGCCAAGGGCGATGCCGGGTGCGCGCGTGACCATGGCATCGGCCTCGGGCAGGGCATCCCAGGCCGGGCCGGCCTCCACCACCGTCGCGCCATGCACCTGGCGCAGGGCGCGCAGCGCCGTGGGGGCCGCGCCAAGTGCCATGGCCGCGCGGGCGCGATTCTCGGCGACGGCGGCCGCGTCATCCTCGCTGCGCAGCCCGCAATTCAGGGCGGCATAGGCACCGGTGGAAACGCCGCCGCGCCGCGTGAAGAAACCATGCCGCGCCGCGAGGCCTGCATGGGTGAGAAACTCGGCCATCAGGCATCGAATCCGGCTGGGGTGGGGAGTGCAGGGTGCGCGATGCACAGCGCCTTGAACAGCCGCCCCATGCCCTCGGGCGCCACAAGCCGCTGTGCCGCACCCAGGATGCTGCCAGCCTGGGCGGGCGCGCTCTGCGCCAGCATCGCGCTGCGCGCCATGAGGCCGAGGCGTTGCAGAAAAACCCCCATGGGCAGCGGGCCATGGCTGGCCGCCCCCGCCGCGCGCCCGGCGGCAGCGAGGGCCGCGAAATCCACATGGGCGGTGATGTCAGCGAGGCCAGGTGCGGCCAGCGGGTCGCAGGGCGCATTGTCGCGCAGGGCCTGGAGCGTATCGCCGAAGCCGCTTTCGGCCGGGCCGTAATCCAGCGCCAGCAAGGCGCCGCCCTGTGCCGCGAGGCGCGCGGCCAGCAGGGCCATGGTGGCGCGGGCGGCTTCGCTCACCTCGCGGATGCTGCCTTCGGGGGCCGCCTCGGCGTGGTCGCTGGGCTGCTCCATGAAGGCGCCTTCCGCCACGAAGCGTTCCCGCCAGCCATCGGCGCGCCGGATGAACTGGCGGATGGGCAGGGCATCGAAGAACTCATTGGCGAGGATGATGGCCGGGCCAGGCGGCAGCGCCCCGGCCGCACCGTGCCAGCCGGCCACGCGCGGACCGAGTTTTCCCGCCTGGGCCTGCCGCAGCGCCGCCGAGGTCTCGACCAGATGCAGCTCCAGCGCGCGGCCGAATTCCGGCATCATCTGGTCCACCGCCCGCAGCGCATCGGCCATCAGCGTGCCGCGCCCGGGGCCCAGTTCGGCCAGGATCACGCGGCTTGGCGCGCCCATGTTCTGCCAGGTGACCGCGGCCCAGAGGCCCAGGCATTCGCCGAAGGCCTGGCTCATTTCAGGTGCCGTGGTGAAATCCCGGCCGATGCCTTCGCCTTGCGCGTAATAGGCGGCGGCGGCCTCGGCCATGAAGGCGTCCAGGCGCTGCATCAGGCGCGGCGTGCGCGCCAGATCAGCCAGGCGCCGGCCAGCACCATCGGCAGGCTCAGCAATTGCCCCATGGTCGCGCCCCCTCCTGGTCCAAGGGCCAGCAGGAAGCCCAGATGCGCATCCGGCTCGCGGAAGAACTCGCCCAGCAGCCGCGCCACGCCATAGCCCGCCAGCAGCGCGCCGGTCAGCAGGCCGGTGCGCGCGCGATTGGCCGGATTGCTCCAGAGGATCAGCATGAGCGCGAACAGGGCGAGGCCCTCCAGCCCGGCCTGGTAAAGCTGGCTCGGGTGGCGGGGGATCTGCAGGCGGTCGGTCGGGAAGACCATGGCCCAGGGCACATCGGCCGCCCGGCCCCAAAGCTCGCCATTGATGAAATTGGCCAGCCGCCCGAAGAACAGGCCGATGGGCACCACCACGGCCACGCGGTCCCCCAGCACCAGCGGGTTCAGCTTCTGGCTGCGGCAAAACAGCAGGGTGGCGATGATCACGCCCAGCGCGCCGCCATGGAAGGCCATGCCGCCCTGCCAGACCATCAGCGCTTCCAGCGGGTGAAACAGGTAATGCCCGGGCCGGTAGAACAGCACATAGCCCAGCCGCCCGCCCAGGATGATGCCGAGCGTGGCCCAGGTGATGTAGTCATCCACCTGCGCGGGTGTGGCGGCCTGCGGCGGTGCTGCGGCCAGCCGCCGCAGCAGGCGCCAGCCCAGCACGATGCCGGCGATATAGGCCAGCGCATACCAGCGAATGGCGATCGGGCCGATCTGGATGGCGACGGGATCAATCTGCGGAAATTCGAACATGGCGCGATGGGTAGCCCGGCTGGCGGGCCAAGTCACCGGCTCAGCCCGTCACGGCAGCCGCAGCAGCGCCGTGCAGGCGGCGGGCAGGGCAGGGGGCGGGCCCGGCGGACGGGGGCGCGGGGGTGGGCGCCTCGCCTCATCCGAGAGCCACCATTCCAGGCTCGCGTCGCAGCCATCGCCGGCCGGGATCGGGTTGGCCTCCCGGCAATCGGGCGAGCCCTGGGGGCAGCGGATGCGGATATGCATGTGGCTGTCATGCCCGCGCCAGGGCCGGACGCGGTGCAGCCAGCCCTCGCCGCGATGCATCGCGCACAGGCTGCGCTTGATGCCGTGATTGACCAGGACGAGGTGCACGCCGGGGCTTTCGGCGGCCAGGCGGATCAGCCGGGCATGCGCCGGCGTGAAGCGCGCATTCACCCCGGTCTGGTCGGGCAGGACGAGGCTGGGCGGGTCAATCTCTTCCCGCGCGGCGCGGCTCATGGCGGGCTTGGGCGTCAGGTCCAGCCAGATATCCACATCCAGGCCGCTCTGGTGGCTCGCATGCATGTTGGGCATGGGCCCGCCGCGCGGCTGCGCCAGATCGCCGATCCAGAGGTCGGGGTTGCCCATTGCGCGGGAGCGCTGCGCGAGATCGCGCGTGAAGCGGATCAGGTCCGGATGGCCCCAATGCCGGTTCCGGGACAGCCGCACGGCCTGGTAGCCCGGGCCTTCCGGCGGGAGTTGCGCAGCGCCCGCGATGCAGCCGAGCACGGTGCTGCCGATGACCCGCGCCGGACCCGGTGTCGGGGTGCCGAGCGTGGCCCAGGGTGTCATGGGCTGCGCCTGGGCCGTGGGGACCTGGGCGATGGGGGCCAGCAACAGCAGGGCGAGCAGCCGCAATATCAGCGCCACCCTCATCTTCCCTTGGCCAGGATGCCGCTGGTCGAGCGCCCGGGCAGCAACTCCAGCAGCACCGTCCGCCCGCCCCAGGAGGCGACTTCCGGCGCGCCCACCACCTGGTCCAGCGTGTAGTCGCTGCCCTTGAACAGCCGGTCCGGCCGCAGCGCCTGGATCGCTTCCAGGGGCGTGTCCTGCGGGAAGGCGATCACGGCATCCACGCTGGCCAGCGCCGCGATCACGGCGGCGCGGTCCTCCAGCGGATTGACCGGCCGTGGCGCGCCCTTCAGCCGCGTGACCGAGGCATCATCATTCAGCGCCACCACAAGGCGGTCGCATTCGGCGCGTGCGGCGCGCAGCATGCGGGTGTGCCCGGCATGGAGAATATCGAAGCAGCCATTGGCGAAGCCGACGCGCAGCCCCTGGTCATGCCAGGATTGCACCAGGCGTTGCGCGGCCGGCCAGCTCAGGATTTCACCCGTGGCACCCTCCTGCTCCCGCAGCGCATGATCCAGTTCGGCGGCCGAGCATGTGGCGGTGCCGAGCTTGCCCACCACCACCCCCGCCGCCGCATTGGCCGCGCGCATCGCCCCCTCCAGGCTGAGCCCGGCCGCGACCCCCAGCGCAAGGGTTGCGATCACGGTATCGCCGGCGCCCGAGACGTCGAACACCTCGCGCGCCATGGCGGGCACGGTGATGGCGGGGACATCGCGGCGGACCAGCATCATTCCCTTTTCGCTGCGGGTGGCCAGCACCGCGCCCACGGCCACGCTGGCCAGGACCTTGCGGGCCGCGGCCTCGCACTCCGCATCGCTGCCGACGGGCAGGCCCGTGGCCTCGGCCAGTTCATTGGCGTTGGGTGTCAGGCAGGTGGCCCCGGCATAGCGGCTGAAATCCCGCCCCTTGGGGTCGGCCAGCACCGGAATGCCGCGGGCCAACGCGGCCTCGATGGCGGCGGCCAGCACGGGTGGCGTCAGCACGCCCTTGCCGTAATCGGAGAGGATCAGCGCATCCGCCCCCTCCAGCAGGGCACCAAGGCGCGTGGCGATGGCCTGGGCCTCCATGGCGTCGGCTTCGCGGCGGATCTCCTCATCCACCCGCACCACCTGCTGGCGGGCGGCGATGACGCGCAGCTTCACCGTGGTGCGCCGCGCCGTGCTGCGCAGCAGATGCCCCGCATCGCCGAGCAGAGCCGCGATCTCGTTGGCCTCGGCATCCTCGCCGACCAGGCCGATCAGGCTGGCCATCCCGCCGAGGGCCAGGATGTTGCGCGCGACATTGCCGGCCCCGCCCGCCATGGATTGCGTGCGGCTGAGCCGCACCACCGGCACGGGCGCCTCGGGCGAGAGCCGGCTCGCCTCGCCATAGAGGAAGCGGTCCAGCATGACATCGCCGAGGCAGATGATCCGGCGTCCGGAAAGATCGAGCATGGCGGGCTTTTAGGCCCAGGCCACTAAACCGGGAAGCGTTCCAGAATCTCGATCGAGATATTCTCCGGCCCGCGGATGAAACAGATGCGAATCCCCGGGCGCGGCTCATTCGGCTCCATCGTGAAATGCACGCCCTTGGCCTTCAGTCGCGCCACATAGGCATCCAGACCCGTGACGGAGAAGCCGAAATGGTCAATGCCGAGATAGGGCGCGGAAGGGGCGGGGGCCGCGTCCTTGCCCTCGGGCAGCAGGAAGATATTGACCCCGCCCAGCTTGAGGTCGAAGCGCGGCAGTCCCTGCTGCATGGAGCGGATCACCTCGGCCCCCAGCATCTCCTCGAACCAGAGGGCGGTGGCCTCGGGGCTCGGGCAGCGCAGGTGGATATGGTCGAAGGTCAGGGCTGACATGGGGGAATCCTCAAGGTTGCGGGGCGGAGGGTAGAGGAGTTTCCGCGGGTGGGTAGAGTGGCCGCCTTCAGGAGAATCCCGTGCCCCAACCCTTGCGCATCATGTCCACCCTGGCCGTCATGGCCCTGCTGCGGGAATGGCTGCCCGGGGCGGGCATGCCGGCGGAGGTGGAGTTCAACCCGACCGCCCGCCTGCTGGCCCGCATCGCGGAGGGCGAGCGCGCGGATATCGCCATCCTCACCGAGGCAGGTGTCGAGGGGCTGGCGGCCAGCGGCGTCCTGGCGGCGGGCACGCGGGTGGATGTGGCGCGCTCGGCCATCGGCCTCGCCGTGCCGCGTGGCGCGCCGCACCCCGAGATCGGCAGCGTGGCGAGCCTGCGCGCCGCGCTGCTGGCGGCGCCCAGCCTGGTTTATTCCCGCGCCGGGGCCAGCGGCATCTTCTTCGCGGAACTGATCGAGCGCCTGGGCATCGCGGATGCGGTGAACGCCAAGGCCACCATCATTCCGCAGGGCTTCACGGCCGAGGTGGCGGCACGGGGGGAGGCGGCCCTGGCCATCCAGCAGGTCAGTGAACTCATGGCGGTGGAGGGGGTGGAGATCGTGGGCAAGCTGCCCGAGGGCGCCAATACCTACGCAGTGTTCTCCGCCGCCCGCTTCGCCACGGCCCGCCCCGAGGCCCCCCTGCTGCTGGAGCGCCTGGCCCAGGCCATGACGCCCGAGCGCCTCGCCAGGCACGGGCTCGATCCGGCCTGAGGGTCCTGGCGGCCAGCTTTTGCTTGCATGGGGGCCGGGGGAATCGCATCGTTCCACCCAACCACAGGGAGGAAGCCGCCATGGCCCAATGCATCGTCATCGTGCAATTCGATCTGCCCAAGCGCAGCGCGGAGCAGGCCGTGAAGGGCGCCACCGCCACGGCGCCCATCTACCGCGAGCTGGCCGCGAAAGGGTTGATCCGCAAGGATTACCTGAATGGCGAGGCCGGCACCGGCGGCGTCTATCTCTGGGCCAGCGAGGCCGCGGCGCAAGCCTGGTTCACCGAGGAGCGGATGGCCCAGCTGACCGAGCGCTTCGGCGCGCGGCCCCGCCTCACGTGGTATGACACCCATGTCACGGTGGACAATGTGAGCGGCGAGACGCGGGTGAATGGCCGGGTGGCCGAACCGGCCGAGTGAGGCGGCGCCCCCGCTTGGTTGATCACCCCCGCTTGGTTGATCACCGGGGCGGCCCGGCGCAAGCTCCCTCCGGACTGATTCTGGGAAGAACGCCATGCTCGCCTGCCAGCGCGATGCCTTCGACATCCCGCGCGATGTCGCTTACCTCAACGCGGCCTCCTGGAGCCCGCTGCCCCGCGCCGTGCAGGAAGCGGGGCAGGCCGGCATCGCGCTCAAGGCGCGCCCCTGGGGCATCACGGCCGAGCATATGTCCGGGCAATTTGCCCGCGCCCGCAGCGCGGCTGCCCGGTTGATTGGTGCAGCGCCCGAGGATGTGGCGCTGATCCCCTCCATCTCCTACGGCGTGGCGGTGGCCGGGCGCATCCTGCCGGTGCCGGCGGGCAGCCGCGTGCTGGTGCTGGGCGATGATCATTCCTCGCCCGTGCTGGAATGGGTGCAGCATGCGCCCAAGGGCGGCTACACCGTGGAGACCGTGGCCCGCCCGGCCGATGGCGACTGGACGGCGGCCGTGCTGGCGGCCATCGCACGGCCCGGGGCGGCGCCGCTGGCGCTGGTCTCCATTTCCTCGGTGCATTGGGCGGATGGGGGGCTGCTGGACCTGGACGCCATCGCGGTGGCGCAGCGCGCGGCCGGCGCCATGCTGCTGGTGGATGCCACCCACCATGCCGGCGTGCTGCCGCTGGATGTGGTGGCGCTGGACCCCGATGTGCTGATCTTCCCCACCTATAAATGGGTGCTGGGGCCGTATGGGCGCGCCTTTCTCTATGTCGCCAGGCGCTGGCAGGGCGGGGTGCCGCTGGAGCAGACCGGCGCCTCCCGCCGCCGCGTCTCCTCGGAAGCGACGCCCTATATGGCCGATCTTGGCTTCACCGAGGGTGCGAAGCGCTTCGACATGGGCGAGCGTGATCATATCATCGGCCTGGAAATGGCGACCGTCGGCATGGAGATGATGGCCGAATGGGGCACTGCGGCCATCACCGCGCGGCTTGGCTGGCTGACCGGCTTGCTGGCCGAGGGCCTGGCGGGCAGCGGGGTGGAATTGCCGGCACCCGGCATTCGCGCGCCGCATGTGTTGAGCCTGGGCTTCCCAGGCGGCATGCGCCCCGGCCTGATCGAGGCGCTGGCGGAGCGGCAGGTGCATGTCGCCCCCCGGCTGGGGCGCCTGCGCATCAGCCCGCATGTCTATAACGACGAGGCTGATGTGGCGGCCTTCGTGCAGGCGTTCCGCGCGCTGGCCTGAGGGCTGTCCCCCGCTTCATCACGGGGCCAGCCCCGTTCAGACCTGGGCCATTCAGACCGGGGCCATGGCCGCGGCCTCGGCCGGAAACACCGCAACGGGCCGCCCTGCCTGCCACTGCATGAGCACCGGCCGGGCGCGGCTATTCTGGCCCCGGTCATCCAGCCGGAACCCCCAGCCATTGGGCAGCAGCCCCTCGGCCTGGTCCAGGGCCGCCAGGCCGGCGCGCAGCGCCACGCGTTCGAAATTCGGCTGCGCCAGGATCACCTGCGCCCCGGCATAGGCGGCAAGCGAGAGGCCTGAGCGGGGCGCGCTGCCCCAGCGCCGCTGATACGCCTCGGCGAAGGGGCGCGCCCCCACGGCCCAGCGTTCCGCCGTTTCGATGGGCGGCACGTCCAGGGCGAAGCAGGCATCCAGCGCCGGGCCAATGGCGCGCGCGAGATCCGCGAGGCCCCAGGCGAGCCCGGCGCCGATCACGGCCGCCGGGCGCCAGGCGGCATCCTGCATGGCGCGGAACAGCCCCACCGCATCGCCCTCGGCCGCCGCATGGATCAGCACATTCACGCCAGCGGCGCGCAGGCGCTGCACGGTCGCCGGCATTTCTGGCGTGCGCGCGGCATGGGGCAGGCGCTCCGCCACCACGAGGCCGGCCTCGCGCAGCCGCGCCTCCAGGCTCATCGCGATGGCTTCGAGCGAGGCGCTGGCCTCATGCAGGATCGCGATGCGCAGGCCATCCGCCGGCTGGCCCATATGGTTGGGCAGGAAACGCGTCAGGGCGGCGGCGCCGAGTTGGCCGTAATCCGCGGCACTCGGCGCGGTGCGGATGAAATGGCGCGCCCCCCGCTCGGTCAGCGTATCGGCGGCGGCGGCAAGCTCCACATAGCTGCTCTCCAGCGATTCGGCGGCCTGGGAGGCGGCAAGGCCGATCGGGGCCGAGACGCTGCCGAACAGCAGCGCCACGCGCTCCTGCTGGATCAGGCGCCGCGCCTCGGTCAGGGCCTGGCCGGCCTCGGTCACATCGGCGCGAATCAGGCGCAGCGGGCGGCCGCCGGCGGCGTTGCGCTCGGCGATGGCGAGTTCCAGGCCGCGTGCCGCCTCATCGCCGAGCAGGGCGCTGGCGCCGGAGAGCGGAAACAAGCCACCCAGCCGCCATTCGGCGTTGCCCGTCTGGGCCAGCGCCGGGGCGGCAAGCAGGCTGCCGAGCAGCGCGCGGCGGCGAAGGTGGCGGCGATTCATCAAGGCGACTCAGTCTCCGCCGCATCGGCCTGTGATGCAATCAGCGCGGCATGGCAATTCCACCCGAAATCGCCGCGCTTGACCTGCGGCGCGCGGGCGCGGAACTTGCGGCCCGAACAGGGAGGCGCCCGCCATGAGCCAGAGCATGATCCATATCGCCCATGGCACGGGCGGCACGCCCGAGGTGATGGTGATCGCCAGCGGGCCGCGCCCCGTGCCGGCCGCCGATGAGGTGCTGATCCGCGTCGCCGCCGTGGGGGTCAACCGGCCTGATGTGCTGCAACGCTCCGGCGCCTATCCGCCGCCGCCCGGCGCCTCGCCCATCCTGGGCCTGGAATGCGCGGGCGAGGTGGTGGAAGTCGGCGCCGGCGTCACGGGCTACAAGCCGGGCGACCAGGTCTGCGCGCTGACCAATGGCGGCGCCTATGCCGAATACTGCACGGCGCCCGAGGCGCAGACGCTGCCCTGGCCCAAGGGCTTCGACGCGCTGCGCGCCGCCGCCCTGGCGGAGACCTTCTTCACCGTCTGGGCGAATCTCTTTGGCACGTCGCACGCGCTGGGCGGCCGGCTTGCGGCGGGTGAGACGGTGCTGATCCATGGCGGCTCCTCGGGCATCGGCGTGACGGCCATCCAGCTCGCCAAGGCTTTCGGCGCGCATGTCATCACCACCGTGGGCACCGAGGCGAAATGCAAGGCCGTGCTGGGCTTCGGCGCCGATCACGCGATCAACTACCGCGAGCATGACTTCGCCGAGGAGGTGAAGCGCATCACGGAAGGCAAGGGCGTGGATGTCGTGCTCGATATGGTGGGCGCCCCCTATTTCGGGCGGAACCTGCGCAGCCTGCGCATGGATGGGCGCCTCGTGCTGATCGCATTCCTGGGCGGCGAAATGGCGGCCAATCTCGATCTGCGCCCGATCATGCTGAAGCGCCTGACTGTCACGGGCAGCACCATGCGCCCGCGCAGCACGGCCCAGAAGGGCGAGATCGCCATGGCCCTGCGCGAGAAGGTCTGGCCGCTGCTGGAGGCGGGCAAATGCCTGCCGCATCTCCATGCGACCTTCCCGCTGGCCGAGGCCGCGGCGGCCCATGCGCTGATGGAAAGCAGCCAGCATATCGGCAAGATCATGCTCACGGTGGCGTAGGGCGTGCGCCGCAAAGGTGGCGGCGCCAGCGCAAGGAAGCATGGCCTGCAAGGGGCCGGATGATGGGCCGTGATGCCGGGCCACCGCCGGCCGGCCTGTCCCAGGCCAAGGCGCTGCAACTTCTCCTGCTTTCGGTCGTGCTGTTCGGCGGCGTCTGGCCGGTGACCAAATTCGCCTTCCAGCACGCCACACCGCTCTGGTTCGGCTTTTCGCGCGCCGCATTGGCGGCACTCTCGTCGGCCGTGCTGCTGGGCGTGCTGGGGCGGCTGCGTTGGCCGCGGCGCAGCGATTGGCCTGGCATGGGGGCGATCGGCCTGTTGCAGATCGGCGCCTTCTTCGCGCTGGTGCATGTCGCGCTCTCCCTTGTGCCGGCCGGACGGACGGCGATCCTGGGCAATGTCACCATCTTCTGGCTGGTGCCGCTTTCGGTGCTGGTGCTGGGGGAGCGCGTCTCGCGGCAGCGCTGGGTGGCGGCGGGGCTCGGCCTTGCGGGGGTGGGAGTGATGATGAGCCCCTGGGGGATGGACTGGTCGGCGCCGGGGGCGATTTTCGGCCATTCGCTGCTGCTGCTGGCCTCGCTCTGCTGGAGCCTCGCCATCCTTCTGACCCGGCTCTACCCGCCCCGCGCGCCGATCGTGGAGCTGATCCCCTGGATGTTCCTGCTGGGCGCCCTGCTGATCCTGCCACTGGCCCTCTGGCGGGAGCCGCTTTCGGCCGGGGGGGGCATCGGGCCCGGCGCCTGGCTCATCGCGGGCTTCATTGGCCTGGTCGCGGCCCCCATCGGCACCTGGGCGACGGTGGAGGCGGGGCGGCATCTGAATGCCGTGGTCGCTTCGGTGGGGTTCCTGATGGTGCCGCTGGTCGGGCTGGCACTGGCCACCACATGGCTGGGCGAACCGCTGGGCTGGGACCTGATCCTGGGCGGCGCCCTTGTGGTATTGAGCGTCATCGTGGCGGCAAGGGGGTAGGGCATTGCGCCTGAACGTGATCGAGATGGGCGAGGGCAGCCCGGTTGTGCTGCTGCACGGGCTGTTCGGCGCCGCGCGCAATTGGGGCGGCATCCAGAAGCGCCTGGCGCAACGCAACCGCGTGCTGGCGCCCGATCTGCGCAACCATGGCGAGAGCGACCACGCCACCGCCATGGACTATCCCAGCATGGCCGAGGATGTGGCGGAGGTGATGGCGCGCCGGGGCATCGCACCCGCCGCCGTGCTCGGCCATTCCATGGGCGGCAAGGTGGCCATGGCGCTGGCCTTGCGCCACCCGCAGATGGTCTCTCGCCTCGTCGTCGCCGATATCGCGCCGCTGCGCTATCCGCCGGCGCTGCGTGGCTATGTGGCCGCCATGCGCGGATTGGCGCTGACCCAGGGCCTGACCCGGCGTGAGGCGGATGCAGCGCTGGAGGCTGCGATCCCCGAAGCCGGCATTCGCGCCTTCCTGCTGCAATCGCTGGATTTCGGCGGCGATGCGCCGGCGTGGAAGCTGGGCCTCGCCGAAATCGCCGCCGCGATGCCGGTCATCGAGGATTTCCCGCTGGCCGGCCGCTGCGAAGCCCCCACCCTGGTGTTGGCGGGTGAACGCAGCAGCTATATCCGGCCCGAGCATCATGCGCTGTTTCGCGCGCTGTTCCCCGCCGCGCGCTTCGCCACGGTGGAGCGCGCCGGGCATTGGCTGCATGCTGACAACCCCAACGCCTTCCTGGCCCTGCTGGAGCCTTTCCTCGCATGACCTCCTTGCCCATTACTTCCTTCTACGCGGCGTTTTTCGGGCTTTTGCTCATGGCGCTCTCCATCCAGGTGATCCGTGCCCGGGTGGCCACCCGTGTCGCGATCGGCCTCGGCGATGATATCCGCCTGCTGCGGGCCAGCCGCGCGCAGGGCAATTTCGTCGAATACGCGCCGATGGTCCTGCTGCTGTTGCTGCTGCTCGAAGCCTCGGGCGCGGGGCCGTTCCAGCTGCACGCGCTGGGGGGGCTCGCTTTGGCCGGCCGCGTCGCGCATGCCATGGGCATTTCCCGCGAGCCCGAGAATCTGAAGCTGCGCCAGGTCGGCATGGCGTTGACCTTCACCGTGCTCGGCCTTTCGCCCCTGCTGCTGCTGGCGCGGATCGCCTTCGGCTAATCAACCGCCGAGCGTGACCTCGACGATTTCCGGCGGCACGCCAAAACGCACCGGCACGACCGAGGTGCCAAGCCCGCCCGAGACGATCAGGTCCCGCCCGCGCTCCGTCACCCGGCCATAGCGGAAGCGGTTGCCGTAGCGCGAGGCGGGCCGGGGCGAAGCGCCCAGGATCCGCAATTGCCCGCCATGCGTATGGCCGGCGAGGGTGAGGGCGACGCGGCCCGGCATCTCGGCGAAGATATCGGGCTCGTGCGCCAGCAGGATCACGGGCGCGTCATCGGTCAGCGCGGCCAGCGTGCCCGGCAGGTCATCCGCGCCGCGGCCGCGAAAGGCGATCTGGCTGTCCAGCCCGGCCAGCCAGAAGCCCTGGCCGAAGCGCCGCACCTGGTTCTGCATGGGGGTGATGCCGTGCCGGCCCAGGGCGGCGAGCCATTCCGGCTGCCCGGATTGCCGGGCCATGGCGGCGCCATCCTCCCACCAGTCATGATTGCCGGCGATGGCAAAGACGCCCAGCGGCGCGCGCAGGCCGCCCAGGATGCTGGCCACCTCATCCGGCGCATAGGGCTTGCGCACCAGCCGGCTGAAGGGGCCGTAATCGCCCAGAAGGACGGTCATATCGGCCGAAAGCGCATTGGCGGTGGCAACGATGCCCGCCACGCGGGACAGCCCCATCAGCGGCGCGCCGCTGTGCAGATCCGCGAGGACGGCGATCCGCAGCTTCAACCCCCTGGGCCAGTCACGCGGGGTCAGCGCGTAGCGGGTGATGTCGGGGGCGGCAAAGGGCTCGATGCCCAGGCCATAGGCGGCACCCGTGGCGCCCAGAAGGCCGGTGGCGAGAAGGCTGCGGCGCAGGATCATGCGCAGCCCATAGCATGTTTGGCTTGCGCCCGCCCGGATCATGGCCAACTGCCGCTGCGATGATCGTCGCACCCAACCGTGCCGCCGCCCTGGCGCGCCTCGCTGAATTCGCCCCGCATATGGGGCGCGACTATGCGCAGGGCCGCAACAGCGATGGCGGACCGGGCGCGCGCTGCGTCTCGGCCCTTTCGGCGCATCTGCGCCACCGCTTGATCACCGAGAGCGAGGTGATCGGCACGGCGCTCGCGCGGCACGGCGCGGCGGCGGCGGAGAAATTCATCCAGGAGGTGTTCTGGCGCAGCTATTGGAAGGGCTCGCTCGAACTCCGGCCGCAGATGTGGCGCGATTATCGCCGCGCGGTGGAGCTGGCGCCGCAGCCGCGCGCGCTCAGGACGGCCATGGCGGGTGAGACGGGCATCGCCTGCTTTGACGCCTGGGTGCGGGAACTGACGGAGACGGGCTGGCTGCACAACCATGCGCGGATGTGGTTCGCCAGCATCTGGATCTTCACCCTGCGCCTGCCCTGGGCGTTGGGCGCGGAATTCTTCCTCCAGCATCTGGCCGATGCGGATGCGGCCTCCAACACGCTCTCCTGGCGGTGGGTGGCGGGCATCCAGACGCCCGGCAAGCATTACCTGGCGCGGGCTGAGAACATCGCCCGCTTCACCCATGGCCGCTTCGACCCGCGCGGCCAGTTGAACGAAACGGCGGCCCCGCTGGACGAAGCGCCGCCCCCCGCCGCGGGGCGGCTGCCCCTGGCCGACCCATCGCCCGGCGGCCGCGTCGGCTTGCTGCTGCATGAGGATGACCTGGGCTTCTGGCCCGAGGGCTGCGAGGTGGTGGCCGTCGGCGCGCTGGTCTCCCCCGCCGAGCGCAGCAGTTTCGGCCTCGGCCAGGTCGCGCGCGCATTCACCGCCGGCGCCATCACCGATGCGCTGGATCGCGCGGGGGCGCGCATCGGCCAGGCGCCGTCACGCGTGGCCCTGGAGGGCGTGGCGCGTTGGGCGCGCTCGGGGGGGCTGACGCGGCTGGTCACCCCCTGGGCGCCGGTCGGCTGGGGGCGGGCGGCGCTGGAAGACGCGGCAGCACTTTGCGCGGCCGAGGGGATTACGCTGCATCGCCTCCGCCGCCCCTGGGATGAGGCCTGCTGGCCGCTGGCACAGCGTGGCTTCTTCCCGTTCAAGGCGCAGATCCCGCGCCTCATCGCCGAGTTGCAGCCGCTGCCGCCTTGATGCGCCCGGCCTTGATGTGCTGGCCTTGATCCGCTGGCCTGGCGCGGCGGGTCCCTGGGTCATGCTGGCATACGCAACCCCTGGAATTGCGCTGCCGGGGCGCCTGGAAGCGCGCGAAGCCTTGCACTGGCGGGCGTGGATGGCGATGTTGGGGGCATGGATCGCAACAGCCTCTCGCCGAACCGCCTGCTGACCACCGTGCCGCTGCCGCTGCGCGTCATGGTGGGGCTTGGTCTCCTGGCGCTTTGCGCCTGGCTTCCGGCGGCGATCGCGCTGTTCCGTTGATGGCGGGCTGGACCGAGCAGAAGCGCGCCTGGAAGCAGCAAGCGCGCGAGGTGGCGTCGCGCCCCGTCTTTGGCTGGCGCGTCTGGCTGCTGCCGATGTTCTTCTGGCCGCTGATGCTGGACCTGCCGGTGGAGATCATTCGCGGCAATCCCAAGCATCTGGTGGGCGCGATGCTCGGGCTCGGGCTCTCCTGGTATGGCGCCTCGCTGATGGCGCGCGGGCGGCGGCGGCAGGGGGCCAAGCTGTTCGGGGTCGCGGCCGGGTTGGCGGCGGGGCTGGCCGCCGGCATCACGCCGCCCATCGCCGTGGCGTTGGGCTTCGGTGCCTGGTTCGGCGTCCGGCTGCTGACGGATGATCTGCCCGAAGCGGTCCCGGAAGCCCCGCCCGAGCCGGTGCAAGCCCCGACCAAGCCTGATCTGCTGGATGGCCCGCGCGCGCAACTGGCGCGCATCGCCGGGGCGGCGCCAACCCTGCCGCTGGGCACGCTGCTGCTGGAAGCGGCCGGCGCGATGCAGGGCGTCGTCGAGGATCTGGAGGCCCGCCCCGCCCGGCTGCATGAGGCGCGGCGTTTCCTGGCCGTGCATCTCGATGGCCTCTCGCGCATTGTGGATCGGTTGGAAGCGGGTGCGGCCCCCCCGGGGACGCTGCCCAGCCTGCTGACCGACCTTGCCGCCTCCGCCCGCAAGCTGCGCAGCGAACTTCGCGTGGCCGAAAGCGAGGCCCTTGATATCCAGGTAAAGGTGCTGGCCGAGCGGCTGCGCCAGGAGGAAACATGAGCGAGTTGCAGCCGATCCGCGAAGAGGAGGTCACCCGCCTCGCGAACGCGATTGACCTGAAGGACCCCGGCACCATCCTGCGCTTCGGTGCCGCCGCGCAAAGCCGCGCCCAGGCCGCGGCCGACGCCATGCTGGAAGGGGCGCAGAACCGCGAGACGGGGGAGGCGGGGCAGACCCTTTCCTCCATGCTCTCGGCGCTGCGCGGCTTTGACGTGACGGGCCTGGCCGAGAAGCGCGGCTTCTTTCAGCGCATCTTCAACAAGGCGGGCAGCGAAGCGACGGCGATCGTCCAACGCTATGAGGGCGTGCGCGACCAGGTGCAGGTGATCGGCGACAAGCTGGACCAGCACCGCACCAAGCTGTTGGAGGATGTGGAACGGCTGGAGCGCCTCTACACCGCGACCCTCGACTGGTTCCACGCCCTGGCCGACCATATCGAAGCCGGCGAGCGCGTGCTGAAGCACACCGATGCGGTGGTCATCCCGGCCCTGGTCGAAGCCGCGACAGTGGAGGGCGACCCCCTCGCCCCGCAGGCGCTGCGTGACGGACGCGCCTCGCGCGATGAGCTGGAGCGGCGCGTGCATGACCTGCGGCTGACGCGCCAGGTGGCGATGCAGGCGCTGCCCTCGATCCGGCTCATCCAGGAAAACGACAAGGCGCTCTCGGCCAAGATCCAGTCGGTGCTGGCCAATACCGTGCCGCTCTGGTCCCAGCAGCTGGCGCAGGCGCTGGCCATCCATCGCATGCGTGAGGCCGGGCAGGCGGTGAAGGCCGCAACCGACCTGACGAACAAGCTGCTGGTCGCCAATGCCGAGACGCTGCGCACCGGCAATGCCGAAGCGCGCCGCGAACTGGAACGCGGGACTTTCGACATGGACGCCATCAAGCAGGCGAATGCCGCGCTGGTGGGCACCATCGAGGACAGCCTGCGCATCGCCGATGAGGCGCGCGTGCAGCGCCGCACGGCGGAAGCGGAGCTGGCGAAGTGCGAGCAGGATATCCGCCGCGCGCTGAGTGCCGCCAAGGCGAGGGAAGAAGCCGGGCCGCCGGCGCGGAGCTGAGGGGCGGGTCTCTTGAGAGGGGCATTGCCCCTCTCAAACTCTCCCCACCAAAGGCCGGGGGCCTTTGGAAACCGTGAATGGGGCTTTTTGGGTGAGGGGCATCGCTTTCCCACCAGCCGACGACGCCCCTCTCCCAACAATCCCCTTACTCCTGGGGTTCACGGGGCCTTGGCCCCTGGTGGAGGGAGGTCTGGAGGGAGGCAAAGCCTCCCTCCAGGGCGCACCCCGCCTCAGCTGCGCGCCAGCCCGGCCGCCTTCATCGCATCACCCAGCGAGGCATCGGCGGCGGCCAGGTGCCGGCCGAAGCCTTCCGCATCCGCGTAGCTCATGCCGAAGCCGCGGTTGTTCATGAACTCCACATATTCCGGCGAGCGGAAGACGCGGCCCAGCGCCCCGTTCATCGCCGTGTGCACCTCGGCCGGAAGGTTCATCGGCCCCGCGATGCCGCGCCAGGCGCCGGTCGCGTAGTCGATGTTCATGGCTTCCTTCAGCGTCGGGATATTGGGGAAGACGCTGAGGCGCTCGTTGGACATGACGGCCAGGGCCCGGGCGCGGTTGGCGTCCAGCATCGCGCGGGCTTCCACCACCGAATTGGTCGTGAAGTCGAGGCCACCCGCCGCCAAATCCTGCATGGCAGGGGCCGCGCCGTTCGATGGCACCCAGCGCACATGGGCGGCCGGCAGGCCCATCGCCATCAGCCAGCCGGCCAGCGCCAGGTGCCAGATGCCGCCCTGGCCGGTGCCGCTGGATTTGAGCTGGCCCGGGCGGCTCGCGCGGATCGCATCGGCCAGTTGGCGGACGTTCTGGTAGGGCGAATTGACGTTCACCTGGATGCCCGGCGGGTCGTTGTTCATGAGGCCGAGCGGCGTGTAGTTGCGGAAGGTGAGTTCGGTCAGCCCCTGCCAGTGCAGCATGCAGATCTCGGCGGTGATCATGCCCAGCGTGTAGCCATCGGGCGCGGCCGAGGCGATGGCCGCATGGCCCACGACGCCCGAGCCACCGGTGCGGTTGATGACGTTGAAGGGCTGGCCGAGTTCCTTCTCCAGCAGGTTCGCGATGATGCGCACCACCGCATCCGTGCCGCCGCCCGCGGCCCAGGGGCACAGGAGTTGCACGGGCCGTACGGGCCAGCGGGCCTGGGCAAAGGCGGGTGCGGCGATGAGGGCGGTGCCGCCGCCAAGAAGCAGGCGGCGTGAGGTTGTGTTCATGGTGTTTCTCCCTTGCTTGTTGTTGGTTCAGCCAGCCACGCGACGGCGTGACCGGGACACGCGCATCCAGATCCAGGCGGCCAGCGGCCAGAGCAGCGCGCTGATGCTGAGGGCCGCGAGGAAGGAGGAGACGGGCCGCTCGAAAAAGGGCAGCACATCGCCATCGGATTTGATCAGGCTGGTGACGAAATTCTGCTCCAGCATGCTGCCCATCACGATGCCGAGCACGAGGGCGGCCACGGGGTAGCCGTTCTTCTCCATGACGAAGCCGAGGATGCCAAAAACCCCCACCAGCAGCACGGCGAACAGGTTGTTGCCCGTGGCGAAGGAGCCGACGGCGCAGAGCAGCAGGATCACCGGCATCACCGCCGAACGCGGCGCGCGCAGTACCGTGGAGGCCAGGCGGATCATGATGATGCCCAACGGGATCATGATCAGATTGGCCAGGATGAAGATGATGTAGAGCGCGTACATGCTCGAAGCGCGCTCGGTAAACAGCGTCGGCCCCGGGTTCAGCCCCTTCATGTAGAGCACGCCGATGGCAATCGCCGTGATGGTATCGCCCGGGATTCCAAACAGCAGCGAAGGCACCCAGCCCGAGGCGAGGGAGGCATTGTTGGAAGCGCCCGCCTCCACCAGGCCTTCGGGGTGGCCCGTGCCGAATTTCTCCGGCTCCTTCGAGAATTTCTTGCTCATGGCGTAGCTGACCCAGGCCGCCATATCCGCACCCGCCCCGGGCAGCACGCCGATGATGATGCCGACGAAATTGCCCCGCCACATCGGCCATTGGTATTTCTTGGTCAGCCCCCATTGGTTCGCCAGGATGGAGCCGAATTTTCGCTTCGGCAGCTTGGGGGGCTCGGCACTCGCCATCGCGCGCATCACCTCGCTGACGGCAAAGACGCCGACCAGCGCGGGGATCGGCTCGATGCCACCCAGCAGATCCGGAATGCCGAAGGTGAAGCGCGGCGTGCCGGCCGGATTTTCCATCCCGATGCAGGCAATCAGCAGCCCCAGCAGCATCGAGGCGATGGCCTTGATGGGCGAGGAGCGCGCCACCAGTGTCGCGCACATCAACCCCAGCAGCGCCAGCCAGAAATACTCATAGGTCGAGAAGGAGAGCGCGACCTCCGCCAGCGCGGGGGCCAGCAGCATGAGCGAGATGGTGCCGACAATGCCGCCAATGGCGCTGAACCAGAGGCCGGCGCCCAGCGCCAATTCCGCCTGGCCCTTGCGCGTCATCGCATAGGCCTCGTCCGTATAGGCGGCCGAGGCGGGTGTGCCGGGAATGCGCAGCAGTGCGCCCGGGATATCGCCCGAAAAGATCGCCATGGCGGAGGCCGTGATGATCGTGGCGATGGCCGCGATGGGCGAGAGCCAGAAGGTGACGGGCACCAGCAGCGCCGTCGCCATTGTGGCGGAAAGCCCGGGCAGGGAACCCACGACGAGGCCATAGACGGCGGAGGCGAAGATGGCGATCAGCACATCCGTCGCCATGACGAGGCGGAAGCCTTCGAGGAGAGGCTCCATCTACCAGGGTGCCGGGATCAGCCCCTCGGGCAGCGGCACCCGAAGCAGCTTGTAGAAAGCCAGATGCACCAGCAGCGGGGCCACGACCGCGACCGGGATGGCGATGGCCAGGCGCGAGCCCAGCGCCAGCCCCGCCACCAGCACCATGATCGCAGCCGTCAGCAGGAAGCCCAGCGGCTCCGAGGCGAGGGCGTAGAACAGCAGCAGCGCGGGCGGGATCAGCACCCCGCTGGCGCCAAGGCGTGGCTTGGGTCCTTCCTCGGCTTCCTCGGGCGGCTCGAAACTCTGGCCGATGCCGAGCGCGATCAGCGCGCCGCAGCCCATCAGGCCAAAGCCGATCACCATGGGAAAGGCGGCGGGGCCCACATCCTGCCCGGGCACCGCTGGCAGGCGCGAGCCGAACCAGGCCGCCGCCGCGCCCAATGCCATCAGCCCGCCGCCGGTGATCCGGTCGGTTACCAGCACGTTTTGCTCCCAGAAACTCTTTCGGGGAGTGTTGCGGGCTTTGCGATGGAGCGCCAGCGGAAATCCGTGATGCCTTGTTGCATGCCCGGTTCGAGGCCACTTTCCTGCCCAGACACTTTGCTGAAGGTATTGCCCATGGATATTTCCACCCCCCAAAGCCCGACCAGGCAGGAAGCGCTGGCCCTGCGCTATGGCGCTTCCGCCGTGCCCGCCGCCGGGCCCTGGAACGCGCATATCGACCTGCTGCTCTCGCACCGCTCGGTGCGCGGCTACCGGCCCGATGCGCTGCCGGCCGGCACGCTGGAGACGCTGATCGCTGCGGCCCAATCCGCCGCGACAAGCTCCAATCTGCAGACCTGGTCGGTCATCTCGGTGAACAATCCGGAAAGCCGCGCGCTGATGATGAAGGTGGCGGGCAACCAGAAGCACATCGTGCAATGCCCGCTCTTCCTCGTCTGGCTCGCCGATCTCTCGCGCAATGAACGCCTGGGTGCCGAGGAAGGTGTGGAGATGCCGACCATCCCCTACCTGGAGAGCTACCTCGTCGCCGCCATCGATGCGGCGCTGGCCGCGCAGAACGCTGTGGTGGCCGCCGAATCCCTGGGCCTCTCGACCGTCTATATCGGCGCGCTGCGCAATGATCCGGAGGCTGTCGCCAAGTGCCTGGGCCTGCCGCCCGGTGTCATGGGCGTGTTTGGCCTGTGCGTCGGCTATGCGGCACCCGACACGGTGAGCGAGGTGAAGCCGCGCCTCTCCCAGGCGGCCATCCTCTCGCACGAGACCTATGGCAATCCGGAGGAGCCGAAGCTGCGTGCGGCCTATGACGCCGAGATGAAGGCCTTCTCCGAGCGCAACGGCATGGGGGCGGAGAATTGGTCCGGCCGCGTCATCCAGCGCATGGGCAAGCTCTCCGCCATGGGCGGGCGGGACAAGCTGACCAGCGTGTTGCGCGCGCTGGGCTTCCCACTGAAGTAGTCTGGACAGGTCCGGACAATTGGCGAAAGCTCCTCCCCAACAGAATTGGGGAGGACAACATGGAATATCCGAAGGCGCCGATTGGCGGCCCGGCCGCCTGGCTGGGCTCGGCGATGGCGTCGCGCACCGATTGGGTGGAGCAATTCACCCCGGCCGAATTGGCCGAGATCGACGCCGCCGTCGCCGAGCACCTGCATTCCGGCCGTCCCATGGGCGAGATCACGCCCCAGACCTTCCGCCTGCCCAGCCTGGCGCCGCGCCTGGCCCGCATCCTGCACGACATCCAGCATGGCCGCGGCTTCGTGCTGCTGCGCGGCCTTGATGTGGCCGGGCGTGACATCGAGGAAAGTGCCATCGCCTATCTGGGCATCGGCGCGCATCTGGGCGGCTTTCGCTCGCAGAACGCCAAGGGGCATCTGCTGGGCCATGTGAAGGATCTCGGCCTCGATATCCAGAACCCCAAGGTTCGCTACTACCAGACCAACAAGGAGTTGGAATTCCACACGGATTCTTGCGACATCGTGGGCCTGATTTGCCTCAAGACGGCGAAATCCGGCGGTGGCTCGAAGATCGTCTCCTCGGTCGCCATCCATGACCGCATGATGCGCGAGACGCCGCATCTCTGGCGTGCCCTGTTCAACCCGATGCCGACCGACCGGCGCGGCGAAATCCCGCCGGGGATGCTGCCCTGGTTCGAGATTCCCGTCTTCAACTGGTTCGAGGGCGAGCTCAGCACCATCTATTCGGGGCAGTATATCCGCTCCGCCCAGGAGAATTTCCGCGAGGCGCGGCGCCTCACCGCCGATGAGCGCGCGGCGATTGACCGGCTGGATGAGCTGGCGGCCGAAATGTCGGTCGAGATGGAATTCCGCCCGGGCGACATGCAGTTCATCCACAACCACCAGATCCTGCACAGCCGCACCGACTTCGAGGATTGGCCGGAGCCCGAGAAGCGCCGCCATCTGCTGCGCCTGTGGCTGGCACCCCGGCAGGCGCGGGTGCTGCCGCCGGTCTATGCGCAGCGCTATGGCGACATCACCGTGGGCAATCGCGGCGGCATCGTCGTGAAGGACACGGTGCTGCGCTTCACGCTGGAGCCCGCATGATACGCCGCCGCGGTCTGTTGGCCCTGGCCCTCGCTGCGCCTGCGGTGGCCCGCGCCCAGTCCTGGACCCCGCAACGGCCGGTGCGGATGATCGTGCCCTTCGCGCCGGCCGGCATCCTGGACCAGCTGGCGCGGCTGCTGGCCGAGCCCATGGGCCAGCGCCTCGGCCAGCCCATCATCGTCGAGAACCGCCCCGGTGCCGGCGGCAATGTCGGCACGGCACTCGCCGCCCGCGCGCGCGGTGATGCGCATGTGGTGCTGGTGGGCAGCACGGGGCCGCTCGCCGTCTCGCCCATCAGCGAGCCGAATCTGGGCTACGATCCGCTGACGGACCTCATCCCCATCACGCTGCTGAACGCGACGCCCCTGGTGCTCGTGGTGCGGCAATCCTCCGAGGCGCGCGACGTGCCCTCCCTGGTCGCCGCGCTGAAGCGTGACGGCCGGGAGGTGCTCTATCCCACGCCCGGCGTCGGTTCGCCCCAGTTGCTGGCGCAGGAGGCGTTTCGCCAGGCGGCGGGCTTTCCGGCCGCGCCCGTGCATTACCAGGGCAGCGCGCCCGCGGTGCTGGCGGTGATCGCGGGGGAATTCCCCTTCACCATCGAGAACCTCGTGCTCGTCGCCCCGCATGTGCAGGCGGGCATGCTGCGCGCGCTGGGTGTGACGAGCCTCGCCCGCGCGGCCATGATGCCCGAAGTGCCGACCCTCGCCGAGCAGGGCTTCCCGGGCTTTTCGGCTGGCGGCTGGTATGGGCTGCTGACGCCGGCCGGCGTGCCGGAAGAGGCGATCCGCGCCTATCACCTGGCCGCGACGGCGGCGCTGGCAGAGCCCCATGTCACGCGCCGCATCTCCGAGATGGGCGGACCGCCAATCGGCTCCTCGCCCCTGGAATTCCGCGCGCATATCCAAAGCGAGATGGAACGCTGGCGCGGCGTCATGGCGCGGGCCGCGGCGCCAGCCACGCGCTAGGGCCGGGCCGGAACTAGGGCGCCCGGCTCATCGGCGGTGGGCTGCCGAGTGGGGCGTTGGGGTTCCTCGCTCCGGCCGTGGCATCGCCATCCATGCCCTGCGGCGTGGTGCCCGAGGCCCCGGGCGCCGTGAGGCCAGCCGAGGAGCCATCGGTACCGCGATGCACAGCCTGCGGGCCGTCCGTGTGCGGGGATTGCCGCGCGGGGCCGGCATCGGTGGGCGTCACCACGCCGGGGCGGGGTTGCGGGCCACCCTCGGCCGGCGGTGTCGGCGCCTGGGCCAGGGCGAGGCTGGGCCAGAGAAGCAAGACAGGGAGAAGGCGGGGCATGCGCGGTGGCTCCGGTTGGTGGCCGGAGATGAACGAAACGATACTGCGGGCGGTTGCCGCAGGGCGCGGGCAAACTTGCCTGAGCGCTGACCCTGCCGAGCTGCGTCCGTTGCCGCATGCACTCCGCCGACCGGGACAGAAGCTCTGCCCCCCAACTGGCGCAGGCGGCCCGCTTCACTGTAGAAGCCGGAAAACCCTGGAGGAAACCACATGCTCACCCGTCGCGCGCTTGGCGCCCTGCCGCTGCTGGCCACCCCCGCTCTCGCGCAGCCCGCCTGGCCGAATGGGCCCATCCGCATCATCGCGCCCTTTCCCCCGGGCGGCAGCGTGGACACTGTCTCGCGCCTGTTGCAGCAGCCGCTTTCGGCCGAGCTTGGCGTGCCCGTCATCATCGAGAATCGCGGCGGCGCGTCGGGTTCGCTCGGCACGGCGCAGGTGGCGCGCGCGGCCCCCGATGGCCAGACCTTCGTGCTGGTGTTCGACACCCATGCGACCAACCCGGCGCTAATCCCCAATATGGGCTTCGACACGCGGCGCGATCTGGCGCCGGTGCTGCTGATCGGCACGGCGCCGAACATGCTGCTGGTCCATCGGGCGCGCCCCTGGCAGAGCGTGGCCGAACTGGTCGCCGCCGCGCGCGCGCGGCCGGATAGCATCAGCTACGGCACCATCGGCAATGGCAGCCTCGCGCATCTGGGCATGGTGCTGGCGCAGCGTTCGGGGAACATGGTGCTGACCCATGTGCCCTATCGCGGTGGCGGGCCGCTCGCTGTCTCGGCCATGTCGGGGGAGACCGATCTGGCGGCGGCCACCGGCACCATCTTCGTCGAGCATCTGCGCCAGGGCGTGTTGCGCCCGCTGGCCATCATGGGCCCGCGCCGCCGCGCCAGCCTGCCCGACGTGCCCACCATGGCCGAGGCCGGGCTGCCCGGCGTGGAGGCGGAGGCCTTCTGGGGCATCCTCGCCCCCGCGGGCACGCCGCCGGCCATTCTCTCGCGCATGGAGGCCGCCGCCCGGCGCGCCACCCAGGTGCCCGAGGTGCAGGAGCGCCTGACCAACATCATGGGCATCGAGCTGCGCAATGAGGGCGGCCCCGCCTTCGCCGCCTTCCTGGACCGTCAGATCGAGATCTGGAGCCGCGTGATCCGCGAGAATGAGATCAAGCCGGACTGACCCGGCCGGGCAGGACGCTGCTGGCTCAGCTCGCGGCCGCGCGCGGTGACGCATCGGGGAAGCTGAAGCGCAGCTCGTCCAGCAGCGCGCGGGCGAGCTTGGGTCCGTCCGGATCCGCCTCGCGCAGCGCCTGGAGCACGCGGCGCGTGCGCGTGACCTGGCGCGGCGCACCGAGATGGCCGACCGTGCCGGCCAGGGCATGGACGGTTGGAATCAGCGTCGTTCCATCGCGCAGCGCGAGTTCGAGCTGGGTCAGCCGCAGATCCAGCTCCGCCAGCAGCATGGGGCGCAGCGTCTCGAGCGCGACCTGGGCACCCGGCCCACCGGCCGTCGGCCGGGCGACGGCATCCGCCAGGGCACGCAGCAGCAGGGCGCGATCCACCGGCTTGATCACGTGGCCATCCATGCCCGCCGCCCGGGTCTCGGCCAGGTCATCGGGAAAGGCGCTGGCGGTCACGGCGATCACGGGCATGCGGCCGATGGTGCCGGGCATGGCGCGCAGGCGGCGGGTCGTTTCCTTGCCGTCCATGCCCGGCATCATCACGTCCATCAGCACGACATCGAAAGGCCGCCCCTCCCGCGCCGCGATCTCGACGGCTTCCAGCGCGGCAGGCCCCTCATTCACCGTCTCCAGGTCCAGGTCGTGCTGCGCGAGCAAGGCGCGCAGCACCGAGAGGTTGGAGGGCGCGTCATCCACCGCGAGCAATCGCAGCCGGTGCCCGGGCGAACGGGTGGGGATGGCTTCCTGCTCAGGCGCCGGCGGCGCGGCCCGCCGGATCGGCATTTCCATCCAGAAGCAGGCGCCAGGCCCGGGCTGTGCATCCGTGCAGCCGATTTCGCCGCCCATCAGATGGGCGAGGCGGGCGGTAATGGAAAGCCCAAGCCCCGTGCCCTCCTGCTGGCTGGACGCAAGCCGAGTGAAGTCACGAAACAGCTGCGGGCGTTCCGCTTCCGGCACGCCGCTCCCCTGGTCACTCACTTCAAAGCGCAACCGGTCCGCTTCCGCCCGGGCCAGGAGGCGCACCTCGCTGCCATCGGGCGTGAATTTGACGGCGTTGGACAGCAGGTTCAGCACCATCTGACGCAGGCGCGTGGCATCCACCTCGATATGCGGCGGCAGGGCTTCCTCGGTGAAGGCGATCCGCACCTGCCTCGCTTCGGCCAGCGGCTGCACCATCGCGATCGCTTCGCGGAAAATATCCGCCGGCTGCGCCACGCTGGGATGGAGCGTCAGGCTCTGCGCTTCCATCGCGGCGAGGTCCAGCACCTCATTCGCGAGTGCCAGGAGATGCCGCGCCGTGGCCCCCACCAGCCCCGCCTGATGCCGCTGCGGTGGTGGCAGCCCGGCCTCGCGCTGCAGCGCATCCGCGAGGCGCAGGAGGCTCGCCAAAGGCGTGCGCAATTCGTGGCTGACATGGGCCAGCAGATTGGCCTTGGCCCGGGTTGCGCGATCGGCCGTGTCACGCGCCTCGGCGAGTTCGGTCATCGCCTGCTTCAGCGCCGTGATCTCGGTGAGAATCACGACCATGCCGCTGCCCGGCATGCGCCGCTGCGCGATGCGCAGCCAGCGCCCATCCCGCAGCTGCCGCTCACGCTGGCCGCCGGGGCTGCGATGGGTATCCAGCACATGGGCGAGGCGCTGTTCCGGCGCGATCTCGGGCAGGTTGAACGTCCCATCGGCGATCCAGGCCTTCGCGAGTTCCTCGAAGCGCAGCCCGGGCACCAGAATCTCCCGCATGGGATCATGGAAATCCCGGTAGCGCGAATTGCAGATGACCAGGCGGTCCTCGGGATCCCAGAAGGCGAAGCCATCCGGCAGGCTTTCGATGGCGGCCAGGAGGCGGGTATTGGCGCCCTCGCGCTCGGTCGCGGCGCGTTGGCCATTCCAGACGGCAAAGAACAATGCCGCGGCCAGCGCCACCAGCAACAGCGCGGCGATACCGGAACCCGTCAGGATGCTCAGCCGCAACTGGGGCCAGCCGGCCAGCGCCGCCGCCTCGGGCAGTTCCGCCACGGCGAAGAGCCCTTGCAGCATGGTCGGCCGCGCGGTGGCGAAGACCTCGCCCGGGCCCAGGCGGTCCGTGCGGCGCTCCAGCCGCACAAGCCGCAGGCCGCTGGCCGGTGACCGGGGCAGCACCTGGCCAATGAGATGCGTCTGGCCCGCCCCCGCGGCCAGGATCAGCCCGTCGCGGTTTTCGAGGCGCACCCGCAATTCCGGCGGCGTGACCATGGGGGCGAGGACGGCCGTCAGCAGGGCGGTGGGGATTTCAGCGGCGGCGAGGATCGGACGCCCGGCCGCATCCTGGCCGACCCGGCGCAGCAGGAGCAGCATGGTCAGCCCGCTATCGGCATTGCGCAACGGCCCATGCAGCGAAGCGGATCCCTCACGCGCGGCGGCTTCGAGCACGCCGCGCGAAATGGGCAGAGAATGGCCCACGCCGCCCGTCACGGCGGAGGCCCAGACCTCGCCCTGCGCATCGGTGAGCATCAGATTGCGGTGGGTGTAGCTGTGCGAGGCGAGCTGCTGCAGCGCCAGGCTGGCGCGGCCTGGATCGGCCGCGCTGATGAAGCCGTGCTGCAACCAGTCACTGAGGCCGGCCAGCTGGCCCTCCACCTGCAGGAGGTGCCGGTCCAGCAGGGATTGCGCGACGATGGCCGAGCGGGTGACGGTCGCTTCAGCGGCGGCGACGGCCAGCGCCTCCCCACGCGAAATGTTCCGCGCGGTGGAAATGGCGAGCGACATGAGGATGACGAAGGTGGCCGCCAGGATCAGCGCGGGGATGGCGCGGGCCGGAATGCCCGGCCAGCGCCGGCGCTGAACCGGGGGCGTCAACCCTGTCTCACTATCGCCGAGAGGCGGCACATCGGAGCCTTTCTCCATCCCGCGGCCGCCAGGAGGGTGCCAGCCAGGCTTGCCTGGCCGCGTGCTCCGGGGACCGCGTCAATACTACCTGGACGCGAAACGTTCCTAGCACACAGCTTCCGGTTATGCAGCCTGCGGGTTTTCAGGGCTTGATCAGAGTGCCCGCGCCGCCATCCGTAAACAATTCCCGCAGCACCGCATGCGGTACGCGGCCATCCAGGATGACAGCGCCCTTCACGCCGCGCTCGATGGCATAGATGCAGGTTTCGACCTTGGGGATCATGCCGCCCGCGATCCAGCCGGCCGCGATGCCCGCACGGGCCTCCGCCACCGTCATTTCGGGGATGAATTTCTTGTTGGCATCCAGCACGCCCGGCACATCGGTCAGCATCAGCATGCGCTCGGCCGCCAGCGCGCCCGCGACGGCGCCCGAGACGGTGTCGGCATTGATGTTGTAGGTCTGCCCATCCCGGCCCACGCCCACCGGCGCGATGACGGGCACGATATCGGCGCCGATCAGCAATTGCAGCACGCGGGTATCCACGCTCTCGGGCTCGCCCACCAGGCCGAGATCCAGCACCTGTTCGATGTTGGAGCCGGGGTCCTTGACCGTGCGGGTGGCCTTGCGGGCAGTGATAAGCCCGCCATCCTTGCCGGAGATGCCCACGGCCAGGGCGCCGGCGCGAGTGATGGATTCCGCCACCTGCTTGTTCACCGTGCCGCAGAGAACCATCTCCACCACCTCGACCATCTGCTGGTCGGTGACGCGCAGGCCCTGCACGAAGGTGGATTGCACGCCAAGGCGCGCGAGCATGGCGTTGATCTGCGGCCCGCCGCCATGCACCACCACCGGGTTCACACCGACCTGTTCCAGCAGTGCGATATCGCGCCCGAAGCGCAGCGCGGTCTCCTCCTCGCCCATCGCGTGCCCGCCATATTTCACGACGACGATCTGGTCATCATAGCGCTTGAGGTAGGGCAGGGCGCCGATCAGCGTCTGCATTTGCGCGATGGCGTCATCCATGGGGCAGGTCCTCGGAGATTTCCGCAGGCTATCGGGCGCATGCTGCGTTGCGTCAAGGCGGGGCGGGGCTGCGATATCCAGGCTGACCCGGGACCGACTGCAACCGCAAAGAGAATTGACTCGCGGCATGCACGTCCTGATATGCTGCACCCGGCGGGCCGCACCCGCCACGCCTTGCTCCGACCCAGGCAGGAGGCCGCCCCGCCATGCCGAACACCAATGCCTTGCCGCCGCTTTGGAGTGTTGCCGGTGTTGCTGGCCCGCAAATGAGCCGCAGCCCCGAGCGGCTGTCGCGCGTGTCAGGGGGCGTCACCTTCAACATGGCGCCCTTTCCGAGAACCCTCACGCCTTCCGCCCTGGTCGGCGGCTATACCACCGCGGCGGTCGTGGATGTGCTGGCCCGCTTCAATGCCGCTGCCGCGTATGTCGGCGGCAAATGCGCGGCGTCCCGGCCGTGCAACACCTATTTCTCAACCCTCGGCAAGAACCTGTCGCTGAGCGATCTGCTGGGATGGAGCATCGTTTTCTACTTCTGGAAGCCGGTCAGCCGGGTCGGCCCAGTGCCGGCCGTGGGCGAGACGATGCCGGCATTGCAAGCCGAGATGATCAGCGCCAGCTACCAGACCAGCTTCGCCCAGATCGTGGTCAGTGAATTCTCGCTGGTCAGCGACATCAAGCTCGCGGCGACCATGGTGCATGAGCTGGCGCATGTGGCGGGTGCGCCAGGCGCCAATGATGACGGGCGCGCCACGGCAGCGGCCGATCCTGGCTCGGCCCTCTACAAGGAATTGATCGCGGCCGAGATGGCACTGAAAGCCTGCCTGTTGCCGAGGCAGTTCAATTCGGGCGCGCTGGGCGTGCTGCAGGATATGACGCAGGGCTGGCGGGGAAGGGGCGGCGGGATCGCCTGACGCCGCTAACCCGCGAGTGCGGCCAACTCGGCCCGGATATCCTCCATGCCGGCGCCCGTCTCGCTGCTCGTTGTCAGGATCAGCGGGTGGCCGGCGGGGTGCTTGCGCGCCAGGGCCTGGACTTCCGCCTGGCGGGCCTTGAGCTGGGCCGGCTTCACATCATCGCTCTTGGTCAGAACAAGCTGGAAGGGCACGGCGGCACGGTCCAGCAGATCCATCACGGCGGTGTCGGAGGCCTTGGTCTCGATGCGGCTGTCCATCAGCAGCAGCACGCGGCGCAGATTGGGCCGGCCACGCAGATAGTCGAACATCAGGCCCTGCCAGTCTTCCTTCACCAGCTTGGAGGCCTTGGCATAGCCATAGCCAGGCATGTCCACGAGGGTGAGTTGCCCCTCATCCAGCTTGAAGAAGTTCAACTGCTTGGTGCGCCCGGGTGTGACCGAGACGCGGGCCAGCGCCTTCTGCCCGGTCAGCGCATTCATCAGGGAGGATTTGCCCACATTGGAACGCCCGGCCAGCGCCACCTCGATCCCATCGGGGGGCGGCAGGTGATCGAGGCCCTGGGCCGCGGTGAAGAAGGTACAGGGGCGGGCAAAGAGCAGGCGGCCCGCCTCGATCAGGGCCGCGCGCTCCTCCTCATCCCGCGCCTCCAGAAGGCCGCCGGAGGGGAGGCTCATTTCTTCACGGCGACAGCCGCGCCGCCCCCGCCCCCACCCTGGCCACCCTGGCTGGGCGGCTTGGCGGCCTGCGCCTTCGCATCCAGCCGCATGATATACCATTGCTGGCCGATGGAGAGCAGGTTGTTCCACGTCCAGTAGATCACCAGGCCGGCCGGGAAGCTTGCCAGCATGAAGGTGAAGATCACCGGCATCCACTGGAAGATCTTCGCCTGGATCGGGTCGGGTGGCTGCGGGTTCAGCTTCTGCTGGAAGAACATGGTCAGGCCCATGGCAAGCGCCCAGGCCGGCAGATGCAGGAAGCTCGGCGGGTCGAAGGGGATCAGGCCGAACAGGTTGAACACATTGGTCGGGTCCGGCGCCGAGAGGTCTCGGATCCAGCCAAAGAAGGGCGCATGCCGCATCTCGATGGTGACAAAGAGCACCTTGTAGAGCGCGAAGAAGACCGGGATCTGAATCAGGATGGGCAGGCAACCCGAGGCCGGATTGATTTTTTCCGTCTTGTAGAGCGCCATCATCTCGCTCTGCATCTTTTGCGGCTCTTCTTTGTAGCGCTCGCGGATCTCGGTCATCTTGGGACCCAGGATGCGCATCCGGCTCATGCTCTTGTAGGCTTTGTTGGCCAGCGGGAAGAAGGCGATCTTCAGAGCGAGCGTGAAGATCAGGATGGCCAGGCCCATATTGCCGGTCAGCAGGAACAGCCAATCCAGCCCGTAGAAGAAGGGCTTGGTGATGAAATAGAACCAGCCGAAGTCAATCGCCTTGTCGAGGTCCTGGATGCGCAGCCGCGTCGCGTAGTCATCCAGCAGCCGGACTTCCTTGGCGCCCGCGAAAAGCCGCGTGGCCAGCGTGTCCGTGGCGCCGGGCGCGATCGTCACCGGGGCGGGGGGGGCCACATCCACCTGCCAGCGGTCCACCGTGCCGTCCTGGATGTGGCGGAAGGCCGAGCGCAGGCGCGTGCCGTCATCGGCGCGAGTCAGGGCCGTCAGCCAGTATTTGTCGGAGAGGCCGGCCCAACCCTCGGCCGCCTCATTGTCCCAGGCGGAGCCCAGCGCGCGGCGCGCACCGGTCTGTTCCTTCTTGCCGTCGCTGTAGGTGATTTCGGTCAGGCGGCCATCCTGCACGGCGATGAAGCCCTCATGCAGGATGAAGAAGCCGGCCGTGGCTGGTGTGCGCTCGCGCCGGATGCGCGCCCAGGGCAGCACCTGGACCGGTTCGGCGCTGGTGTTGCGGATGCGCTGCTGCACATGGAACATGTAATTGGGATCAAGGCTGACCACGGCCTCGAAGACCTGCCCCTGGCCATTATCCCAGGTGAAGGTGACGGGTGTGGTCGCGGTCAGTGGCCCGCCGGTGACGGTCCAGTCCGTGTCATTATCTGGCACGCGGGTGCGGTTATCGGCCGAGGTCCAGCCCCACTGCGCGAAATAGCCCTCCGGCCGGCCGCGCGGGGCGAGCAGCGTGACCAGCGGCGAATTGCGCTCGATGGTCTCGCGGTAATCGCGCAGAATCAGCGATTCCAGCGTGAGCCCGCGGGCCGAGATGCGGCCCTGCACGCGCGGATTTTCGACAGCAACCATCTGCGCGGGCGTGCCGGGTGTCGCGATCACGGCCGGGGCGGCGGCGCTGGCGCCGGGCGTGGGGGCCACACCGGGCGCGCTCGGTGTTGCAGGCAGCGGCACCTCGGCCGTGCTGGCTGGCGCGGTGGCGACCACGGGGGCCGGGTTCTGCGAACGATTCCAGACCTCGAAGGTCAGCAGAATGCCGATGGAAAGGGCGATCGCGGCAAGGAGGCGCTTCTGGTCCATGGGTCTCGATCAGGTCTCTGGGCTGGTCTGGCCGCGGGAGGCCAAACGCTGAAGGGGGAGCCGATTCAGGGATGGCGGAACCGGGTCATAGCCGCCCGGATGCCAAGGGTTGCAGCGCAGGATGCGCCGGGCGGAAAGAAAGCTGCCGCGCAGCGCGCCATGTTCGGACAGCGCTTCCACGGCAAAGCTGGAGCAGGTGGGGTAGAAGCGGCAGTTGCAGCCCAGGATGGGCCGCAGCGTCCATTGATAAGTGATGACAGCGCCCTTGAGCAGGGCCGCGACGGGCTTCATGGATGGACCGGTGGCCGGGGCACGCCGGCCTTGCGCAAGGCGGCCTCAAGATCCGCCAGCAGTGTCGGGAAGGCGCAATGGCCCGTCGCGTCGCGGGCGATCAGCACCAGGTCAAACCCAGGGGCGGGAGCGGCCGCCAGATGCAGGCGCGCGGCGGCGCGCAGGCGCCGCTTGGCGCGATTGCGGGCCACGGCATTGCCGATTTTCTTGGTGGCGGTGAAGCCCAGCCGCGTTTCCGCGTCATCTCGCGGCAAGGCCTGCAACACCAGCGCATCACGCGCCGCCTTGCGGCCCGCCTTCGCAGCACGAACGAATTCCGCGCGGCGCTTGAGGCGACCGAGCATGGCTGGTCCTCCCTTCCGCGCCGCGGGACAATGGAATTCAGGCGGAGAGCTTGGCGCGGCCCTTGGAGCGGCGATTGGCCAGGATCTTGCGGCCACCCACGGTGGCGAGGCGGGCGCGGAAACCATGCCGGCGCTTCCGGACGAGCTTGGAGGGCTGATAGGTGCGCTTCACGGCAGGCTCCTGAGAATCTCAAGTCAAAAAGGATGAGCCGGCGCTGGAAGGCCCAGCCCGGCGGTGCGCGCTGTATAGGGAGGAGGTGCGGCGCGCGTCAACCTCGCGCCAGCGCATGGCGCCGCAGGATTGCGCGCCCTTGCCATGAAAGGCCAGCCCGGATGTGGCCCGCCGGCGATTTGGCGCATGGCCGCGGCCCCGGCGCAAGCCCCGCTGCGGCGGCCGGGACGCCGAGTCGGCGCGCGCGGGCGAGGACATCGCCCTGGCGTTCCAATTGCAGCTTTCAGGCGAAGGCCGGGGCGATCAGCAGGGCAAGCAGCGCCCAAAAGATGAAGATCGCGCGGATCACGCGGCCTGCTCCCGCTCGGGCCTTGCATCGGCCAGGGCGGCGAAGCCGGCGGCGCAGGCCTTCTCCAGGGCAGCGGCCTCGGCTTCGGGCAGGCTGCGCCAATCCGCGCGCGGGCGGCGGATCATCGCGGCACAGGCTTCGAGGTCGAGGCCGTGATCCCCCTTCATGATGAAGCGAAAGAAGCGATCCAGCGCGGCCACCGGCTGTTCCAGGATCTCCTCATAGCGCAGCGTCAGCAACTGATCGGGGCCGAGGCCGGCCAACTCCGCCAGCCCGCTGCGGACCTCGCCGGACCAGTAGAGCCCGCAGAGCGGCAGGGGCGTCGCATCCGCGCGGAAGAACTCGGCGTCGAAGCGCTCGGGCAGGTAGGGCAGCAGCGCGTCGGGCAGATCCGCCTCATCCCCGCGATCCGCGCTCTCATAGGGATCAACGCCAAGGATCTCGGTCATCTGCGCGGCGGCCAGCACCATCCGGAAGCCGTGGTGCCGGCTGATCGAAAGGGCCGTATCGCGGCCGTCGCGCAGGATGTGCACGAAGCGCGCGGTGGGAAAGGCCTCCCGCAGGCGGCGGGCGATGCGCAGGGAGCCGCCCGAGCGCTCCACCCAGAGCCGCGCCCCCATCGCATCGCGCAGCCGGTCGAACAGCGCGGTGAAGGTGACGCCGAAGGGGGCCGCCGGCAGATCGGCCGCGAGGCTTGCCAGGCGGTCGAACAGCGCATCTGGATTGGTCGAGAGGTGCGGCAGCGTGGTGGCGGCGATGGCCGGGATGCCGCTTTCCTTGGTGAAGCGGCGCCCGGGACCGGGGCGATACAGCGCCTCCTCCATCATCACATCCTCACGTAGCATCAGCGTCTGCCGGGGATAGATGCCCGCCAGCAGCTGCCAGAGAGCCGGGCCGTCAATCTCCGCCTCCGGAAAGCTCTCGGCGATGCGGCCGCCAAGGTCGGTCATGAAGACCCAAAGCTCCGAAAGGCTGAGAATGTCAGGGTGCATCGCCAGGAACTGCGACAGCAGCGTGGAGCCGCAGCGCCCGGTGCCGAGGATGAAGACCGGCGGCAGGGTGGCGGGCGCGCTCACCGGGACACCGGCATGCCAAGGCGGCGCTGCTCCAGCGATTTGGCGTACCAGGCGACCAGGTTGCGCACCGGCGGCAGGCGGCGCTTGAGGTCGGTGCGGTTGCCCAGGGCGCGGTCCGTGCGGCTGCGATCAAAGACGCGGCGCGTGCGGATGTAGTTGCCGTAGAAGCCGATGCCCTTGTCGAATTCGCCATCCAGCCAGTCGAGCTTGGCATCCGCGTCCACGAATTCCGGCTCCTGGAAGCCGATCTCGGTGGCGATGGCGGTCAGCGTATCGCCGACGCTGGGCGGGTCCTGCTGGGTGAGGTGATAAATGCCCGAGGCATTGCCCTTCAGGCCGATATGCACGGCCTGGGCGGCCACGGCATCCACCGGGATCAGGTCCAGCGGCGTATGCGCATCGGCGCGCAGGCGAATGCGGCGCTCCCGGGAGAGGCCCTTCTGCACACGCTCCAGCACGCCGCGATACTGCATCATCTTACGAGTGAAGCTGTAGAGGCCGGAGAAGGTGGTGACGCCCAGCGTCTGCGAATGTCCCACCACGATGCTGGGCCGGAAGACGCGGACGTCGAAGGCGCTGCATTCGCGCAGCATCGCTTCGGCCGCCACCTTGCTGGTCTCATAGTGATTCTGCGTGGCGCTGCCATCGCGCGGGATTTCCATCAGCTGGCCCTCACGCGCGCCGGAGACATAGGCCGTGCTGACAGCGTTGAAGACCTTGACGCCGCTGCGCAGCGCAAGCTCAATCGCGTGGCGCGTGCCGCAGACATTGGTCTGCATGATCTGCTCCTCGTAGCGGTCCTCGTAACGCAGCGAGGCGGCGCTGTGCCACATCACATCGGCACGCAATTCGGGTGGTTCGGCGACACCGCAGCAGGGCTGCGTCAGATCCCCCGCGATGCCGCGCACGCGCTCGAAGGCGACGGTGGCGGGATCGCGGCCGTAAGTAGCCACGGCCTCGCGCAGGGAGGCGATGAGGCGGGCCTGCGCATCCTCGGTCTTGGAGGGGCGGACCAGCGCGACGACTTGGTCCTGCGTGTTGTCGAGCAGCTCCAGGATCAATGCGCCGCCGACGAGGCCGGTGGCGCCGGTTACGAGGTGGGTCCTGGTATCGGATGAGCGAGCCATGATGTCTTCCCCTGGGCCGGCCGGGGCATTCCGGCGGCGTGAGAGGAGATTGCGCGGCTTGTGTCGCAGGATGATCCCGCCACGGGGGCGCTTGTGTCGTGTCTGTCGCAGCTTCCTTGCTTTTCAGCCCGGGCCGACTGCACGCTCCATCCCAGAAATGGGAGGAAACACAATGACGCTTCTGAGCCGCCGCTCTCTGTTGGCCGCGAGTCCCGCTTTTGCCGTCGCCGCAGCCGCGCAGCCGAACCCCGCCGCGCATTGGCCGGAAAAGCCCTGGCGTGTCCTGGTGGGAGGTGCCGCGGGCGGTGCGAGCGACATCTTCATGCGCATCCTGGAGCCCAGCCTGCGCGAGAGCCTGGTGCATGGCTTCTGGCTGGACAACCGGCCTGGGGCCGGCGGCATGCTGGCCGCCGAAATCGCGGCCCAGGCCACGCCGGATGGCTACAACTTCTTCATCAACCACATCGCCAGCAACGGCATCGGCCCGCATTTGCACCGCCGCGCGGGATTCGAGCCGAACCGGGACCTGACTGGTGTTGCGCGGATCGCTTCCATGCCGAATTGCATGATCACGCTGCCTTCGCGCGGCTTCCAGTCCGTGGCGGATCTTGTGGCGTTCATCCGCGCCAATCCGCGCGCGGGGACGTTCGGCTCGGCCGGAGTCGGCACGTCCTCGCATTTGAGCGGCGTGATGTTCGGGCAGAGGATCGGCGTGGAGCTGACGCATATCCCCTATCGCGGCACCGCGCCCAACATGCAGGCGGTGCTGAGCGGCGAGATCCTGTTCGCCATTGATAATGCGCCCGCCTCGATCCAGCAGGTCAGGGCCGGCATGCTGAAGGCCCTGGCCGTGAGTTCCGCCACCCGCTGGTCCCAGCTGCCCGACCTGCCGACCATGCAGGAAGCGGGGATCGCCGATTTTGACGTGGCCTCCTGGTATGGGCTGGTGGCGCCGACGGCCACGGCGCGTCCCATTGTGGAAAAGCTGAGTGCCGCCGTGCTGCGTGCCCTGGCGGACCCGGCCGTGGTGCAGCGGCTGCGCGATTTCGGCGCCGATCCCTGGCCGCTGGCCCCGGCCGAATACAACGCCTTCATGCGCGCGGAAGAGGCAAAATGGGGTCCCATCGTGCGCGCCGCCGGCGCCACGGCGAATTGAAGCCGCTTGTTCTGGCAGCATGGTCGGGCCTAGCCTCACTCGGTCTCTCGGAGCGACCGTGTGATGAGCTTGAAGCGCCGCCTTCTCCTCCTGGGTTCGCTGGCCACGCCCGCATTGGCTTCCTTGGCACGGGGTGAAGAGGCCTGGCCCACGCGCCCCATCCGCTGCATCGTGCCCTTTCCGCCGGGCGGCGGCACCGACCTCGCCGCGCGGCTCGCCACGCGGCGCCTGGGCGAGGCGCTGGGCGTGCCCATCGTCATCGAGAACCGGCCGGGGGCCGGCGGCACCATCGGCAGCGCCGCCGTGGCGCGCGCGGCACCCGATGGCTACACGATCGGCGTCGCGACCACGAGCACGCATCCCGTGGCGACCGTCCTGCAACGCGATGTCCCCTATGATCCCGTCACCGCCTTCACGGCCATCACCATGCTTGGCACCACGCCCTATGTGCTGGTGGCCGGGCGCGCGGTGGCCGCGCGGGACCTGGCGGAATTCCTGGCCGACGCCCGGGCGCGGCCGGGGCAGGTGAGCTTTGCCTCGGTGGGAGTGACGACGCTGGGCTACCTGCTGACGCGGCAATTCGAGCTGCTGACCGGCCTGCAGATGCATCATGTGCCGTATCGCGGGTCCGCGCAGGTGTATCCTGATCTGCTGAACGGCACGGTGGGCGTCCTGCTGGATAATCCGCCGGCTTCCGCGGCACTGGTGCGCGATGGCAGCCTGAAGGCCTTTGCCGTGACGCAGCGCTCCAATCTGCTGCCCGATGTGCCGAGCTTCGCAAGCCTCGGCGTGGCCGGCTTCGATGCGGTGTTCTGGTATGGCCTGGTGGCGCCCGCGGGTTTGCCGCCGGTGATGGCAGCCCGGATGCGGCAGGCATTGGCAGCCCATTTCCTGACGGATGCGGGGCGCGCCGAGATGCGCGCCTCCGATATCGAGCCCATCATGTCCAGCCCGGCGGAATTTGCGGCCAGTATCGCTGCGGATTCCGCGCGCTGGCGCGCCCTCGCGCAACGCCTCGATATCCGCCCCGAATAAGAGAGGAACGCCCAGCATGGACGGCATTACCCCACAATACCGCGTGAATGAGCTGACGCCCGATCCGCGCGTCAGCTTCGACCCCAAGGTGGCTGGCGATTATGTGAAATACGCGCATCGCCTGGCTGCGCGTGGCCTGGTGAACAGCAGCGTGGGCGGCATGGTGATCCGCGTGCCGCATGCGGATTACGAGCAGGGCATCTGCTACGCCAAGCCGCAAGGTGTGAGCCTGGAGGAGGTCGAGGTCGAGGACCTGGTCATCACCGATATCCCCCATGGCCGCATCCTGGCGGGCGAACGCGCCACCACCGTCGGCCACCAGATGAACCGCGAAATCCTGCGGCTGCGCGCGGATGTGAATTGCGTGATCCATCTGCATCACGACGAGACCATCGCCTTCCTGGCGGCAGGCTATGAGGAGTTCCGCTCCTTCAGCCTGACCTACGGCTTCCTCATGCAGAAGCCCGCGCATTATTTGCCGGCAAGCATCAATGTCGAGGAGGATGTGGCGCCCATCAAGACCTTCATCCAGGACACGAACTGCATCATCATGCGCCGCCACGGCTTCACCGTGCTGGGGCGCACGCTCTCGGAAGCCTATCACCGCACCTGCGTGCTGGTGAGCGAAGTGAAGCGCAACATCATCGTCGAGACGCTGTGCGCGCTGAACGGCAAGACGCCGGAATATATCTCGGATGAGGATCTGGCGAAGATGGGCAGCCATGGCGACAAGGTGATGTACCCCGAGCTCATCAAGCGCCAGGGCTGAGGGTGTGGGATATCGCGTGGGCGTGGATATCGGCGGAACCTTCATCGACTTCTGCGTCTGGGATGAAGCCACGCAGGACATGACCAGCCTGAAGGTGCTGACCACGCCCGAGACGCCCGGCGCCGAATTGCTGCGCGGGCTGGATCTGCTGGAACAGCGCCATGGCGTGCTGCCGGCCCAGATCACGCGCTTCGTGCATGGCACCACGGTCGGCATCAACACCGTCATCCAGCGCAAGGGGGCGCGCCTTGGCCTGATCACCACCGAGCGCTTCGAGGATGTGGTGGAACTGGCACGGCTGCGCATGCCGGAGGCGTATTCGCTGTTCTCCCGGCGGGGCGCGCCGCTGGTCTCGCGCGATTGCGTCTTTGGCATCCGCGAACGCGTGCTCTCCGATGGCAGTGTGGAGCTGGCGCTGGACGAGGCCTCGGTGCTGGCCGCCATCGCGAAGCTGCGCGCCAAGGGCGTGGAGGGCGTGGTGGTGGCCCTGCTCAACGCCTATCGCAACCCAGCGCATGAAGCCGCGGTCGTGGCGCTGATCGAAGCGCATGCGCCGGAGCTGTTCGTCTTTTGCTCCAGCGAGGTCTGGCCGGTGATCCGCGAATATGAGCGCACCACCACGGCCCTGATCAACGGCTATGTCCACCCGAAGATCCGCGATTACCTGGACAGGTTGATCGCGGGCCTGGCCGGGCGTGGTGTGACCGCGCAGCCGCTGGTGACCAAGTCCAATGGCGGCATCATGGCGGCCGAATTGGGCAAGCGCGCCTGCGTGGGCATGGTGCTCTCGGGCACGGCCTCCGGCGTGATGGGTGCCGCCTTCGTGGCGCGCGAGGCGGGAGTGACGGAGGCCATCACCCTCGATATCGGCGGGACCAGTGCGGATGTGGCGCTGATCATCGCGGGCCAGCCGCAATTCGGCCTGGGCGAGAAAATTGGCGATCTGCCGCTGTATATTCCCTCTGTCGCCGTCTCCTCCATCGGTGATGGCGGTGGCTCCATCGCCTGGGTGGATGGGTTTGGCGTGCTGAAGGTGGGGCCGGAGAGTGCCGGCTCCTCGCCGGGGCCGGCCTGCTATGGCCATGGTGGCACGCGCGCCACCATCACCGATGCCTTCGCCGTCTGTGGCTTCCTCGGCCAGCATGACCTGGCCTATGGCGCCTTTCGGCCGGATGTGGCGTTGGCGCGCGAAGTGATCGGCGAACTGGCCACCCGCATTGGCCTGGGCCTCGAAGAAACCGCCGAGGCGATCATCCGCATCGCCATCTCCGGCATGTTCGCCGAGGTGAACAAGATGGTGGCGCGCTACGGCATTGATCCGCGCGATTTCGCGCTGCTCACCTTCGGGGGTGCGGGGCCGATGCTGGGGGGCTTCCTGGCGCGGGAACTGGGCATGCGGCGAGTGCTGATCCCCGCGCGGCCTGGCGTGGTGAGTGCGCTGGGTGGCCTCGTCGCCGATGTGAAGAATGACTTCATCCGCACGCTTTTCATCACCGCCGAGGCAGCAGATGCGGCGGCACTGCGCAAGGCGGGGCAGGGGCTCTCCGTCCAGGCTTTGCGCTGGCTGCGCGAGGAGCAGGGCTTCAAGGGCGAAGCCGCACCCGCCTGGTTCGCGGATATGCGCTATCGCGGCCAATCCTATGAAATCGAAGTTCCGCTTGAGCCGGCCTGGATCGAAGCCGCTGCCATGGCCGAGATGGCCGAGGCGTTTCACCGCGCGCATGAGGGCATCTATGATTTCTGCGACCGCGCGGCGCCGGCGCAGATCGTAAATCTGCGCCTCGTCATGTCCGGCCCATCGCCCAAGCCTGTGCTGCGCCACCTGCCGGAAGCCGCGCCTGGCGCGCCGCAAGTGACCCAGCACCTGCGCTGTTTCTTTGATGGCGGCTGGCATGAGGTGCCGCTTTATCGGCGGGAGGCGCTGGGCTTCGGGCATCGCTTCGCCGGTCCCTGCGTGGTGGCGCAGGAGGATACAACGAGTTGCATTCCGCCGGGCTTCGCGGCCCTGGTGGACGCGCAGGGCAACATCATCCTGGAGGCCCTGTGATGCGCGCAGAGATTTGGGCTTGCCCAAGGATTGGGGCCTGGGGCCTTGTTCCTCGGGAGGGGCTGTAATGGACAAGGTCACCCTGGAAATCCTCGCCAACCATCTGCGCGCCGCAGCCGAGAACATGGCCTACACGCTCTACCGCACCGCGCATTCGACCTTCGTCAAGGAGACGGAGGATTTCACCATCCAGATCCTCGACCCCGCCGGCCGCACCATCGCCGTCCCGCTGGATCTCGGCGCCACCTGGTATCCGGGGCTGGATTATGGCGCGGCGATTGCGATGATCCCGGACTACAAGCCAGGCGATGTAGGCTTCACCAATGACCCCTATTCCGGCTTCCTCTCCACCCATGTGCCCGACCTGCACATGTGGAAGCCCATCTTCCATGAGGGCGAACTGCTCTGCTGGGTGTCCGGCCACATCCACAACACCGATATGGGTGGGGCGGTGCCGGCCAGCCTCTCCCGTGCGCTGACGGAAATCCATCAGGAGGGCATCCGTTTCCGCCCCTCCAAGATCTACCGCGAGGGCGTGCTGAACACGGAATTGGTGGATGTGATGCTGACCAACGTCCGCAAGCCCGAGCAGAATCTCGGCGACCTCAAGGCCTTTGTCGGCGCGCTGAACACGGGCGAGCGCAAGATCCGCGAGATGATCACCAAATTCGCCGCGGACACGCTGCGCGAGGGCTTCGGCGCTTTGCTCGACTACGCCGAGCACCAGGCGCGCGACATCCTGCGCTCCATTCCCGATGGCGAGTATTTCTTCGCCGATTTCGCGGATGAAGATGGGCCGGATGGCTATCCCGCGCGGCTCGCCGTCACGCTCAAGATCGAAGGTGGCTCGGCCATCCTGGATTTCACCGGGACGGACCCGCAGCTCACCTCCTCGCTGAACGTGCCCACGGGGGGCAATCCCCGCCATACGCTCATGCTCGTGGGCGTGTATTACGTGCTCTACACCCTCAATCCGGGCCTCTTGCTGAACCAGGGGCTGACGCGGCCCTTCACCTGCATCCTGCCCGAAGGGACGATGGTGAACCCAAGCTTCCCGGCCGCCGTCGGCATGCGCAGCCTGAGCTGCGCGCGGCTGCGCAGCCTGGTCTTTGGCGTGTTCGGCCTGGCCATGCCCGAGCGCATGCCCGCCGCCCCCGCCGGCTCCAGCTCCATCGTCAACGTCATGACGCATGATGACCGCACGGGCGAGGCGATCATCGCGGCCGTGAATCCCGTGGTGGGCGGGGGCGGCGGCATGCCGCATGGCGATGGCACGGATGGCTCGGGGGCGGATGCCGCCTACCTCAAGAACACGCCCATCGAGATCACCGAGGCCGAGGTGCCCATCCGCTTCCGCTGCTACGGCCTGGCCTCAGGGACGGGTGGCCCAGGCCGCTGGCGCGGTGGCATGGCGACGCAGATGGAGTTCCAGGTCTTCACCCCCAACACGCGCATCACCGCCCGCAACCGCGATCGCTGCCGCTTCCAGGCCTGGGGCATTCTGGGCGGCAAGGCGGGCCGCGCGTCGGAGATGATGGTCAATCCGGGCCAGCCCAATCAGCGCCTGCTGAACAACATTGATACCTTCAGCGCTGGCCCTGGCGACATCATCCGCATCACCTCACCCGGCGGTGGCGGCCGGGGCGACCCGCTGGAGCGCGAGCCCGAGCGTGTGCTGCGTGACGTGATCTGCGCCTGCATCACCGAGGAAGCGGCCGAGCGTGACTATGCCGTGGTGATTCGCGACGAGACACTGGATGCGGCCGCGACCCAGGCGCTGCGTTCCGCCCGCCGCAGCAATGCGCCCCATCCACATTTCCACTTCGGAGCGGAGCGCGAGGGCTTCGAACGCATCTGGACGCCCGCGGCCTATGCCGCGATGACGGAAATCCTTGCGCGTCTTCCGATCCATTGGCGCTACTTCGCCAAGTGCCAGCTGATGAAGGCGATCACGCTGGAGGGCAGCGGCGCTGCCGAGATCAACGCCGCATGGGCCGGCATTCGCGCGGGGCTGCCGCAGCTGCGCGGATGGCGAGGGGCTGTGGCCCCTCGCGCATCCCGTCAGGGAACTGGTTCCCTGAACCCTGACTAGGCGACTGCCGTTCCGACCAGCATGTGTCGTGTGACGAGCGGGATCAGCTTTTCGACCGGCCAGTCCGCAGCCCCCTCCGGCGCCATTGGCAGGACCAGATAGCGCATGTCGGCGTTGGAATCATGCACGCGGACTTCTACATCCGCTGGCAGATCCAACCCGAATTCCGCCAGCACGGCGCGCGGCTCCCGCACGGTGCGCGCACGATAATTCTTGGAGATATACCACCAGGGCGGCTGCCCCAGGAGCGAGCGCGGATAGCAGGAGCACAGCGTGCAGACGATCACATTGTGCAGCGCCGGCGTGTTCCGCACGACGACGAGCTTGGCTTCCTTGATCTTGAAGCCCAGCTCCGCCGCCGCCTTGGAACCATCGGCGACAAGCCGCTCGGCATAGGCCGCATCACGCCAGGCCTCAGCCACGATGCGCGCCCCCCAAGTGACATTGGGCGCCTCCAGGGCCGCTATCACGCGGTCGGTGTCGCCCTGCGCCAGAAGCTGCTTCTCCAGCAGGATCTTGTGCAGCGCCTCGGTCATCAGCGCGTAGTAGTCGGCGCCATCATGGCCTTCGACGACGGGGCGCTTGGGGTCCACCGCATCGGCGGAAAAGCGGGAAGGCGGGACAGGGGAGGGGATGGGCATCAGGCGGGCGCCAGCCAATGGTCGTAGACTTCGATTTCCAGCGTGTCATTCGCCGGGCCGGTGTAGTCGGGCCAGAGGTGATCCTGCCGGAAATGCACGCGGTAGAGGTCAATCGGCGGCAGGCCGGGGCGGCCATAGCCAAGCTCTTCCGGATTGGCATAGGCGCCGCAATGGCGCTCCACCACGCCGGTCTTGTGGCGCACGAAGAAAGGGATGCGCACATGGCCTGGCTTGCCGAGATCAAGCACGCGCACCGTGTCGCCGGGCTGAAAGCGCGGCATCACTGGCCTGCGCTCACGGTCTTGGCGGCATGGTCCACGCGCTGGCCACGGCCGGCGGCCAGCGCATCCATGCGGGCCAGGACTTCGGCGCGCTCCACCAGGCCCTTCTCGTCCAGCAGCAGGGTCAGCGCCTCGGCGCGGCGTTCGTAGAAGCCGAGCGTCTCGTAAAGCGGTTCGCCGAAGCTTTCGAAGGCGCGGCGAATTTCATCGAGCGAGACGCAGCGATCCTTCTGCTCCAACGCGCCGCGAATGGCCTCGGAGAGCTTCTGCCAATCGGCGAAGGGGTGCTCATCCTGCTGGATGGGGCCGCCCGGCAGGCCGCCAATGTCATGGTATCCGCGAAAGGGTGGCTCGCTCATCTAACTCCCCCGGACTGCCGTCTGGAAAACCTCCAGCGCATGCGCCTTGATGCGCACGAATTCCGTGTCGGTCAATGTCGCCGGGCTGCGCGGGCGGGGCAGGGGGATATCCATGAACTCGGCGATGCGCGAGGGGCGGCGCGTCAGCAGCAAGAGCTTGTCCGCCAGGTAGATCGCCTCCTCCAGGTCATGGCTGACCAGCACGGCGGTGGTGCCGCGCGCCACCAGCACCTTTTGCAACTGATCCCGCATGATCAGCGTCATCTCGTAATCCAGCGCGGAGAAGGGCTCATCCAGGAACAGCACCTCGGGCTCGATCACCAGTGACCGCATGATGGAGACGGTCTGCTGCTGCCCGCCGGAAAGTTCATAAGGGTAGCGGTGCAGGTCGAATTTCAGGTCAAAGCCGGCGACCAGCGCTTCGATCCGGCGGTTGCGTTCGGCGCGCGGGATGCCCATCAGCTTCAGCGGGTAATGGATGTTGTCCAGCGCGCGCTGCCACGGGAACAGCGCCTCGCGATAATTCTGAAAGACATAGCCGATGCGGGTTTCACGGATCGTCTTGCCCTCAAACAGGATCTCTCCGCCATCAATGGGCAGCAGCCCCGCCACCATGTTGATGAAGGTGGATTTGCCGCAGCCATTGGGCCCAAACACAGAGACGATGCGCCCCTTTGGCAGGTCAATGTCGAAACCGACATAGACCGGATTGCCGCTAAAGGATTTGCGCAGGCCCCGCACGGTGATGTGCGTGCCGGGCGTGAACCAGCGCAGATCAGCCTGATCCGGCATCAGCCCGCCATGTCGCCGGACTTGAGGATGAAGTCCCGCACCGCGAAGGGCGTGCGCAGCGTGCCCTCGGAGGCAAAGACATCCACCAGCGCCTGGTAGGAGTTCAGATCCGTCTCGTTCAGGTCTTTCCACGCGCGCAGATAGGGCTGCGCCACGATGGGCACCTGGGCCGCCTGCACCGCCGTCCAGCGGGGCAGGATGGCGCGCAGGCGGTCATAGTCGGTTTCCGCCAGGCGGGTGGCTTCGTCCAGCACCTCCACCACGCGCCGCGCCACCGCGGGCCGCTCCCGCATGAACTTCGTGGTGAGCAGCGAGACGCCGGAATAGAAGGGGTCCGCGATCACGCCGGCGACCGGATTGGTCATGGCGCGCTTGGCCTCGCCGAGGGCCACGGCGATGGAGCCCACCGGTTCCAGGGAGAGCGTGGCATCCACCGAGCCCGCGATGACGGCTTGCACCTGCAAGCCCACCGCCATCTCCACCAGGCGCACATCACCATCCGGGTTCAGCCCCGCGCGGCGCACCATATGGCGCGAAATCGTGCGCCACTGGATGCCCGGCAGATGGCCGAGCGACTTGCCGCGCAGATCGGCGAAGCTCGTGATGGGGGAATTGTTGGCGACGATCAGCCCGTCATTGATGCGGTTCACGGCGATCCCGCCGCCCTGCAGCCCGAAGGCCTTGAAGGTGCCGGGGAACTGCACCTCGGCCAGCACGGAAATGCCGGCAGCCGCGCCCGGCGCCCCCACATCGGCCCGGTTGGCGACCAGGCTGTCAATGATCTGGTTGGGCGCCTGGAAGCGCGCGGCCTCCACCTCGATCCCGGCGCGTTCGAACAGCTTCTCCTCCTGCGCCACATAGAAGGCCATGGTCTGCATGATGGGCAGCCAGGCGATGGTGACGCGATCGCGCCGCCCCTGCGCGAACGCCGGCGCTGCAAGGCTTGCGGCGCTGAGCCCCGCGAGGATGTGACGGCGTGTGCTCATGGGGCGCTCCGGTTCAGGATCGCCCGGCCCAATGGACCAGGCGGGTTTCAAGGGTGAGGAAGACCAGGTTCAGCCCGTAGCCGAGCACGCCGGAGACGAGGATGGTTCCGTAGAGCTGCGGCATGTCGAAGGTGATCTGGCTGTCAATGATGCGCTTGCCCAGGCCGTCATCGCCACCGATGAACATCTCCGCCACGACGATGACAACGAGGGCGAGGGAGACGGCGGTGCGCAGCCCCACGAAGGTCTGCGGCAGGCATTCATAGAACAGCACATCGCGGAAGATGCGCAGGCGGGAGGCGCCCATGACGCGGGCGGCCAGGATGCGCGTCTGCCGCGCATTCATCACGCCATAGGCGACGTTGAACAGGATGACGAGCCAGGCGGCGAAGGCCGCGATGGCGATCTTCGCGAAATCGCCGAGGCCGAACAGGATCATGAAAAGCGGGAACATGGCGGTGGCCGGAGTGGATCGGAAAAAATCCACCAGGAATTCGATGGAGCGATAGATCTTCGCATTGGCGCCGACGACAATGCCCAGGGGCACGCCAAACAGGGCCGCAATGCCGAAGGATTGCAGCGTGCGCCACAGCGTCCGCAGGAAGTCATCGGCCATGCCGCCGCCCAGCATGTTGGTCCAGACGGATTGCAGCGTCCGCACGGGTGAAGGCAGCAGCCGCGGCGTGACCCAGGCCTGCGCATTCACCACATACCAGATGGCGAACAGCGCGAGCGGACCCACCGCCATCAACATCCATCGCCGCCATGCCGCGTTCAATTGCAGACCCATCCTTCATTGCCCAGGCTATCGGCAAGCTTGCGCCTGGAAACGGCCGGCGCAGCCTTCTGGCTCCTGGGTTTGCAAGAGCGATGCCACCGGGCATGGCGCTTGCTTGCATGATGGCAGAGCCAACTCGTGCATCGCAGGAGCAACCCATGCCGACCATCCCCGCCGATCCATACGCCTGGCCCTTCGATGGGGCGCTGACGCCCGCCAATACCGCGCTGATCGTGATCGACATGCAGACGGATTTTTGCGGCAAGGGCGGTTATGTGGACGTGATGGGCTACGACCTCTCACTCACCCGCGCGCCCATCGCGCCGATCCAGCGCGTGCTCGGCGCCATGCGCGCCAAGGGCTATTGGGTGATGCACACGCGTGAGGGGCACCGCCCGGATCTGGCCGACCTGCCGGCCAATAAGCGCTGGCGCTCGCAGCGGATCGGTGCCGGCATCGGCGATCCCGGCCCTTGCGGACGCATCCTGGTGCGGGGCGAGCCGGGCTGGGAGATCATCAACGAATTGGCGCCGCTGCCGGGGGAGACGATCATCGACAAGCCCGGCAAAGGCTCCTTCTGCGCGACGGACCTCGAACTCATCCTGCGCCAGCGCGGCATCCGCAACCTGGTGCTGACCGGCATCACCACCGATGTCTGCGTGCACACCACCATGCGTGAGGCGAATGACCGCGGCTTTGAATGCCTGATCCTGGAGGATTGCTGCGGCGCGACGGATCACGGCAACCACCTGGCCGCGATCCAGATGGTGAAGATGCAAGGCGGCGTCTTTGGCACGGTGGCCCATTCCGAGGCGCTGGTGGCCGCGCTGCCCTGACGGGCGGCCTGCGTGGTGGACTTGCCTCATGCGGACGCGGGGCAGGTGTGGCGGAGGGAATTCCTAGGGCGGAGTTGGTAAGCCTTGCTTATCTTCGCCCAGTTCCAAGGCGAAGTTGTGCCTCAGAAGATTGAGAAAAGTCCCTGTTACAAATAGATTTATCAAATTAAGTCGGAAACAAACATTCCCAAGCATGAAAGAAAAAGTCATAATTCGGAGAAAAAGCCTAATTCCGCTTGCGCGATAGGGGTGGAATAGCATTATTCCCTCATAGGTTGTGTTTTTTCCCAGGAGACTATCGAATGGTTGCATCCCCAAGGGGCGCGCGCGCGGAAGGCCTGGATCACCAAGTCCGGCAGAGCCTCGGGAATTGGCCGCAAAGACCGCCTGGCCTTGAGCCCTCCTTCAAGCAGCCCGGAACCTGGTTGCGGGCCAGGCCCGATCTGGAGCGCAAGGTCACGCAGCCCTATCTGAAATTTCCGGGTGCCGACCGGCTGAAAACCCTGCCGGATGGCCTCTATCTGCATTTCAGCGGCCGCGCCGAGGAGCCATATGTGGATATCCTCTGCATCGAGGCCTGCAGCACCTATCAGAACCTGCTGGACAAACGCTCCCGCTTCGCCCCCAGCACCGGTTCGCTCCTGGCCGTTTGCCCGGTGGAGTGGTTGATGCAGCCCGGCATGCCCGGCAACAATATTCCGCGCTGGCGGCTGATCCGCATGCTCAAGCGTGAACCGCGCGAGCCGCTGGTCCTGCCGGTGCGCGATGCGCGCGTCCTCTTTGCTTTGAAGCCGACCCATTTCCGCGGCTTCATGGCGACCCAGACGGCCCATGCGCATGAATTTTTCTGCCCGGTGGATGCGCTGACCGACGGGAATGCCGCAAAGAACCCGGCCCTGCGCGCCTTGCTCGCCCGCGCTTCCGCCGCGGCCAATTTCATGGAGCTTCCGGAGGGGCCAGGCTCAGGCCGCCGCTCGGCGCAGGCCCGCGGATGACAGGCTATTCGGGCGGCATCGCGAAGGGCCAGGCTTCGTGTGCTGGCATATAGTTGCGGTTGTTGATGCCCGCGTTGCGGTTGATCAGCGGCCGGGCATACAGCGGATGCGTCATGCTGCGGACCTCATGCTCGATGCGGAACAGCGCTGAGCCGGTGTCAGGGTCCATCAGGTCCAGGAAGCGGTACTGCCAAGGGTTGCTCTCCTCGCTGATCAGCCCGGCCGCGGCCAGGCGTCCATGCGGGCCGCCGAAATCGGCCAGGGTGATCTGGATGTGATGCCCGTCATATTCCGGCTGGGGCGCATCGGTTTCGCGAAACACCAGGTGCTGGCGACTGGCCACCAGCGCGCGCGCCACGCCATCGGCCGCTTCGGCCGGGGCTTGCAGATAGTGGCGATAGAAGCGCGCGATGCCCGGGGTGCTTCCGCGTGGCACATCGAATTCCACATAGGGCATGCCGAGCGTGATCCGGCCAAAGCGCTGGGCGTCGGGGGCATGCACCCGGATACGGTTGCCCCAGGGGCAGACCGTCTCCACCGCATCCGCCGTCTCGTGAAACGCGAAGCGCGTGCCTGCCAGCGCCTTGCGCTGCGCTGAAAGTCGCGCCAGCAGGGCCTCGCGGTCGGGCAGGATGAGTGCGGTGGTGCCGCGCAGGATTTGCGGCGCCCCACTCGGCAGATGGAACTGGCTGATGCCCACATTGGCCCACATATTGTCGGTGCCCGTCATCAGATACGGATCACGCGTGAGGCCGAGACCGCTGATGTAGAAATTCGTGGCGGCGATCTGATCCGGCACGCGGATATTCACATGCTGCAACTCGACCACATGGCCGAGGGATTCCGCCAGGCGGTCATACGGGTTGGGGATGGTCTGCGGCATCTCTCGCCTCCTGGCCTTGGCCTGAGCTTTGCGCGCGCGGGATCACTGCACAAGCGCCACCCTCGACAGCCGCCGCGACGCGGCCGACAAAGCCCGTGGCAATCAGGGATGGACGTGATGCGGATGCTGGGTGTCCTGGGGGGGATGGGGCCGCTGGCCTCGGCGGAATTCATGCGTGCGCTCACGCTGGAAACCCCGGCGCGGCTGGACCAGGATCATATCCCCACCGTGCTCTGGTCCGATCCGCGGGTGCCCGACCGCACGCTGGCCCGCAACCATGGCGGCCCCGATCCGCTGCCCGCCTTGCTGCGCGGCATTCGCGGGCTGGAGGCGGCAGGCTGCGGGGCGATCGCCATTCCCTGCAACACGGCGCATGGCTGGTTTGACGCCATGCAGGCCGCGACCAGCCTGCCCATCCTGCATATCGTGGATGCGGCGAGCGCTGATCTCGCGCGGCAGGGCGTCACGACGGGACGCATCGGCCTGATGGGCACGACGGCCACCCTCGCCATGCGGCTGTACCAGGAGCGGATGGGCATCGAATGCCTGACCCCAAGTGCGGCGATGATGGAGAGCCATGTCATGCCGGCGGTTGGCCTGGTGAAGGCCAATCGCGTGGCCGAAGCCTATGCCCCGCTCGCCGAAGTCGCGCGCTCGCTGCATGCTGAGGGGGCTGCCGCCGTGGTGTTGGGCTGCACCGAAATCCCGCTCGGCATCGCTGCCGGGCCAGCTTTGGAATTTCCGGTGGTGGATACGGTGGCGGCGCTGGCGCGTGCCGCCATCGCCTGGGCGCTTGCCGAGCGTGGGCGCGATGGTTAACCCTGCCATGCACCCCAAGGAGGATCGCCGCGTGAGCCAAGCCGAGCATTTCCACAACCTCGCCGATGTGACCCAGGGCATCGCCCGTGAGCTGGCGCCCGGCGTCACCACGCGCATTTTCCCGGGCGAGCAGGCCATGCTCTCGGTGGTCACCATCGCGCCGAATGGCGAGGGCACGCTGCACAGCCACCCCGAGGAGCAGTGGGGCGTGCTGCTGCAGGGCAGCGCCGTGCGCATCCAGGGCGGCGAGGAAATTCACGTGACCAAGGGCGATTTCTGGCGTACGCCGGGCGGCATCGAGCACACCATGCGCGCCGGACCCGAGGGGTGCCAGGTGCTGGATATCTTCTCTCCCCCGCGTGAGGCCTATCGCGTGGCCGGCAAGGGCTTCGGCGCGGCCTGACCGCGGCTTCCCATCCCACGGATGCCGGCCGCGGATCGGCGCATCTTCTCTCAGGACCAAGATCATGGCGCCAAAACTTCTCCGTCGTTCCGCACTGGCCATGGGGCTGGCCAGCGTTTCCGCCTGTTCCCTGCCGGTGCGAGGGCCCGCTGTGCCGCGCGGGCAAACCGGCCGGGCCACGGTGCTCGGCATTCCGAATGAACGCTTCTTTCCAGCACTCGGCACCGGGCCGATCACGGAGGAATTCCACAGCGCGGTTGCCCGGCGGCATCGCTTCATGAATGTGCGGGCCGGGCAGATGTTGCCCGAGCTCAATCTGCTGGCGGTCTCGGGCGGGGGCGATGACGGCGCTTTCGGCGCGGGGCTGCTCAATGGCTGGTCGGCCGCCGGCACGCGCCCTGAATTCATGCTGGTCACCGGGGTCAGCACCGGCGGGCTGATCGCCCCCTTCGCCTTCATCGGCCCCGAATATGATGCAGGCCTGCGCCGCGTCTACACGGAGAGCACGCTGGCCGACATCGCCATCCAGCGCAGCCTGCTGAACGCCGTCTTCAATGATGGCCTGGCCGATACCTCGCCCCTGTTCCGCACCATCTCGCGCGAGTTGGATGAGCGCATGATCGCGCGGATCGGGCAGGGCTATCGTGAGGGCCGCCTGCTGCTGATCGGCACGACGGATCTGGATGCGCAATTGCCGGTGATCTGGAATGTCGGCGCCATCGCGGCCAGCGGGCATCCCGGTGCGGGCGCGCTGATCCACCGCATCATGCTGGCCTCGGCCTCCATTCCCGGCGCTTTCGCGCCGGTGCTGTTCGACGTGACGGTGGATGGGGTGCCGCATCAGGAGCTGCATGTGGATGGGGGCGCCATCAACCAGGCCTTCCTCTATCCCGTTGCCGTCACGCAGGCGCGGCGGGAACGTCTCGCGCGCCGGCTGCCGGTGCAGCCGATCCGCGCCTATGTGATCCGCAATGCGCGGCTGGATGCGAATTGGGCGGCCACGGACCGGCGGACGATGAGCATCGCCTCCCGTGCGGTGGAGACGATGATCGCTTCCAGCGGCTTCAATGACGTGATGCGCATCTGGCTGAACGCGCAGCGCGATGATGTGGAGTATCGGCTGGCCTATATCGGCTCGGATTTCACGGTGCCCTACACGACGGCATTCAACCCGGACTACATGCGCCCGCTGTTTGAATATGCCTTCAACCGTGCCCGCAGCGGCTATGACTGGGCGCCCAACCCGCCCCTCATCGAGTGACGCTTCGGGGTGGCGGTGGGCTTAACGCCCAGCCCCGCGCAGAACCTGCCGCCACACCCTGAGGAAATTCCCCGACCACAACATCCCGATCTCGCGCGCGCCATAGCCGCGGCGCGCGAGTTCGGCCGTGATGTTCTGCGTCTCGGCCGCATTCGCCCAGCCGACCACGTTGCCGCCGCCATCGAAATCCGAAGAAATCCCGACATGATCGAGGCCGATGCGGCGGATCGCGTGCTCCACGTGATCCACCAGATCGGCCACGCTGGCCTGCGTCACGCCATTGGCGCCGGGCGCCTTCAGGAAGGAAGCGACGGCGGTGATCTGCGCAACACCGCCATTGGCCCGGATGGCGTCCAGCTGTTCGTCATCCAGGTTGCGCGGGTGGGTGCAGAGCGCGGCACAGGCCGTATGCGTCACGGCGATGGGCAGGCGCGAGAGGGAGGCCGCCTGCATCATTCCGGCTTTGGAGACATGCGAGCAATCGAGCATCAGCCCCACGCGGTTCATCTCGTGAATGGCGGCGCGGCCGAGTGCCGAAAGCCCGCCATGCTCGCTCTCGCTGTCATTCAGGTTCTTGCGCGGGCGCGCGCTGTCGGAGAGCGCGTTATGTCCATCATGGGTCAGCGTCAGATAGATAGCCCCGAGCGAACGCCACTGCGCGATACGGCCGAGATCATGGCCCATGGCATAGCCATTCTCCACCGCCGAAAGCACGGCGGGGATGCCGGCGTTGAAGCTGGCCTCGACCTCATCGGGTGTCGTGCAGAAGCGCGCCGCCTCGCCATCCGCACGGGCGCGGATGTGGCGCAGCATGGCTTCCGCCCGCGCGGCCGCGGCGGCATGGCCGGCGTGATCACGCACCCCCTGGCCGACATAGGCGATGAAGACGGCCGCACTCATGCCGCCTTGCCGCATCTTGGGCAGGTCCACGCATTGCGCGGTTTCGCTCAGCCAATCCGGCGTTTCGGGCCAGCGGATATCAATATGCGTGTCCATGACGAGGGGCAGGTTGGCGAGGGGATTCATGCAGCGTCTCCGAAACCGGTCAGGAAGCGTTGCAGCAGGCTCCCAAGAATTTCCACATTGTAGCCACCCTCCTGGCAGATCGCCGTCGGCAGGCGAAGCGCGCCGATGGCCGCACCCGCGCGAGCAAAGCCATCGGCGGTGACCTTCAGCGCGGCCAGCGGCTCGAACTCGCTGGCATCAAAGCCGAGCGGGACGACCAGCGCCTCGGGCCGAAAGGCCCGGATGGCCGCGATGGCGTCATCGAGGGCCGCGAGCCAGGCGGCATCCCCCGTGCCGAAGGGCTGCGGCAGATTGAGATTGGCGGTCCCGGTCTCCTCCGCGAAGCCCACATACCAGGGGTAGTAGCGCGACGGGTCGGCATGGAGCGAGATGGTCAGCACATCGGCGCGGTCCCAGAAGATCCCCTGCGTGCCATTGCCGTGATGGCTGTCGATATCCAGCACCGCGACGCGCGCGGCACCGGCATCCCGCAACCGTTGTGCGGCGAGCGCGCTATTGTTGATGTAGCAATGCCCACCCGCCCGGCCGGCATAGGCGTGATGGCCTGGCGGGCGGCACAGCGCGTAGGCGCGGCCGCCGGCGGCCGCGACATCGGCCGCGGCCAGCGCGCAGCCGGCCGCGCCGATCGCCGCCGTCCAGGTGCCGGGACCGATGGGGCAGGCCGTATCCGCCGTATAAGCGCCGGCACGGGAAATCACATGGCCCGGCGCGCGGCTGGATTGGGCCAGCATTTCGGGCGTGGGGTGGATATTGGCGACGATCTCGGGGCCGGCCTCGGGCAGGGCGGCCCATTCCGTGGCGGCGTGCTCCAGGAAGTGCAGATATTCGGGCGTATGCAGCCGCAGCAGCGCGGCCTGCGGGGCAGGGGGCGTGAGTTCGGGCGTGATGCCCAGCCCAGAGAGCCCCTCGCGCAGAGAAACAGCCCGCGCCGGCACTTCGTAATTGGCGCGGACACGGCCGCGTGTGAGGAAGAATTCCGGCGCGTGCAGCGCCTCATCCGGGTGGTGGAAGGCCTTCATGGGCGTGATTGAAGCCTGCCCACGGGGCCTCGACAACCTCGCGCGCGCCCGCCCATGCTGCGCCGCATGACACAACTCGATCCCGGCGCGCGACGCGCCATCCTGGAAGCCGCCGATTCGCTGCGGGAGGAGACGCTGGATTGGCTCTTCCGCCTGGTCCGTTGCCCTTCCACCCTGGGCAATGAGGCCTCCGCCCTGAATGAGATGGAGCGGCTTTACCGCCATCTCGGCCTCACGCCGCGGCGCATTGCGACCGACCCCGCCAAGCTTGCGGATCATCCCGGATTCTCACCGTCGCTGATGGATTATGCCGGGCGGGACAATGTGGCGGCGATGCATCGGCCGAAGGTGGCGAAGGGCCGCAGCCTGGTGCTGCAAGGCCATGTGGATGTGGTGCCCGAGGGGGCGGCCGACATGTGGGAAACACCACCCTATGCGCCCAGCATCCGCAATGGTCGCGTCTATGGGCGCGGCGCGGGCGACATGAAGGCGGGCATCGTCAGCTATGCCATGGCCTTTGCCGCACTCAAGCGCGCCGGCCTGCAACCGGCCGCCGAGGTGCAGATGCAGGCGGTGATCGAGGAGGAGTGCACCGGCAATGGCGCGCTCGCCACCATGCTGGCGCTGCCCAAGGCCGATGGCGTCATCATCCCCGAGCCGGGACCAGGGTTGGATGCGCTCTACACGGCCGAGGTCGGCGTCGTCTGGGCCTGGGTGACGGTGAGTGGTCGGCCCGCCCATGTGCGGGACATGCAGGCCGGCATCAACGCGATCGAGGCTGCCAACATCATCGCCGGCGCCTTCAAGGATTACGAGGCGGAGCGGAATCGGGGCGAGCATATCCACGCCGCCTTCCACGGCGTGAACCATCCGGTGAATGTGAATCTCGGCACGATTTCAGGCGGCGAGTGGAATTCCTCGGTCGCCACGCGCTGCCGCATCGGGCTGCGCGTCGGCGTGATGCTGGGCTATTCGGCCCGGCAGACCAAGGCGGATATCGAGGCGCTGGTGGCCAAGGCCGCCACGCATGAGCGGCTGCGCGGGGCCCAGGTCAAGCTGGAATTCAAGGGCTTCATGGCCGATGCCTGCGTCTTTCCCAAGGACACGGCGATCAGCGCGCTGGCCCAGCGCAGCTACACCGAAGCGACCGGCGGCACGTTGCGCGACTATCCGGCGACCGGCCTGACCGATGGGCGGCACTTCGTGCTCTACCAGGGCACGCCCTGCGCCGTCTTCGGCCCGGATGCGCAGGACATTCACGGCATTGACGAGAGCGTGGGCATTGAGAGCATCCATGGCATCACGCGCAGCATCGCGCTGGCCATGGCGGAATGGTGTGGGGTGGAGCCGACGTCCGATCGCGGAGCGACGCCGCCGCAGGCAAGGAGCGAAGCGTGAATCGGCCGTCCAGCAATATGCATAATTTGCCGCTTTCCGGCGCCCGCCTCTGGGACAGCCTCATGGAAATGGCCAGGATCGGCGGCACGGTGAAGGGCGGCTGCAACCGCCAGACGCTGACCGATGTGGATGCCGAGGGCCGCGCGCTGTTTCAGCGCTGGGCCGAAGCCGCGGGCCTGACGATGAGTGTGGATCGCCTGGGCAACATGATCTTCCGGCGAGAGGGGCGGAACCCCACCCTGCCGCCGGTCGCCATCGGCAGCCACCTCGATACCCAACCCACCGGCGGCAAGTATGACGGCGTTCTCGGCGTGCTGGCGGGGTTGGAGATCATGCGCGCGCTGCATGAGGCCGGCGCCGAGACGGAAGCGCCGCTGCTGCTGATCAACTGGACCAATGAGGAAGGCTCGCGCTTCTCGCCGCCCATGATGGGCAGCGGCGGCGCGATGGGCATCTTCACCGAGGCGGAAATCCTGGGGAAAACCGCCTTCGATGGCGCCGTCTTCGGCGAGGAATTGCGCCGCATCGGCTGGCAGGGCGCGGCCGATCCTACGGAACTCCAGAAGGTTGGCCACTACCTGGAACTCCATATCGAGCAGGGCAAGATCCTGGAGGATGGCGGCCATGATGTCGGCATCGTCACCCATGCGCTGGGCCAGACCTGGTTCGAGGTGGTGGTGGAGGGCGAGGAAGCGCATGGCGGCTCGCCCATGGCAGGGCGGCGCGATGCGCTGATGGCGGCCGCCCCCCTGATCGCGGCGGTGGAGGAAATCGCACTGAATACCCTGGCGCCGAATGGCGAGAAGGGGCGCGGCACGGTGGGCGTGGTGGATATCTACCCCGCCAGCCGCAACATCGCGCCCAGCCGAGTTTTCTTCACCATTGATACCCGTCACGGCGACCCCGAGGCGCTGGAGCGGATGGAGGCACAATTCCGCGCCCGCGCGGAGGAGATTGCGCTGGCGCGCGGCGTGACCATCACCGTCACCCGCTTCTGGCATTCGCCGCTGACACCCTTCGACGCCACGCTGGTCCAACGCGCACGAGACAGCGCGACAGCGCGCGGCCTGAAATGGCGCGACATCCCGACCGGCATCGGGCATGACGCCGTCTATATGGCGCGGCGCGTGCCGACGGTGATGGTCTTCTGCCCCTGCCATGGCGGCCTCAGCCACAATGAGGCCGAAAGCATCACGCCCGAATGGGCGACGGCCGGCATGCTGGTGCTGGCCGATGCGGCGCTGGCCACGGCCGGCCTGGTGCGCCCGTGAACCTGCCGCTCTCCACCGACCGGCTATGGGATCGGCTGATGGCGATGGCGGCCATCGGCCCCATTCCCGGCGGCGGCAACAACCGCCCGGCGCTCTCGGCGCTGGATGGGCAGGCGCGGCATTTGCTGGCGAAATGGGGTGCCGAAATCGGCCTGACGCTCAGCGTGGATCGCCTCGGCAACATGGCGCTGCGGCGGGAGGGACGCGACCCCACGCGCAAGCCGGTGCTGGTCGGCAGCCATCTCGACACCCAGCCCACGGGGGGCAAGTTCGACGGCCCCTATGGCGTGCTGGCCGGCCTTGAGATCCTGCATGCGCTGCACGAAAGCGGCACCGTCACCGAAGCGCCCATCATCCTGGTGAACTGGACCAGCGAGGAAGGCTGCCGCTTCAGCCCCTCCATGATTGGCGCGGCCGGCGCCATGGGCGTGCTGAGCGAGGCCGAGGTGCTGGCCCGCCCCGCGCTGGATGATGGCCAGCCCTATGGCGATGCACTCGCCGCCACCGGCTGGAACGGCGCGGCCGAGCCTCATCTGCTGCAGAACGCCGCCGCTTATTTCGAGGCGCATATCGAGCAAGGCCCGGTGCTGGAAAATGAGGGCTGCGACCTCGGCATCGTCACCGGCGGCTATGCCACGGAACGCGCCCTCGTCACTGTCACTGGCGAGACCAGCCATGCCGGCACCACGCCGATGGAGATGCGGCGCGACGCCGTGCTGGCCGCGGCCGAGATGATCTCGGCCGGAGAGGCGATTTTGTACCGCATCGCCCCCGAGGCGCGAATGACGGTCTGTCGCTTCCTGGTGGACCCCGGCGCCGATGGCGTGGTGCCGGGCCAGGTGCGCTTCGCCTTCGAATACCGCCACCCCTCCAACCAGGTTCTGGCGCAGCTCCTGGCCGAGGCCGATGCGGCCATGGCCGCCATCGCCGCGCGCCGCAAGCTCAACGTGAAGCGCGAGCCTTATTGGAGCTTCGCCGCCGTGCATTTCGACGCGGGCCTGGCGGATCGCCTGCGCGATGCCGCAACACGCCACGGCTTCCGCCATCGGGACATCCTCTCGGGCGCCGGCCATGACGCCTATCACGCGGCGGCGTGCATGCCCGCCGTCATGCTTTTCATCCCCTGCCATGGCGGGATCAGCCACCACCCGAGTGAGTCCATCTCCCGCGAATGGGCGGAGAAGGGCTTGCGCGTGCTGGCTGATGCCGTCATCGCCACTGCCAATTCCAAGGATTCGAATTGATGCGCATCGCCGTTGCCGGCTTCCTGCACGAAAGCCACTCCTTCGCCCCACACCCCACCGAATGGGCCAACTTCCTGACACCTGGCGGGTTGCCTGCGCTGCAACGCCCCGGCGCCATGATGGCTGGCCTGAAGGGCACCTCCACCTGCGCCGGCGGCGGCATCGAGGAGGCCGTGCGGCATGGCGCCAGCATCGCCCCCCTGGGATGGTGCTTCGCCAACCCCGCCGGCCCCGTGACGCGCGAGGCCTTTGAGCGCATCAGCGCCATGATCGTGGATGCGCTCTCCGTCGCGCTCGAGGAAGCTCCGCTGGATGGCATCTTCCTCGACCTGCACGGCGCCATGGTGAGCGACGACTACCCCGATGCCGAGGGCGAACTCATGCGCCGCGTCCGCGCCGCCGCCGGCGCCATCCCCGTGGCCGTGACGCTCGATCCGCACGCGAATATGACACGCCAGATGGCGGAGTTGGCCGATGTGATCGTGCCCTATCGCACCTATCCGCATGTGGACATGCTGGCGGTGGGGCAACGCGCCATGGCCCTGCTGATCCAGCGCATCCAGCGCGGCGCGCCCTGGGCGATGGCGTTCCGCGAGCTGGATTTCCTTATCCCCATCACCAGCCAATGCACCATGGTGGAGCCCATGGCCGGCGTCATGGCGGAGCGCCTGGCGCTGGCGGCCAGCGTGGTGGAACTCGCCTATTGCTTCGGCTTCCCCTACGCGGATTTCCCCGGCTGCGGCCAGGCCATCGCCGCCTATGCCGAGACGCCGGATGCAGCCTCCGCCGCCGCCGAGGCACTGTCCAAGGCGATCGGCGCGCGGGAAGCGAGCTTCGCCGGCGCGGTGCAGCCCGCCGATGCCGCGGTGAGTGAGGCCATCCGCATCGCGGCCGCCAGCAGCAAGCCTGTGGTGATCGCGGATACGCAGGACAATCCCGGCGGCGGCGGCCATGGCGACACGACCGGCCTGCTCGCCGAACTCATCGCGCAGAATGCCCAGGGGGCGGTGCTGGCGCCGATGAATGACGCCGAAAGTGCGGCCGCCTGCCATGCGGCAGGTGAGGGCGCGACCATCACGCTGGCCCTGGGTGGCAAGAGCGATGCGGCGCCACTGACCGTAACCGGCATCGTGGAAAAGCTTGGCGATGGCCGCTTCACGCTGACCGGCCCCATGGGCAAGGGCAATCCGGCCGATCTCGGGCCCTCGGCGCTGTTGCGGATCGGCGGTGTTCGCGTGGTCATCGTCAGCCGGAAGATGCAGGCGCATGACCAGTCCATCTTCCAGATGCTGGGCGTGGAGCCAGCGGCTCAAAAGATCCTGGCGGTGAAATCCAGCGTGCATTTCCGCGCGCATTTCCAACCCATCGCCGAGGCGGTGCTGGTGGCGGCGGCCCCTGGGCCTGTGGTGGCCGATCCGGCGACGCTGCCCTTCACCGCGCTGCGCGAGGATATGCGGCTGCGGCCGGGCGATAACCGGCGCTTTGGGTGGCAGAAGTATCGGCAGCCCAAGAAGCCGCCGCAATCGGTGCTGGAGATTCCGGAAAAGGAAGAAGAGTAGCCAGGGGCTCTGCCCCTGGACCCCGGCAAGAACCTCAGGTTCTTGCATCTCCGACGAACAGGGGTGCAGGGGACGTGTCCCCTGCTGGGGGAGCGCGAGGGGGCAATGCCCCCTCGCTTCAAGCCGCCGAAGCCATCTCCCGCCCGCGGATGAAGTCACTCGCCTTCTCCGCGATCATCAACGTCGTCGCATAGGTATTGGCGCTCACCATCGCCGGCATGATCGAGGCATCCACCACCCGCAGCCCCGTCATGCCGTGCACCAGAAGCCTGTCATCCACCACGGCGGTCGGGTCCTCGCGCGGACCCATGCGGGCCGTGCCGATCAGGTGGTAGGTCGTGCTGCCATTCTTGAAAGCGAAGTCCAGCAGTTCGTCATCCGTCTGCACATCCGGGCCGGGCAGGGTTTCGCGGTCCACGAAGGCCGCCAATTCGGGCGTGGACAGCATCCGCCGCAAGAGCCGCATGCCGCCGATATGCACGCGTCGGTCATTCTCATCCGAGAGATAATTGGGCTGGATTTCCGGGTCCTCGAACACGTCCGTGCTGCGCGCCCGCACCCAGCCCTTGCTCTCGGGACGGTGCTGCCAGGCGCCGGCCGTCATGCCTGGATAGTCATCCAGCACATAGACCATGCCCTCCTTGTAGGACCCGGGCGTGAAGACGCATTGCAGATCAGGCTGGTCCAGCCCCTCGAAGCTTTTCCAGAAGACATGCGCGTGGCTCGGCGCGGTGGCCAGGATATTGGGCTGGCCGGTGCCCCAGCGGAGCAATTGCTTGCCGAGATTCAGGCCCTTGGACAGCTCGTTCAGCGTCTGCGTGCCGGGCTTGGCGCGCATGACGAAGCGGCTTGCGTAGTGGTCCCGGAAATTCTCGCCCACACCGGGCAGTTCGTGGCGCACCTCCACGCCAAGGTCCTGCAGCAGCCCCGCCGGCCCGATGCCGGACACCTGCATCAGCCGCGCCGTATTGGCCGTACCGCCCGAGAGGATCACCTCACGCCGCGCCCGCACCTCGGTCGGCGTGCCCCCACGCTCCGAGAGGTAGCGCACCCCCACGGCCCGCTTGCCATCCAGCAGGATGGCGCAGGCGCGCGCATTGGTGCGTAGCGAGAGGTTGGGCCGGTTCAGCGCCTCATGCAGGAAGGCGCGATAGGCGCTGACGCGCCGGCCGTTCAGGATGGCGCGCTGGAAATAGCCGACACCCGCCTGGTCGCCGCTGTTGTAGTCGGGGTTGCGCGGAATCCCGAGGCCGACGCAACCGGCGATGAACGCCTCCGTCACCGGGTGGATCCAGTCCATATCGGTGACCGGGATGCCCTGCGCCCGGCCCCGCCGCTCCGGATCGCCCGCGCCGATGCGCCGCTCGGTGCGCATGAAATAGGGCAGGCAATCGGCGTAGCCCCAGCCGCGATTGCCGCGCTGCGCCCAATGATCCAGGTCATTCGGCTGGCCGCGATTATAGATCATGCCATTGACCGAGGAGGAGCCACCCAGCGTGCGCCCCTGGATGGTCGGGATGCGCCGCCCACCGGTGCGCTCGGTGGGCTCGGTGCTGAACTGCCAGGTGACGCCCGGGTCCTTCAGCGTCTTGATGAAGCCGGCCGGGATATGGATGAAGGGGTTGCGGTCCTTGGGGCCGGCCTCCAGCACGCAGACGCTGGTCTGCGCATCCTCGCTCAGCCGGGCGGCCAGCAGGGAGCCCGCGGCACCGCAGCCGACGATCACATAGTCGAATTCATCCATGGCAGTTTCTCCCCGCGTCCGCCGCAGCCTAGCGCGGATCAGAAGGGCGACAAGACATCGAGCAATTGCTGCCCCAGCCTCGGCTGCTGGATATCCGACAGCGAACCCCGCCCGCCATAGGAAATCCGCGCTTCGGCCAGGCGATCATGGCGCACCGTATTGTCACTCGCGATGTCCTGCGGCCGCACGATGCCCTGGACCGAAAGCTCGCGCAGCTCGTTATTCACCCGCACTTCCTGCCGCGCCATCACGACCATGTTCCCATTCGGCAGCGATTGCGTGACCGTCGCGGCGAGGCGGAGGTTGATCTGCTCATTGCGCCGGACATTGCCATTGCCATCCGTCGTGCCCGTGCTGTTGGTGTTGAGCAGGGCGGCAGGGTCGGCGCCCGGCGGATAAAGCCGACGCGGCGCGCGCTCCTGGCCGAACAGATTGGGTGCGGCCATGGTTTCCGTGCCGTTGCGCGAACGCTGGGTGCGGTTCTGCAACTGCGCATCGTCATCAATGGTGACCAGGACGGTGATCAGATCGCCCACCTGGGCCGCGCGCTGATCCCGCAGGAAGGTCCGGCTGCCCGGCCGCCACAGGGAATTGGCCAGCGGCGGGGCCTCATGCGGCGCCGGCATGGGCATCGAGACGGGGCGATAGCGCGGGTCTTGCGTCGGGTCCGAGACGGGCGAGAAATCCGGCGCGCGGCCGATGCGCGAAAGGCGCTCAGCCTGGCCGCAGGCGGCCAGTGCCAGCGGCAGCAGCAGCAGGGCGGCGCGCGCGCTCATCGGGCGGCCATCGGGATGGTGCCCATGGCCACGCGAACGCGGCCGGGGCCGATGGCCACCCCCTCGACGATGTTGCGGCTGGAGAGGTTCATCACCGGCACATTGCCGCCGCGCGCCGCCGATTCCAGAGCACGGCCCTGAACGGAGAGCGAGATGCCGGGAGAATCCAGCTGCAAGGTCACCAGCGCATTCTTCTGGACGATGGAAGGCGGCCCGAGATCCACCAGCGCGAAGCCCTGCTCGATGGCCATCGGCCGGCGCAATTCCTGCCCGATCACCTGGCTGATCTGCTGTGCCTGGCCTGGACGCACACGCTCAGCCCTGAGGCGCGTGAGGCGGGCGTCATTCGGGCCGACCACCTCGCCAAGTGCCAGGCGGCGTGTGGCCACCACCACCGGCACGGTCGGAATGGCGCGGCCGGCGATACGCAGGCGCTGCGTTCCGGCGCCATCGGCCAGCACCACCAGGGTCGCCTGAAAGCGCGCGCCGGGCTGCTCGACCGAGACACCCTCAATGGCGATCTGGAACCAGGCGCTGGCCGGAATCATGGGCGGGATCAGGCCGGGGAGTTCGATCTCCATCTCGGCCTCGATGCCGTGGCGGGTGAGCTCCTCGCGCAGCAGCGCTTCGATCTCGGCGCGCGGGACGGGCCGTCCGGGGCGCTCGATCACGATGCGATCCGTGCCGGTCAAAGGCCTCCAGTTCACGCCATTCTGGCGCGCGATGTTGATCAGGTTCTGCGTCTCCAGAATCATCCGGCGGCCGGGCAGGGGGCTGGCCGCGATCACCGTCTCGGCGCGCGGCCCCGCATGGTCGAAGAGGTCCGAAAGGCGCAGCACGTCGCCTTCCAGCAGCGCATGCGGGCGCAGGATGGCGGCGGGAGCGGATTGCGCAGGGGCCGCGGCCGGCATAGAGAGCGCCGCCAGCGCCAGGAAACTGCGGCGGCGCATCAACGCAGCCTCGTCAGCGTGCTGAGCATTTCGTCGCTTGCCGAGATCACCCGACTGTTCATCTCATAGGCGCGCTGGGCCGTGATCAGCGAGGTGATTTCCTGCACGGTATTCACGTTGCTGGTCTCGACAAAGCCCTGCATGACCGTGCCATGGCCGGGCTGCCCCGGGGCCGCTGCCTGCGGCTGGCCGGAGCCGGGGGTGGCGAGGAAGAGGTTGTCGCCAATCGCTTCCAGGCCGCCCTCATTGGCGAAGATCGCGGTTTGGATCTGCCCCACATTTTGTGGCGCCACCTGGGCATCGAGCCGGGCCATGACCTCGCCGCTGGCATTGATGGTCACATCGCGCGCGGCGGCCGGAATGGTGATGCCGGGCTGCACGACAAAGCCTTCGGCCGTGACCAGCACGCCTTCGGGGCTGAGGGCGAAGGTGCCATCGCGGGTATAGGCAATCTCGCCCGAGGGCATCTGGATCTGGAAATACCCATTGCCGCGGATCGCGAGATCAAAGCGATTTTCCGTCTGCTGCAGATTGCCCTGCTCCGAGATGCGGTAGATGGCGGCCGTGCGCACGCCAAGACCCACCTGCGCGCCGGAGGGCAGCAGACTGCCAGTATCGCTGCTCTGGCTGCCGACGCGCCGCAGGTTCTGGTAGATCAGATCCTGGAATTCGGCGCGGCGGCGCTTGTATCCCGTGGTTGCCATATTCGCGAGGTTGTTTGAAATCACCTCCACGTTGGTTTGCTGGGCCAGCATGCCCGTGGCGGCGATTGCGAGTGAGCGCATGGTCAGAAACCCCTTCCGATAAGCCGCCACAAGACGGATGCCACGGCGGCGATGGCGAGTGAGCGCATGGTCAGAAACCCCTTCCGATGAGCCGCCACAAGACGGATGCCACGGCGGCAATGGCGCGTGAGCGCATGTTGAACCTCCCTTAGCTGCGGCGACGGAGCAGGCGTTCGACGGCGCTTTGCTGCCGCTCTCCCTCACGCTCCAGGAATTGTGTGGCGAACTGGAACTCGCGCAGCTCGGACATCATGCGCGTCATCTCCAGCACGGATTGGACGTTGCTGCCCTCGACCGCGCCCTGGACCACCTGCGGGCGGGCCACCTCCTCGGGCGCCTGGCCGCCGGCACTGATATGGCGGTCACCCTCCGCGAGCAGCGCCTGTTCATCCGCGAAGCGGACGATGCGCAACCGGCCCAGCACGCCATTCTCGGAGCGGATGGTGCCATCGCCCCGGATTTCGATGCGCGTATCATTCGCGGACAGGGCGATCGGGCGTGAATCCGTGTTCAGCACCGGGGCGCCCGTCTGGTCGAGCAATTGGCCATCGGCACCGAGTGCGAAGCGCCCCGCACGGGTATAGCGCTCGCCCCGTGGCGTCTCGACGACGAAGAAGCCAGGGCCCGAAATCGCGACATCCAGGGGATTGCCGGTCTGGTTGATGGCGCCGGGCTGTGTCTCCCGCCAGCTGGCGCGGTCCCAGGTGTAGCCGACATTGGCACTGCCGAGCGGGCCATGGACGCGGCCCTGGCGTTCCACATGCTCGGCAAAGATCGGCCGGCTGGCGCGATAGCCGGGCGTATCCGCATTGGCGAGGTTGTTGGCCGTCAACTGGCTCGCGCGCATCTGCGCGGAGAGACGGGAGAGAACGATATAACCTGGGCTGTCCATGGCGCACTCCATCAGGAACCTGGGATGTGCTGCGCAAGGGGCGTGCCAGCGCCATGGCGGCGCATGCGGAGCAATCCGGCACGGATTGCCGGCTTCTGGCGGCAATCCTTGCCCATGGCGGGCAGCATCGCGCCGCAAGGCTTCGTTAACCTCGATGCGCCACAACCCGAGTCTGCAACGACCAGAAGGGTGTTGGCGCCATGGCGGCGGCGAAGGGCGAAGAGCTGAAGGGGGAGGCGGAGGCCAAGCCCAAGCGGTTGAAGAAGAAATTGATCTTGCTGGCATTGCCGCTGGTTCTGGGCGGCGCGGGGGCAGGGCTCTGGTTCAGCGGCATGCTGTCCCCCAGCCCGCCAGCGACGGCCCCGGAAGCCGCGGCCGAGCCCGCACCGGTCAATCGCCAGCCGGTCTTTGTCAGCATGCCCGACATCACCGCCAATCTGAACGCGCCGGGGCGGCGTGCCTTCATCCGCGTGCGCAGCCAAGTCGAGGTGGCCGGCCCGCAGGATGCGGCAGCCTTGCAGGCGGCTATGCCGCGCCTCGTGGATCTCTTCACGACCTATCTGCGGGAAATCCGGCCGGAGGAGTTGCGCGGCAGCGCCGGCACGCATCGCCTGCGGGAGGAATTGATCGCCCGCGCCAATATCGCCGCCGCCCCGGCCCGCGTGACCGATGTGCTCTTCACCGAGATCCTCGTCCAATGAGCGGCAGCGAGGAAGACGACATGGCGGCCGCCTGGGGCGCGGCCCTGGCCGAGGAAGATGGCCCGCCCGCGGCCGACATACCCCCCGACTCCACGCGTGTCCTGAACCAGGCCGAGATTGACAGCCTGCTCGGCTTCGAAGGCGGGGAGGGGGATGATGCCGGCAAGACCGGGATGGAGCGGATGATCCTCTCCGGCCTCGTATCCTATGAGCGCCTGCCGATGCTCGAAATCATCTTTGATCGGCTTGTCCGCATCCTCTCGACCAGCTTGCGCAACTTCACCTCGGACAATGTCGAAGTCTCGATTGACAGTGTGGCGAGCCAGCGTTTCGGCGATTATCTCAATTCGGTTCCGCTGCCCGCGATGCTGGCCGTCTTCAAGGTGGCGGATTGGGATAATTTCGGGCTGATCGTCGTGGATTCCTCGATGATCTATTCCGTCGTGGATGTGTTGCTGGGGGGGCGGCGCGGCACGGCGGCCATGCGCATCGAAGGCCGGCCCTACACCACCATCGAACGCACGCTGGTCGAGCGGCTGATCGGCGTGGTCCTGCGCGATCTCGGCGAGGCCTTCGCCCCCATCACCAATGTCGAATTCCAGTTCGAGCGGCTTGAGGTGAATCCGCGCTTCGCGACCATCTCGCGCCTGGGCAATGGCTGCGTCCTCACCCGGCTGCGGATTGACATGGAGGATCGCGGCGGGCGGCTCGAATTGCTGCTGCCCTACGCCACGCTGGAGCCGGTGCGGGAGCTGCTGCTCCAGCAATTCATGGGCGAGAAATTCGGCCGCGACAGCATCTGGGAAACCCACCTGGCCGAGCAGCTGCGCCACACCGACATCGCGCTGGATGTGGTGCTGGATGAGCAGGTGATGCCGCTCTCCAGCGTCATCGCGCTGAAGCCTGGCGATCGCATCATGCTGAATGCCATCCCTGGCGCCCCGGTGCGGCTGCAATGCGGCACGGTGCCGCTCTTCATCGGCGAATTCGGCCGTCGCGAGAACCGGCCGGCGGTGCGGATTTCAGAGAGCCTGGGACCGGTGGGAGAACTTCTGGCATGAACGCATGGGAATGGGCGGCCCAGATGGCCGTCATCGGACTGCTGGCGGCCACGCTGCCCATGGCCTGGCGGCTGGATCGCATGCTGCGCGCCGTCCGCGCGGATCGTGCCGCGCTGGAACAGGGTGCCGATGGCCTGGGGGAAGCATCCCGCCATGCGGAAGCGGCCCTGATGCGCCTGCGCGCCACCACCGAGCTGGCTGGCCGGCAAGTGGCGGAACGCGTCGCCGGTGCCGAGGCGATCCGCGAGGATCTGCGCTACCTGGTCGAGCGTGCCGAGAGCCTGGCGGATCGTCTGGAAGCCGCCGTGCAGCAGGCGCGCCCCCTGGCGGGAGCGACCACGCCCCCCTCCCAGGCGGTGCGCAGCGAGGCCGAGCGCGAATTGATCCGCGCCCTGGGCATGAAGTGAGGGAACGCAGGACATGATCCGCCTTCCGCGCCCGCGCCTCCTGCCTCTTTCGCTGCTGGGCATGCTGGCCTTGCTCGGCGTGAAGCTGGAAGGGCTTTGGCCTGATGGGGCGGTGCCTGGCCGGCTGGTTTCGCAAGCCGTGGCCAGCGCGCCCGCCGCCGCGCCCGTCCCGCCGCCCACGCCACCTGTAGCGCCCGCCTCCATACCCATCCCGCGCAGCGAGGCGCCGCCCACGCCAGATGCGCTGGCCGAACGCGCGGTGCTCGAAGCCCTGCGCGCCCGCCGCGCCGAAATCGAAGCGCGCGAGGCCGCATTGGCGCAACGCGAAATGCTGATCGCCGCGGCGGAGCGCCGGCTGGCCGATCGCCTCGATGAGCTGGGGGCCCTGCGCCAGCGGCTGGAGGCCGAGGGCCGCCAGCGCGACGAGCGGACCGAGCAGGGCTGGCGGCAGATGGTGCGGCTCTATGAGGGCATGCGGCCGCGCGATGCGGCCGGCATCTTCGATGATCTGGACATGCCCGTGCTCATCCAGGTGGTGGATCGCATGCGTGAGGCGAAGGCGGCCCCGGTGCTGGCCGCGATGCGCCCGGAGCGCGCGCGCCTGGTGACGACCGAACTCGCCCGGCATCGCTCGCGCCCCTTGGAATAACCGCATCTTAACCCGCACCGCGCCACAAGGGTTGCGGCAACGAAGGAGTGACTGCTGATGGCACTGGACAAGAACATGAACGTCCTCATCGTGGACGATTACAAGACGATGCTGCGCATCATCCGCAACCTGCTGAAGCAGCTCGAATTCGACAATGTGGAAGAAGCAACGGACGGCGCCGAAGCGCTGGCGAAGCTGCGGGCGGGCAATTTCGGCCTGGTCATCAGCGACTGGAACATGGAGCCGATGACGGGCCTCGACCTCCTCAAGGAGGTGCGCGCGGATGCCCGGCTGAAGAACCTGCCCTTCATCATGATCACGGCCGAGAGCAAGACGGAAAACGTCGTCGCGGCGAAGGCGGCGGGCGTCTCCAACTACATCGTCAAGCCGTTCAATGCGGAAACCCTGCGCGAGAAGATCGAGAAGGTCCTGATCCATGCCTGACGGAAGCGGGCAGGACCCGATCGAGCAGGCGGTGCGCCAGGTGCTGGGCAGCCTTGCCGGTGACATGACCAGCGTTGAAGCCTCCCTGCTGGCGGAGCTGGAAGCGCTGGGCCGCGAAGTGCAGCGCGCCAAGTCCGAGATGGCCGCCCTCCGGGTGGACGACATCAATGACAGCCATATCCCCCGCGCCACGGATGAGCTGGACGCTGTGGTGGAGCACACGGCCAAGGCCACCAACGAAATCCTCGATGTCTGTGAAGGGCTGGAGGCGATGCAGTCGCGCCTCTCGTCGGCGGAGGCCGAGAATCTCGGCATCGCCGTGACGCGCATCTACGAGGCATGCAGCTTCCAGGACATCACCGGCCAGAGGATCAGCAAGGTGGTGAGTGCGCTGAAGGCGATCGAGCAGCGTGTGGCCGAGGTCACCGCACGCTTCGCACCGGGTGGCCCCATGCCCGCCGTGGAGGATGAGCTGCCCATCACGCCGGTGACGGAGGGGCGTGCCCTGGCCAATGGGCCACAGATGCCGGGCGCGGCCAGCAGCCAGGAGGAGATTGACCGCCTCCTGGCGAGTTTCGACTGATGCGCGGCCCGGCCCTCGGTCTCCTGCTGGGGCTTCTTGCGCTGCCCGCCCTGGCGCAGGAGCGCGTGGCCGTCCGCACGGGCGACCACGCGGGCCATGGCCGGATCGTCTTCGACTGGGCCGCGCCGCCCAGCTATCAGGCGGAACAGCAGGGGGACCGCGTCATCCTGCGCTTCCCCAATCCCGATACGATTGATCTGGCCGGCGCACGCCGCCTGCCGCGCAATCTCCTGGCCGTTACGCGGGTCGCCGGGGGGGTCGAGCTGACGCTGCGGCCCGGCGCGCGCATGCGGCATTTCCGCAACGGCCCCAAGGTGGCGATCGACCTTCTTGATCCGCCGGAAGCGGGAGCACCGCCAGCACGGCCGGCGGAAACCCGGCAAACCGAGGCCGCAGCGCGCCCGGTGACGCGCCCTGTGGAAGCGCGGCCGGCGCAGGAGAATGCCCGTGTTGCCGCATCCCGGACGGCGCCGCGTGAGCCAGCGCCCCCGCCCAGCAGCGCGGAGTTGTCCAACCGGCCGCCGGCGCCCATTGCAGCTGCCGCGCCGGTGCTGCTGCCTCCATCCGCCCCCACGCCACCCGCCATGCCGCGGAGCGAGCCGACCCCGGCCGGCCCGACCTTGGCCATCGCTCCGCCGCCCACCCCGCCGGCAAGGTCACCGCAGCCCCTTCCTGAGCCCATGCGAGCCGAAGCGCCGGCCGCCACGCCGGAGCAGCCCGCAGTGCGCATACAACAGCCGCCACGTCCCGTTGCGGCGCAGCCACCCTTGGCCAGCTTGGCAGGGCCCGCCCCCCTGCGCGCAAGGCTGGTGGATGACGCCGCTCTTGGTCCTTCCATGCGGCTTACCCTGGGCACCGGCACGGGTCTCGCGGCCCTGCGCCGTGGCGAGCAGGCGCTACTCGTGATCGAGACGGAGCGCCCCATCGAATTCGGCGGCTTGCTGCGTGAGCCGGCCTTCAACGGCATCCAGGCGAGGAGCTTGCCCGGCGCCACATTGGTCACCTTTCCGCTCGCCCCCTCCCGCCAGGTCGCCTTGCGGCAGGAGGGCAATGACTGGTTCGTGGCGCTGGTGCCGCGCCAACATCCGGCGGCCACGGCGATTCCAGCTTTGCGGGCGGAATTCGACCAGGGCCGCACCATCCTGCATGCGGCGCGGCCCACCCGCGTGGTCAGCCTCACGGACCCATTGACGGGCGGCCCGCTGCTGCTCGGCCTGGTTGCGCAGGCGGCACCGCGGCAAATCGTGACGCGCGGCCTCGCGGAGCTTGATCTGCTGGAGACCTTCCTGGGCGTTGCGGTGCTGGCACGGGCGGACCGCGTGGCCTTGCGCACCGGCGCCGAGCGATTCCTGCTGTCGGTGGAGGGCGGCGCCGTCTCGCTGGCGGCCGAGCCAAGCGAAGGCCAATGGGCCGCGATGGGCATGACGCGCAGCTTTGACCTGCACGGCCAGCCCATGCCCGCGCTGCTGGAACGGTTGCGCGCGCAACAGGCCTCCATCGCCTCGGCCGCGCCGCTGCTGCGGGCGGAGCCACGGCTTGCCGCCGCCCAGACGCTGCTGGCGCTGGGCCTCCCGCAGGAGGCGCAATCCATGCTGCGTCTGGGCGCACAGGAAAACCCTGAAGCGGCGCTGGATCGCCGGCAGGCCTTCCTGGCTGGCATGGCCGCGCTGCTGGCCGGCCGGCCGAGCGAGGCGACTGGGTTGGATGCGGAACTCCCTGGCTCCGATGAACTGCTGCTCTGGCGCAGCCTGCGCGCCGCGATGCAGGGCGATGCCCAGGCAGCCGCCCCTGGCCTGGCCGCTGCCTGGCCGCTGCTGTCCGCCTATCCCGAGGGGTTGCGCCGCCGTGTGATTGGCGTGGCAGCCGAGGCGCTGGTCGAGGGTGGGCAGCATGTGGCTGCCCGGCGCCTGATCGAGGGGGCGGCGGATGAGCCTGCCATCCTGCTCGCCCAGGCCAAGCTGGAGGAAGCGAGCGGCCAGCCCGCGCGCGCCCTGGAGGCCTATGAAGCCGCCGCCAATGGTCGGGACCGGCTGATGCGCGCGCGTGCGCTGCGGCGCGGCATTGAGTTGCGGCTGGCGACTGGCCGACTGGATGCGGCGGGCGCTGCGCGCGCGCTGGAGGCGGCGCTGTTTGCGTGGCGCGGGGATGCGATGGAGCTCGCCACGCGGGAGCGGATCGCGGCATTGCGGCGCGAGGCGGGCGACCCGCGCGCGGCACTCGCCCTGCTGCGTGAGACGGAGACGGCCTTCCCCGAGCAGGCGGGCAGTTTGCGCGCCCCGATCCAGGCAGCCTTCCTGCACGCGCTTGAAGTCGAATCACCCCTCGGCGCCGTAGCACTCTACGACGCCCATCCTGAGCTGCTCCCGCCGGGCGAGGCTGGTGAGGCGATGTTGGCGCTGCTGACCGAGCGATTGACCGCGCTGGATCTCTCCGACCGCGCCGCCGCCGTCTTGCGGCGCGCGATGGAGCGGGCCCCGCCGGGTGAGGATCGGGCGGCGCTTGGCGCGCGGCTGGCAGCGCAGCGCCTGGCTGAACGCGATGCGGAGGGCGCGCTCTCGGCCCTTGCCGCCAGTTCCGCGCCACGTCTGCCGCCCGCGCTGGTCGGCGCCCGCAGCCTTCTGGCCGCGCGTGCCGAGGCAAGGCGCGGCAATCGCGCTGTAGCGACGGAGGTCTTGCAGGCGCTCGGCCCGGCGGGGGATGAGGCGCTGTCCGAAATCCTCGCCGATGCGCGCGATTTTACGGGTGCGGCCGCGGCACTGGGTCGCCATCTGGCCTCGCTGCCGGCGGCATCCGGCCCCTTGCCGGAAGACGCGCAGCGGTTGGTGCTGCGCCAGGCGGCGCTGCTGGCCATGGCGGGGGATGAGCGGGGGCTCGCGCAGCACCGCGCCCGCCATGTGGCGCGAATGGCGCCCGGGCAGATGGCGACGGCGTTTGAGGCGCTGACCACGGACCCGGTGCGGGGCCTCGCGGACCTCCCGCGCTTGGCGCGGGAACTGAACCTCTTCCGGAGTTTGCCGCAAAGGCTGGAGCCTTTGCGGACTGCGCAACGCCCGGCCGGTTGAGTCGTGCGTGGGGTGGGGGGGAGGTCCGCGATTTTTTCGGGGCCGAAATGTGGAATTTCATTTGACCCCCCGGCCCCCATGCCCCATATCCCCCGCCACTGACCTGTTCGAACCGACGGCCGCTGGGGCCGCACAGCCGACAATATGGTCATCTGCTGGTGGGAAAGGGGAACCCGACATGGACTCTCTCGTCCGACTGGGGATGGACTCGGAAATGCTCCCGAGCGACGCCCAGAATGCGACACATGCGTCGGCCACGGCTGGCTCCATCAGCGAGGCGAAGGATTACTTCGTTGAGCGCAATGGCGTCCGGTATGCGGGCACGCACCTGATCATTGATCTCTGGGGTGCGACGAACCTCGATGATCCAGGTCACATTGATGCGGTTCTGCGCGCGGCGGCCATCGCCTCGGGTGCGACGATCCTGCATGGGCATTTCCATCATTTCTCGCCCAATGGCGGCGTGAGTGGCGTGCTGGTGCTGGCCGAAAGCCACGTCTCCATCCACACCTGGCCGGAACGCGATTACGCGGCGCTGGACATCTTTGTCTGCGGTGATTGTGACCCGTACAAGGCCATCCCGCTGCTGAAGACCGGCTTCCTGCCGGAGCGCATCACCCTCGCCGAGCACAAGCGCGGCATGGTTGGCTGAGCCACCCGCAGCGGTGGAATGAACGGGGCCGGGCGGCAACGCCCGGCCCCTTTCTCTTGAATGGGCTTCTTGAGTGGACGTGAGGACGACAGCGATGACCGATGTGTGGGTGAATGAAACGCTTTATCCCGATTGGGGCCAGCGCTTCCTGGTGAAGCGCGAACTCGCGCGGGTGAAGAGCGAGTTCCAGGACATCATGCTGTTCGAGAGCACCTCGCATGGGCGCGTGATGGTGCTGGATGGCGTGATCCAGATCACCGAGCGCGACGAATTCGTCTATCAGGAAATGCTCACCCATGTGCCGCTGCTGGCGCATGGCGCGGCCAAGCGCGTGCTCATCATCGGCGCCGGCGATGGCGGCGTGCTGCGGCGCGTGCTGCAGCATCGCAACGTCGAGAAATGCGTGATGGTGGAAATTGACGGCGAGGTGATCCGCCTTTGCCAGGAGCATATGCCCGACATCGCGGGCGATGCCTGGACCAACCCGCGTGGCCAGGTGATCGTGGGCGACGGCATTGACTATGTGCGCCAGGCCGAAGCCGGTTCCTTCGACGTCGTGATCGTGGACAGCACGGATCCGATCGGCGTGGGCGAGGTTCTATTCACCGACGAGTTTTATCACAACGCCGCCCGCCTGCTCTCGGCCGATGGGCTGATCGTGAATCAGTGCGGCGTGCCCTTCATGCAGGCGGATGAGCTGCGCGAGACCTCGCTGCGGCGCGGCAAGTTCTTCGCTGATATCTCCGCCTATGTGGCGGCGGTGCCGACCTATGTGGGGGGCTTCATGACGCTGGGCTGGTCCGCCAAGACCAAGGGCCTGCGCGATGTGCCGGTGGCCGAAATCCGCCGCCGCGCGGAAGCGGCAGGCATTGCGGGGCTGACGCGCTACTGGACGCCGGAGATTCACGCCGGCTGCTTCAACCTGCCGCCCTACATCGCGGAAAACCTGCCCGGTTGAGGGCAGGCCAGGTTCCGGCCGCCGCTGCTTTCGGTGCGCGTGTTTGCGGCGAAGTTCCTTTTCACCACCGGGTGGCGTGGCTTGCGGGCTGGACCATTCGGGAGTCCCCGATCATGCGGGGCGTTGTGCAGGAACTCCGCCTGGGTGGATGTGACATGTCCGCGAGAGCGACCCGTTGGCCTTGCCCATTCGCATGGCCCGGATCGCTCTCCGTCCCCACCCGCTCACGTCATCGCCAGCGGCGGCCGGTATTTTATCCTGGGCCAGGGCGCGGCCCCTCCGCCCTCACTGAATCCTGATGTTCCGCGCCCGGACTACGGCGCCCCATCGGCTGCTTTCGGCGGCGGCATAGGCTGGCCATTCCGCAATGAGCCTCGTTTCCGCCGTGACCGCCAGCGCATCAAGGCGCGGCTGCATCTCTGGCGCGCGGAGTGCGGCGCGGCTGGCGGCATTCAGCCGCTCCAGGATGGCGGGCGGCGTGCCGGCCGGTGCCAGCATCGCCACATGCTCGACAATCTCTACGTCCGGAAAGCCTTGTTCGCGGAAGGTCGGCACGTCGGGCGCGAGCGGGCTGCGCGTGGCGGAGGCCACACCCAAAGCGCGCAAATCGCCGGAGCGGATGAAGCCCATGACGGCGGCGGCCGGCATGAAAACCATCCCGGCCTCTCCAGCCACCACGGCCTGCACGGCGGGGCCGCCGCCACGGTAATTCACCTCCAGCACCTCGATGCCGGCGGATTGCAACAGCATCTCGGTCGCGAGGTGCGAGGTGGCGCCCACGCTGGCATTGGCATAGGTCAGCCGGCTGTTGGGGCGGCGCGCCAGGGCCACATATTCGGCTAAGGTCGTCGCTGGCGAGTTGCGGTTCACCAGCATGAAGATCGGCATGGAGACCAGCAGGCCGATGCCGACGAAGTCGCGATCATTGTTATAGGGCAGTTGGTAGAGATGCGGCGCCACGGCATAGGTGCTGTTGGGCGTAATCACGATTGTATAGCCATCGGGCCGGGCGCGGGCGGCCAGGGCCATGCCGATGGTCCCGTTGGCGCCCACGCGGTTATCCACCACGAAGGGCTGGCCCAGATCGGTGGAGAGGCGCTGGCTGATCACGCGGGCGAAGGCATCGGTCGGCCCGCCCGGCCCCCAGGGAACGATGACGTTCACGGGGCGAGAGGGGAACGCCTCCTGCGCCAAGGCAGGGGTAGCAAGGCCGAGGGAGGCGGCGATCAGGCCGCGGCGGGGCAGCATCATGGGGCACTTCCTTCAGGTGATGTCCGGCGGCAGGCCCGCCCAGATCTCTTGCGGTGTTGGCGCGCGCAGGATCAGGCCCTGGCGCACGGCGTGATATGCGGCGAAGGCGATGGCCGGCATCATGACGACGCGCCCGCTCGATGGCGCCGCACCCGCCGCATCCATGAGGCGCAGCACGGCGGCCGCGTGATGCGCATGCTCGGCCCGCATGACCAGCAGGTGGTTGATGGGGGTGAAGCCATGCCGACGCAGGAATTCGGCGCTGGCGGCTGCCGGGTCCGGAAAGACCGGACGCAGCCAGTCGCCACTTGGCGCGTCATTGCCGGAGATGATGGCGTCGAGCGCGCCTTCTTTCAGCATCTGCACCATGTCGCTGCCGGCGGGTGCGCGGGTGGCGAAATCCGGATCGCGGCATTCGGCGACATGCGCATCCTCGAAGGTGATCCAGCGCACCGATTCCGGGGCCACGCCATGCGCGTCCTGGAGAATGCCACGCAGCCAGAGCCCCGTGGTCTGGCTATAGGCGCGCACGCCCACGCGCTTGCCCAGGAGATCGCCCGGGCCGCGAATCGGCGAATCCGTGCGGCAAAACAGCGAGCCCTCCTGCATGCGCGCCGCCAGGACGCGCGGCAGCAGCACCAGCGGCTTGCCATGCGCCCAGGCCTGCAGCCAGGTGGCGATGGCCATTTCGCTCACATCGAAGCGCCCCTCCCGCACCATCGGCGCGAAGGCGCGGCTGATGACGGGGAAGGGGGTGCAATCCAGCGCCACCTCCCCATCGCGCACGACGCCATCCAGCAGGGCCGCAGTCTGCGGGTAGCGGCCGATGGCGGCGGAGAGGGTGATCATGCCCCGGCCCGATCGTCGCGGCGGCTTCGCCGCGGCGTGAATCGGCCCGGCAACGCGTCCCGATCGTCGCGGCGGCTTCGCCGCTGGGTGAATCGGCCCGGCAACGCGTCCCGATCGTCGAGGCGGATTCGCCGCGGCGTGAAGCGGTTCGGCATCAGGCGAGCCGCTCGACCACATGCGGGAAGACGCTGGCATAGCCCTCGCCCCAGGTGATGGACTTGTCGCTGTTGCGGGCGGCCTGGGCACCGCGCTGCTGGGCCACGCGGGTGTAGTATTCCCACAGGTGCTCCTGGCCGGCCATGCACTCGATGGCCGCGCGCTTCTGCGCCCAGACGGGGCCGATATCGAGCAGCACATCGGGCTTCCAGTTGCATTGCTCGGGCTGGTGCGGCTCAAAGAGGAAAACGGGGGGCGCGCCCAGCACCTTCTGGCCGGGATTGTGGCCATGCGCCTGGGCGGTGATGCGGGCGTGCTGCGCGAAATCCGTCACCGCAGGGTGGTCCCAATTGTAGAGATCCTCCTTGCTGTGCGTCAGGATGAATTTCGGATGGATGGCGCGCATCACATCCACCATACGGAACAGGCTCTCCTGACTGAGCGTGATGGGGTAATCGCCCAGATCCCAGAACTGGATGTCGTGCACGCCGAGCACCTTGGCTGCCGCTTCGGCTTCCTTCTGGCGTTCGGATTTCACGCGCTCCAGCGTCATGCCGGGTTGCCGCCAGAGCTTCGCGGACTCGCCACGCTCGCCATAGCTCAGGCAGACCACCGTGACCTGGTATCCCGCCGCCGCATGCAGCGCGATGGCGCCGCCCGCACGCCAGACGAAATCGGCGGAATGGGCGGAGATGACGAGTGCTGTGTTGGTCATGAGGGGTTCTTTTCAGGCAAAGGTGGGGTGGCGTAGGTGCGGAAGCTGTCGGTGAGTTGCAGGCCCCAGGCCTGGCCCTTGTTCCGCTCGGCCTGACTCCAGGTGATGGTCTTCCAATCCGGCGCCAGCACAAGCCGCGCGCCGGAGTGGGCGAATTCAACCCGGTTCCCGCCGGGCTCGATCACATAGAGGAAGAAGGTCTGTTGGATGGCATGCTTGTGCGGGCCATTCTCGATCGGGATGCCCGCTTCCAGGAATGTGTCGGCGGCCTGGAGAATCGCCTCGCGGCTGTCCAGAGCGAAGGTGATGTGATGCAGACGGCCATGCACGCCATTCGCCTCGCGCCCATAGGCGACGTCGTAGGATTTGTTGGTGGCGGTGAGCCACATTCCCATCTCGATTCCATTGTCGAAGACGATGCGCTCGGTGCAGCGCAAACCGAGGTTGCGCTGGAAGAATTCGCGGCAGGCGGCGACATCCACGGCGAGGCAATTATAGTGGTCCAGCCGCCGCACATTCACGCCGCGCGCGGGATAGCGCTCGGCCTGGTTGCGCAGGGCGGGGCGGCGTTCTGGCGGGGCCTCGTACCATTGGGTGTCGTAGTAAAGCTCCACCACATGGCCATCCGGATCACGGAAACGGCGGCTGGTGCCATGGCCGAAATTGCCATCAACGACGGTGACTTCGACCCCATCGGCCCGCAGCGCGGCCAGTCGCCGTTCCAGCGCCTGCGGGCTGCGCGCCCGATACGCGGCATGGCCCAGGCCGGAAGTCCGGGCCGCCGTGAGTTGCAGCGAATAGGTCTCGTAATCATCCCAGCCGCGCAGGAAGACGCTGTCGCCCTGCTGGCCGCTGACGGTCATGCCGAGAATGTCGCGGAAGAAGGCAAGGCTGGCCTCGGGTTGCGGGGTCAGCAATTCGACATGGCCGAGATGCGCCACATCCATGATGGGTTCCGCCGCTTCCACTGTTTCTCTCCCCTGGTCCCCTCGTTCTAGCGGGAGCGCGTCCTGGCTGTCTTATGGATTTTGCGGCGCAAGCTATTCTCATCCGGCATAACCGAAAGCCCCTGCGCCGCGATCTCCCCGAGATGCGCCCTCAGTGCCGCGACGAAAGCCAGCCCCGCCTCGGGCAGTGGCCGGTCCCCGGGCAGGATCAGGCCGGCTGGGCGGGGTGGCGCCGCCTGATCCAGCGGCAGCACTCCCAGCGTGCCGCGCAGCAAATCCCCTACCATCATGAGGCGCGGCATGACGGAAACCATGTCGCTCGCCAGCAGCATTTCCCGGATGAAGCCGTAGGAGCTGGAGCGCAAGGGCGCCTGGGCAGTCAGGCCGAGGGCGGCCAGGCGCTCGTCAATCTCCTGGCCGACGCGCTGGCTGACGGTGGGCAAGATCAGTTCGCAGCCCTTGAGGGCCACGGGCGTCACCGGCTGGTTGAACAACGGATGCCCGGCCCGGGCCAGGAAGGAAATGGGCTCCTCCCAGAGCGCCTCGCGCAGAAAGCCATCCGGCGTGGCGGGCGGGTAGAGGCGCCCTACCACCAGGTCAATCTCACCGGTCGCGAGCAGCGGCAGCAGTTCTTCCATGCGCCCTTGCTGCAGGCGCAGCTGGATCTCCGGCCGGGCCTGCTTGAGCTGGATCAGCGCGCCCGGCAGAACGCCGACGGCCGCCACGGGCAGCACGCCGATCGCCAGTTGCGCGCCGGCCAGGTGATCCAGCGCTTCCTCGGCACGATGCAATTCCGCCAGAACGCGGCGGGCCAGGCGGGTGATGACCAGGCCAGCCTCTGTCGGGCGCACACCGCGGGCGTGGCGGGTAAAAAGGCTCGCGCCGATCACCTGCTCCGCCTCCTGCAGGGCACGGGTCAGCGCAGGCTGGCCAAGGCCGAGCATGGCCGAGGCGCGCAGCAGGCTGCCCTGCGCCTCGATCGCGTCAATCACGCGCAGCCATTGCAGCTTGAGACGGCGGTCCAGATGGCGTCGCATGGCGCAAAGCTATCAAGAAAACGCATGAGGCGCGAGGGCAGGCCGCATCCGCGCTAGCCATGGCGCCTGGGCCGCGCTAGGAGGTGGCGCATCATGTCCACCATTCTCACCATCATCTTCCTGCTGGTCACCCTGGCGCTGATCGGGGTCATCCTCGTGCAGCGCAGCGAGGGGGGCGGGCTTGGCATCGGCTCCTCCCAGGGCATGGGCTCCTTCATGGGCGGGCGCGGCACGGCCAACCTGCTGACGCGGACCACCGCCATCCTGGGCACCATCTTCTTCGTCCTGGCGCTGACGCTGGCCCTGCTGGACCGCGGCACTTCGGCCAATCGCTCCATCCTGGACGCGCCGGCGCCGGTCGTGGCGCCCAACCTGCCCGTCCTGCCCGCCGTTCCGACAAACTGATCCGACGCCCCCTTGAGGGGGTGTGACAGCGGGCCGGAAGTGGCTATGACGAACTCCCATGGCACGGTTCGTATTCATCACCGGTGGCGTGGTTTCCTCGCTTGGCAAGGGCATCGCGGCAGCATCTCTGGGTGCTCTTTTGCAGGCGCGCGGCTACCGCGTCCGCCTGCGTAAGCTTGACCCCTATCTCAACGTGGATCCGGGCACGATGTCGCCCTACCAGCATGGTGAGGTCTTCGTGACCGATGACGGGGCCGAAACCGACCTCGACCTTGGCCATTACGAACGCTTCACCGGCGTCCACGCCAACAAGGCGGATAACTGGACCACGGGCCGCCTCTATTCCGAGGTGATCGCCAAGGAACGGCGCGGCGATTACCTGGGTGCGACGGTCCAGGTGATCCCGCACATCACGGACGCGATCAAGGATGCCGTGACCGCCGGCACCGATGATTATGATTTCATCCTGGTCGAGATCGGCGGCACGGTGGGCGATATCGAGTCGCTGCCCTTCCTGGAGGCCATTCGCCAGCTCGCGAATGAGCTGGGCCAGACGCGCAGCCTTTTCGTGCATCTGACGCTGGTGCCCTACATCCCCTCGGCCGGCGAGTTGAAGACCAAGCCGACGCAGCATTCGGTCAAGGAGCTGCTCAGCGTCGGCATCCAGCCGCAGATCCTGCTGTGCCGCTGCGACCGCAAGATTCCCGAAAATGAGCGCCGCAAGATCGCGCTGTTCTGCAATGTGCGCCCGGAAAGCGTGATCCCGGCCTATGACGCCTCCAGCATCTACGCCGTCCCTGGCAGCTATCACCGCGAGGGGCTGGACCGCGAGGTGCTGCGCCACTTCAACCTCTCCATCTATGGCGAGCCCGATATCTCCGCCTGGGACAATGTGGTGCAGCGCATCACAGCCCCCGAGGGTGAGGTGACCATCGCGGTGGTGGGCAAGTACACCGGCCTGCTGGACGCCTATAAGTCGCTGAACGAGGCGCTGGCCCATGGCGGCATCGCCAACAACATGCGCGTGCGGCTGGACTGGGTGAACAGCGAAATCTTCGAGCGGGAAGCGGGCGAGGTGATGCGCCGGCTGGATGGCGTGCACGGCATCCTCGTGCCCGGCGGCTTTGGCGAGCGCGGCACCGGCGGTAAGATCCAGGCGGTACGTTTCGCGCGGGAGAAGAAGATCCCATTCCTTGGCATTTGCTTCGGCATGCAGATGGCGGTGATCGAGGCGGCGCGGAACCTGCTCGATATCCCGGCCGCCTCCAGCACTGAATTCGGCCCCTGCGCCGAGCCCGTCGTCGGGCTGATGACCGAATGGGTGCGCGGCAATGAGCGCGAGCAGCGCGAGGCCAGCGGCGACCTGGGCGGCACCATGCGCCTCGGCGCCTATCCCGCCTTGCTCGCCGAGGATTCCCTGGTGCGCGGCGTCTATGGCGAAAGCCGGATCGAGGAGCGGCACCGGCATCGCTTCGAGGTCAATGTCGCCTATCGCGAGCGTTTGGAAGCCGTGGGGCTGCGCTTCTCCGGCATGTCGCCCGATGGGTTGCTGCCGGAAATCGTGGAATATCCGGACCATCCCTGGTTCATCGGCGTGCAGTTCCACCCCGAGTTGAAATCCAAGCCCTTTGCGCCGCATCCGCTGTTTGCGGGTTTCGTGGGGGCTGCGGTGCGGCAGGCGAGGCTCGTCTGATGGATGTCACCATCCGGGATCTGGTGATCGGCCAGACGCGCCCGCTCGCCTTCATCTGCGGGCCCTGCCAGATCGAAAGCCGCGCTCACGCGCTGGAGATGGCCGCCGCCATCGCCGAAATGACGCGCAATCTGGGCGTGCCGATGATCTATAAATCCAGCTACGACAAGGCCAATCGCACCAGCGTTTCGGCCGCGCGGGGCATCGGCATGGCGGAGGGCCTGGCCATCCTCGCCGAGGTCCGTGAGCGCACCGGTCTGCCCGTGCTGACCGATGTGCATACCGCCGAACAATGCGCCCCCGCCGCCGAGGCGGTGGATGTGCTGCAAATCCCGGCCTTCCTCTCGCGCCAGACGGATCTGTTGCTCGCGGCCGGTGAAACAGGCGCCGCGATCAATGTGAAGAAGGGCCAGTTCCTCGCCCCCTGGGACATGAAGAACGTCGCCGCCAAGATCGCCAGTACAGGCAATCAGCGCATCCTGCTCTGCGAACGCGGTGCGAGCTTCGGCTACAACACCCTCGTCTCCGACATGCGCGCCCTGCCGATCATGGCCGAGACGGGTTACCCCGTGGTCTATGACGCGACGCATAGCGTGCAGCAGCCGGGCGGGCAGGGCGGTTCCTCCGGCGGGCAGCGCGAATTTGCGCCGGTCCTGGCGCGCGCTGCCGTAGCCGTGGGTGTGGCCGCCGTCTTCATCGAATGCCATGAAAACCCCGACGCGGCACCAAGCGACGGGCCAAACATGATCCCGATCCGGGAGATGCCGGCGCTGATCGCGCGCCTCAAGGCCTTCGACCAATTGGCGAAGTCCTGAGCTTCAAAGCAGGAACAAGACACATGCTGCGTCGCCCCCTCCTCGCTGCGCTGGCATCCGCGCCGGTGGCCGCCCTCGCGCAGACGGGCGAGGCGCCGCTGCGCGTGATCGTGCCCTTTCCCCCCGGCGGCAGCTATGACGTGGTCGCGCGCATGTTGCAGGCGGGGCTTGCCGCGCGACTGCGGCGCGGCGTCGTGATCGAGAATCGCGGCGGCGCGGGCGGCAATCTGGGTGCCGAGGCCGTGGCGCGCGCAGCACCAGATGGAAACACCGTGCTGCTCTGGGGCGATGGGGTGCTCAGCAACGCCGCCCTGCACCAGCGCCTGTCCTGGGACCCGCTGCGGGATTTCGCGCCGGTGGCCATGGTGGCGGTTTCGCCCGTCATTCTTGCGGCGCGGCCTGGCTCGCCCTCGCTCGCGCAGTTGATCGAGGCGGGGCAGCGCGAGAAGCGCGGCTACAGCTTCGGCACGGCCGGCAATGGATCGCCCGGCCACATCGCGGGCGCATTGCTGGGCCGGCTGACCGGCGTGGAGTTCCAGCATATCCCCTATCGCGGCGGCGCCCCCGCGCTGACCGACCTCATGGGTGGGCAGATTGACCTTGCCTCCAACCCCCTTCCGGCCGTGCTGCCCTTCATCCAGGGCGGGCGCCTCGTGGCACTTGCCGTGGCGGGCGAAAGCCGCATGCCGCAAATCCCCGATGTGCCAACGGTGGGCGAGCTCTTGGCCGGCTTCGCAGTCAACAGCTGGTATGGCGTGCTGGCGCCAGCACGGACGCCCGCCGCCAGCGTGACCGCGCTGGCCGAGGCGCTGCTGGCGACCGTCGCTGATCCCGCCCTGGCCGCAGCGCTCGTCGGCCAGGGCTTCGCGGTCCGCGCCCTTGGGCCGGAAGCGCTCGGCACCTTCATGGCGAGCGAGGCGCCGCGCTGGCGGCAGATGATCGCGCAGTCCGGCGCGGTGGCGGAATGACCCTCCGCGCAGCGCATGCGGCGGATGGTTGCGCCCTGGCCTATCGCATCACGCAGGGTGCAAAGGGGGCCCCGCGCGTGGCGTTGGTGCATTCCCTGGCGCTGGACCATCGCTTCTGGGACGCCGTCATCACCGCCGCGGCAGGCCGCTTCGAGATGCTCGCCCTGGATGCGCGGGGCCATGGGGCATCTCGGGCCGAGGGGCCCTTCACCGCGGCGCAAATGGCCGATGACGTGGCGGCCGTTCTGGCGCATGCCGGCTGGGATCGGGCCATCATTGCGGGTGCGTCCATGGGGGGGAGCATCGCACTCGCCTTCGCCGCGCACCATCAGCAGCGGACCCAGGCGCTGCTCGCCATAGACACCACCGCCTGGTACGGCCCGACCGCGCCGGCCGATTGGGCACGCCGCGCCAAGCTCGCGGAGGAAGGCGGCATGAAGGCCCTGCTGGATTTCCAGCGCGCCCGCTGGCTGAGCGAGACCTTCCGCGCCACGCATCCGGAAGTTCAGGCCGCACAGGAGGCGATCTTCCTGGACATGCCCATCGGCGCCTATGCCGCCGCCTGCCACATGCTGGGCGCGCTCGACCTGCGGGCCGCGATCGCGGGCATCACCGCGCCGACGCTGGTCCTGGTGGGTGAGGAGGATCTGGCAACCCCGCCCTCCATGGCGCGCGATATCGCCGACCGTATCCCGGGCGCCAGCTTCGAGGTGCTGGCCGGCGCCCGGCATTTGACGCCGCTGGAGCGCCCGGAAGCGATTGTCGCCGGCCTCGCCAGGCTGGCCGGCTGAGCGTCGGCCCTGGTCATCCCCCGCTGCGATGGTGGATGGCCAGCCAGATGGCCGGCGGCTCGGTGCTGGTCCAGTCCACGCGGTGGCGGCAATGGGCCGGCAGGGCCACCCAATCGCCCGGCGCAAGCCGGATGGGTTCCTCGCCCTCGATTCGCAGCACGGCCGCACCGGCCATGAGCAGGACGAATTCATCCTCGGGCTGATCATACCAGAAGCCTGGCGGGCTGGCCGCGCCGGTCGAGGCAATGCGCTCGATGCGCAGGCCAGGGCTCTGGAGCAGCGCGTCGAATTGCTCGCCGCCCGGGGGTGCCGTGGTCCCGTCGAGCAGGCTTCCCCGCTTCATGCGAAGAGATGCGGCACGACGCGGCTCGTATCGCGCAGGATGGCGGCCTGGCTCTCGCGCAGGATGATGCCGGCCGCCGCATCGCCGACCACCCAGGAGCCGATCAGCGCATTCCAGCCCGCGCGCTGCGGCAGCTTCGCCAGCGCCTGCGTCACGAAGCGCGCCTCCTCTGGCGCATAGGGGCCATCGGTCGTCGCCATGGTCAGCCCTGAGCGGATCAGCGCGATATTGGCGCCCTCGCGGCCCAGGCAGGGCTTTTGCACGCAATTGCCGCCCGCCAGCAGCACGCGCCCAGGGACCGTTTCCAGCAGATGCGGATGGCCGGGAAACAGCCGCCACAGCACGGCGAGGATGGCCTTGTCCGACAGCAGCGCCTTCCAGGGCGGCTCCAGCACGCCGCAGCCATCCTCCGCCAGGTAGGGGCCGAAATGGTCGCGGATCATCCATTCCCAAGGGTAGAGCTTGTGCAGGAAGCGGATCGCATCACCCGCTTCGTCCACGAAATCCGGCCGCTTCCAGCCGATCCTGTTGAGATCGATCGCCCGCGTGGCAATGCCGGCCTGCCCGGCGAGGTCCCGGTAATAGGTGGAATGCGCCCATTCCTCCGGGCTCTCGGCGAAGGCCGCGAAATGCATCGGCTGGCCGGACAGGAGTGGCGCGAGGGTCGTGAAGCGCGCCAGCAGCTGCTCGTGCAGCGAATTGAACTGGTCCGCTTCAGGGTGTGTATCCTGCAACCAGACCCATTGCGCGATCGCCGTCTCGATCGCCAGGGTCGGTGTATCGGCGTTGTATTCCAACAGCTTGATGGCGCCGGATTCGTCGTCGAAGGCCAGGTCCATGCGGCCCATCAGCGCCGGGTCGCCGCGCCGCCAGGAGCGGCGGATGTAATCGCTGAACCAATCGGGCAGATGGAAGGCTTCGCGCAGCAATTCCGGCTCACGCGTCACGAGGTGGTCCACGGCATCCAGGCAGCGCGCGTGCAACTCCACCGTCGCGTCATCCAGCGCGTCCACCTCGGCCGCGGTGAAGCGCCAATGCGCCCCCTCATGCCACCACAACCCGCCCTCGGCGCCGGTCACGGGCTCCTGGCCAGCGGAGTGATAGGTGAGGCCGATTTCCTCCAGCTTCGCCTGCCAGTCCGGGCGCGGGGGGCTCTCGATGCGCTGCATCAGCTGGAGGAGGAGTAGCCGCGCGCGCTCGCGCCGAAGCCACCGCGCGCGATGCTCGTCCCGGCCCCGGCGCGGGGCGAGGCGATCGTGGATGCCATGGCGGCGGAGGGGGCAAAGGTGGCTGCCCCCCGCCGCTCCGGGGCGCTGCCGGCGTAGCTGCTGCCTGAATAATAGAAGCGTGAACCGCTGCTGCTGCCGCTGCTGCTTGTCGCCGTGGTGCAGTTCTGGGCGGGCTGGCCTGGCTGGCATTGCGGGGGTGGGCGGCCGGCGTAAAGCGGCGCGCTCACCCGGCCTGCTCCGCCCTCCAGCATCCGGCCGATCATCAGCCCGGCCATGACGGGGATGGCCACGCTGGTCAGGCCTGCTGCCGCCAGGGCCTTGTCGGAGGGGCGGTTGGCGGGCGTCACCTCACAGGCGCTGCCGGTTGCTTCGCGGCAGGCCTCGATGCTGGCGAAGCGGGGCGCCGTGAGGGCGTGCCGCGCCTGGCCCTCGGCGAAGCTGCGCTCGCAATCGGCCTGGGCTTCCGCGCCGAAGCGCTCCACGCAGGCGGAAAGATCGGGGACGACGACGTCCACCGCGTCCACATCCTCACCCCCGCACGCCTGCAAGGCGATGGCCGAAGCGGCCAGAAGCGTCAGGCGGATATGGCGGGAACGTCGCATCGAAGCTTCCCTCAGACGATCATCGTGGCGGCGTTCAGCATGCCGGCTGCAAAGGAGATCACCCCCAGAAAGAGGCCCGAGGCCACCTGTCCCTCCTCCATCCGCCGCGTCAGATCCGCGCCGAGCAGCAAGCGGGCGACGAAGAAGGCCAGCACCTGCACCACAAGGCCGATCAGCCCCCAGACGAGCAGATCGCCGCGGCTGACGGCATGCGCCAGCACCGAGGCCAGCACCAGCGCATAGCCCAGCAGGGCCCCTGCGAAACTCGCGGCCGCGGCGGCATTGCCGGCGCGGATCAGGCGCAGCTCATGCCAGGGTGTCACGCGCAGATAGAGCGCCCCGAAAGCCGCCAGTAGCAGGGCGCTGATCGGAAACCAGGTCAGGAAGGCGGGCAGGGTGGCGAGATACTGCGTCACGGAACATCCTTGGCGCGACTGGCCTTCGAGCATAGGTCCGATCCGCGCGGCGGTGGAAGCTTCTTGAGGCAGGCCCGGCCGCGTGCAAGGCTGGACGCCTGAGCGAAAGGCACGCCCCATGATCTCCCGCCGCCCCCTGCTTGCCGGCCTTCTGGCCGCACCCGCCCTGGCACGGGGGGCCGCGGCGCAAACCCGACTTCGCCTCGCGCATGTGCTGCAGCCGACGCATTCCTGGCACGTCGCGGCCGAGGGCTTCGCGCGCGAGGCCAATGAACGCTCCGGTGGGCGCCTCGCCGTGCAGGTATTCCCGGGCGCGCAGCTTGGGCAGAACCGCCAATTGCTGGAGGGCATCCAGACCGGCACGATTGAGCTGGCGCTGGTCGGCTCCTCCGACCTCAATTCCTTCGAGCCCCGCTTCGGCATCATCGAGATGCCCTATGCCTGGCTCTCCCGCGAGCAGGCCTTTGCCGCGCTGGAAGGGCCGCTGGGCCAGGCGCTGGCGCGGCTTGTCGAGTCCAAGGGGATGCTTGATCTGGGCCTTTGGGAGAATGGCTTGCGGCATGTGACCAATCGCCGCCAGCCCGTGACGCAGCCGGCCGATCTGCGCGGGCTGAAAATCCGCACACCGCCCGACCGCGTGCGCGTGGACACCTTCCGCGCATTGGGCGCCGAACCCGCACCGCTGGCCTTTGGCGAGCTTTACGCGGCCCTCCAGCAGGGCTTGTTCGATGCGCAGGAAAACCCGCTTTCCATCATCTTCACCTCCTCCTTCTTCGAGGTGCAGCGCTTCCTCTCGCTGAGCGGGCATGTCTGGGGGGGTGCGCATCTGATGGGCTCCAAGCGCGTACTGGACCGCCTGCCCGCCGGGGATCGTGCGTTGCTCAGCGAGCTCGGCCAGAAATGGGGCCGGGCGCAGCGCCAGATGATCGCCGATAGCGACGCCGATTTCCTGGCCAAGCTGCGTGAGAAGGGCATGGCGGTGAATGAGGTGGACAAGCCTGCCTTCCAGCGCGCCGTGCAACCCGTCTGGGCGCAATATGAGGCAGCCTTCGGGCCGGACATCATGGGGCTTTACCGGCGCGCCGTGGCGTGAAGGCCATGCGGGCAGCGGCGGGCTTCGTTTCCGCCGCCTGCCTCGCTCTGGCGGCATTGCTGACGGCCGCCATCGCGGCGGTGGTCGCCTGGACGGTCCTCTCGCGCTTCGTCTTCGGCCGAACGCCCAGCTGGACCGAGGAATTGCCGCGTATCCTGATGATCTGGGGCGTCTTCCTGGGCCTCGTCTGGACCACGGGGCGGGGCGTGAACCTGGAGGCGGGGCTGCTGGAACTCTGGGCGCGCGGCCCGCGTCTGCGCGCCGCCTGCCGGGTGATGGCGGAAATCCTGGTGGCGGCCTTCTGCATCGTGCTGGCCATGACGGCGGCCGAAATGGCCGAGATCACCTGGACCTCCACCACACCCGCCCTGGAGGTCACGGCGGCCATCTTCTACCTGCCGGTCGCGATCGGAGGCCTGCTGGCGGCGCTGCTGCAAATTCCGCGCATGCTGGATGCCGTGCTGGCGCTGCGCCGATGACAGTGGGTGTGCTGACCCTGCTGGGGCTGTTCACCGTCACGCTGCTGCTCGACGTGCCGATCGCCTTCGGACTCGGCATCGCGGCCTTCGGCTATCTGCTGATCTTTGACGCGGCCCCCGTGCTGGTGGTGGCGCAGCGCATGGTGGGCGGCCTCGATTCCTTCCCGCTGCTGGCCATCCCGCTGTTCCTGCTGGCCGGCAACCTGATGACCGGCGCCGGACTGACGCGCCGGATCGCCGAGCTCTGCGTGGCGCTGGTGGGGCATCTGCGTGGCGGCCTGGGTGCGGCGGCGGTGATGGGCTGCGCCTTGTTCAGCGCCCTCTCCGGCTCCTCCATCGCGGATGTGGTGGCGATTGGCGGGATCATGCTGCCGGCCATGGCCCGCCAGGGCTACCCGAAGGGCTTCTCCTGCGCGCTGCTTGGCTCGGCCGGCACGCTGGGACAGGTGATCCCGCCCTCCATCGTGATGGTGGTCTATGCGACGCTGACCAACGCGTCCGTCGGGCAGTTGTTCCTGGCGGGCTTTCTGCCAGGCGCCTTCCTGGCTGGCCTGATGATGGCGACCACCGTCTTCCTTGCGAAACGCCATGGCTGGGGCGGCGAGGCCGAGCCCTTCAGCACCGCGCGCGCCTGGGGCGCACTCAAGGCCAGCGGGCTGGCGCTGGTGGTGCCGATCATCATCGTGGGCGGCATCCGCGCCGGCCTCGCGACCCCCACCGAGGCCGCGGGGCTTGCCGTGATGTATGCGCTGTTCATCGGCGTCTTTGTCGAGCGGAGCCTGCGCCTTCCCGACATCTGGGCCTGCCTGCGGGATGCCGCCGAGGGCACGACGGCGATCCTGTTCGTCATCGCCACCGCTTCGCTCTTTGGCTGGATCCTGGCGGCAGAGCGGATGCCACAGGCCATCACCTCCGCCATCACCGCCTGGACCGACAGCCGGGCGATGGTGCTGCTGCTGCTGACCATCGTGCTGTTGCTGCTGGGCACTTTCATGGAGGCGCTGGCCACAGTGATCATCCTGGCCCCCGTGCTGATGCCGCTGCTGGCCGCCTACCGGATTGACCCGGTGCATTTCGGCCTGCTGCTGATCATCAACGTCTCGATCGGCGGGGCAACGCCGCCGCTCGGCGTGAATCTGATGGCGGCCTGCCGCCTTGCGGGGATTCGTGAGGTGGAGACGTATCGCTGGCTGCTGCCGCTGCTGGGCGTGCTCGTCCTGGGGCTGATGGTGATGACCTTCTGGGAGGATTCGGTCATGGCGCTGCCGCGCTGGATTGGCTAGGGCAGCCCCCCGCCACCAGGCCCGCACGCGGCAAGCGGCGGGTGGCGCTTCGGCCTTGCCAGAAGATTTTCATGACAATCTCCGCCCTCTGCTGCAACCGCACTCCTCCAAAGTGATTCCTTTGCAGGGCCATTCTTCGGCACGGCCCGCGATGGAAGACTCCTGGAGGAGACCTGCATGCGAGCGCGCCCCAATGGCCTGCTGATCCTGAGCTTCGGCGCGAAGGCGCGCGGGCCCGCGGCACCATCGCGCCTGCCCGGCCGGGGCCTCGCATGACCACGCGGCGACGGGGCTGGTTCATCGGGCTGGGCGTCTCCGCCTTGAGCCTTGTGGGGATTGGCATTTTCTTCCTGCTGGTCTTCTCCTGGGGCTGGTTCATCCCGCTGCTGGAAGCCCGTGCCTCCGCCGCGCTGGGCAGGCCCATCACCATCGCTGGCCTTCGGCTGCATCCCGGGCGCGTGACAATGGCCACCCTTACCGGTGTCCGCATCGGCAACCCGCCCGGCTTCGAGGCCCAATCCCCCTTCGCCGAGATCGAAAGCGTGGAACTCGGCCTCAACCTCTTGGCGAGCCTGCGCAGCGGACGCGCACATATCACCAGCCTCGCCGTGGATGGCGCGGCGGTGGAAGCCGTCACGCTGGAGGATGGGCGCAACAACCACAGCTTCGATATCCTGTTCGTGACCGCCGAACCGGAGCTGGCGCGCCAGGCCATCGGCATGGTCACGCTGCGCCGGTCGCGCCTGCATCTGGTCCACAAGCCCCTTGCGGCGGATTTCGCCGTCACGTTCGAAACGCGCGATGCGGCGGATGGCACGGCTGGCATCGCCGCTGAAGCCCAGGGGACCTACGCGGGCGCGCCGCTGACGGCGCGTTTCACCGGCGGCTCCATCCTGGCCATCGGCGATGCGGCCACTCCCTGGCCGGTGACACTGGAATTGCTGAACGGCACGACGCGCGGTTCCCTCACCGGGACCGTGCGCAACCTCCTGGCGCTGGATGGCGCCGACCTTCGGCTGGAACTCGCCGGGCCGGACATGCGGTTCCTGCGGCCGCTCACGGGCGTGCCCATCCCCAGCACGCCGCCGTTTCGTGTGGCCGGCCGGCTCGCCTATGGCGAAGGCAGAATTCGCTTCACGGAGATGCAGGGCCAGGTGGGCCAGAGCGACCTGGGCGGGACGGTGACGATGGACCCGCGTGGCGCGATCCCGGATATCACGGCGGACCTGATTGCGCGGCATGTGGACCTGGCGGACCTCGCTGGCTTCATCGGCGGCAATCCGGGCCGCGGCACGCCCATCCGCCCGGATTCACCCAGCACCGGCCGCGTCCTGCCAAACACGCCGGTCAATCTGCCGCTGTTTCGCGCGGCCAATGTCCATGCCCGGCTGCGGGCGGCGCGCATCATCGGCGAGGATGCGCCGCTGGATACGCTCGATGTCACGCTGGAGCTGATCAACGGCGTGGTGACCTTGAAGCCCCTGCGCGGCGGTGTGGGGCGCGGGGCCCTGGTCATCACCGGAACCCTGACCCCGCGGGAGCAGGGGGACCTGCACGCAGTTGGCGAGGTGCAGTTCCAGGGCATCGACATCGCGCGGGTGATGCAGGCACTGGGCGGGCGTGGTGGCGGCGCGCTGGAGGGGCGTGGCCGCATTGACGCGGTGGGGCGCTCCACCGCGGAGCTACTGGCGCGCGGCAATGGTGCCCTGGCTTTGCGCCTGGCAGGCGGTGACCTCAGTGCCTTCGCCGTTGACCTGGCCGGACTGCGCCTCGGCAATGCGATCTTCTCGGCCTTCGGGCTGCCTTCCCGCACACAGTTGGAGTGTTTCGTGGCGGATTTCGGCCTCGCGGCCGGCATCCTGACCACGCGCGCCATGCTGCTTGAGACGACGGATGCGCTGATCCTCGGGACCGGCACCATCCGGCTGGACCGCGAGGAGTTCGACATGCGGCTGCGCAGCCAGGCCAAGCGTTTCACCGTGGGCTCACTCCCCACCAGCCTCGCCCTTACGGGCCGGCTGAGCGATCCGAGCGTGGCGCCCGTCCTGGTCCAGGATCGCGGCGGGGATGGGGTGAGCGATCTGCTGGACCTGGCGCTGGCGCCGTTTTCGCTGTTGCCGGTCATCGAACTCGGGATTGGCGATGACCCGCGTTGCCGGGACGCCCTGCGGCGCACACGCAGGCCCGGCGCGGCTCCGCCGCCGCGCTAAAGCTTGCGCCGCTCGCACGGGCGCACGGAACAGCCTCCAGCCCGTTGATCAACGATCCCGTTTGGACGGATGCTGCTCTCGCTCTTGCGCCGGGCGGGCTGAAGCCTTGGCTCGGGTCGAGGCCTTTGATCCTGCTGCTTTCGGGCCGCATCGGCTTCACGGGGCAGACTCGGACGAAGACTGGATAGGTCTGTGATGGGCTGCCTTGCGTCTCTTTCACGCGCCGCCCAGCATGCAGGGCCGTCTTCAGGAGCGATTCATGGCCCAGCCCCAAGTGCCGATTGATGTGGACCCCGAAACCGGGATCTGGACCACCAACGGCCTGCCGATGATGTATCTGCCGCGCCACTTCATGGTGAATATGCAGCAGGCCATCGAGGGGGCGATGGGGGTCGCGGCGTATCGCGCCATTCTCTACCAATCCTGCCATCTCTCGGCCCTGCAATGGTGCCGGGCGGAGGCGAAGACGCATGGGCTGAGCCCGGAGGAGACCTTCCGCCACTACCTCAAGCGCATGTCGCAGCGTGGGCACGGCCAGGTGGAGATCGCCTCGCTCGACATCGCGGCGGGGCGGGCTGAGATCATCGTGCGGAACTCGGCCTATGCGCTGGGTTACGGGGCAGGGGCCGCGCGGCGCGTCTGCTATGTGTTCGAAGGCAGCTTCGCCGGCGGCATGGCCTATGTGCTGGAAGCAACCGGCGGCGCGGGCGATCCGACCTGCCATGAGGCGGCCTGCTTCGCCGAGGGCGCGCCGGAATGCCGCTTCATGGTCAGTTGCGGCTGAACCGCGCCATCACACCGCGCATGGCGCCCCGCACGGCGCGATTGCCGGCGGGGATGTTCATCACGAGCGTGAGAGCCACGATGGCGGCCAGCACGGCGCAGACCGGCCGCGTGAAGAAGGGCGTGAGATCGCCATCGGATATCACCAGGCCACGGCGCAGGCTCTTGTCCATCAGATCACCCAGTACCAGGCCGAGCACGAAGGGCGCCGCGTGATAGCCGTAGCGGCGCAGCGCGAAGATGATCACGCCGGTGAACAGCATGGTGTAGACGTCAAACAGGCGTGAGGCGATGCTGAAGCTGCCCACCACGCAGAGCACGCAGATGATGGGCATGATGACCGTCCGCGGCACGCGCAGCACCAGCAGCAGCGGCCGCACCAGGAACAGCCCGAAGAACAGGATGGCGAAGGTCGCGTAGACGTTCATCGCGACAACATCATAAACGAAGCTTGGGTTCTCGATCATCAGCATCGGCCCCGGACGCACGCCATGGATCATCATCGCGGCCAGCAGCACGGCGGCCGGGGCCGAGCCCGGAATCGCCAGGGCGAGGGCCGGGATGATGCCGCCAGGGATGGAGGCATTGTCGCCGGTTTCGGCCGCGATCAAGCCCTCGACGCTGCCCTTGCCGAATTCCTCGGGGTGCTTGCTGGCGCGTTTGGCCGCGGCATAGCTGGACCAGGCGGCCATATCCTCGCCCACGCCGGGGAGGATGCCGATATAGACGCCGATCACGCCGCTGCGCAGGATCGTCCGCCAATACATGATCACGTCGCGGATGCGGGGCAGGATGCTGTCCACGGCGAGCAGCTTGGGGCGGTGCCCACGCTCGGCCATCACGGTCAGCACCTCGGCAAAGCCGAAGGCACCGACCAGGACGGGTATGAGGGACAGCCCACCCGCCAGGTTCACATCACCATAGGCAAAGCGCTCATAGCCATGGATGCCATCCTGGCCGATCAGCGCGACGAACAAGCCCGCAACCCCCATGATCCAGCCCTTGAGCGGGTCCTCGCCGGTGATGGAGCCGGACATCATCACGCCAAACAGCGCCAGCCAGAAGAACTCGTAGGATTGGAAGGTGAGAGCGACCTCACCCAGGGCCGGTGTGATGAGTGCCAGGCAGAGAATGCCGAACAGGCTGCCCGCCACGCTGCCCGTGGTGGCGATGCCCATGGCGCGCCCGGCCTGCCCCTGGCGGGCCAGCTGGTAGCCATCGAGGCAGGCGGCGGCATTGGCCGCAGTGCCGGGGATGTTCAGCAGGATCGCGCTGCGGCTGCCACCATAGATGGCGCCGACATAGGCGCAGATCAGGATCAGGATCGCGTCATTCGGCGGCAGCTTGATGGTCAGCGTCGTCAGCAGCGAAATCGCCAGCGTGGCGGAAAGCCCCGGCATGCAGCCCACCAGGATGCCCAGCAGCGTGGCACCGAAGGTGTAGATCAGCGCACGCGGCTCCAGGAAGGCGAGCATCGAGTTGCCCAGCAGGCCGATGCCTTCGAACATCAGGGCAGCCGCACCAGGAAAAGCTCCTGGAAGATGAAGGTGAGGGCCGCCGCACCGATCACGGCAACAAGCCCCGCGCGCACCACGCCGCGCGCGAGGGTGCCGGCGGCGCGGCGCTCGGGCAATTCGAACAGCAACACCGCGAGGAACAGGAAGATGCCGGCGGCAAGCCAGAAGGGTGGCCCATGGCCCAGCACGCCCAGGCCAAAGCCCAGGCACAACACTAGTGCCAGCCCGATGCGCCATGGTGCGGCATCCGCATTCACCGCGAGTTCCGGGCCGGCGCCACGCCAGCCCCGCAGCGCCAGGATCACCCCGAACAGGACCAGCAAAAGCCCGAGCATCCCGGGCACCAGGCCCGGAATGGTGTACGGATTGATGTGCTGCGCCTCCAGCCGGGGCATGCGCCAGGATTCGAAGGCGATGAGCAGGCCGAGGGCCGACCAGAGCAGGCCAAAGAGGAAATCCGCCCGCTGCGACCTCGTGCTCAAAGGCGCTGGATGCCCACCGTATCGGGCGAAACCCGGCCGAGCCCCGCATCGTGATAAAGCCACGCCGTCTGGCGGACCATGACCCAGGCTGCGTCGAAGGCGGCCTGCCCATGCAGCGGCGTGAACAATGCGGCGCGCTGGTCGGCATAGTCCTTCAGGCGCTGGCTGTTCTTGATGCGGCTTTCCCAGACCATGCCCATGGCCTGCAGTACCGGTGCCGGCACCGTCTTGGGCGCCCAGATGCCGAAGTAGTTGAGCGGTGTGGGCACATTGGGCAGCCAGCGGCGGATCGAGGGGATTTCACCAAAGCCTTGCAGGGTCACCGGGCTTTCCGCCTGTACGGCCAGCGGCACAAGGCGCCGCCCGCGGATCATCTCGGCCATTTCCACCAGCAGGGCCGAGACGGCCGGAACCTCGCCCGCGACGGCGGCGAGAACGGCAGGGTTGCCGCCATCATAGGTCGCGTGGCGGTAATTCACGGCCGGGGCGGCAGCACGCACCGCCTCCATCATGTTGCGGCCCGCGGAGGAGACGCCGGCCGTGCCCACAGCCACATCGCGCCGCGCCTGCAAGGCCGCCAGCAGCGCCCCGAAATCGGCAAAGCCCGCGCGCGGATTGACCGCGATGGTGTTGATGTTGGCAACGGTGAGGAACAGGCTCCAATCCGCCAGCGCCGTATCGAGCAAACCCAGCACGCGATAGCAGCCGACGTCCACCGCCGCCCCGGCCGCCCAGGTATAGCCATCGGGGGCGGCCTGCATCGCATTGCGCGTGCCGATGCTGCCCGAGGCGCCGGGCTGGTTCACGATGACGAAGCGCTGGCCGAAGGCCTCCTCCAGCTCGGCCGCCGTCACGCGCGCCATCTGGTCCGTGCTGCCGCCCGCCGCCCAGGGAACGATGATGGTCACCGGCCGCTCCGGCCGCCAGGGCAGCGTCTGGGCCGAGACGCGGAGCGCGGGCAAAGCCAGGCCAGTGGCGGCCAGGAGAGCCCTTCGGTTCAGGCTGGGGCGATGCTTCATGGCTGCTTCCTCAAGCGTCGGGTAACCCGTTGGTTATCTCGATGCTGCGCCCCCAATTTGGGGGGCGTCAAGCAGGAAGGATCAGCCGAATTCCGGGCCGGCGAAGATCGGCGAAAGCGCCGCATCGCCAGGCAGGGTGGCGCCGAGGGACATGCGGGTGAAGGGCCGCTCCAGGACGCCCCCCGCTGCCTCGATGGCGGCGCGCAACGCGGATGCTGCGTCGCTGAGGTCCAGCACGCAAGGCTCGGCCAGGGCGTGGCGGGCAGCTGTCAGCAAGGCTTGCGCGGTGGCTGCGTCGCGCGCCACCAGCGGGCCGATTTGCGGGTGCCGATGGCCATCGCGCGCCAGGACGAAGCTGCCATCGGTGGCCAGGAAGGCGGCCTGGGGGCGGCGGGCGAAGAAATCCGCTAGCAATGCGGCGCGGGGCGCGCCAAAGGCCAGAGCATCCTGCGCGATGACCGCCGGCAGGTCCTCGGGGCGCATCGGCCGCAGGGTGATCCCTTCCGCCGCCATCGGCGCGGGAAGCCGCCAACGCGCGAAGCCCGAGCGCGCGATGAAGCCCAGCCGCTCATAGACCGGCCGGCCGGCCAGCGTGGCATCCAGCGCGATGCAGCCCGTGCCATCCAGGTTTTCGATGGCCCAGCGCATCAGCCGCGTCGCATGCCCCTGGCGGCGCAAATCGGGTCGCACCAGCACCATGGAGACCCAGGCGAGATGGGGCGCATAGCGCAGCGTAGCGGCGGTGGCGGCGAGTGCGGCACCGCCGTCATCCAGCGCCTCGACGCGGCCCTGGGTCTCGAAGAGCCGCCAATCAGCCTCGGTCTGGTTCCAGCCGATCAGCGCCGAAAGCGCGGCGGCGCGCGGCAGGTCAAGCAAGCCAGGCCTCGCGATGGGCGGCGACGAAGGCATCATCCGTCAAATCCGGGTAGCGTTCCGCCACGGCCGTCAGGGCTTCCGCCTGGCCGGGCGAAAGCCCCTCGGCCGGGTCCAGGCACCAGGTGCCCTCCAGCAGGCCCTGCCGGCGCAGCACCTCATGGCAGCCGGCAATGACGCCGTGGAAATCATGCGCGACATCGAAGACGGCGGCGTTCATCTCCGTGACCGCGGCATCCAGCGCCAGCAGATCAGCCGGAATATCACCCGTGACAGCCCGGCAACGCGCCCGCAACTGCACGGCGGCGCGCGTCCAGACCGACCAATGGCCCAGCAAGCCGCCCACGATCCGCAACTCGTGCATGCGGCCCTGATGCGCCAGGCGGAAGGGCGTCAGCAGATCGGCCACGATGTGATCATCATTGCCGGTGTAGAGCGCGATGCGGTCCTGCGCGCCCGCCTCCAGCACGCCGCGCAGCACATCCAGCGTGCGATAGCGGTCAAAGGGCGCGATCTTGATGGCGATGACATTCTCGATCTCGGCGAAGCGCCGCCAGAATGCCGCGGAGAGCGGCACGCCGCCCACCGCCGTCTGCAGGTAGAAGCCAAAGACCGGCATCTCGGCCGCCACGCTGCGGCAATGCGCCACGATCTCATCCTCGCTGGCCCCCTTGAAGGCGGCGAGGCCGAGCAGGACGGCGTGATACCCCTCGCTGCGCGCCAGCTGCGCCTCGCGCACCGCCTGCTCCGTGCGGCCGATGGCGCCGGCGATGAGCAGTGGCATCTGGGCCACCTCGCGCGCCGCTTCGGCCGCGATGCGCAGGACCGGCGCGTGCAGGCCCACCTCGCGAATGGCGAATTGCGTGGTGTGCACGCCGACGGCCAAGCCCCCCGCGCCGGCGGCCAGGTAGTAGCGCGAGAGGGCGCGCTGCCGTCGCGCATCCAGTTGGCGCTCGGCGTTCAGCGCCAGCGGATGCGCCGGAATGGCGCAGCCCTGGCGCAGTGTGTGCAGCAGACCTGCGGGCCAATCCGTCCAGCGCATCAGAAGCGCCCGTCCCGCACTTCGAATTTGGTGGCGCGGCCCAGGCTGCGCCCGCCATCCCTCACCCAATCCGCCACCCAATCCAGCAGCAGCGCCACCGGCACGCGCGGATAGCCAAAGACGCCGAAGGCGCGCGCCGCGTTGGAGAGCAGCGCATTGGGTGCTTCCTCGCCGACGAAATGCGGCTCGACATCCATGCGGGTGGCCAGCTGCGTGGCGGCCCAGCGGATGGAGAGCGTCTCGGGGCCTGTCACGTTCAGCACGGGGCAGGTGGCATCGGCGTGGCGCAGCGCGCGCAAGATCCAGGCATTGGCATCGCCCTGCCAGATGACATTGGCGTGCCCCATGGCCAGCGGAATGGGCGTGCCGGAGGCCAGCTTCAGCGCCAGGTCGTGCAGGACGCCATAGCGCAGATCAATCGCGTAGTTCAGCCGGATGCCGAAGCATGGCGTGCCACGCGTGGCCGCCGCATGCTGAAACACGCGCTCCCGCCCGAGGCAGGAGGCGGCATATTCGCCGACCGGGGCAGGGGGCACGCCCTCATCCGCGCCGCCGCTGGCCAGCGGGACCAGCGGCAGCACATTGCCGGTCGAGAAGAACACGATGCGCGACGCCGCCCAGCGTGCGGCCACGCGGGCCGGCAGCAGAACATTCATCGCCCAGGTCAGCGCCTCATTGCCGGTGCTGCCGAATTTGCGCGCGGCCATGAAGATGACGTTGGGCGCATCGGGCAGGGCGGCCAGCGCCGCATCATCCGACAGATCGGCCGTGCGGCATTCGATGCCCCAGGATTCCATCCGCTCCCGCAGCCCGGGCTCGGTCCAGCGTGCCACGGCGATGACGCGCCGCGCCGGATCGGCCCGCCTCGCCAGGCGGCACAGCGTCGGCCCCATCTTGCCGGCGGCACCCAGCACCAGGATATCCCCCGGCACGGCGGCGAGGTCGCTGACCAGCGCGGGATCCGGCCGGCTCAACACCTCCTCCAGGGTCGCTTCGTCGGGGATGGTCCGGGGCCAGGGCGTGTCCATGGGCAAAGCCTATCGCGGCGCCCCCGATGGCGGAACCCGCGCGGCTGTGTTTCGATCCCCGTATGCCCCAGATCGCCCATGACGCCCTGATCCAGCTGGTTGCCGAGATGCTTCGGCGGGTCGGCGCCGAACCGCCCATCGCGCAGCAGGTGGCCGCGGATCTGGTGGAGGCCAATCTCCAGGGGCATGACAGCCACGGCATGCAGCTGGTGCCGCGCTATGTCGAGAATACCGAGAAGCAGCTGATCACCCCCAATGCCCTGGCCGAGCAGGTGGGCGGCGCCGGATCGCTGGCCGTCTGGGATGGGCGGATGGGCTATGGCCAATGCATCGGGCGGCAAGTGACGGCGGCCGGCATCGCCGCGGCGCGGGAGCATGGATTGGCCGGCTTCGGCCTGCGCAACACGCATCATCTGGGCCGCATCGGCGCCTATGCGGAGATGGCCGTGGCGCAGGGGATGATCGGCATCTTCTTCGTCAACGCCGTCAGTGGCCGGCCCGTGGTGGCGCCGTTTGGCGGGACGGATGGGCGCATGGGCACCAACCCGATCTGCATCGGCATTCCGAAATCGCCCGATCCGATCATCCTGGATTTCGCGACCAGCGCCATCGCCGTGGGCAAGGTGAAGGTGGCCTTCAACGCCGGAAAGCCGGTACCCCCGGGGGCGCTTGTGACGCATGAGGGCGAGTCGAGCACGGATGCGGCCGTGATGTACGGGCAGGGGCCGCGTGGCGCGCTGCTCTCCTTTGGCGCGCACAAGGGCTACGGCCTGGCGCTGGTTTGCGAAATCCTGGCCGGCGCCCTGACCGGCGGCGGCACCAACCAGCCGGCCACGCCGAATGACCGCGGCATCGTGAATGGCATGATGGGCATCCTGCTCGACCCCGCGCGGCTGGCCGAGAACCCCGGCTTCGCGGCCGAGGTCCAGGCCATATGCGACCATGTGCAGGCCAGCGCGCCCGGCCAGGTGCTGCTGCCGGGCGACCCCGAGCGCCGCGCCAAGGCCCAGCGCATGGCCAATGGCATCCCGCTCGATGACGTGACCTGGGGCGATCTATCCGCATGCGCCAGCCGCCTCGGCATCGCCGAGGCCGCGATCCGCGCGGTGCTGCTGTGAAGCCCGCCGATCACGTCACGGCCCTGGTGCAGCGCCTGCTGGATGGCGTGGCGGAGATCGGCGCGGACCCGCCCGGCATCACGCGCGATGCCTATGGCCGTGGCGAGAACGCGGCCCATGCGCTGATCGCCGAGGCCGGCCAGGCGCTCGGCATGGTGGCCAGCACGGATGCTGGCGCCAATCTCACGCTGCGCTGGGCGGCACGGGACCCACAAGCCGCGCCCATCCTGATCGGCTCGCATCTGGACAGCGTGGTGCAGGGCGGCAATTTCGACGGTGCGGCGGGTGTGATTGCCGGCCTTGGGGCCGTGGCCGCCTTGCAGGCCGCCGGCATCGCGCCACGCCGCGACATCGAGGTGCTGGCGCTGCGCTGCGAGGAGGCGGTGTGGTTCGGCCTGGGCCTGATCGGCAGCCGCTGCCTGCTGGCACGACTGCCGGAGGGCGCTCTCGATCTGCGGCATGCACGCAGCGGGCTGAGCCTCGCGGAGAGTATCGCGGCCTGCGGTGGAAATCCCGCGAGGCTGCGCGAAGCCGCACCGCTGCGCGATCCAGGGGCGATCGGCGCCTATCTCGAACTGCATATCGAGCAGGCGCCGCAACTGATCGAGGCGGGCGCGCCGCTGGCCGTGTGCCTGGCCAATCCCGGCAATCTGCGGCACCCCTTCATCCGCATCACCGGCGAGGATGCGCATACCGGCCTGCCGCACCGCTTCCGCCGCGATGCGGCGCTGGCCGGGGCTGATCTCTCACTGGCGCTGGAACAGCTCTGGCTGGCGGAGGAGGCGGCGGGGCGCCCCATGGCGGTCACCATCGGGCGCTTCCACACGCCGGCCGCGCGGCACAGCCTGACGGCCGTCTCCGGCCAGTTTGAACTGAGCCTGGATCTGCGCGGCTATGGTGCGGCGCATCTGCAGGCGCTGGAGGCGGAACTCGGGCGGATCGTGGCCGAGGTTGCCGCGCGCCGGGGTGTGACCATTGCCCTGGGTGAGCGCAGCGCGGCCTCGCCGGGGTTGATGGACCCGGGCCTGATCGCCGGCCTTGCCGCCGCCGCCGCCCGTGGCGGCGTGGCCGCGCCGCATCTGAACAGCCCGGGCAGCCATGACGCGAACAACTTCGCGGCCTCGGGCGTGCCCACGGGCATGCTGCTCATCCGCAACCAGAATGGTAGCCACAATCCCCATGAGGCGATGGACACGCCCGATCTGATGGCGGGCATTGCCGTGCTGGCCGAATGGATCGCCACGGAGCGGGCGTAGGCACGCTGCGTCAGGCGAGGCGCGGCTTGAAGCGCGTCGCCTGAGCCGCGTTGACCGCGCCCTCGGGCAGCCGGCCCGCGGCCAGTGCTGCGACCTGGCGCACCGTATCCATCGCCTGGTGTTCGGCCGCGGCGGGCGTCAGGCCGCCAATATGCGGCGTTGCGATCACATCCGGCCGGGCGGCTAGGCGCGGGTTGGGCATCTGGTCGGGGAAGGCGCCGACATCCATCGCGGCCCCGGCCAGATGGCCGGAATCCAGCGCCGCCTCCAATGCGGCTTCATCCACCAATTCCCCGCGTGAGAGGTTGATGAAGAAGGCCCCGCGCCGCATGGCGGCGAAGGCCGCTGCATTCACCATGTGGCGTGTCTCCGGCGTGGAGAGGGCCAGGCAGATCACGAAATCCGGGCCGGACAGCACTTCCGCCAGCGTATGCGTGCCGCCATCCGGATCATGCGCCAGAACGCGCATCCCCATGGCGCGCGCCACCTCGGCCAGGCGGCGGGCGATGCGGCCATGGCCCACCAGCCCCAATGTGGCGCCTGAGAGCTGCAAGCCGGGCCGGACCTCGGGGATGCGGCCCGCGCGGTAATCCTGCACCGATCGGCTGACGCCGCGCGCGAGATCCACCATGAAGCCGATGCCCAGCTCCACCACCGCATCCACGAATCCCGGCGTCGCGCGAGTGACGAGAATCCCCTGTCGGGAGGCGGCCGCCACATCCACCGTGCTGATATCCACGGCGCAGCGCAAAAACGCCTTGAGGTGAGGGGCGTTGTCGAAAGTCGCCGCGGTTCCGGGGCTACCGCGATAGGCGATGATGGCGTCACAGCCGGTCGCGGCCTCGGCCAGGGCTTCGTCGCGGGGCTCGGTCTCGGTCAGGTTGCGCACGACCTGCGCATGCGCCTGCAGCGCCGCGAGGGCGCGCTCCCCGAAGTAGCCAGGGAAGGAGAGGGTGCCGTGTGAGAGATAGACCTTCATCAGGAACCCCGCCGCAGATGGCCAATCGGCGGAGAGGAAGCGATCCGCCGGCCGCGCAGCAAAGCATGTTCCCAGGCGAACCGTCAGTATGCGGCGCGCTGAACGGCGCAGCGCGGCCGGATCAGCTGGATGGGATCCCCGAATGCCGCGATACGGGCGCTGCCCGGCCAGTCACAGGGCGCGCCCGGCACGGAAGTCTGGCCGGCAGAGCGGGCTGCCGGCCGGAGACGCAATCGCTATCCGGAATTAGTCCCGGCTGGCCACCGGCTTGTAGTCCCGTGCGCCGGAGCCCGTGTAGATCTGACGTGGCCGGCCAATACGCTGGCTCGGATCCTCGATCATTTCCTTCCACTGGCTGACCCAGCCGACGGTGCGCGCCACGGCGAAGATCACGGTGAACATCGAGGTCGGGATGCCCATCGCCTTGAGGATGATGCCCGAATAGAAATCCACATTCGGATACAGCTTGCGCGAGATGAAATACTCATCCGTCAGGGCGATGCGCTCCATCTCCATCGCCATGTCGAGCAGCGGCTCATCCTTGATGCCGAGCTCGGCCAGCACCTCATGGCAGGTGTCCTTCATGATCTTCGCGCGCGGGTCGAAGTTCTTGTAGACCCGGTGGCCGAAGCCCATGAGCTTCACATCGGAATTCTTGTCCTTCACCTTCTCAATGAAGGCGGGGATGTTTTCCGGCGTGCCGATGTCGCCGAGCATTTTCAGCACAGCCTCATTGGCGCCGCCATGGGCCGGACCCCAGAGGGCCGCGATGCCGGCGGCGATACAGGCGAAGGGATTGGCCCCGGTGGAGCCGGCAAGCCGGACCGTGGAGGTCGAGGCGTTCTGCTCGTGATCCGCATGCAGGACCAGGATGCGGTCCATCGCACGTTCCAGCACCGGCGAAACCTCATAGGGCTCGGCCGGGACCGTGTTGAGCATATAGAGGAAATTCGCCGCGTAGCTCAGCTTGTTCTGCGGATACACGAAGGGCTGGCCGAGAGCGTATTTGTAGGCCATGGCCGCGATCGTCGGCACCTTGGCGATGAGTCGGAAGGCCGCCACTTCGCGCTGGCGCGGGTCATTGATGTCCAGGTTGTCGTGATAGAAGGCGGCCAGGGCGCCGACCACACCGCACATGATGGCCATCGGGTGCGCATCGCGGCGGAAGCCGTCGAAGAAGCGGCGGATCTGCTCATGCACCATCGTGTGGTAGGTGACGTCCTTGCGGAACTTCGCGAGCTCGGCCGCATTCGGCAGGTCGCCGTTCATCAGCAGGTAGCAGACTTCGATGAAGTCGCTGTGCTCGGCCAGCTGCTCGATCGGGTAGCCGCGATACATCAGGATGCCGGCATCACCGTCAATATAGGTGATCTTGCTTTCGCAGCTGGCGGTTTCGCCATAGCCCGGGTCGTAGGTGAAAATCCCGAGGCTGGAATAGAGCTTGCGGATATCCGCCACCTGCGGCCCCAGCGTGCCGGAGAGAAGCGGCAGTGAGGTGCTGCTGTTGCTCCCCTCGACCGTGACGGTAATCGAGCCTGACTTGCTCATGGTTGCAGCCTTCCTCAACGGGTTGGGCGCGGAGGTCGTGCTCGCCGCGCCATGTTGCATTGCAGTGTAGGCAGGTCAGCGCCCTTGTCCATTGGCCTGCCCCTCGAACGCCCAGTTGCCGAGGAGACGAGGGCGCTCTGATGCAAGGGCGTCACCCATTCAGGCGCCATGGGTCTGGCCGCAATCGGCCATCGCCCGGTTGCCCGGGCAACCACGATATGGGGTCCTCAGTAGCCCCGGCGCCAATGCGCGGGGGGCTCGAAACCGCCGGCCCAGAGACCGCGCTGCGCCTGGCGTGCCGCAACCTCCAGCGGCGCGAGCGCCGGCACGGCGCCACCATCGGCCAGTGCCCAGCCGGTCGTCACCATGGCGGCGTTGAGGTCCAGGTCACCCGCGCGGCAGGCACCGAGGGCTCGGCCGAAGCGATCCCGGCCCGCCACGCGACAATCCACGGACTTCTCGCCAACGAGGCGCGCCAGTTCGGCCGCTGCCGCCGTGCCGCAATCATAGAGCCGGCCTTGCGGGTCGGTGCAGAATTGGCCGCGCTGCGGCGCCTCCACCCCATAGAGGCGCAGCATCCGGTCCCCCAGGCGCAGGGTGTCGCCGTCCACGATGCGGATTTGCGCATTCGGCGTCGCCCAATCCTGCGTCCGCGGGGCGGAGCCCATCAGTTCGGAAGGCAGGCCCAGGGCCAGTATGCCGCCGCCCACCAGTGCCGTCGCGCTGACGGCGAAAGCGCGCCCCCAGCGACGGGGCGAACGGGCGGGTTGGTAGAGTTTCCGACGGCGCATGGGTGATGTGGTTAACCCAGGCTGAAGGGAACTGGCAACCCGCTTGTTTCACGATATTACAAATTCAAGGATTCCCGGGCTTTCCAGAAAGGCTTCGCCTTGCGCAACGCCGCCCAGGCCCCGATGGCCGCGATTCGGCTGCCCTCGGCGCGGCCCGCGGCAAAGCCCGTGACCGTCCCGATCGCGAATCCGCCCGCCCCGCGCCCGGCGAGCTGCATGGCCAATTGCCGCGCCACGGTCGCGTCATTGGCGAGGCCCAGCGCCTCCTGCAATTCGGCCAGGCGCCGGGTGAAGCGCTTGGCCGCGCGCCCCGGCCAGATGGCCGCGAAAGGCTCGGCCGCATAGCGCAGGCGCTTGGCGTCGAGGCGCATCTCGTGCAGCGCCGCGCTGTCGAGCTGCTCCATCGCGGCACCGGCGCGCTTCAGGCGGCGCCAGCGTTTGCGCAGGACTTCGGCCGCGAAGGGTGCCAGCGGCTGGTCCAGCCCTGTGCCCGAGCGGATCTGGCCCAGCTGCAGACCCAGCCAGATGGTGCGGCGAAATGCCGCGCCGGCGAGCAGGACGCCAAGCGCCGCATAAGCCGCATCCCGCTCCCGCGCGGCGGTGGCCAGCAGCCTCTTGAGCCGCGTATCGCCGCCCAGCGCGCCCAGGGCGCCAGGCCCGATCCCCATGAGGAAAACATCCCAATCCCGCGCCGCGCCCAGCGCCTGCGCCAGGCCCCGCAGCTCCGCATCCCATTCGCGCCAGCCTGGCCCATCCACCACCGGGCGAAACAGCTTCAGCAGCGAGCGCATGCGCCGGATGGCCACGCGCGACTGATGCACCCCGCGCGGCCCGGCGCCAAGGCGGCAGCCCGGTGTCTCGGCCAGGAGCACATCCAGCAGATGGGCCAGGGCCGCCAGCAAGGCCGTCTCGATACCCTCCGCCCCGGCCAGGCTGGGCGGGCCGGCGCGGCGGTGCCGGGGGGCGCGCCCTTCGGCCAGGGCCAGGGCGGCCTCGGCCAGGCCAAAGGGTGCGGGCAGCAAGGGCAAGGTAATGGCCAGCTCGGTGGCGAGCACCAGCATCTCCGGCGCTTCGCCCTCAAGGAACAGCCGGGCGATGCGCTGGCGGGCCTCGCCGGCCTCGATGCGCCCCTCAAGCCAGCTGACACCTTCCGCCAGGATGGCGCGGCGGCCGACAAAGCGCGCGATGGGAAGGGCGGTCGGATCCGGTGGCACGACTTCATCCGGCGGCAAGGTGCCGGGCCAGAGCACGCCATTCTCGGGTGGCACGGGGTATACGCGGCGCCAGGCGCGTTGCCGGCGCTGCAACAGCGGTGCATCCGGTGCTTCGACACGAAACCAGGTGATGGTTTCGGCGTGCCAACTGGGCGATTCGGCCAGGCGCGGATGCACTGGCCGGCCGGCATGGCCGGCGCCCGGGGCGAGTTCGAGGATCAGACCGCCACCTCCGGCAGATCGCGCGGTGCCAGGAAGCGCACCAGCCTGCCACCGCCATCCTGCAATTGCCGCCAGGCGCCGGCCACGGTGAATTCAGCGAGCGCGCCGGTCGGGTAGCCCTCGGTCAGGCGGCGCGCATGCGCACCACCCATCGCCACGCCAGCTGGCCCCATCAGGGCCAGGCCCAGCTCGTGCAGGCCCGGATTATGGCCGATCAGCAGCACGGAGCGCGCGGTCTCGGGGATGCCGCGCAGCGTTTCCATCAGCCGCTGCCAGGGTGCGAGGTAGAGGTCATCCATCACCTCGATGATGGGTGAACCCTCCAGGGGTTGCAGCGCTTCCAGCGTTTGCAGCGTGCGCCGCGCGGAGGAGACAAGGACGATATCCGGCGCCAACCCCAATTCGCGCATCTGTTCCGCCATGGCGGCCGCAGCCTGCCGCCCGCGCGCATTGAGCGGCCGGGCGTGATCGGAGAGCGTCGCCTCATCCCAGGAGGATTTGGCGTGGCGGAGCAGCAGGAGCTGGCGCATGCCCGGATTGTGGCACGGCGCGGCGGCGCTGTCCCGCCCCCTTGATGGCGGGGGTTACGCATCGCGCCCAAGACACCACCTCCGCATCGTGCAGTTGAAGGAGTGCGAGTTTTCCATGGCGGATCGAATCCTGATCCTGGGTGCGACAGGCGGCGTTGGCGCCGCCCTGGCGCATCGTGTCGCGGCGCGAGGCGCGCAGCCGGTGCTTTTCGCGCGCGATGCCGGCCGCCTCGCCGAATTGGCGGCGGCTTTGCCGGGCCCGGTGGAAACCGCGGTGGTGGACGTGACGGATCTCGCTGCCCTCAAGGCCGCCATCCTGGCGCTGGGCGGGCCGCTTTCGGGCCTGGCCTTCTGCGTGGGCTCCATTCTGCTCAAGCCGATCTCCCGCACGACGGAGGCGGATCTGCTGGATGCGTTCCGGCTGAATGCCCTCTCGGCGGCGATGGCGGTGCAGGCGGCGGCGCCGGCCCTGGCGGCGGGCCCCGGGGGAAATCCCGGCAGCGTGGTGCTCTTCAGCTCGGTCGCGGCGCGGACCGGCTTCACCAACCACCTGGCCATTGCCGCCGCCAAGGCAGCCATCGAAGGCATGACGGTTGCCATGGCGGCGGAATTGGCGCCTTCCATCCGGGTGAACTGCATCGCCCCCAGCCTGACCCGCACAAGGATCGCCGAGCCCTTGACCAAAAACCCCGCCATGGCCGAAGCCATCGCCAAGCTGCACCCGCTGCCCCGCCTGGGTGAGCCCGAGGATATCGCCGCCATGGCCGACATGCTGCTCTCCCCCGCATCCGGCTGGATCACCGGCCAGGTGATCGCGGTGGATGGCGGGCGCGGCAGCTTGCGCACCCGGGCCGGTTGAGATGCTGGGCAGACGCAGGCTTCCGCTGCTTCTCGCGGCCCCCGCTGCGGCCCCGGGCTTGGCCCGGGCGCAATCCACCGCGAATTACCGCTGGCGCGTGCTGCGCAACGGCACAGAGATCGGCAGCCACAACATCACCTTCACCGAGCGTGGTGGCGAGCGCATTGCCGTCTCCGAGAATATCGTGACGCCTCGGGTCATGGGCATCGTGGTGTTTCGTTATGAGCACCGGCTGACCGAGGTGACGCGCGCCGGGCGCTTCGTTTCCGTCCGCTCCAGCCTGAACCGCAACGGCACCATCGTCGAAGTGGCGGCCGAAGCCGCCGCGCAGGGTGTGGCGCTGCGTGGGCCGGAAGGCACGCTCAACCTGCCGGCGCAGGCCGTGCCGCTTTCCTGGTGGGAGCCGCAGCGCTTTGGCGGCGCGGTGCCGCTGTTTGGCACCACCACCGGCAAGCCGCTCGATCTGCGCTGGACGCGTGAGGCCCTGCCGGCCGGCACTCGCTGGCGCACGGCGGGCGAGATCGAGGCCGTGCTGGAATTTGATGCCAGCGGCCGCTGGACCGCCTATCAGGTCAAGGGCGATGACGGCAGCACAGTGATCTATGCAGCCGCCTGAACTGAGACTGGTGCTGGGCGACCAGTGCTCCGCCTCGCTCTCGGCGCTGGAGGATCTCGATCCCGCGCGGGATGTGGTGCTGATGATGGAGGTGCAGGCGGAATGCACCTATGTCCCGCATCACCCGCAGAAGATTGCGCTGATTCTCTCGGCCATGCGGCATTTCGCGCGCGCCCTGGAAGCACGTGGGGTGCGGGTGGATTACATCCGCCTGGATGATCCGGCGAATACGGGAAGCTTCTCGGGTGAGGTCGCGCGCGCCGTGGCCCGCCATGCGCCCGCCCGCATCATCGCAACCGAGCCGGGCGAGTGGCGCGTCCTGGCCGAGATGGAAAGCTGGGAAGCCACGCTCGGCCTGCCCGTCGAAATCCGCGACGATACGCGCTTCCTGGCGGATCTGGCCTTCTTCCGCCGCTGGTCGCATGGCCGCAAGCAACTCCGCGTGGAGTTTTTCTACCGCGAGATGCGCCGCGCGACCGGCCTCCTCATGCAGGGCGACCAGCCAGAGGGGGGCGAGTGGAATTACGACGCGGAAAACCGCAAGCCGCTGCCCAAGGGCATGCTGCCGCCCGCCGCCCCCCGCTTCCCGCCCGATGCCATCACGCAGGAGGTCATGGCGCTGGTGGCTGCCCGCTTCCCCGCGCATTTCGGCCGGCTGGAGGGCTTCAACTGGCCCGTCACGGCGGCCGAAGCCAAGCGGGCCCTGGCCGCTTTCATCGCCGAGCGCCTGCCGCGCTTCGGTGATTTTCAGGACGCCCTGGCGGAGGGCGAGGCGACGTTGTTCCACAGCCTCATCTCCACCAGCCTCAATATCGGCCTGCTGCTGCCGGGCGATGTCTGTGCTGCGGTCGAGGCCGCCTACCGCGCCGGCCAGGTGCCGCTGAATGCCGCGGAGGGCTTCATTCGCCAGGTTCTGGGCTGGCGGGAATATGTGCGCGGCCTCTATTGGCTGAAGATGCCGGGCTATGGCGCGACCAACGCGCTGGCAGCGCACCGCCCGCTGCCGGAATTCTTCTGGAAGGGCGATTCCGGCCTGCGCTGCATGGACGCCGCGATCACCCAGACCCGGGACCTCGCTTATGCCCACCACATCCAGCGCCTGATGGTGACCGGCAATTTCGCGCTGCTGGCCGGGTTGGACCCTTTGGCGGTGCAGGAATGGTATCTGGCCGTCTATGCCGATGCCTTCGAATGGGTGGAACTGCCCAACACCCACGGCATGGCGCTGCATGCCGATGGCGGCGTCATGGCCAGCAAGCCCTATGCGGCGAGCGGCGCCTACCTCAACCGCATGGGCAATCACTGCGCGCGCTGCCGCTACGATGTGAAGCGCGCGGAAGGCGAGGGGGCTTGCCCCTTCAACTTTCTCTATTGGGATTTCATCGCGCGCCATGCGCAGGATTTCGCCGGAAATCCACGCATGGCCATGCCGCTGAGCACCCTGCGCAAGATGGCGCCGGCCAAGCTTGCGGCCTTGCGGTCCGAGGCCGCGAAATTCCTGGACACTGTGTCACCCTTGCCTTGACCTGCCGCCGGCCGCGCGGTTGAAGGAAGCCTGCCGCCGGAGAGACACACAGATGCTGACCACGCCCCGCCGAAGCCTCATTCTGGGCGGCCTCGCCGCGCCGCTGCTGGCCGCGCCGGCGATTGCGCAGGCCTGGGCGCCGAGCCGCACGGTTCGCCTCGTCGTGCCGATTGCGCCGGGTGGCGCCAATGACATCATCGCGCGCCTGATGGCCGAGCGGCTGCAACCCATCCTCGGCCAGACCGTGGTGGTGGAGAACCGGCCCGGCGCCGGCGGCAATATCGGCGCGCAATCCGTCATCCAGGCGGAAAAGGACGGCCATACCTGGCTGCTCACCTCGGCCAATGTGCTGACGGCCAATACCTATCTCTACGGCACCCGCATGCCCTTCGTTCCGCTGCGCGATTTCACGCCGGTGACGCGGGTGGGCATCGGCACGCTCCTCTGGGTGGTGAATGCGCAGCGCCCCTGGCGGACCTTCCAGGAGCAGATCGAATTCGCCCGCCGCAATCCAGGGCGCGTCACCATGGGCAGCAGCGGCACCGGCACGATCAGCCATTTGTTCTTCGAGCGCGTGAAGCGCCAGACCAATGCCGACATGACGCATGTGCCGTATCGCGGCGGTGGCCCGGCCATCCAGGACCTGATCTCGGGCAATATCGACATGATGTTCGACGTGATGCCCGCCCTGCTGCCGCATGTGCGTGAAGGGCGGTTCCGCGCCCTCGCCGTCGGCAGCGCGGGCCGCGTGGATTACGTGCCGGAGATCGCCAATGTGCCGAGCATGGGGGAGTTGCTCCCTGGCTCCGGCATTGATGCGCTGAACTGGTGGTGCGTCGTGGCTGCGACCGGAACGCCGGAAGCTGCCGTCTCCACCATGCATGGCGCGATCACCCGCGTGCTGGCGCAGGAGGAGTTGCGCAACCGCCTGCTCGGCCTGACCATCCAGCCTATGCCTGACGCAACACCCGCCGCCTTCGGGGAATTCTGGCGGGCGCAGGTGCCGGTCTGGCGGGAGCTTGTGGAGGCGTCCGGGGCTGTGGCGGAGTAGCGGGCTGTAACTTTCGGCCTCAGGCCGGGAGCCACGGGCTTTCCCGCGATTCTCTCAGCTGGCGTCCGCCCGCTGTTCCGCAGCAGGCACTCTCGTTTGGCCTTGGTGCAGAAGCCGGATATCGCGCCGGCCATGGCGGAGTTTCGCCCGAGCGTCCTGGATTGGCTTGGCTTCGTCTCTCGGGGCGGCTCGGGCGAACCCACCGGTCCGGACCGAACCGTGCCACACCGATCCGACGCCAGCGGACTTCGCGCGGTTCTGGAATGCGGAACCGCGACGGCACCCGGAAATTCTGGCCATCGCCAGCTTGCAGGCGGATGGTGGCGGCGGGATGCTGCGCGCCTGAAGCAAGACAGGAACGCCCATGGCCCGCAGCATTGAATGGATGAAGCTCACCGCCGCAGAGGTTCAGGCCGAAGCGGATGCCGATGCGCTGCTCATCATCCCCGTCGCCTCGCTGGAGCAGCACGGGCCGCACCTCGTCACCGGCACGGATATGATCCTGGGTGGCAATGTCGCGCTGGAAACCGCGCGCCTGCTGGTGACGGCCGGGCACCGCGCCCTGGTGACGCCCGTCGTCTGGCATGGCCTGGCCGAGCACCACATGGCCTTTGGCGGCACCGTCACGCTGGATAGCGCGACCTTCCAGGCGGTGCTGCGCCATGTGGTGAAATCCGCCGCGCGGCACGGTTTCAAGCGCGTCTTCCTGATGAATGGCCATGGCGGAAATGCCGAGGCGATCGGCACCGCGGCCACGGATTTCGCCGTGGAATTCGGCATCCGCGTCGGCGGCGGCACCTACTGGCACATGGTGCCCGAAGTGATCGCACCGCTGCTGGAGGACCAGCCCACCCTGATGCATGCCTGCGAGGCCGAAACCTCGCTGGTGTGGCATCTTCTGCCCGAGGGCGTCCGACAGGACCGCCTGGCCGAGGCGCATGGCCCGAGCTCCTCCCGAGCACCTGGCCAGCCGGCCGGGCTGCTCATGCGGCGCAGCTTCAAGGAAGTCACCCCGAGCGGGGTGGTGGGCGATGCGCGCCATGCCAACCCCGAGAAGGGCGAGGCGCTGCTGGCGGCGATCGCCGCCAAATGCGCCGAGCTTCTGGCCAACCCGGCGATCTGGGGCCGCGCCTGAGCCTTCCAGGACAGCGCCCCGCAGCGATCAGACGCTTTGTTTGGCGGCTGATTCACGCTTCGGGTGAAGGACCCAAAGCGATCAGACGCTTTGTTCGCGGCTGACTCACGCTTCGGGTGAAGGACCCAAAGCGATCAGACGCTGGGTTGCGCGGCTGATTCACGCTTCGGGTGAAGAACCCAAAGCGATCAGACGCTGGGTTGCGCGGCTGATTCACGCTTCGGGTGAAGGACCCGAAGCGATCAGACGCTGAGTTGCGCGGCTGGTTCACGCTTCGGGTGAAGGACCCGAAGCGATCAGACGCGCATCCGGCAGGGGCAGATCCACCCAGGACAGATGGCCCCCCTTGCCGGAGCCTGTATCCATGAAAATCGCATTTCCCCCGGCACGGCCTCGCGTGGCCCAGGGGCGGCCATCGCGTGAGCGTTGGTCATGCCCGACATAAACAGTGAGGCCGAGGGGAATCGAATCCACCCAATGCAGCACGCGCTCCGGAAAGCCATCCTGCCCGGTGCCGCCCGTCACCTGGCCATAGAGCGCCCGGGCGACGATGGGTGCCGGCCGCTGCGCACCGGCTTCCGGCGGCGGGGATTCCAGCAGCATGCCAGGATGGAAGGCCGCGTGGACGAAAAGCAGCGGCCCCAGCCGCCACCAGGCCGGCGCCTGGCCGATCTCGGTGACCGCGCGGCTGGCGAGGGCCGGGCCATCCGGGGCAACATGCAATTGTTCAAGCGTGCGGGGCGTGGCCTCGGGCGGGCTGCGCACACGGGCGCCGGTGAGGGCCCGGCGCAGCTTGTGGTCGTGATTCCCGAGCAGGAACAGCCCGGCTTCGTCATCCAGCAGGTTGAAGATCAGACGCAGCACGGCCGGCGAGTCGGGGCCGTAATCCGTCAGGTCACCCAGTTGCAGAAGGAACAGGCCGGCATCGCTGGCGCCGGTGATCGCGGCCTCCAAGGCCGCGGCCTCGCCATGCACATCGCCCACCACGCGCAGCCCTGAGAAGCCTCGGGCGCGGAGCGTTGCCGCGTTGGGGGTCACGCTGCCTCCGATGACGCAGGCGCATCTGCGCGCCGAAGTCTGAATCGGCGGCCACCAGGCACCTCCGATGACGTAGGCGCATCTTCGCGCCGAAGTCTGAATCGCGGGCTACCAGGCACCCCCGATGACGCAGGCGGGAACCTCGCACTGAAGTCGGGACCCTCGGCCATCATGCCGCCTCGCCGCGCATCGCGGCATAGGCGGCCAGGGCTCGGGCGCGGCCTTCGCCATGCGCGATGATCGGGTATGGATAATCCGTGCCAAGCCGGATGCCGGCGCCGCGCAGGATGATATCGGGCGCTTCCCAGGGCTTGTGCAGGAACCTGTCCGGCAGGCGTGCAAGCTCAGGCACCCAGCGGCGGACATAGGCGCCATCGGTGTCGAACTTCTCGCCCTGGAGGACGGGGGCGAAGATGCGGAAATAGGGCGCGGCATCGGCGCCGCAGCCTGCCACCCATTGCCAGGAGGCCGCGTTGGAGGCGAGGTCCCCATCCACCAGCGTGTCCCAGAACCAGTCCTCGCCAGCCTGCCAGGGCTGCAGCAGATGCTTCACCAGGAAGGAAGCGGTGATCATCCGCACGCGGTTGTGCATCCAGCCGCTGCGCCAGAGCTGACGCATGCCGGCATCCACGATGGGATAGCCCGTCATCCCGCGTTGCCAGGCGCGCAGATGGCCTGCATCGGGCTGCCAGGGGAAGCGGGCGAAGACTTCCTGCAACGGCGTCTCAGGCATATCCGGCCGGTGCCACAGGAGGTGATAGGCGAATTCCCGCCAGAGGATTTCCTTCAGGAAGGTCGCATCACCCGCAACACCCGCCGCGCGCGCCGCGTGCCACACCTGCCTCGGGCTGATCTCGCCGAAGCGCAGATGCGGGCTCAGGCCGGAGGTGCCCGGAATGCCCGGCAGGTTGCGCGTGGCATCATACCGCGTGATGGCGGTGAACTTCGCGATGCGCTGTGCGGCCCCCGCCTCGCCAGGGGACCAATGCGCCGGGAATTCCGCCGCCCAGTCGCCTTTGGGAAGCAATGCCAGCGCATCCAGCGGCAGGCCAGGATGCGCGATGCCGGCGAGGCGGGCAGGGGCGGGCAGCGGCGGCGGGGGCTCGCCCAGGGCGAAAAGCGCGCGCGAGAACGGCGTGTAGACGGAATAGGGCTTGCCCGTGCCGGTGCGGATGCGATGCGGCTCATGCAGCAGGCTGGTGCTGTGCAGGGTGAAGCCCCGGCCAGCCGCCTTCAGGGTCTGCGCGATGGCGGCATCTCGCTCGCGCGCCCATGGCTCATAGAGGCGCCCGGCCATCACCTCGCTCGCACCGATCGCCTCGGCCAGTTCGGGGATGATGCGTGCGGCCGGCCCGCGCGCGATGTGCAGCGCCGCGCCCCGCGCGCACAGATCGGCATCGAGGGCCGCCAGCGAATGATGCAGCCACCAGCGCTGCGCGCCGCCATGCGCCCAGCGGCCGGCGGCCTGGTCGTCAAGGACATAGACCAGCAGGCAAGGGCGCCCGCCAAGAGCATCGAGGCCAGGGTTGTCGGTGAGGCGAAGGTCCTGTCGGAACCAGAAAAGCGCGGGAGCAGTCATGTGTCACATATGGAGCCGCGCGGCGCTGGCGCAAAGCGGCGATTGCAACCTTTGCGGCTGCGCGGGCGTTGATCACGCACCCCGCTCGATGCGGTCACCACACCCCAAAGGATTTCCCCCATGCCCCAACGCCGCCAATTCCTGCTGGGCGCCTGCGCCGCCTTGCTGCCCTTGCCGCTGCTGGCCCAGACCGCCGCGCAGACCCAGGTTCAGACCACCAATGTGGTGGACGCGCTGGCCGCCGCCGGCAACTACGACAACTTCATCGAGATGGTCAGCCGCGCGGGTGCGGTGGATACGCTTCGCGGTGCCGGTCCCTTCACTGTGCTCGCCCCCGACAATGCAGCCATGGCCAAGATGCCCAATGCGCTGCGCGAAATGCTGAACCCCAGCACCGGCGGCTCCGGCGCGCAGGGCCAGAGCCCGGACCGGCTGCGCCTGGGCGCCTTCGTGAACATGCACATCCTGGAAGGCCGCTACACACTGGCCGAGCTGATGGGCCGCGTGACGCAGGTGAAGACCCGCAACGGCAACCAGGTCGAGTTCAACGGGATGCAGGGCAACACCATCCAGGCGAAGATCGTGGGTGACAGCGGCTTTGGCGTGGGCGGCATCACCATCCCGCTCAGCCCCATCACGCTGGGCGCGCGCGAGACGGTCTGCAGCAACGGCGTTCTGCTGCCGATCAGCGAGCCGCTGATCCAGTAGCTGCGAAGGGCTGCCGCAGCGCCTCGAAAGCGGCGCTGTGCAGGCGGTCCCGGCCGAGCAGAAAGACACGCTGCGCGCCACGCGTCAGCGACGACATGGCGGGATCGAGCACATCGAGCCCGCCGGTGAAGGCACCAAAGGCGGGCAGCACAAGCCGCTGCCCGCCGGCGAGGAAACAGGGGCGCGTCACGCCGCCGATGCGCGTTGGCAAGGTTGCCTTGGGGTGGTAGTGCCCGCTCAGTTCCGCCTCCTGCCTCGCGATGGGAGTGCTGCCGCCGATATGGCGAAAATGCAGCCTGGCCTCCCGCCATTCGGGCAGGCACCGCCCGGGCAGTTCGGGCTGCGGCGCGGGGTCATGGTTGCCCGCGATCCAGAGCACCTCCAAGGGCGCCAGCAGGCGCTGCAGGGCAACGAGGTCGCTGCGCGCCATACGGGCCACCGCCCCATCATCATGCAGCGCATCACCCAGCACGATGACGCGGCGCGGCGCGTGCCGACGCAGCGTGAAAGCGAGGCGCGTCAGCGTTTCGCGCGTGTCATAGGGCGGCACGGGGAGGCCGCGCATCGCCTGGGCGCTGCCCTTCTCGAAATGCAGATCCGCCACGATCAGCGTGCGCTGCGCGGGCCAGAGCGCGACACCGCTCGGACACAGCATGAAGCGCTCACCGGCCAGATGCAGGGGGGCAAGGCTCATCGGCGGCGCCTTCTTTCGCGGGGGCGGGGCGGGCGGGGTGCCGCTTCCTCGGCGAGGTCGGACACGGTCTCGAAATAGCTCTCCGCGCCATCCGTGGCGTCGGAAACGAGGCTCGCCGCCTCCGCCAGAAGGGCGTCCTCGGCATCGCCCGCCACCCATTCGCGGCCGACTTCCAGCAGCGCTGGCACGGCAAGCGGGGAGACATGCTCCAGCCGCCGGTGCCGGATCTGCCCCTTGGCGCGGGCCAGCATGGTGCCGATGCGGCGCACATCGGTCAGGCCATAGGCGGCCTCGGCGCGCGTTGCGCGCAGCAGGATGTGGTCCGGCTCATGCTTGCGCAGCACGTCATAGATCAGGTCGGAGTTCACGCTCATCTGCTTGCGGTTCTTCTCGATGCCCGGATGATGCTTTTCCAGCAGCCCCGCGATGGTCGCGATGTTGCGGAAGGTGCGGCGGAGCATGGAGCTTTCCGCGATCCAGTCCTCCAGATCCTCGCCCAGCAGATCCTCGACGAAGAGGTCGCCAGGGTCGCCAGGCTCGAAGGCGGTCCAGCAGGCGAGGACGTAATCAGTCGCGACGAAGCCCAGCGGGCCCCAGCCCAGCCGCTCCATGCGCCGTGTTGCGAGCATGCCAAGGGTCTGGTGCGCGAGGCGCCCCTCGAAGCAATAGGCGATCAGAAACCATTTGCCGCCCCGCGGGAAGCTCTCGACCAGCAGGCCGGTGGCACTGGGCAATTCGCTTTTCAGGCGCTGCATCCGCAGCCATTCCCGGACACTCTCGGGCAGCATGGCCCAATGGGTGGGGTCGCTGAGGATGCCGCGCACACGCTCCGCCAGATGGGTGGAGAGCGGCATGCGCGAACCACCATAGGCCGGCACCCGCGGCTCACCCTCGCCGCCGCGCGAGACCTCGGCCGTGACACCCGCCATGCCCTCGTAGCGCAGGATCTGGCCGGCGAAGCGGAAGGTATCCCCGGGGGTGAGGGTGGAGATGAACCATTCCTCCACCTCGCCCAGCATGGGCCCGCCGCGCAGCTTCACCTTCATCAGCGGCAGCTCCACGATGGTGCCGAGGTTGAGGCGCAATTGCCGCGCGATGGCGGTGCCGCGTACGTGCACGAGCCCTTCGGAATCGCGGAACAGGCGGCGCCAGCGCTCGTAGCTGGCCAGCGCATAGCCGCCATCCTCGACGAAGCGCAGCACATCGTCGAAATCGCGCCGGGAGAGTTCGGCATAGGCGCCAGACCGCGTCACCTCGGCATAGAGATCATCCGGGCGGAAGGGCGCGTGGCAGGCCATGGCCAGGATATGCTGCGCCAGCACATCGAGGCCGCCCGGGCGCGGCGGCTCGCCATCCAGTTCTCCGGCGGCGATGCTCTCCAGGGCGGCGGCGCATTCGATCACCTCGAAGCGATTGGCGGGGACGAGCAACGCCGCACTGGCCTCATCCATGCGGTGATTGGCGCGGCCGACACGCTGCAACAGGCGGGAGACACCCTTGGGCGCGCCCACCTGAATCACCTGGTCCACATCGCCCCAGTCAATGCCCAGATCGAGCGAGGAGGTGGCGACCACGCCGCGCAGCCTGCCATCCGCCATCGCGGCTTCCACGCGGCGGCGCTGCTCGACGGTCAGGCTGCCGTGATGCACGGCGATGGGCAGAGCATCCTCGTTCAGCTTCCACAGGGCGGCGAAGATGAGTTCAGCCTGGGCACGCGTGTTGACGAAGACGATGGTGACGCGCGCGGCCGCGATGCGCGCCAGGATTTCCGGCGCGGAAGCCAGGCCCATATGCCCGCCCCAGGGCAGCCGGCCGGCCGGCAATTGCACGCCAAGCAAGGGAGCCGCCCCCGCATCGGCACGGATCAGCGCCACATCCTCCGCACGTGCCGTGGGCGAGAGCCATGCGCGCAGCGCCTCGGGGTGGTTCACCGTGGCGGAAAGCCCGATGCGGCGCGCGCGTGGCGCCAGGGCCGAGATGCGCGACAGCGCCAGCGACAACTGGTCGCCCCGCTTGGTCCCGGCCAGGGCATGTGCCTCATCTACAACCACCGCCTCGACATCTCCGAAAAGCGTATGGGCATCGGCCAGGGAGAGCAGCAGCGTCAGGCTCTCGGGCGTTGTCAGCAGGATATTGGGTGGCTTTTCGCGCTGGCGGGCACGGCGATTGGCGGGCGTATCACCGGTGCGGGTCTCGACGCGAATGGCCAGGCCCATCTCGGTGATCGGCGCCTCCAGATTGCGCGCGATATCCACGGCCAGCGCCTTCAGCGGCGAAATGTATAGGGTGTGCAGCCCCTCACGCGGGGCGTCGTGCAGCGCGATGAGCGAGGGCAGGAACCCCGCCAGCGTCTTGCCGCCGCCGGTGGGGGCGATGAGCAACGCGGATTGCCCCGCCCGCGCGGCGGCCAGCATGTCGAGCTGATGCGTCCGTGGCGCCCAGCCCCGCCCGGCAAACCAGCTGGTAAATAGTTCTGGCATTGTTCTCATCCGTGCCCAGCTATAAGGGGTGCCAACCGGCGCGTGAAGGAGCCCATGCCCCCCCATCCCGAAACCTGGCTGCGCGTGACGCCCGAGGGTCTCTTTTGCGAGCCTGGCGGCTTCCATGTGGACCCGCTGCGCGCGGTGGACCGCGCCGTCATCACCCATGGCCATGCGGACCACGCCCGCCCCGGCCACAATCACGTGCTGGCCACGGCCGAGACGCTTGCCATCATGCGCGCCCGCATGGGCGAGGAGCGCGCCGGCACTGGCCAGCAGGCGCTGCGCTATGGCGAGAGCCTGACCATCAATGGTGTGCGGGTGTGGCTGCGCCCGGCCGGGCATGTGCTGGGGTCGGCGCAGGTCTGCCTTGAATGGCAGGGCTCCCGCGCCGTAGTCAGCGGCGACTACAAACGCCGCTTCGATGCCACATGCGCCCCCTTCGAGCCCGAGCGCTGCGACGTCTTCGTCACCGAAGCGACCTTCGCGCTGCCTGTTTTCATCCATCCCCCGGCCGATCAGGAAATCGCGCGCCTGTTGCGCAGCGTGGCGCTGTTTCCGGAGCGCACGCATGTCATCGGCTGCTATGCGCTGGGCAAGGCGCAGCGGCTGATCTCGCTGCTGCGCGCCGGTGGCTGGGATGCGCCCATCCCAGTGCATGGCGCGCTGATGAAGCTGTGCACGCTGTATGAGGAATGGGGTGTCCCGCTTGGCCCCCTGGTGCCGGCGACGGTCGCCGGGAAGGACAAGCTGGTGGGTGCCATCGTCCTCGCACCACCCTCGGCCATCGCCGACCGCTGGGCACGGCGGCTGGCCGAGCCCATTCCCTGCCTCGCCTCGGGCTGGATGCGGGTGCGGCAAAGGGCGCGCCAGGGTGGCGTGGAGCTGCCCATGGTGATCAGCGACCACGCCGATTGGCCCGAACTCCTCGCCACCTGCGAGGAGGTCCAGGCACCGGAAATCTGGGTGACGCATGGGCGAGAGGAGGCGCTGATCCACGCCCTCGGCCTGCGCGGAATCCGCGGGCGGGCGTTGCAGCTGGTCGGGCGGGGAGAGGAGGACGCAGAAGCCTGAGAGCGCTTCCAATGACGGGCACCGGCGTTTCTACGCCCGCAGCCCAGGTTTTACCCGCCACCCAGGCAGCGAGCCGCGTCCTTTCGCCTGCACAGCGGCCCCTATGAGAATGAATGGATGCGGCACGCGGCGTGCGCTAGGCTCGCGCATCCTCCGGGGGTTCGCCGATGCAACGCCGTGTCCTGCTCAGTGCCGCGCTCCTGCCCGCCATGGCCAGCGCGCAGACCGAGGCCTTCCCCACGCGCTCGCCCGTGCTGGTCATTCCTTTCCCGCCGGGCGGCATCGTGGATACGGCCGGGCGCATGCTGGCCGAGCGCGCGGCACGGCATCTGGGGCAGAGCATCATCATCGAAAACCGGCCCGGCGCGGGCTCCGCCATCGGCAATCTGGCCGTGGCGCAGGCACGTCCGGATGGCTACACGATCCTTTCTGGCGGCATCGGCCTCGCCACCATTCCGAATTTCCGGCCTGACCTGGAGCCGCGGGACCCGCGCACCGCCTTCATCCCCATCGCCGGCACCTATACCGTGCCCTATATCCTGCACATCAATCGCAACTTGCCGGTGCGGGACCTGCGCGAATTCATCGCCTGGTCGGCCCAGCGGGGGGCCGCCATGAACACCGCGACCAGCGGCGCGGGATCGGGCACGCATCTGATCGGCGAGTTGTTCCGCAGGCGCGCTGGCCTGCCACCCGGCGAGACCATTCATTTCCGCGGCGGCGTGCAGGCCTATACCGAGATCGCGGCCGGGCGCGCCGATGCCATGTGGAGCACGACGCTGGAAGCCATCCAGGCCATGCGCGCCAACCAGACCCGGCCGATCGCCGTCACCTCCGCGCGGCGCCTGGCCACATTACCCGAATTGCCGACCGTGGTCGAAAGCGGCTTTCCGGGCTTTGTCGTCGCCTCCTTCGCGGGGTGGTTCGCGCCCTCCGGCACGCCGCCTGGCGCTGTGGCGCGGCTGGCGGAAGCGCTGCGCTTCGCGGTGAATGACCCTGACCTGCGCGCGCGTTTCGATGAATACGGCATGCAGGCCGAATTCCAGACCGGGCCGGAACTCGGCGCTGTGCTCGCCGCCGAAACCACACTCTGGGGCAATCTGATCCGCGAGGCCGGCATCCGCGCCGAGTGATGCCGCGCGGTCAGAGCTCCGTGAAGGGCAGTGCCAGGCGGGCATCGCCACGCCAGGGGCCGTGGAACATCTGCAGGATTCGGTCCGCCTGCGTCATGCCGCTCTCCACGATCTCATGCAGCGGGGCGAGATAAATCTCCTCGCCTAGGCCGCGTGCCTTCAGCCCGGCCTCACTGATGGCCAGTGCATCCCGCGCCACATCCCGCAGCGGGCGCCCGGCGATGGTCGCTTCGAGGGCGAGGCGCGGCGCATCGGCGCGCAGCGCGTGCATCTGCGCGACCGTCCAATCCCGCGTCAGCGCGCGCGCGGCCTTCTGTGCCGCATCGTCATAGATCAGCCCGACCCAGAAGGCCGGCTGCGCCTGGATCATTGCGGCGGAACCCGCGTCGGAGCCGCGCATCTCCAGGAATTTCTTGAGCCGGACTTCGGTGAAGACGGTGGTCACGTGATCGGCCACATCGCCCATCGTGGCCTCGATGCCGGGCAGGCTGGGCAGGCCACCCGCCATGAAGCGGCGGAAACTCTGGCCCGTCGCGTCCAGCAGCTTGCCGTCACGCGCGACGAAATACATCGGCACGTCGAGCACGAATTCGGCGAAACGCTCGAAGCCGAAACCCTCCTCGAAGACCAGGCCAGGAATGCCGGTGCGGTCCGGGTCCGTGTCGGACCAGACATGGCCACGCAGCGACTTGTAGCCGGAAGGCTGCCCCTCGCGCAGTGGCGAGGAGGCAAACAGCGCGGTGGCCAGAGGCTGCAAGGCGAGCGAGACGCGCAGCTTCTCGACCATGTCGGCTTCATCGCCGAAATCGAGATTCACCTGCACAGTGGAGGTGCGCAGCATCATGTCCAGCCCCATGCTGCCGCGCTTGGGCATGTATTCGCGCATGATGGCGTAACGGCTCTTGGGCATCCAGGACATGTCCTCGCGCCGCGCCGCGGGGTGGAAGCCCATGCCGGCGAAGCCGAGGCCGAGCGGGCCCGCCACTTCATGGACGTCGCGCAGATGGGCCGCGAGCTCCAGCCGCGCCGCATGGAGGTCCTCCATCGGGCCGCCGGAGAGCTCGAACTGCCCGCCTGGCTCCAGGCTGACCGAGGCCGCGCCTTGGGTCAGGCCGATGATGTTCTCGCCATCGCGGATCGGCGCCCAGCCTTTCGCCATGATGCCCGAGAGCATCGCGCCGATGCCCCGGTGCTCGTAGTCGGGCGAGGAAAAGTCGCTGCGGCGGAAGCCGAATTTCTCGTGCTCCGTGCCGATGCGCCAGTCGGATTTCGGCTTGCAGCCTGCGGCGAACCACTCGGCCAATTGGCGCGCGGCGGTGATCGGCGTCGGGTCGGCCTGGCCGGGATTGGACATGCGGTTGCTTTCGTTCGTGTCAGAATGGGCCTGTCAGATCAGCGCCGGGCATCCAGGGCGAAGGAGATCGCGCCCAGTCCCGCCACCAGCGCCGTCTCCGCGCGAAGGATGCGCGGGCCGAGTGTTGCGAGCGATACAAAGGGGCGCCGGGCCAGATCGTCAAGCTCAGCCCGCTCGAACCCCCCCTCGGGGCCGACCAGAAAGCCACAGGGTGCTGCGAGTGTTGCAAGAGTTTCATGCAAACGCGGCGCCTCGCGCCGCTCCGCGGCGACCAGCATGGGGGCGCCATCCCAGGAATCGAGCACCGCATGCAGCGGCCGCGCCTCGGCGACGCATGGGATGGCCAGGCGCTCGCATTGCTCGGCCGCCGCGCGGGCGATGTTGGAAAGGCGCTCGGTGTTGCAGTGGCCGGCGACGCAGCGGCGGGTCAGCACGGGCTGGATCCAGGTCGCGCCCAACTCGGTGGCTTTTTCTACCGCCCAGTCCATCGCGTCCCGCTTCAAGGCCGCGATCAGGGCGCGCAGCTCGGGCTCGGGCGCTGCGGCGCGCAGCAGGGCGCCCAGGCGCATGGCGCCGCGATCCTTGCGCAGCGCCGTCAGCTCGGCGGTAAATTCGCCGTCGCGCGCGTTGAAGGCGCGCAGTTCGGCCCCCGGCGCGCGGCGCAGCACATGGCCGATGTGATGCGCCTGCGCCGGGGTCAGGGCGATTTCGACGCCGGGCGCGAGTGGGCCTTCAACATGCAAACGAGGGATGGACATGCGCCGATGTGCCGTGCTGCATGCCGCGATGCAAGACAGCACGGGATATACCGACATCCGGGCCGAGGGCTGGGTGGCCAGGCTGCCGCCCGGCTGGCGCCCCTATGCGCTGCTGATGCGGGCCGACCGGCCCATCGGCTCCTGGCTGTTGTTCCTCCCCGGCCTCTGGGGCATTGCCTTGCAGGCCACGGGCTGGCTACCGGGCATCTGGCTGACCCTGCTGTTCTTCGTGGGCGCCGTGGTGATGCGTGGTGCGGGCTGCGTCGTGAATGACCTCTGGGACCGCGATATTGACCGCCAGGTGGAGCGCACGCGGGGGCGCCCGCTGGCTTCCGGCGCGGTTTCAGCGCGCCAGGCGGTGGCCTTCCTGGCCGCCCTCTGCGGGATTGGCCTGCTGATCTTGCTGCAGCTGAAGGCGGCGGCGATCTGGCTTGGCGTGCTCTCGCTGGTGCCCATCCTGATCTACCCGTTGGCCAAGCGCGTCACGGATTACCCGCAGCTGGTGCTGGGTTTCACCTTTGGCTGGGGTGCCCTGATGGGTCCCGTGGCGGCGAGCGGTTCGCTCAGCTGGGCCATGCTGGCGCTTTATGCCGCAACGATCTTCTGGATCCTCGGCTATGACACGATCTATGCGCATCAGGACCGCGAGGATGATGCGATGGTGGGCATCCGCTCCACCGCGCTGAAATTCGGCGCGCGCACCCGGCCCTTCCTCGCCGCCTGCTATGCGGCGACCTTGTTGCTTCTGGCACTGACCGGCTGGCTTTCGGGGCTGAATGGCTGGTTCATCCTGGCGCTGGCCATGCCCGGCGCCGTGCTGGCCCATCAAATCCGGGCGCTGGACATCCATGATCCGGGCCAATGCCTCGCGCTGTTCAAGCTGAACCGCGAGGTTGGCCTGCTGGCGGCGCTGGCCATCCTGATCGGGCGGATGTGACGCAGGCCGAGGCCTTCATCCGCGCGCAGACCGCCATCGCCGAAGCGCCGCTTTTGCCCGGGCTGCGCCTGCATCTGGCAACCGAAATCACCCCCATCTGGCAAGCGAGCGAGGCGTTTCTCCAGCAACATGGCATGGAGCCACCCTTCTGGGCCTTCGCCTGGCCCGGCGGCCAGGCGCTGGGTCGGGCCATCCGCGATGCGCCCGCCCTGGTGCGCGGCAAGCGCGTGCTGGATTTCGCGGCCGGCTGCGGTATCGCCGCCATCATCGCGGCGCAATGCGGCGCATCCCTGGTCGAGGCCTCGGAGATTGACCCGCTGGCCGTGGCGGCGATCGGCATGAATGCGGCGCTGAACGGGGTTTCGGTGCTGGCATCAGGGGCCGATATGGTCGGCAGCGCCTGCCGCTGGGATGTGATCCTGGCCGGGGATGTCTGCTACGAGGCGCCGATGGTCGCGCATATCCTGCCCTGGTTGCGGGCCATGGCGGCAGCGGGGGCGGAGGTGCTGATCGCCGATCCCGGCCGGGCTTACCTGCCGCGGGAAGGGATGGCGGCGCTCTCCACCCACGCGGTGCCGACCTCGCTGGAATTGGAGGACCGGATGGAGCGGCTGGTCACCATCGCCCGATTGCTGCCTTTTTGATGCCATCTCCGCTGTCCAGGCTGCTTCTCATGTGGCCCGCATTTCTCGCAGCCTTGCTGCTCACCATCCCTGCCGAAGCCCAGACCAAGCGCGACTATGACGCGCAAGGCCGCGCGACCGGCCGCTCGGAGATGAGCGGCGATACGCAGCGGCAATATGACGCCCAGGGGCGCTCGGTCGGGCGCAGCGAGTTCCGTGGCGATACGCGCCGCGACTATGACGCGCAGGGCCGCACGGTTGGGCGCAGCGAACGCAGCGGCGACACGATCCGCCAATATGACGCGTCAGGCCGTTCGGCCGGCCGCAGCGAAATCAGCGGCAGCACCACGCGGCACTATGATTCCTCCGGCCGTTCGACCGGGCGCTCGGAGGTGAGTGGCGACACCATTCGCCATTACGACGCCCAGGGCCGCATGACAGGGCAGACCCGCCGATAGACCCGCCCCGCAGCCTGGGTGGCGCGGGCAGCTTTGGAACGACGCACTACCGCGTCGCCTGCTCCAGGAAGCGCATCAGCGCGGTCAGATCTTCGGCATTTCCAACCCTTTGGACTGGCATCCGCGTCCCCGGCGTCACCACATCCGGGCCGCGGGTGAACAGGTCGGCCACGGTTTCCGGCGTCCAGGTGATGTCGCCCCGCGCCAGACGCTCGGAATAGGCATAGCCGGGCAGCGAGCCCATGCGGCGGCCAAAGATGTTGTGCAGATGCGGGCCAGCCATCGGGCCGGTTTCCGGGCGCAGGGAATGGCAGGCCTGGCAGGCCCGCCAGATTTCAGCGCCGTGACGATCAAGCCCGGCTTGAGGCATCTCTTCGGCCTCGGTGGCCAGGGGGCCAAGCGGGCGGGCGTTGCGGGCATCCCAGCGGCGCACCCGGCGATCCCCGCCGCCGGTCCAGAGCGTCAGCCCATCGCGCGCAAAGATGGCGGACCAGACGGGCAGCCCCGGCCCATCCAGCGTGTGGCGCAGCTGGCCCTCGGGCAGGGCATAGAGGTTCACGCTGCCGCCAATGGAACCAACGGCGAGCATCCGGCCATCCGGGCTCGCGGCCAGCGCCACGACGGGGCGCGGGGCGGCATGCAGGATGCGCGTTGTGCCATCGGCGGTGACGAGGTGCACCGTCCCATCCACCCCCGCACTCACCAGGCTGCCATCGGGCAAGGCGAGCAACGCGGATTGCGGAAAACCGAATTCGGCGCGGGTGAGGGGGGTGCCATCCGCCTCCCACCGGCGCAGCGTGCCATCCTGGCCGGCGCTATGCAGTGCGCCATCCGCAAAGGCCACGGCGTTCACATTGCCCTGATGGCCCTGCAAGATGCGCACGTTCCCCGCACCGAGGTCCCACAGGCGCACCGTGCCATCCCAGCCCGCGGAAGCCAGCAACCCGGGCGCGGATGCGAGGCCGACCACCGGCTCGGTATGGCCTTCCAGCACCAGGGCGGGGGCGGCATCCTCGCCCCAGATGGCGATGCGTGCATCCTCGCTGGCCGAGGCGAGGCGGCCATCAGCCAGGGTCACCAGCGCATTGACGCTGCCCTGGTGCCAGCGGATCACGCGTTCCGCCCGGCCGGTCGCGGGGTTCCAGAGGATGATCGCCTGATCAAACCCGGCCGAGGCAAGGCGGTCCCCCAGGACGGCCAAGGCCCGGACCGGGCCGCCATGGCCGGCCAGATCCTGCCCGGTGGAACGGAGCGGCACGAGGGCCAGGAGAAGAACAACAAAGCGCAGGAACATGAAGGGATTTTGAGCGCAGAGCCGGAAAGGGCCAAGGCGTGATTGCATAATTTCGGCAGAAAATCCTTGTCCGGCGCCCAGGATAAAATTACTGTTTGGTTACCAATAAGCAACTGGGGAAACGCTCATGCCAGCCAGAGATGGAAGGGACCGATTCGCGATCGGCTTGCTGTGCATGGGCCTGGGGCTGGCCGTGGTGGCGACCTTCCTGCCCCTCATCCGGCTCGGGGAGGGGACCATCTGGCCTGTGCTGCCGCGCTGGGAAATGTTGCCGGTTTTCGCCAGGCTGAAATTTCTGGCCCTTGCGCTGATGCTGGCGGCCAGCTTGATCCCGCAACTCAGGAAGTGGCGCATCCTGGCTGCGGCGCTGGCCGTGGTCCTGGTCTTCGTACCGGCGATTTCCGCCTTCCTCGGCGAGCTTTATGCCTGGGGCATGTTGCATGATGACCACCTGCGGTTCCAAATCCGGCCTGTGCTTCTCGTCAGCCCTGGCATGGCCAACCTGCTTCTGGTGGTGGCGGCGCTGGCGGTGAACGCCGCCCTCTGGCGGATCGAGATGGCCCATCATCCCGACGCGCGCCGTGAGGCAATGGCGCGGGCCTGAGGGTCGGCCGCCATCATCACGGCCGGGGCGTCTCCGGCGCGTGCCATATCAGGGCGTTCGACATTTCCCGCCCGCGGGCTTTGGGTTACACCCGGGGCAGACCAGATCGAGGGGCGAATCGCATGGATGGCTATTTCTTCGAGGATCTGACGCTCGGCCAGACCGCCAGCTTCGGAAAGACCATTACGGAGGCCGATATCCTGCTCTTCGCGGGCGTCTCCGGCGATACCAACCCGGTGCATATCAACGCCGAAGTCGCCGCCGCCTCCATGTTCAAGGAGCGGATCGCCCATGGCATGCTCTCGGCCAGCCTGATCTCCACCGTGCTGGGCACGCGCCTGCCGGGGGCCGGGACCATCTATCTCGGCCAGAACCTGAAGTTCCGCGCGCCGGTGAAGATCGGCGAGACGGTGACAGCCACGGTGACCGTCACGGCGCTGGACCCCGCCAAGAAGCGCGTCACGCTCAGCACGGTCTGCGCGGTTGCGGGCAAGCCGGTGATTGAGGGCGAAGCGACCGTGATGGTGCCCTCCCGCGCATGAAGCGGGTCTGTGTGTTTTGCGGTGCGCAGCCGGGGTTTGATCCGGTGCATGCGGGGCTGGCGGGTGCACTTGGCCGCGCCATCGCGGCGCGCGGACTGGGCCTGGTCTATGGCGGCGGCAAGGTCGGCCTGATGGGGATCGTGGCCGATGCCGCCATCAAGGCCGGCGCCGAGGTCATCGGCGTCATTCCCGAAGCGCTGATGGACCGCGAGCTGGGCCATGGGGGCGTCACGGAATTGCGCGTCGTGCCCTCCATGCATGTCCGCAAGGCCATGATGAATGATCTCTCCGATGGCTTCGTCGTCCTCCCGGGCGGGATCGGCACGCTGGAGGAATCGGTCGAGATCCAGTCCTGGGCGCAGCTTGGCATTCACAGCAAGGGGCTGGTCTACCTGGATGTGGATGACTACTGGGCGCCCTTCTTCGCCCTGCTCGACCGCATGTCGGGGGCGGGTTTCGTCAGGCCGCAGCATGCGGGCCTCGCGTTGCGCGCGGCCAGCCCCGAGGCCGCGCTGGATGCGCTGGCCCAATGGGTCCCGCCCGGCGTGACGCGCTGGATGACGCAGACCGAGGCATGATCCTCACCGATTGGCATGGCGTGCCCGAGACCGCGCGCGGGGCCACATTGGCGCTTGGCAACCTAGATGGCGTGCATCTGGGCCATGTGGCGGTGCTGGCCGCGGCGCATCAGGCGCGGCCAGACCTGCCGCTCGGCGCGCTGACCTTCGAGCCGCATCCGCGCGAACATTTCCGGCCGGATGATCCGCCCTTCCGGCTGACCCTGCTGCCGGCCAAGGCCGCAGCCCTGGCAGCCGCTGGCGCGCAGCATGTGGTGGCCCTGCCCTTCGGCACCGAACTCGCCGCCATGTCCGCCGCGGATTTCGTTGAGATCGTGCTGCATGGCGCGCTGGGGGCCAGGCACCTGGCCTGCGGGCCGGATTTCGCCTTCGGCCACCGGCGCGGCGGGGATGTGAAATTCCTCCGCCAGGCGGCCGAGGCGCTGGGCATCGGCCTCTCCATCGTGCCGCATCTGGCCGATGCGGAGGGCGCCATCAGCTCCACCCGCATCCGCCGCCTGTTGCAGGATGGCTATCCGGAGCGGGCGGCCGCATTGCTGGGCCGCAGCTTCGCCATCACCGGCCCCGTCACGCATGGCGATGCGCGCGGGCGGACCATCGGGTTTCCCACGGCCAATATCCCGCTCGGCCGGCATCTGGAGCCGGCGCGTGGGGTTTACGCCGTGCGGGCGACCCTGCCGGATGGGCGGGTGGTGCCTGGTGTCGCCAATCTGGGCCGGCGGCCGACGCTGGGGGGCGATCCGATCTCCCGGCTGGAGGCGCATCTCTTTGATTTCGCCGAGGATCTTTACGGCCAGGAGGTCAGTGTCGCGCTGGTCGCCTTTATCCGCGAGGAGCGGAAATTCACGGATTTCCCGGCCCTCGTCGCGCAGATCCGGATGGATGCCGCGCAGGCGCGCACATTGCTGGCAGTGTGACGCCCGCCCGCTGATGGCCGCCGGCTGAGGGCCAGCCGGGCAGGGCGCATCGCCCTTGACCGCGGCCCCCGGAACTCCGCATATCCATGGCCATGCGCGCGAACCGGATGCTTCCCTGGGTGAGCCCCCGAATTTGGGGCCCGGCCTTCTTCTGAAGGCCGGGAGAATTTCCGCGTCACCCCTCCATTTCCGCGCCCCGCGCGACCGAGAAGATCCATGAACGACGCCCCTGAATCACCCGCGCGCGATTACCGCAAGACGGTCTTCCTGCCGCAGACCGCCTTCCCCATGAAGGCCGATCTGCCGAACCGCGAGCCCAGATTGCTAGCCAAATGGGCCGCCGCGGAAAGCTGGAAGCTGCTGCGGGAAAAATCCGCGGGGCGCCCGCAATTCGTGCTGCATGATGGTCCGCCCTACGCCAATGGCCCGCTGCATATCGGGCACGCGCTGAACAAGATCCTGAAGGACGTGATCAACCGCGCGGCGCAGATGTCGGGCCGGGATGCCAACTACATCCCCGGCTGGGACTGCCACGGCCTGCCGATCGAATGGAAGGTCGAGGAGGAATACCGCGCGAAGAAGGTGGACAAGGACCAAGTCCCCGTCCTCGAATTCCGCGCGGAATGCCGGGCTTATGCGCAGCACTGGCTCGGCGTACAATCTGAGGAATTCCGCCGCCTCGGCGTCGCTGGGGACTGGGCGCAGCGCTACGCCACCATGGATTTCGCCTCCGAGGCGGTGATCGCCGAGGAAATCGGCCGCTTCCTGATGAATGGCTCGCTCTATCGCGGCCTCCGGCCCGTGATGTGGAGCCCGGTCGAGAAGACGGCGCTGGCCGAGGCCGAGATCGAATACATGGATCACGTCTCGCCCACGCTGCACGCGCTGTTCCGTGTGGAGCGGGCGCGGGGGCTGCCGGAACTGGTCGGCAGCGATGTGGTGATCTGGACGACGACGCCCTGGACCATGCCGGGCAACCGGGCCCTCGCCTATGGGCCTGAGATCCAATACGCGCTGATGCATGTGGACAGCGTGCATGACGCATCGCTCGTCCGGCCCGGCGCGCGGCTGGTGGTGGCGCTCGCCCTGCTGCCGGCCTTCTGTGCCGAAGCCGGCATCGCGACCCACACGCTGGTCAGGACCTTCCCCGGCACGGCCTTCGAGGGGGCCGTCTGCGCCGCGCCGCTGCGGGGCCATGCGGGCGCCTATGCGCATGAGGCCATCATGCTGGCCGGCGACTACGTGACCGATGATGCCGGCACCGGCATCGTCCATATCGCGCCCAGCCATGGCGAGGAGGATTTCGCCCTCGTCGTCGCGCATAACCGCGCCCACCCCGAGGCGCGCATCGAAATCCCCGAATGCGTCGGCGATGACGGCACCTACACGCCACAGGCGCCGGGCTTCGAGGGCATCCACGTCTTTCGCGCGCATGAACCCGTCTATGCCGCGATGACGGCCCTCGGCACGCTGGCGGCCAAGGGCAAGCTGAACCACAGCTATCCGCATTCCTGGCGTTCCAAGAAGCCCGTGATCTACCGCGCGACGCCGCAATGGTTCATCGCCATGGATGACGAGAACCAGATCCGCGCGAAGTCGCTGGAGGCGATTGCCGCCACGCATTTCGTGCCCGATGTGGGGCGCAACCGCATCGGCTCCATGGTGGCCGGCCGGCCGGATTGGTGCATCAGCCGGCAGCGCGCCTGGGGCGTGCCCATCGCCATCTTCGTCGAGAAGCGCAACGGCGCCGTGCTGCGCGATGCGGTGGTGATGCAGCGCATCGTGGATGCCTTCCGCGAGGAAGGCGCCGATGCCTGGTATCAGCCCGGCGCTGCCGCGCGCTTCCTGGGCCCGGACCGCAATCCGGACGATTACGAGCAGGTGATGGACATCGTGGATGTCTGGTTCGAGAGCGGCTCCACCCACGCTTTCGTGCTGCCGCCGCGCGGGCTGAATTTCCCCGCGGATCTCTACCTCGAAGGCTCGGACCAGCATCGTGGCTGGTTCCAGTCCTCCTTGCTTGAATCGGTCGGCACGCGGGGTGTCGCCCCCTTCAAGGCGATTCTCACCCATGGCTTCGTCATGGATGAGAATGGCCGCAAGATGTCCAAATCCCTTGGCAATGTGACCGCCCCGCAGGAGGTCACGGCCAAGTATGGCGCCGATATCCTGCGGCTCTGGGTGATGAATTCCGATACCTCGGAAGACCTTCGCCTGGGCAAGAACATCCTGGAGCAGCAGGCCGAGCTGTATCGGCGCATGCGCAACACGCTCCGCTGGCTGCTCGGCAACCTCGCCGGCTTCGAGGAGAGCGAGCGCGTGCCCCTGGCCGAGATGCCGGAGCTGGAGCGCTGGGTGCTGCACCGGCTGACGGAACTGGATATGCGGCTGCGCAAGGCAGTCAGCGATTACGACTGGAATGGCGTGCTGCCCGAGATCCACGCCTTCTGCGCCAGCGATCTCAGCGCCTTCTACTTCGATATCCGCAAGGACAGCCTGTATTGCGACGCGGCCCATGCGCTGCGCCGCCGTGCGGCCCGCACCGTGCTGGATCACCTGCATCGCTGCCTCTGCGCCTGGCTGGCACCCGTGCTGGTCTTCACGGCGGAGGAAGCCTGGCTCTCGCGCTTCGGCGAGGCGGCGGGAAGCATCCATCTGCAGGATTTCCCGGAACTGCCGGCGGATTGGCGTGACGATGCGCTGGCCGAGCGCTGGGTGGAAATCCGCCGCGCCCGCAAGCTGATCACCGCCAGCCTGGAGGATTACCGCCGCGATGGGCTGTTCGGCTCCTCTCTCCAGGCGCGGCTCGCGCTGACCCTGCCGGGCACGCCAGCTCTCCCGGCCGAGGAGTGGGCGGAAATCCTCATCGCCTCGCAGGTGGTGCTGGGCGAGGGGGAGGAGGTCGCACTCGATATCACCCTCGCACCCGGCGCGAAATGTGAGCGCTGCTGGCGCGTCCTGCCCGAGGTTGGCGCTTCGGCCGCGCATCCGACACTGTGCCTGCGCTGCGAAGCCGTGGTGGAAGGCTGATGGCACCGGCGCTGCGCAGCGGCCTGATCTTCGCGGCCCTGCTGCTGATCGCGGACCAGGCCAGCAAGTTCTGGATCCTGGAGGTGATCGCGCTGCCGGAAATCCGCAACATTCCGCTGATTGAGGTCGGGCCGCTGGGGCTTGATCTCACCATGGTCTGGAACCGGGGCGTGACCTTCGGACTCTTCTCGGGGGAGGGGGCTTGGAACCACCTGATCCTGGCGGCGCTGGCCTTGGTGGTCGCGGGTTTTCTGCTGCGCTGGCTGGCGCGCTCGGAAACGCGCCTCGTCACCTATGCGCTGGGTGCGGTGATCGGCGGGGCGGTCGGCAATGTGATTGACCGCATCCGCTTCGGCGCCGTGGTGGATTTCGTGGATGTTCACGCCTGGGGCTGGCACTGGTATGTGTTCAACGTCGCGGATGCCGCGATTGTCTGTGGCGTACTGGCCCTGGTGGCGGATGCCTTGATCCGGCCCGAAACCAAGCGCAAAGAGGCACCATGATGAAGATTCTATCGCCGATCCTTCTCCTGGCACCCCTCCTCCTGGTCGGCTGCGGCGATAGCGCCCGCACCTTCGGCCTGACGCGCGATGCGCCGGACGAGTTCCAGGTGACGACGCGCGCGCCACTCTCCATGCCGCCGAGCCTCGGCCAGTTGCCGACGCCGCGGCCTGGCGCCAGCCGCCCGCAGGAACTCAGCGCGCGCGAACAGGCGGAATCCACGTTGGTGCCGGGCAGCTTCAGCGCCGGCCAGCGCGCCGGCCAATCCTCCGGCGAACGCGCGCTGCTCTCCTCGACCGGCACCAATGTGCCCGATGGCATCCGCGACCGCGTGGATGAGGAAAGCATGCGGCTTGAGCGGGTCAATCGCAGCATCGTGGACCAGGCGCTATTCTGGCGCCCAACGCCCGAACCCGGCATCCCCGTGGACGCAGCCCGCGAATCGCAGCGCCTGCGTGAAAATGCCGCACTTGGCCGCGGCCTCTCCGAAGGGCAGACGCCGATCATCCAGCCACAGCGCCGGACCTGGATGGACTCGCTGCGCTTCTGGTGACGCGGCGCCCCGTCCAGTCCCCCTGGCGCGAAACGCCGGACGCCCCCACATAGGGTTCATGAAGTCCATGACCCGCCGAACCGCCCTCAAGGGCGCCGCCGCCGCGACCCTGGCCACGCCAGCCCTGGCGCAAAGCCAAAGCCCGGCACGCCGGGTGGACCAACCCCTGTTCGGTGCTTCGAGCTGGACGCTGGCCAATGGCCTGCGCGTGGTCCTGGCGGAAAATCGGCGAGCGCCGGTGGCCGCGCATTATCTGTATGTCTCGGCCGGCGCGGGGGAAGATCCGGCCGGCAAATCGGGCGTCGCGCATTTCCTGGAACACATGATGTTCAAGGGCAGCCCGCACATCCCCTCCGGCGCCTTCAGCAGGACCGTGGCGCGGGAGGGTGGGCAGGACAATGCCTTCACCAGCCGGGACGTCACCGCCTATTTCCAGATCGTGGAGGCGTCACGCCTGCCGCTGATGATGCGGATGGAGGCGGACCGCCTGGCCGCCCCCCTGATCCCCGAGGCTGAGACCGAATCTGAACGCAATGTCGTCCTTGAGGAACGCCGCCAGCGCACCGATGCCGTGCCGCGCGGCCGCTTCCGCGAAGCCTTCGACGCCGCCATGTGGGGCCCGCAGCATTGGCGCGGCCGCCCGCTGATCGGCTGGGAAGAGGAAATCCGTGCCATCACCCGGCAGGATATGGTGGATTTCCACACAGCCCACTACGCCTCCGCCAATTGCACGCTGATCGTGGCCGGTGACGTGCGCGAGGCTGATTTGCGCCGCTGGGCCGAGGAATTCTACGGCCCCGTCCCGGCGCGGCCCAAGCCCGCCCGCAGCCGCGCGGCCCCGCTGGCGACAGCGCCCGAGCCGCGGCTGATCACGCGGGACCCCGGCGTGCGCGAGGCGAGCTTCCTGCAATCCTTCGCCGCCCCCTCGGCCACCTGGGGCGAGGCCATGCAGTCCGATCCGCTGGAGGTGATGGTGCATGTGCTGGGCGGCGGCCCCGGCTCCCGCCTGCATCGCGCCCTGGTCGAGGCTGGCCACGCGGTCAGCGCCAATGCCGGCTATGACGGGGATGTGGTGGGCGTTGGCTCGCTGATGGTCGCGGTCACGCCGCGTCCGGGTGTCTCGCAGGAGCGCATCGAGGAAATCGTCGCGGCCACCATCGCGCGCCTGGTGCAGGAGGGCGCGACCGAGGAGGAAACCCGCCGGTCCATTCGCCAACAGACCGCAGGCGCGCTGCTGGCGCTGGATGGCCTGGGGGCCGCGCCGCGGATGCTGGGCGGGGCGCTGGCCATCGGCCTGCCGATCGAGGCGGTGGAGCAATGGCCGGCGCGGATGGCAGCGGTGACGCAGGCGCAGGTGAACGCCGCCGCGCGCCATGTGCTGGCCAGCCCCGCCATCGCGACCACGGCCTGGCTGCTGCCGGCCTGATGCGCGGCTTCGCCCTGCCATCCCGCGCACAGGGCCCCCTTCGTTTCGCCTTTTCCTGAAAGCTTCGCCTGATGTCAGAGACCCTGTTCGGCGTAACCCTGCCGCCCCGCCGCGGCTTCTCCGTGCCGATCCAGATCGTGGAGCAGGGCGGTGTCACGGCCTGGCTGGTCGAGGATCATTCCGTGCCGGTGGTCTCGCTCGCCTGGGCCTGGCCCGGCGGTGCCGCCAATGACCCCGTGGGGCGCGAGGGGCTGGCGAATTTCGCCGCCGCCATGCTGAGCGAGGGCGCTGGCGACCTGGACAATGTCGGCTTCGCCGATGCCATGCGCGATGCCGGGATCGGCCTCTCCTTCTCCGCGAATCGGGACAGTTTCGATGGCAGCTTCCGCGCCTTGTCGGATGCGCTGCCCGAGGCGGTGCGCCTCGCCAAGCTCGCCATGGCGCGGCCGCGGCTGGATGCGTCGGCCATCACGCGGGTTCGTGCGCGGGCCGTGCTGGGCGCCCGCCAGGCGCTGGAGACGCCCGCCGGCATTGCGCGCCGCGCCTTCTGGGAGGCGGCCTATCCGGGCTTTCCGGCCGGCCGGCTCCCGACGCCGGAGAGCCTGACCGCCATCACCGATGCCGAAATCCGCGCCTGCCTCGCTGCCCAGCTGCGCCAGGGGGGCGTCATGGTCGCGGCTTCGGGCGCCATCAATGCCGCGGCGCTGCGCGCTCTGATGAGCGAGCTTTTTGCCGATCTGCCAGCCGGCGCGCCGGCACCGACGCCGCCCTTGCCCACGCTGGCGGCCTTCGGCACCGTCCGGCGCGAAAAGGCCGCGCCGCAATCCACCCTGATGTTCGGCCAGGACGGGCTGATGCCGGCCGATCCGGGCTGGGAGGGGTTCCAGGTGGCGCTTCGCATCCTCGCCGGTGGCGGCTTCACCAGCCGCCTGATGCGCACCGTGCGCGAGGAGCGCGGCCTGACCTACGGCATCGGCGCGGGGCTTGATGTGCTGTTCGGGCGCGGCATCGTCATCGGCAACGTCGCCACCGAGAATGCCAAGGTGGGTGAAGTCTGGGGCCTGGTCCGCGCGGCCTGGGCAGAGATGGCGGCAGGCGGGCCGACGGCGGAGGAAGTGTCCGAAGCCGTGGCTTTCCTCGCCGGATCGCTGCCGCTGCAATTCACCGATAGCCGGCGCACGGCATCGCTGCTGCTGGGGCTGCGCCAGACCGGGCGCTCCCCGGAATGGCTGGCCGGGCGCCCGGCACGGCTCGCGGCGCTGGATCGTGCCGCCGTCACGGCCGTGGCGCAGCGCATTTTGCGCCCTGACGGGCTGGTTCTGGCAGTGGCCGGCGAACCGCAAGGGCTGTAAACACTCAGTCTCCGACGGGGACGACCAAGGCATGAGCGCTGATCAACTGCAAGCGGCATGGGCCGGCCTCGCGGCCTTGGCCACAGCGCCCGATGCCGCCGCCATCCGCCCGCTTTTCGCGCATGATCCTGACCGCTTCGCCCGCTTCCATGCGCGCGGGGCGGGGCTGCTGCTGGATATCTCCAAGACCGCGATTTCCGATGAGGTGCGCGCCTGCCTGCTGGGCCTCGCCCGCGCCGCCGATGTCGCCGGCCGGCGGGACATGATGGCCAGCGCCGGCATGGTCAATGTGACCGAACGCCGCGCTGCCCTGCACATGGCGCTGCGCGGCGCATTGCCTGGCGCCGCTGCCGAATCGGCCGATGCGGCGGCGACGCTCGAAGCGATGCGCGTCTTTACCGAGGCGGTGCATCGCGGCGAGATCCGCGGCGCGACCAACCAGCGCTTCGACACGGTGCTGAATATCGGCATCGGCGGCAGCGATCTCGGGCCCGTCATGGTCGGCCGGGCCTTGTGGCGCGCGGGCGACCCCATGCGCCCCATCCATCTGGGCAATGTGGATGGGCATGGCTGGGAGACGGTGCTGCCGCAGCTCGATGCGCGGCGCACCCTGGTGCTGGTCGCCTCCAAGACCTTCACCACGCAGGAGACCATGGCCAATGCGCATCTGGTCAAGCGTTGGATGGAGGCCAGTGTCGGCAAGCTTGGGGCCGCGGCGCATTTCGTGGCGCTGTCCACCAATCTGAAGGCCACGGCCGAATTCGGCATCGCGCCGGACCGGGTCTTTCCCTTTCGGGATTGGGTGGGCGGGCGGTTTTCGCTGTGGTCGGCCATCGGGCTCTCGCTCGCGCTATCGCTGGGGTGGGAGCGTTTCCAGGAATTGCTGGATGGTGCCGCCGCGATGGACCGCCACTTCCTGGAAGCGCCGCTGGAACAGAACCTGCCCGTGCTGCTGGCCCTGACCGAGGCTTGGCATGTGAATGGCCTCGGCCTCGATCGCCGTGCCGTGCTGCCCTATGATGAGCGCTTGCGCCGCTTGCCGGCGCATCTCCAGCAACTGGAGATGGAGAGCCTGGGCAAGCGCGTGCGCCTTGATGGCACGCCCGTCAGCCACGCGACCGGCCCGGTGGTCTTTGGCGAGCCTGGCACCTCGGCGCAGCACAGCTTCATGCAGTTGGTGCACCAGGGGCCCAAGCCGGTCCCGGTGGATTTCATCCTGGTGGCCAGGCCCGATCACACCCACGCCGAAAACCACCGCATCCTGCTGGCGCATGGCCTCGCCCAGGCCGAAGCCCTGCTCACCGGGCGTGACGCGGCGGGCGTGCAGGCGGATATGCGCGCGGCCGGCGCCGATGAGGCGACCATTGCGCGCCTGTTGCCGCATCGCATTTTCCCGGGCGACCGGCCCTCGGTCACCATCGTGCTGCCCAAGCTCGACCCAGGCTCCCTGGGCGCGCTGATCGCCCTCTACGAGCACAAGGTGTTCGTGCTCGGCGCCCTCTGGGACATCAATCCGTTTGACCAGTGGGGCGTGGAACTGGGCAAGGTGCTGGCAGCACCGCTGCTGCATGAATTGGCCGCGGGCGCCGCCGGTGACACGCATGACAGCTCCACCACGGGTCTCCTGGCCGAGGTGCTGAAACTCCAAGCGGGCTGAGTTTTCCGCTATCCTCGCCGGGATGCTGATTCGCCTCCTCCCCGAGACCACCGCCAATCGCATCGCCGCTGGCGAGGTGGTCGAGCGTCCGGCTGCCGTGGTGAAGGAACTGGTCGAGAACGCCCTGGATGCCGGGGCCCGGCAAATCCGCGTCACGCTGGAGCAGGGCGGCATCGGGCGCGTGCTGGTCGAGGATGACGGCGCGGGCATGGCGCCCGAGGACCTGGCCCTGGCGGTGGAACGCCACGCCACCTCCAAGCTGCCGGAGGAGGCGATGCTCTTTGCCATCGGCACGCTGGGCTTCCGGGGAGAGGCGCTGCCCTCGATCGGCGCGGTGGCGCGGCTTTCGATCACCTCCCGCCCGCGTGAGGGCGCCGCGCACCGCATCACCGTCGAGGGCGGCCGCAAATCCGAGGTGCAGCCTGCCTCCGGCGCCATGGGCACGCGGGTCGAGGTGAATGACCTGTTCTTCGCCACCCCGGCCCGGCGCAAATTCCTGCGCAACCCGCGCAGCGAGGGCGATGCGGCGATCGAGGCCCTGCGCCGCCTCGCTTTGGCCTGGCCCGAGGTGGGTTTCGAGGCGACGCTGGATGGCCGGGCCATGCTGCATCTTGCCCCCGCCACGCGTGAGGCCCGCATTCGGGATCTGCTGGGCGAGGATTTCGCTGCTGCGGCCCTGCCGGTCTCGGGCGGTGCGCCCGGCGTGCTGGAGATCAGCGGCCTCGCCGGCGGCCCGGCCTTCACCCGGGCCACGGCGATGGAGCAGCATCTGGTGGTCAATCGGCGCCCCGTGCGGGACCCCTTGCTGCGCGCCGCACTGCGGGTTGCCTATCGCGAGGTGATGGTGCCAGGCCGGCATCCCGTGGCGGCCCTGTTCCTGGAATTGCCGCCCAGCGAGGTGGATGTGAATGTCCATCCGATGAAGACGGAACTGCGCTTCCGCGATGCCAATGGCGTGCGCGGTTCCGTGATTTCCGCGCTGCGGCGCGCGCTGGGCCATGGCGTGGGGCAGGCGGATTCAGGGGGGCACACCACGCTGGGTTACGCCGGCCCCGCACGGCTCGGTTTCCCCACGCCGTCGCGCCCGGCCTATGGCCCGATGCCGCGGGGCTTTGCCGAGGCCGCGCTGCCGTTGGGGTTCTCCGCGCCCACGCCGCTCGCGCCCCCGCAAGCGCCGGTTTCCGCCGATCACCCGCTGGGCCGGGCGCTCGCGCAGGTGCTGGAGACCTATATCCTCGCCGAGGCGCCGGATGGCGCGCTGATCCTGGTGGATCAGCATGCGGCGCATGAGCGCCTCACGCATGAGCGCCTGGCCGAGGAAATGCTCGCGGGCGGAGTTCGTTCGCAGCCCTTGCTGATCCCGGCCGTGGTGGAGCTGCCGCGCGCCGCGCAACTGGCCGAGGCGGCGCCGGAATTGGCCCGGCTCGGCCTGGAGCTGGAGGGCTTTGGCCCGGGTGCCGTGATCGTACGCGCACTGCCTGCGCTGCTGGGCACGCCAGACCCCGGGCCCTTGCTGCATGACCTGGCCGAGGAATTGGCCGAGAGCGGGGAGGGGGTGGCGCTGGCGCTGCGGCTCGATGCCGCCATCGCCCGGCTGGCCTGCCATGGCAGCATCCGCGCCGGGCGCCGCCTCACCCCCGCCGAGATGGACGCGCTGCTGCGCGCCATGGAGCGCACGCCGCGCGCGGCCACCTGCAGCCATGGCCGGCCGACCTATCTGCGCTTCGGCGCATCCGAATTCGCAAGGCTGTTCGGCCGGAGCTGAACCGCTTCCCAGACCACCTCGCAATCGCTGCCGGCGGTCAGGGTCAGGGTCAGCCCGGCCAGATCAGCGGCGGGCAGGCTGCCCCGCAGCACGGCCAGGACGGGCCGCACAGGGCCAGGCAGGGCCAAGGGCGGCAGGGTGACGCGGCCCCACTCGCCAGCCTTCAGGCGCAGGCAGGGGCGCGCGGGGCCACCGGCCAGGGCCAGCAATGCGCCATCTCCCAGGATGCGGGCCTGGCGCCAATGCGCCTCCGGGATCAGGCCCTCATCATGCCAGACCCGGCAGGCGGGATGTTCCGGGCCTTCGCCCAGGCCGCCGGAGAGGCGCAGGGGCGGGCCTTCGGCATGCAGCGTCAGCACCCGCCCGGGCAGCGCCAGCACCACCCAGCCGTCAGCCGGTGCCTCCAGCCTCGCTACCCCCGCATCCGTCGCCACCACAATCGCCGATGCAGCAGCGGGGGCGGGCAGGTGCAGCCCCAGCAGCCGCCCCTCCGGCAAGGCCAGCGGCCGCGGCGCGCTGTCGAGCCAGAGCGCGGTCTGCCCCGGGCGGCGCTGGAAAATCAGTTGCATGATGCGGCGGCGAGCAGCCAGGCGGTGCGGCGGAGCATCGCCGCCTCGTCCCAGGCGGCGGCGATCTCGGCGGCGCGCTGGCGGCGGGCATGGGTGCCGGCGGTATCCCGCAGGCTCTCTGCGAAAGCCGCGGCGATGTCCAGCGGATCGCGGTGGATGATGCGCGCCATGGCAGCGCCATCGGGCCAGGCTTCGAGCGCCTGGCGTGTCGCCAGGATCGGGCAGCCGGCCCTTGCCGCCTCGAGCACCGAAAGCGGGCAACCCTCATGCTCCGAAGCAAGCAGGAAGCCATCGGCCGCGGCGAGCAGGGCCGGCACCTGATCCGTCTGGCCCAGGAGATGCAGGCCAGGGGTGCCGTGCAATTCCCCCCGCAAGGGACCATCACCCGCCAGGACCAGCTGCGTCGGCGCGATGCCGGCGGCGATCTGGCGGGCCAGATGCGCGCCCTTGCGATGATCCAGCCGGCCGATCTGCACCAGCAGCCTGACCCCCGCCGGCAGGCCGAACCGCCCAGGGTCCGCAGCCAGCCTGGGCAAGGGGGGCAAGCCATTGGGAATCGCCGCGACGCGCTGTGGCGGCAGGCCGAACAACGCTTCCAGCCGCCGCGCCGAGGCATCGGAGACAGCGGCCCAGCTCGCCTGGATTCGCGGCAAGGCGGCGCGCTCGGCCTGGGCCAATTCCCAGTCCTGCCGCACCAGATGCGCGACGGCCAGGGCCGGGATGCCGGCTTCCGTCAGGGCCAGCAAGGCGCCAAAGGCCTCGGTCGGCAGCGGGCAGCAGACCAGCGCGGCATCCGGCCGCCAGGGCTTGAACAGCGGCTGAAGCGCGCTGGCCTGGTAGCGATGGGCGGCCTCGGGCGAGAGGCCTTCGGGCGGGCGGAGCGAGGCAGCAAGGGGCAGCGCCGGTCCAAGCGCTGCGCCGGCCAGCACCTGGGGCTCCGCCGCGATGGCGACCTCAGCACCCATGGCGGCGAAGCCGCGTGCGATTTGCAGGGTTTGCGCCTCGGCGCCGCCCAGGACGGGCGAGGGGATGATGACCAGGATGCGCTCCGGGTGGCCGCGCATCCTGGCCTAGGCCTGCAGGATCAGCAGACGCGCCTTGCCATGGGTGCGGTCATCAAGGGGGGTGAAGCGCGTCTCGGGCCGCTCATCGCGCAGGCCAAGCTCGGTGCAGAGCAACGCGCCCGGCGCGATCCAACCGGCCTGGTCCAGCGCGGCCAGGGCCGGGGCCAGCAGGCCCGCGCCATAGGGCGGGTCCAGGAAGATCAGCGTGGCGGGTGCGATCGGGCGCGGCGGCTTGGTGGCATCGCCGGCAATGACCTGAGCCTGCGCCCGGCAATTGGCAATATTGGCGCGGAGTGCGGCCAGCGCCGCGCGGTCCTTCTCGATGAAGGTGGCGCGGACGGCCCCGCGCGACAGCGCCTCCAGCCCCAGGGCACCCGTACCGGCGAAAGCGTCCAGCACGGCCGCGCCGTCCACCACCTCGCGCCCGCCCCAAGGGGCATGCCAGAGCATGTCGAACAGCGCCTGCCGCGCGCGGTCCGAGGTGGGGCGGACGGCCTCGCCCTCGGGGGCGATCAGCTTCTTGCCCTTCCAGGCGCCCGAGATCACGCGCATGCGCATGGCCCTGTTGCGCAGCGGCGGGCGAGGCTGGCGCGCGGCACTATCTCAGCGCCGCCGCGTGGGGGCGGCGAGGCCAAGCTGCTCGCGCAGCACCTTCGGATTCACCTCATCCACGCCGCCGCGCTCCAGCGTGCCGAGCTGGAAGGGGCCGTAGGACACGCGCAGCAGGCGCGATACCTCAAGTCCGAGATAGGAGAGCACGCGGCGGATCTCCCGATTCTTGCCCTCCTGCAGGGCGACGGTCAGCCAGGCATTGTCGCCCTTGCGGCTATCCACGCCGGCCTCGATCGGCGCATAGCGCACACCGTCAATCGTGACGCCCTGCGCGAGGGCCGCGAGGGCCCGCGGGTCAAGATCGCCAAACACCCGCACGCGATAGCGCCGCACCCAGGCATTGGCCGGTAATTCCAGCCGGCGGGAGAGTGCGCCATCATTGGTCAGCAGCAGCAGCCCCTCACTGTTGAGGTCGAGCCGACCCACGGAAATCAGCCGGGGCAGGCCTTCAGGCAGCCGCTCGAACACGGTGGGGCGGCCTTCCGGGTCACGGTGGGTGGTGACGAGGCCCGCTGGCTTGTGGAAGCGGAAAAGCCGCGTGCGCTCGGGCTCGTTCACCGCCTGGCCATCCACCGTGACGATGTCCTGCGGCTGGACGAAGGTGGCGGGCTGCGTCACCAGCTTGCCGTCCAGCTTGACCCGCCCCTCCGCGATGATCTTTTCGGCATCGCGCCGGCTGGCAACGCCGGCGCGAGCCAGCCATTTGGCGATGCGCTCACCGCGCTCGGCCGTGGCGTCAGCATCCGCACCCGGCCTTGCGTCTTGCGGGATGGCCGCGGCACTGCCCGGCTCATCGCGCCGCGGCGGCCTGGGCTTGCGGGCATGGGCGGGCGCGTTCATCGGCAAGCCTCCACGAAGGCGCGCAGGATCCGCGCATCGGCCAGATCCACGCCATATTCCGGGTGCCATTGCACGCCGAGCGCGAAGCGGTGCGCGGGCGCCTCGATCCCCTCGATCAGCCCATCGGGCGCGGTGGCGTTCACCACCAGCGCGCCACTGACGGATTTCACCGCCTGGTGATGCGCCGAATTCACGGCCATGCGCGTGGCGCCGGTGATGCGCGCCAGCAGCGTGCCGGGGCTGATCACCACCTCATGCCCGGGTTCGGTGCGCGGATTGGGCTGTTCGTGGGGAATGTCGCTCGGGTGCTCATCGGGGATGTGCTGGATCAGCGTGGCGCCGAGGGCGACGGCGAGCAACTGCTGGCCGCCGCAAATGCCCAGCACCGGCTGGTCCTTGGCCAGGGCGCGGCGCGTTGCCGCCAGCTCGAAATCCGTGCGGCCAGGCTTCAGCGTGACCTTGGGATGCGGCGCACCGCCACCCCAGAGCGCAGGGTCCACATCAAAGGCGCCGCCCGTCACCAGGAGGCCATCCACCGCATCGAGATACTCGGCCGCGAGTTCGGGCGCATGCGGCAAGCCCACGGGCAAGCCGCCCGCCGCGGTCACGGCGGCGAAGTAATTCTGCCGCAGGGCGTACCAGGGGAGCTTGGACCAGCCTCCCGCTGGCTCGGCATCCAGCGTCAATCCGATCACGGGGCGTTTCTTCATCGGGTGTGTGAAGCAGCGCGGCGCGGGCATAGCAAGATGTCGTTTGCGTGAAGCGGCCCGCCTCGGGCAGAAGCGGGGCGATGACACCAATGGAGATCGCGCTGGAAGAGGCCCGCGCCGCGGCGGAGCGCGGCGAAGTGCCGGTCGGTGCCGTGGTGACCGATGCGCGTGGCACAGTGCTGTCCCGCGCCGGCAACCGGGTGGAGGAGCAGCGCGACCCCTCCGCCCATGCCGAGATGCTGGCCTTGCGCGCCGCCGCATCGGCGCGCGGCGAAAAGCACCTGGCCGATGCGACGCTGTGGGTAACGCTGGAGCCTTGCGCCATGTGCGCGCAGGGCGCCTCGCTCTTCCGTGTCGCGCGTGTGGTCTTTGGCGCCTATGATCCCAAAAGCGGCGGCGTGGAGCATGGCGCGCGCGTCTTCGCCCACCCGCAATGCCACCACGCACCCGAGGTTGTGGGCGGCCTGCGTGAGAGTGATGCGGCGCTGCTGCTGCGGGAATTCTTCACCGCGCGGCGATAGGCGTCGCGTCAGGCAGCCCCCAGCACCACCGCGACATTCTGCCCGCCAAAGCCAAAGCTGTTGGAGAGTGCCGCGCGGAACGCATGCGGCCGGGCCACGGGGATGGTGTCCACGCCAAGTTCGGGGTCCACATCATCCTGGTTGATCGTGGGCGGCAGGATCTGGTGGCGCAGCGCCAGAAGGCAGATCGCCGCCTCGATCGCACCCGCCGCCGAGAGGGTGTGGCCGATCATGGATTTCGTGGAACCGACCGGCGGAGGCGCATCGCCAAACAGGGCGCGCACCGCCATGGCTTCCATCTTGTCATTCTCGGGCGTCGAGGTGCCATGCGCGTTGACGTAGCCGATCTCGGCCGGGCTCAGCCCTGCATCGTCCAGTGCGCGCTGCATGCAGCGGATGATGGCCGAGCCATCGGGGGTGGAGCGCGTGCGATGGAAGGTATCGGCCGCCTCGCCCGCCCCCAGCACATAGCCGAGGATCGTGGCGCCGCGCGCCCGGGCATGCGCCTCATCCTCCAGGATCAGCGCCCCCGCGCCATCGGCCATCACGAAACCATCGCGCGTCAGGCTGAAGGGGCGGGAGGCGGCTTCGGGCGCGTCATTGCGGGTGGAGAGGGCCTGCAACAGCCCGAAACGGATCAGCGTTTCCGGTTGCAGGCTGGCTTCGGCGCCGGCGGCAATCGCCATCTTGGTCTCGCCGCGCCGGATCGCTTCCAGGGCGAGCTGGATGGCCGAAGCGCCCGAGGCGCAGGCGGTGGTGACGGTCTGCGGCACGCCCTTGGTGCCGAAGCGCTCGGCGATGCGCGTCGAGGCGCCGCCAAAGAGGAATTCCTCGTAAAGCGTTGTGACACCGGTGGTCTTCTCGATCAGCTCGGCATAGGTCGCGGCGCCGAAGCGGCCGCGCTCCGGCCATTCGATCTCGACCGGCGGCATGCCGATGCACAGCGGGCCATCAAACGGCGCGGACAGCCCCGCTTGGCCGAGCGCTTCGGCGATGGCGGCCTCACCCAGAAGCTGCGCGCGGACCGCGACCGAGAGGGGCACGCCTGGCTGATCGCCCGGCAGGTCCACGCAGCCCGCGATGGTGGCGCGCATGCCCGTCACGTCAAAGCGCGTGATGCGGCGAATGCCCGATCGGCCGGCGGCGAGAGCGGCCCAATTGCCCTCGGCGCCGAAGCCCAGGGCCGTGACCATGCCAATGCCGGTGACGGCGATGCGCGGGTTCATAGCGGGGCCTCCAGCAGCGCCACAGCCTCGCCCCGCCATTGCCCCGCGCCGGTGACCAGCACCTGGCGCGCACGGCCCGACTGGATGGCCAGCGTGGCCAAGGCAAGGGCCGCCGGGAAAGCGGCTTCGGTCGAATGGCCCAGGAGATCGGCCGCGAAAATTTCGGGGGGCGTGGGCAGGGCCGCCAGTTCGGCGCGCGTTGCATCCGCCGCACCGCTGGCGGCCGAGATCACGAGGCAGTCGGGCGCGCGCGCCGGTGTTGCGGCCAGCAGCGCAGCGAAGCGGCTGGCACGCCCCTCGGGCGGGCCCTGATCGGTCGCGATATGGCGCAGAATGGCGAGTGGCTTGGCAGCGCCCGCAGGCCCCAGCGTCAAGAAAGCACCAACGCTGCCGAACACGATGCCCTGCCGCGCCGCAACCGGCGCCCAGGGGCCGCTGTGCAGCATGCCGCCCATGGCGAACAACAGGAGGATTTCCGGCCGCTCGGCGATGAAGGCGCCACCGGCCAGGCTCAACTCCGATGTGCCCGTCGCAACCCGCGCGGCGGCGATGCGCAGCGCCTCGGCTCCCGCAATCTCCTCGCCGAGCAAGGTGCGGGAGGACCCGGCGACATTGTGGACGATGGAAATGGAGCCAGCCATCAGGTTGGAAAGCTGCGCCAGGAACAGCGTGGGGCGCAGGCCATCCATCAGCATGCGGTGGCGTTCGATCTCGGCCGGATGGGCGGACATGATCTGCTCATCCAGCTTCCAGTCACGCTCACCGCCGCCGGCCGCGACGATCAGGTCCATGGCGGCCACGCGGTCCCGCAGCCCGCCATCGTCAATGGCCAGGCCGGCGGCATAGACGCCCAGGCGCTGCCAGTTCTCCATCTGCCGCATCTCGCGCCGCGGGATCGCCGCATCGAAGGGCAGGGGGGCCAGGGGATGGACGGCGTAGGGCGCAAAGCGCGCCTCATCGAGGACCGGGGCGGCACCACCCAGCAGGGCGGTGTGCACGGCGCGGCCCTCGCCGTGAGAGGAAGCGAGGCCAATTCCGGTGATGGCGACGGGGCGAAGCATCAGGCAAGACCAATCACGGTGGCGCGGGCGCGGACGGCCGCCTCAAGCTCGGGGGCGGGGAAGGCCATGGTGCGCAGGGTCAGCTCGGCCTCGGCAGCGCGGGTCGTGCTCTCGGCCGCGATCGCTGCCAAGGTCCCGCGCAGCACGGCATAGCCGGAGCCGTCATGGATGAGTTCGGCCGTGACGGTCAGCGTGGCTCCCGGCTTGACCATGCCGCGCAGCTTTGCCTCACCCACCTTGGCCAGCAGGGCCATGCGGGTGAAGCCGCTGCGCGTGACCATCAGCCAGCCGCAGGCCTGCGCCATGGCTTCGATCATCAGCACGCCGGGCAGCAGGGGGAAGCCCGGGAAATGGCCTTCGAACACCGGGCTCGTCTCCGGCACGCGCGCCTGGGCGGTCAGGTGCGTGTCGTCATGGGACAGCACCTGGTCAATCATCTCGAAATATTCGAGGCGCAAGGAGCTAGGCCTGTTTCGCCGCGACCAGCTCATCAATGCGCTGGCAAAGCGCGCCCAGCACGAAGAACTGCTCGGCCGGCGCCTTGCCGCTGTTCACCTGCTCGGTCCAGGCCTCGACAGGGACCTTCACGCCAAAGCGCTTGTCGATCTCGAAGACGATGTCGAGGAAGTCCAGGCTGTCAATGCCGAGGTCGTTGATGACATGGGCCTGGGGCGTGATCTTCGCCCGGTCCACGCTCGCGGTCTCCGCGATGATGTCGGCAATGGTCTGGAAGGTCTGTTCAGGCGCGGCCGAGGTCATGGCGGCGGACTCCGTGGGGATGATGAATTGCGACGGGGTTTGGCGCGGATGGGCCGGGCTGTCCAGCCATTCGCTGGCGGGCAGGTGGTGCGGGCGGTCGGAATCGAACCGACACTCTGTCACCAGAACCGGATTTTGAGTCCGGCGCGTCTACCAGTTCCACCACGCCCGCAACGCCGGACCCTCCTACACGGCGGGGGCGCGGGCTTCAACACCCCCGGCCTTCCCGCGGCAGGTGAAGTACGCGCAGTTTGCCGGGCGGCCCTGTGGTTGGTCCTGCCTTGACCCGGCGCCGCGGCGGAGGATTGCGACAGCCTTGGTTACAATTCACCACGGACCGATACCGGGGCGGCTGTTACAATCCTCGCATGGAACCCGCCCCGCATATCCTTGTCCTCGATGATGACCGTGAAATTCGCGAGCTCCTCGGCAAATTCCTTGAAAAGCAGGGGCTGCGCGTCACCCTGGCACGCGATGCGCGGGAGCTGCGCAAGGTCTGGCCGCTCGCGCGGTACAGCCTGGTGGTGCTGGACCTGATGCTGCCGGGGGAATCCGGCCTCGATGTCGCGCGCTGGCTGCGTGGGCAGTCCAACATCCCCATCGTCATGCTGACCGCGATGGGCGAGGAGACGGACCGCATCGTCGGCCTCGAACTCGGCGCCGACGACTACATGGCCAAGCCCTTCAACCCGCGCGAACTCCTGGCTCGCATCCGGGCCGTGTTGCGCCGCGCCCAGGGCGCCGAGGCCCTGGCCACGAATAGCGAGGAAGCCAGCGCCAGCATCCGCTTCGCCGGCTGGGTGCTGGAACCCGCCCGCCGCCGCCTGATGAATCCCCAAGGGGCGGAAGTGCCGCTGACCGGCGGCGAATACGAACTCCTTACCACCTTGCTGGAACGCCCCAACCGCGTGCTGACACGCGACATGCTGATGGACCTGCTGCACAACCGCCAGCCTGGCCCCTTTGACCGCGCGATTGACGTCGCGGTTTCGCGCCTGCGCCGGAAGCTGGAGGATGACGGCCGCAACCCCTCCGTCATCAAGACGGTGCGCGGCGGCGGCTATGTTCTCTCGACGACCGTGGACAGGGGCGCCGTGGATCGGGGCGCGGCAGAGCGCGGCGCCGGCGAATGAAGCGCCTTTGGCCGGGCAGCCTGGCCGGGCGGACGGCGCTTGTTCTCATCCTGGGGCTGATGGGCGTGCAGGCGGTGGGCCTGACCATCCACGCCTTTGACCGCGTGGAATTGCAGCGCGCAGCCGAAGCGCGGGAGACGGCGCTGCGCAGCTACGCCCTGTGGCGCGCACTGGTGACGGCCCCGCCCGAACGCCGCCCGCAGATCCTCGCCGAGGCCGATCTGCCGGCAACGCTGGTCGCGACCTATGACGCGGTTTCGACCCTGCCGCCTGGCCTGCCGCATGTGCCGCCGCCACTCTCGCGCTGGTTCCGGCTGGATGGCGCGGCCGGCCCGCCCGTGCCGCCACCGCCGCCCCGGCGGTTCCGGCCCGCGGAAGTGCAGTCCGGCGCGCTCAGCCGCAGCAGCTTCGCGGTTTCGATGCGCTTTCCGGACCAGGGGTGGCTCAACCTCACCATCAGCACGCCGGCCCTCCGACCCTGGCATTCCGACAACTTCCTGGTGGCCTTCCTGGCCATGTCACTGGCCGCGGCCCTGATGACCTGGTGGGCGGTGCGCCGGCTGACCCGGCCCGTGACCGATCTGGCGGCGGCGGCAGAGCGCCTCGGCCGGGGCGTGAATGCACCCCCGCTGCCCGAAAACGGCCCGCGCGAGGTGGCGACGGCGGCGGCCGCCTTCAACACCATGGCCAGCAATATCCGCCGCTTCGTGGCGGACCGCACCCAGATGCTGGCCGCGATCAGCCATGACCTGCGCACGCCCATCACGCGCCTCAGGCTGCGGGCTGAATTCCTGGATGATGACGAACAGCGCGCCAAGATGCTGGCCGATCTGGCCGAGATGGAGGCGATGATCGCCGCCACGCTGACCTTCGCGCGCGATGACGCGGCCAATGAACCGGCGGGCGCCGTGGACCTCGCCAGCCTGGCGCGCACCGTGCTGGATGAGGCGGTGGATGCCAATCCCGAACTGGCGCCCGCCATCACCTTCGACGGGCCGGAGCATCTGGTGCTGCAATTGCGGCCCGTTGCGATGAAGCGGGCGCTCACCAACCTCGTCGGCAATGCGCTGAAATACGGGGACGCGGCGCGGTTGAAACTGGAGCAGCGCGACCGTGGCGCCGTGCTGATCCTGGATGATGACGGCCCCGGCATTCCCGAATCCGCCCAGGAGGCCGTGTTCCAGCCCTTCCACCGCGTCGAGGGCAGCCGCAATCGGGAGACGGGCGGCACGGGCCTTGGGCTCACCATCGCGCGCAGCATCCTGCGCGCGCATGGTGGCGAGGTGACGCTCAGCAACCGGGATGGTGGCGGGCTGAGGGTGGTGGCTAGGCTGCCCGGGTAGATGCTTGGCGAGGCTGCCCGGATGAATGCTTGGCGAGGCTGCCCGGGTGAACTATCGGCAAGCCTGGCCGGATGATAGAAACCGGCTCCGCACGGAGCCCGCAAATGCCCCTCAAGGCCACCATCATCCCCGTCACCCCCTTCCAGCAGAATTGCGTCCTCGTCTGGGACGATGTGACGATGGAAGGCACGGTGATCGATCCCGGCGGCGATGTCGGGAAGATCCTGGCCACGATCAAGGCGCAGGGCGTCACCCTCACGCAGATCCTGCTGACGCATGGCCATATTGACCATGCCGGCGGCGCCGACGAATTGCGCGAGAAGACGGGCATCACCGTCACCGGCCCGCACCGGGCGGATGCCATCCTGCTGGACCACCTGGAGCAGCAGGGCCGCGCCTACGACATCCAGGGCGCGCGCAACCTGGTGCCCGACCAGTGGCTGGATGAGGGCGCCAGCATCAACATTGCTGGCGAAGATTTCGCCGTGCTGCATTGCCCTGGCCATTCGCCTGGCAGCCTGGTTTATGTCAGCGAGAAGCTGCGCGTCGCCTTTGTGGGGGATGTGCTGTTTCAGGGCTCGATTGGCCGGACCGATTTTCCCTATGGCGACCATGCAGCGCTGATTGACGCCATCGTGACCAAGCTCTTGCCGCTGGGCGATGACATCGCCTTTGTCTGTGGCCACGGGCCCGGCTCGGATTTCGGGACGGAGCGTCGCAGCAACCCGTTCCTGCGGGGTTAGTGCCTCACCGCCTCTGACGCGAAGCTTCGCGGATTTCAGTGGTGCCGGGTGCTCGCTCAGGTGACGGAGGTGGAGGAACCTGAGGTTCCTGCCGGGGCGCTCGTGGGGCCAGCCCCTCGATAGAATTCTTGTCCCGGCTACACCGCAACGCTGTGTCGCCCCTTGCCCGCACCCAGATAGGCATCGAAGCAGGCGGCCACATGCCGCAAGAAGGGCCGCGCCTCCTCGGGCACGGTCAGCCAGGCGCCGCTGAGGCGCACCAGCCCTTGCGCTTCCAGCACCTCCAGCCCCGGACGGGCGGTGGCGAGGATGCCAGGCGCCAACGCATCCAGATCGAGCGCCAGATCGCACATGACCCGCTCGATGGCGGCGCGGCGGGCGATGTCCTCCGCCGTCAGCGTAAGGCCGCGCGCGATGGGCAGGCGGCCGGCTTCCACCGCCGCGACATAGCCGCGCTCATCGGGCAGGTTCTGCGCATAGCCCTCCGGCGTGGCACCGATCGAGGACGCGCCGAGACCGAGCAGGTAGTTCGCCTGGTCCGTCGTGTAGCCCTGGAAGTTGCGGCGCAGCTTGCCATCCGCGCAGGCACGCGCCATCGAATCCTGCGGTCGCGCGAAATGATCGAGGCCGATGCTCAGATAGCCGGCCGTGCGCAGCGCCTGCGTGGCGGCTTCCGCCTGTTCCAGCCGGTCTTGCGCGGCGGGCAGTTCCTCCACGCGGATCGCCTTTTGCGACGGCTTCATCCAGGGCACATGGGCGTAGCCAAAGACAGCGACGCGCTCGGCGCCCAGTTCAGCCGCGAGGCGCGCCGTGGCCCGCACATGCGCGGCAGTCTGGCCCGGGAGGCCGTACATCATGTCGAGGTTGATGCTGCGGATTCCGGTCCGTCGCAGCCGGTCAACCGCTTCGCGCAGCATGGCCTCCGGCTGGATTCGGCCCATGCGGGCCTGCACCTCGGCATTGGCATCCTGCAGACCGAGCGAGGCGCGGGTGAAGCCGGCCGTGGCCAGCGCATCCACCGCATCCTGCGTCAGCGTGCGTGGATCGAGCTCAACCGAAAGCTCGGCCTCCGGAGCGAAGGGGAACAGGGCGCGCAGCCGGCCCATCAGCCGCGTCAGCCGCGCGCCGCCCAGCGCACTCGGCGTGCCGCCGCCCAGGTGCAGCTGCTGAACCAGGCCATCGGCTGGCAAGGCGCGGGCCAGCGTCTCGGCCTCCCGTTCGAGTGCTGCCGCGTAGCGGGCGATTCGTGCCTCGTTGCGGGTGACCGAGGTGTGGCAGCCGCAATACCAGCACAGCTCATGGCAGAAGGGGATGTGCGCATAGAGCGAGAGTGCGGCGCCCGCCGGCATGCGCCCCAGCCAGCTGCGGTAGAGGCCCTCCTCCATCGGCCCGAAATGCGGCGCGGTCGGATAGCTTGTGTAGCGTGGCAGATTGGCGGTGAGCGAGACCGGTGGGGTACGGGCAGGGCGGGTCAGCGTTTCCATGCCGCAAGCGTGGTCCGCACCGGCCGCCCCTGTCCTTGCGCCGCATCAATCCCTCGCGCCATGCTGGGACGGCAGAATGGGAATGGCGGGCATGGCGGAATACGATCTGGTGGTGCGTGGCGGCGCGGTGGCGACGGGCTTTGGCACCACGCGCTGCGATATCGGCGTGCGCACCGGGCGCATCGTGGCGCTGGCGGAAAAGCTGGATTCTACCGGCCCCAGCGTTTCGGCCGATGGCCTGCTGGTGCTGCCTGGCGGCGTGGACAGCCATTGCCATATCGAAGAGCCCTCGCCATCCGGCGTGAATGAGGAGAGCTTCGAAAGCGGCAGCCGGGCGGCCTTTGCCGGTGGCACCACTTCGGTCGTTTGCTTCGTGCCGCAATGGAAGGGCGGCGGCGTGCTGGAGCGCTTCGCCGACAGCTCGGCCCGCGCGGCCAAGGGCATGGTGGATTACGCCTTCCACCAGATCATCAGCGACGCGACCGAGCAGGTGCTGGAGCGGGAAATCCCCGAACTGGTGGCGCGCGGCGTGCGCAGCCTGAAGGTCTTCCTGACCTATGAGCCGCTGCATCTGAGCGATGCCGAATACCTGAAGGTGCTGGTCACGGCGCGCAAGCATGGCTGCCTGGTCACAGTGCATTGCGAGAACTACGCCGCAATCAACTGGCGCACCGAAGCCTTGCTGGCCGCCGGCATGACCGCGCCGAAATACCACGCCTGGTCCCGCCCGCCCGTGGTGGAGCGCGAGGCCACCCACCGCGCCATCGCGCTGGCCGAGCTGGTGGACCAGCCCATCCAGGTGTTTCACGTCAGCTGCGCCGAAGCGGCCGAGGAAATCGCCCGCGCCCAGACCCGCGGCGTGAAGGTCTGGGGTGAGACCTGCCCGCAATACATCGCGCTGACCGCCGACCAGATGGATCAACCCATGGATAAAGAGGGGGGTTTCGAGGGCGCCAAATTCATGTGCAGCCCCGCGCCGCGCGATACGGCCGAGCATGCGCGCATCTGGGACATGATCCGCCGTGGGGTGCTGGACGTCGTCTCCTCCGACCATTGCGCCTTCAGCTTCGGGGGCGAGAGGGGCAAGGGACAGAACGGCCGCGATGCGAGCTTCCGCGACATCCCGAACGGCATTCCGGGCCTGGCCGCCCGCCTGCCCATCCTGTTCAGCGAGGGTGTCTCCAAGGGCCGGATCACCCTGGATGATTTCGTGCGCCTGACCGCGACCAATCCGGCCCGGCTGATGGGCCTCGCCCCCCGCAAGGGCAGCATTTCCATCGGCGCCGATGCGGACCTGGTGCTCTGGGACCCCAAGGCGAAGCGCACCATCACCAATGCGCTGATGCAGCACGCCATTGACTACACGCCCTATGAGGGGATGGAGGTGACGGGCTGGCCGGTCATGACCATCCGCCGGGGCGAGGTGGTGATGCGCGACGGCGTGGTGCAGGCCGAGCCCGGCACGGCGCAATATCTGCCGCGCGGGCCGTATGACATGATCAAGCCGCGCGGGGTGCTCGCGAATGGGTTCGACGCGGCGCCGGTGCTGGGCTGAGCGGCCGGTTCACGCGGTGGGAAGCACCCACCGCAACCGGACGCTAGACCAGCCCCGCCAGCCGTTGCGGCAATTCGGCCAGCCGCTCGGCCTCTGCATTGGCGAAGGCAAGGCGCAGGTGCCGCTCCTGGCCGGGGCCGAAGAAGGGGCCGGGCAGGGTCATCAATCCGTGTTCGGCGGCCAGGAATTCCGCGGCCTGCATGGCATCCGGCGCACCATCGGGCAGGCGCAGATACGCGAAATAGCTGCCCATGGCGTCAATCCAGTCATTGTTCAGCGCGGCCCGGCAGGCCGCCGCCCGCGCCTGCATGATCTTCCGATTGTCCGAGCGCCAGTCGCGCAAAGCGGGAATGGCCCAGGCCACGGCCTGTTGCGCCGGCCGCGCCGGGCAGATCTGCAGCGTATCCAGCGCCTTCGCCAATTGCTCCTGGAAGGCCTCCCCCGCGATCACGGCGCCCAGGCGGTGCCCCGGAATGCAATAAGCCTTGGAAAAACTGTAGAGATGAACCAGCACATCGCCCCAATCGGGGTCGCCGAACAGGCTGTGCGGCACGCGGTTCGGCAGGAAGTCCCGGTAGGTCTCGTCCAGCACCAGCCAGATGCCCCGCCGCCGCGCGAGTTCGGCGAAGGCGGCGATGACTTGGGGCGGATAGACAGCACCCGTCGGGTTGTTCGGGCTCACCAGCAGGATGGCGCGGGTTTGCGCATCCATCAGCGTCTCCGCCAGGACCACATCGGGCACGAAGCCGAGGGCGGCCTGGCAGGGCAGGGGCCGGGCGACCACGCCGGCCATGCTCAGCGCCATCTCATGGTTGAAATACCAGGGCGTGGGCACGAGAACATTCTCGCCCGGTGCCGCGATCACCTTCATCGCCATGGCGAAAGCGAGGTTGCAGCCGGCGGTGATCGCCACATGCTCCGTCCCGATGGCGGCGCCATAGAAGCCGCTGGCATCCTCCGCCAGGGCCGCGCGCAAAGCTTCGTCACCGGCGATCGGGCCATAGCTGGCCGCGGCGCGTGATGCGGCGGCCTCGCCCAGCCGCGCCAGCAGCTCAGGATGCGGCGGATAGCCTGGCACGGCCTGCGTCAAGTCAAGCGCCGGCCCCGCCTGACCGCGGTAGCGCGCGGCCCAGGCGCGGGCCGCGGGAATCGCGGGGTCGGCGGTAGCGAGGATGGTGGGCGAAAAACGCGGCATGCTGGCCTCAGGCTTCGAGGATGGTGACCCGACCCTTGTCCAGGTCGTAATAGGCCGCCTCCACCCGCAATGCGCCGGAGGCGATGGCGGGCGAAAGGGCGGATGGCTGGTCCCGCAGCCGGCGCGCGGTGAGGCGCGCATGCATCTTGATCGTGGCATCCAGCATGTTGGCCGGGTTCCCACGCCGCGCTTCAGCGACGGCGGGCAGGATGGGCTCGACCACCGCCATCAGCGCGCCGGGCAGCCGCGCACCCTGTTCGGCCACCTGGATCGCCGCGCCCACTGCGCCACAGCGCTCATGCCCCAGGGCAATGATCACCGAGACACCCAGGGTGTTCGTGGCGAATTCCAGGCTGCCCAGGCCATCGGTGAACAGCGAATTGCCGGCGATGCGCACGGTGAATACCTCACCCAGGGTTGCCCGGAACAGCGCCTCAGGGGCCGTGCGGCTATCGGCGCAGCCCAGAATGGCGGCAAAAGGCGCCTGGCCGCGCGCCAATGCCCGGCGGCGGGTCGCATAGTCACCGGGTGGGGCCGGCGCATCGGCCACGAAGCGCCGATTGCCCTCCATCAAGCGGTTCAGCGATTGCGCTGGCGTCAGCGTGTTGCGTGCGGGGGCGTCCTGCGCCTGGGCCGCTGTGGTGGCGCAAAAGGCGCAGGCGAAGGCCAATCGGCGGGAGATCTGCATGGCACCTTTATCCTTCATGGATCTTCGATCAGGGGGCGGCCCGTTTCGTGTCGCCAGTGATGCCAAAGCAGGCGGGCAGCCAGGGAACGCGCAGGGGACCACGCCTCGGCCAGCCTGGCCAGGGCACGCGGCGCGGGGCGGGCCTCCAGCGCGAAAAGATGCCGTGCGGAATTGGCCAGAGCGATGTCGCCCGAGGGGAAGATATCCGTGCGGCCCTCGGCGAAGATGAGATGCACCCCGGCCGTCCAGGGGCCAAGGCCCTTCACGCCGCTCAGCATCGCGATCGCTTCCACGTCATTCAGCGCGGCAAGCCGCGCGAAATCCAGCCTGCCATCCAGGCATGCCGTGGCGAGGCTGCGCGCATGCGCGGCCTTCGGGCGGGACAGGCCCGCCACGCCGCACAGGGTTGCGTCATCCAAAGCGAGCAACCCCTCCGGCGCCAGCGCGCCGGGCAGCGCCGAAAGCCGGCGCCAGATGGCACCCGCCGCCTGGTTGCTGATCTGCTGGCCGCAGATGGTGCGCAGCAAGCCCGGGAAGCCACGCGGGCGGCTGCGCCAGGGCAGGGGGCCCGCACGCTGCTCGATGCCGGCGAAGCGTGGTTCGGCGGCGAACAGCGAGGCACGCTCAGAAGGCGACGCGCATCCGCAGGCTGAAGATGGAGACGGGACCACGGTCCGCATTGTAGGCCGGGTTCACCACGAGGGTATAGCCGAGTGCGGCGTTCACGCCGGGGGCGATGCGCGCATCGTAATAGGTCTCGGTCAGCCATTCGGGGCGGTAGTTCAGCCGTCCGTCGCCGGTGATGAAGCCGATGCCGCCATCCTCCAGGTATCGCCGCCGCCCGCCGCTGATCCAGCCGATATTGGTCCCGAGGCCGATCGTGTCGCTCGGCCGGCCCCATCGCTGCCCGGTGAGTGCCGCGCCGGCGCTCAAGGCGCGGTCCATCTCGGTGAACATCCAGTTCTGCGTCTGCCCGTCATTCCAGGATGCGCGGGCGAAGACGCCGAAATCCTGGGTGATCTCCTGGTCGAAGGAGAGGTTGGCGTTGTTCTTGGCGCGATAGCCGTAGGGGTTGATGTCGAACGTCTGGAAGCCGTTGCTGAACAGCTCGTTCCAGCGTGATTGCCGGGCGCGGGAATACCCATAGATCAGCCGCAGCGCGCCCTCGCGCTCGCCGATCCGCCAGAAGCGCTCCACCGAGGCGAGAAGCTGGAAGCCGCGCGTGATGGAGGGGTCCAGGAACAGGCCATTGACCTGCCGTGCCACGCGAAACGCGCCGCCACGCACCGCCCATGTGCCGTTTTCCCATTCCACGGCCAAGCCCTCGGTATAGCCCCGGGCATCGGCCGCGTAGTCGAAGGCGCCGCCGCCGACGAGGGCCCAGCTCATGAATTGCGTGCGCGGATCATGCGCGTAGCGGTTGTCGTCGAAGATGTCCCACACGGCGAATTTGCCGAGCGTGATGGTGATGCGCTCGCGCGGCAGCGGCGTGGTGAAGCGCAGCGGGTCATTGTCGGGCGGGACCGTGTCCTCGGAGAGGGCGATGGTCTGGCGGATGAAGAGGCGCGGGACGGAAACGGTGGGGTCGGTGCTGCCCAGCCGGAACGCCTCGCCATTCGGGAAGGCGGCGATGCCGGTCGAGTTGGAGAGGCCGAAGCCCCGCGTGAGGGTAGGGTTGAAGATCACCTCCGCGCCCTGCCAGAGGCGCCGGCCCAGGATCAGGTCGGTCGAGAGCGTGTTGCGCGCCTGGGCGGCCGGGGTGAAGCTGCCCTCCGCCCGATAGGGCGAGCGGAAGCCGGCATTGCCCTGCAGGATGAAGGTGGCCTGGCCGCGGATCATCCAGCCCAGCTCCTCCAGCCGGTCCTGCTTGGCGGCGAGGCTGGGGATGAGCGCATCATCGGGCGGGCCGATATTGGGCGTGCCGGCCGAGCCGAAGCGCCCGGTCTGCGCCGTGGCGAAGCCCGGCAGCAGCAAGATCAGCATGAGGATGAGTGCGCGCATGTGCCCGAGGCTTTAGCAGGCTGGACCCGGCTGTCCATCGTATCACCCCATTGTCATCCGCCCGGTTTGACGCGCGCGCCGCATCGCCCGAAACTCATGGCAACCCCAGGAGGAACACATGGCCCAACGTCCCTACACCCAAGCCGATCTCGATGCGCTTTGCGCCTGGGATACGCCCACCATCTGCAACGCACTCGAACTCGTGGTGCCTGCCCGGCGCGGCTATGGCTTCACCGTCCGCACCTTCGATTGCGCGCATCCCTCCATGTCGCCGATCTGCGGGCCGGCCCGCGTGGGCACCATCCGCGCGCAATTCCCCTCGGGCCGCACCAAGGAGCAGGACCGCGCCTCGCGCATCGGCTGGTATGAATACGTGGCCAATACCGACATGCCGACGGTGGTGATCCTGCAGGACCTCGATGACGTGCCCGGCACGGGCGCCTTCTGGGGCGAGGTGAACACCAATGTGCACAAGGGCCTGAAGGCGCTGGGCTGCGTCACCAATGGCTCGATCCGCGATCTCGACATGGTGGCCCCGGAGTTCCAGCTGCTGGGCATCATCAACCCGAGCCATGCCTATGTGCACGTGGTGGATTGGGGCCGTCCGGTCACCGTGCACGGCATGCAGGTGGTGCATGACGAGGTGGTCCATGCCGACCGCCACGGCGCCGTCACCATCCCCGCCGAAGCCGTGAAGGGCCTGCCCGCCGCCATTGACCTGCTGAGCCGCAAGGAAGCGGTGATCCTGGACATGGCCAAGCGCGCGGATTTTGATATCGGCAAGCTGCGCGAGGCGCTGTCGAAATCCGACGATATTCATTAAGTTGACCCCCTCAGACGCCGGGCGCGCGCATCCGCGCGCTTGGCTTCGGAACGCCGAAGCGTTCCGCCGGGCCTGTTTGCACCGGATCGTCGCTGGGCGCGTCCGGTTTGGTCGAATGGTCGTCGGTGGAGGCTGCTGAATGCCGTTTGTCGAGAATGGGCCGAAGCCGCGGCTGGAGGATGGCTGGTTCCGGTGGGATGAGCCTCTGGTCTCGGTGAAGCCGCAATGGGTGGATGGCTACCGCCATCTCAACATGGGCTACTACCTCGTCGCCTATGACCTCCAGACGGACCGGCTTTGGCCGCATCTGGGCCTCGGCACCCCGCTGAAACAGGGCGGCCTTGGCACCTTCGCGGCCGAAGCCTGGCTCGACTACCAGCGCGAAATGACCGAAGCCATGCCCATCGGCGCGGAAAGCACCGTGCTCGCCAGTGACGACAAGCGGCTGCTGCTCCGGCATCGCATGTTCCACTTCACCGAAGGCTGGACCGCCTCCGAGCATGAGGTGCTGTACCTATGCGTGGACCTGAAGATTCGCCGCGTGACCCCCTGGCCCGATGAGGTCAGGACCATCTTCGCGGGCTATGCCACCGGCGCCCCTGCCAAGCGCCTGGCCCTGAAGCGGCGCAACGCTTGACCCTGGGGCGCGCCGACCGGCACGCTGCGCCCTGAAGCAACAGAACGACCGCTCCAGGCAGCCGGTCGCGAGGACACGTGATGCAGGATCTCGACAGCACCCAGATCACCGAAGCCGCCATTGCGCAGATGGCGAATACGCCCGATCCGCGCATGCGCGAGATCATGGAGGCCGCCGTGCGCCACCTGCACGCCTTCGCGCGCGAAACCAGACTGACGCCCGATGAATGGCTGAAGGGGATCGCTTATCTGACCGCCGTGGGTCAGGCCTGCACGCCTTACCGGCAGGAATTCATCCTGCTTTCGGATGTGCTCGGCCTTTCGCGCCTGGTGAACGTCATGCACGACGCCAAGGGCCGTGAGGAAGTGGGCACCGAGAGCAGCCTGCTTGGTCCCTTCTTCCGCGAAGGTGCGCCGGAAATCCCGATGGGCGGCAGCATCGCCGGGACTTCGACCGGGCCGGAAATCGTGATCTTCGGCCAGGTGACGGACGGCCAGGGCCAGGGCGTCCCGGAAGCCCGGATCGATGTCTGGCAGACCGATGCCGATGGCCTCTATGACCTCCAGGCGCATGACCCGAGTGTGATGGAAATGCGCGGCCAACTGCGTTGCGATGCCGAGGGCCGGTTTCATTTCCGCACGCTCAAGCCGCTCGGCTATTCCATCCCGATGGACGGGCCGGTGGGGGCCATGGTGCGCCAGCAGAACCGCCACGGCTTCCGCCCCGCGCATATCCACATCCTGGTTGCCGCACCTGGTTACCGGGAATTGGTGACCGCGCTGTATTTTGGCGATGACCCGAACATTGATAGCGACACGGTGTTCGGCGTCTCGGCCTCGCTCGTCATCACCGAGAGCCTGGCCCTGCCAGATGCGCCGGTGCCGGGCGTGCCCAGCGTCCGCTACGACTTCACCCTCTCGCGCGAGACGGAGGGCGGTGGCGGACGGGTGGGTTCGGACCCATCCCGCCTCATGCCCGCCGGCTGAGCCGCGCGCCCACCAGCGGCCACAGCAGCGCACCCAGCGTCATCAGCCACAGGATGATGGAGACGGGCGAGCCCAGCAGCGCCATGACATCGCCATCCGAGAGCGACATGGCGCGGCGCAGATTATCCTCCAGCATGCGGCCCAGCACGAAGCCGAGCACGATGGGCACCAGCGGCACATCGAGCTTGCGGAAGGCCCACCCCATGATGCCGAAGCCGATGGCCAGCAGCAGGTCAAAGGCCGAATTGCTGGCGGCATAGACACCGGCGAAACTGAGTGCCAGCACACCCGGATAAAGCACCCAGGCCGGCACCGTCAGCAGCCGCGCGAAGATGCCGACAAGCGGCAGGTTCAGCAGCAGCAGCATGCAATTGCCGATATACATGGAGGCGATCAGCCCCCAGGCGACATCGGGCCTTTGCTCGAACAGCAAGGGCCCGGGCGTGATGTTGTACATCAGCAGCGCGCCCAGCAGCACCGCCGTGGTGCCCGAGCCCGGAATCCCCAGCGACAGCATGGGCACGAGGTTGCCGATCTGCGCCGCGTTATCCGCCGTCTCGGGTGCGGCGACGCCGCGCATGTCGCCCTGGCCGAATTTGCCATTGGCCTCATTGAGGCGCTTCTCGGCCGTATAGGACAGCGCGCTCGCCACCGAGGCACCCGCACCTGGCAGCACGCCGATGACGAAGCCGATGCCCGTGGCGCGCATCATGGCGGGCACGCAGAAAATGATCTCGGCCAGGGTCAGCCGCTGGCCCTGGCCGAGCTTCGCGGCCTCGGCCCGGATGCGGGTTTCGATCAGCAGCAGGATTTCACCGATGGCGAAAAGGCCGATGGCCAGCACGGTGAAATCGAGGCCCCCCAGCAATTCCATCGAGCCCGCGGTGAAGCGCTCCACCCCCGTGCCGGAATCGATGCCGATCATGGCGAGCAGGATGCCCAGACACCCCGCCGCCCAGGCCTTGGGCGCCGAACCGCCCCCCACAGCCCCGAGGAGCGAGAGGGCAAAGGCAATCAGCGCCACATAATCGGCCGGCGAAAAGGCGACAGCGACGCGCGCCAGCGGCACGGAGAGAAACGTCATCAGCACCACCGAGATCGTGGCTCCGATGAAGCTGCCAATGCCCGAGATGGCCAGTGCGGCCCCGCCGCGGCCCTGCTTGGCGAGCGGGTGCCCATCCAGCGTGGTCAGCACGGCCGAGGGCTCGCCCGGCATGTTGAGCAGGATCGCCGTGATCCGCCCGCCATAGCCCGAGCCATAATAGACGGCCGCCAGCAGGATCAGCGCCGATTCCGGCGGCAGCCGCAAGGCGAGGCAGAAGGGCAGCAGCAGGGCGATGGCGTTCAGCGGGCCGATGCCCGGCAGCACGCCGATCGCCGTGCCGATGATGCAGCCGATCAGCGCCAGGAAGATGTTGGTGGGCTGCAGGGCCACGGCGAAGCCGCCGCCCAGCGCCGCGAAGGTCTCGATCATATCCCGAGGAATCCTTTGGGCAGCGGCAGATCCAGCACACGGTCGAACAGGCCCCAGAGCGCCGCGCTGGTGATCAGCCCGGTGACGAGTGCGGCCAGGGGCCGCGCGCCAAACAGCAGCGCGACGCCGCTGGCGAGCAGAAGCGTCGCCACCAGGAAGCCGAGCGGCACGAGCAACAGCGCATATCCCGCCATGACAACGACCAGCAGCGGCGGGGCGGCAAGGCGCTCCGGCCATTCAAACGCGGCGCCGCGCGGAAGGAGCAGAAGCGCGCCGCAAGCGGCCATGATGAGGGCCACGGCCGTAGGGAAAGCGCGCGGCCCCAGCGGATCGGCGGCGAAGGGCACCTCCAGCGATTGCGCGGACCAGATGGCAAGGCCCGCCAGAGCGAGCAGGAGCAGCCCCAGCACGCGCCCGGCGGTCATGCTGGCGCGCCTCGCGGCGCTGCGCGCCTGCCGGCGGTCATGCCGTTGCGCCTCGCGGCGCTTCGCCCCTGCCGGCGGTCATGCAGTTGCGCCTCGCGGCGCTGCGCGCCTGCCGGCGGTCATGCCGTTGCGCCTCGCGGCGCTGCGCGCCTGCCGGCGGTCATTGGCTCTGCGTGACCAGGCCGACTTCGCGGGCCAGTTGTCGGAATTCGGCCGTGCGGCGCTTGGCCAGCTCCGCATATTCGGCGCCCACCAGGTTGAATTCGAACAACCCCTGCGCCGCGCGCGCCTCGGGCCAGGCCGGATGCGCCTGGAGGCGGCGAATGGCCTCAACCCAGAAGTTATAGGCCGCATCGGGCATTTGCGGCGGGCCGTAGAAGCCGCGCACGATGGGCCAATCCACCTCCACGCCCTGCTCGCGCGCGGTTGGCACACTGGCCAGCGCGCCGGGGAGGCGCTGGGCCGCCAGCACCGCCAGCAGCCGGATTTCACCCGCCTCGAACTGGCCGCGCACTTCCGAGGCATCGCCCGGGAAGGCCTGGATATGGCCGCCAAGCAGCGCCGCCATCGCCTGGCCACCACCCTCGAACGGCACATAGCGCATGCGGCGCGGGTCAGCGCCCGCGGCCCGCGCCACCAGCGCCGCCTTGTGCCAATCCTGGCTGCCGACCGCACCGCCGGCGCCCATCGGCACGCTGGCCGGATCGGCGCGAAGGGCCGCCATCAGGTCGGCGAGTGTCGCGAAGCGGCTGTCCCGCCGCACCGCAATCACCCCGTAATCCGCCCCGATTGCGCCGATCCAGCGCACATCATTCTCGCCAAAGCGGCCGAAGCGACCCTGGGCCATGTTGATCCAGGAGCCGGTGGAGATGGCCACGATCACATTCGGGTCAGCCCGACGCTGCGCGTTGATGTGGTTGATGGCCACCGCGCCGATGCCGCCCGGCATGTTCTGCGTGCGGATCGCCTGGGTCACGATGCCGGTTTCGTTCAGCATCCGCGTGGTCAGCCGGCAGGTCAGGTCAAAACCGCCGCCCGGGGCCGCGGGGGCGATGCATTCCGGGTTTTGCGGCGTGAAGCCGCCGGCGACCCCCTGGGCCTGCGCCATGACTGGCAGAAGGGCGGAAGCGGCCAGGAGCGCGCGGCGTTGCATGAAACTCTCCCCGATGCGGCCCGCTGGGCCGGGTGGATGTCCACGCCGCCCGGGCCGTTGTTTTCCAGCCTCTGGTGCGGGATTCGTGGCCCGCTTGCAAGCATGCTCAGCCGGGGACGGGAACCAGGCCGTGCCGGAGCATGACCTCCGTGACCAGCGCCGGATCAGGCGGGCCGCCCGGGCCGATCAAAGCGGCCAATTCGTGGAAATACGCGGCCCCCAGAACCCCGGGTGTCAGCACGGAAAGCGCCTTGGCCGTCTCTGTTCCCCGGTTGATGAAATGGTGGACGGCACCGCGCGGAATGAAGATGCAGTCGCCAGGCCCGGTGATGATTTCCTTGCCATTCACCGTCCAGACCATCTGGCCCGCAAGGCCATAGACCGTCTCCTCCCAGCTCTCATGGAAATGCGCCAGGGGGACGCGGGCGCCGGCGGGCACGGTCAGTTCGAACATATCCAGGCTGCCATGGGTGCTCTGCTTCTCCAGCAGGAAGCGGATCTCCAGCGCGCCGATGCGGATCACCTCCATGCCTCAGGCCATGATCCGGTCTACGCGGTCCCTGAGCCGGTACCAGCCGCCAACGAGGGGCAGGAACCAGTCCGGATTGCCGTCATAGAGGGCGCGCGTCGGGAAGTGCAGGCTGTCCAGCGCAAAGCCGGCATTGGCGGCGCCGGCGATTTTCAGCGCCGCATTGTGGCCCATCCAGGTCGCCATCGCCACACCGCTGCCCTGGCAGCCGGCGGCGTAATGCACGCCATCCTCGACGCCCAGATGCGGCAGGTAATCGAAGGTGAAGGCCACATTGCCGGTCCAGGCATGGGTGATGCGGACATCCTTCAGTTCCGGCAGCACCTCGAGCATCATGGCGTGCAGCCGGGGGGCCGCTTCCTCGGCCGTGACCGGGCCGAAGCTGGCGCGGCCGCCCCAAAGGATGCGCTTCCCGTCCGGCGAGGGGCGGTAGTAGTTCAGCACGCGCTTGGTGTCGCTGATCATGCGGCGCTTGGGGAAGATCTTCTCGATGCGCTCCTCGCCCAGTTCCTCGGTGGCGATGATGTAGCTGCCGATGGGCATGAGGCGCTTGGTCAGCCAGGGCATGGGCCCGCCACGGCTATAGCCGTTGGTGGCCATCAGCACCGCATCGGCGCGCATTTCCCCGCGCGTGGTGGTGAGGCGGAAGCCACCCGCCTCCTTTGTGGTGGCGGTGACGCGCACCTGGTCCACCAGATGGGCGCCGGCGCGCTCGGCCGCCGCTGCCAGGGCGCGGGCGTATTTGCCCGGATGCAGGCTGCCGGTGCCAGCCGCGAACATGCCACCGTGATAATGGTCCGTCGCCACGAAATCGCGCACGCCGTCCTTCGGGATCATCCGCGCTTCATCGCCACTGATCTCCTCGATCCGCGCGCGGTTGCCGGCCAGAGCCGCCAGATGCTTGGGCGTATAGGCGCCGACGAAACGGCCGCTGCGCAGATAGTCGCAATCCAGCCCTTCGCGCGCGATGGTCTCCTCGATGAAGGGGAAACTCGCCCCGCAGGCGCGGGCAATCTCGGCGGCTCTCTCCTCGCCGAAATTCTGCGTGAGCGGGCCGCGCGCCACTTTCAAGCCACCCGAGACCATGCCGCCATTGCGCGAGGAAGCGCCCCAGCCGATGCGCTCGGCATCCAGCACCGTAACCTCATGGCCGAGGCGCCGCAGCGTGAGTGCAGCCGAAAGTCCGGTATAGCCGCCGCCCACGACCGCCACCCGGGTTTGCGCCGGCAGCCCATTGTCGCGCGTCGGTGGTTCGGCGGCGTCCCACCAATAGGGGCGTGCCTCAAATCCGGGGGCGAAAATCCGGTCGCTCATCGCGCTGCCCAAGGCTTCGGCATGCGGGGTCTCCCTTGCTCGCTACTGAGCGTTGCACGGCATGGTGCGGAAGTGAAAGGCCCATCCGGGCGGTTGACGCGCCATCGGCCCCGCGTGAGCATCAAATCGTCATCAGGATTGAGCAGCAGTTTGAACGCGGACATCATCTTCACGGGCGGCAGCGTGTTTCGTGGCCTGACCGGTGGCATGGCCGAGGCGCTGGCAGTGGCGGGCGGGAAGGTGATGGCGGTGGGCTCGCGCGCCGAGATGGAGGCGCTGTCCGGTGCCGGGACGCGGCGTGTGGATCTGGCGGGGCGCCTGGCCATCCCGGCCTTTCATGAAGCGCATATGCATCTTCTGCCCTTCGGGCTCGGTCTTTCCATGGTCAATCTGCGCGCCGAAGAGGTCCGCAGCCTGGAAGAAACCCGCCGCCGCCTGCGCGCGGCCGCCGCGGCCACGCCCAAGGGCCAATGGGTCATGGGCTGGGGCTATGACCACGCGGCACTCGACATCGGCCGGCATCCGACCGTGACGGAGCTGGATGCCGCCGTGCCGGATCATCCGCTGCTGATCATGCGCACCTGCGGCCACATGGGTGTGGCCAACAGTGCCGCCCTGCGCGCTGCCGGCATTGGCCACAACACGCCGGACCCGGAAGGCGGCGTGATCGAACGCCGGGGCGGCGCTCTGACGGGGCTGATCCAGGAGCGCGCGCTCAGCCTTATCAAGGCCGCCATGCCCGAGCCGGATGAGGCGCGAATGGTGGATGCGATCGAGGCCGCCGGGCGACGCCTGGCCTCGCTCGGCTTCGCTTCAGCCACGGACATGAATGTCGGCATGACAGCCGGCATGGCCGAAGTGGCGGCCTATGAGCGCGCCGTGCGCGATGGCCGCTGCCTGCAACGCATGTGGCAGGTTCTGGCGGGCAACCCCGAGGGCATCGCCGATGCCGCCTGGGAGGCCGGGATGCGCCCCTGGCGGCCGGATTTGGGGCAGGGGGGCGATGACCTGGATGCCGCGCTGCGCTGGGGTGCGGTCAAGGTCTTCGCCGATGGCAGCGCGGGCGGGCTGACGGCCGCGTTTTTCGACCCCTATGTGCAGGGGGGCACCGGCGTCTTCACCTTCCCGACCGAGACCATCCATGCCCTGCTGGAGAAATACCACGGCCAGGGCTGGCAGCTGGATATCCACGCGATCGGCGATGCCGCCATCGAACAGGTGCTGACCGGCATGGAGGCCGCCGACGCCACGCCGGAACGCCGCCACCGCATCGAGCATTGCGGCTTCGTGACTCGCGATCAGATGCGGCGGATGAAGGCGCGCGGCATCCTGCCCGTGCCGCAGCCGGTCTTCATGTATGAATTCGGCGATCTGTATCTGCGCAACCTCGGCCAGGCGCGCACCGAAACCGCCTATCCGATGAAGACCTGGCTGGAGCAGGGACATCACCCCGCGGCCTCCTCCGACAGCCCGGTCTCCACGGTGGATCCTTTCCCCAACCTCCTCACCATGGTCACGCGCCGGACCAACCAGGGCACGGTCTTCGGCCCGGAGGAGCGGCTCTCCATCCAGGAGGCGCTGCATTGCTACACATGGTGCGGCGCCCACAGCAATTTCGCGGAAAGCCGGCGCGGCACGCTGGAGCCCGGCATGGATGCGGATATCGCCATCCTCTCGCAGGACATCACGGCCCTCGCGCCCGAGGAATATCTGGGCGTGCAATGCGATGCGACGCTGCGCGGCGGCATCGCCATCCATGACCGGCACGATGAGTTCAGGCGGGGGGAGTTCGCCTGATGCTGCGCCATGCCATGCAACGCATCGGCCTGGCCATTCCCGTGCTGTTCGGCGTGCTGCTGATCGGCTTTCTGCTGATGCAGGTGGTGCCGACCGACCCCGCCACGGTGCGCGCCGGCCCGCAGGCCACGGCCGAGATCGTGGCTGCCATCCGGACCGAATTGGGACTGGATGAGCCCATCTGGAAACAATTCGGCATCTATCTGGGCCGCCTCGCGCAAGGTGATCTGGGGGTCTCCATCATCAACAATGTGCCGGTCACGCAGGAATTGGGGGCGACCATCGGCCCGACGATGGAATTGATGTTCGCCTCGCTGCTCTGGTCCATCCCCACGGGGATTTTCCTGGGCACCATCGCGGCCTATTGGCGCGGCTCGCTGCTCGATAAGGGCATCATGGCCATCAGCGTGGCCGGGGTTTCCGTGCCGGTGTTTTTCCTGGGCCTCGTGCTGATCTGGTTCGTCGGTTTCCAGTGGCAGCTGCTTCCGTTCACCGGGCGCGGCGGGCCGCTCTGGAGCGTGGATGGCATTCGCGCGCTGATCCTGCCCGCCATCACGCTGGGCGGCGTGCTGGTCGGGCCCGTGGCGCGGATGACGCGCACGGCCGTCGTGGACACCCTTTCGGCCGATCACGTCCGCACCGCCCGCGCCAAGGGCCTGGCCGAGCATCTGGTGGTGCTGCGCCATGCATTGCGCAATGCGCTGATTCCGGTGGTGACGCTGATCGGGTTGCAGATCGGCTTCCTGCTGGGTGGTGCCGTGGTGACGGAAACCATCTTCTCCTGGCCCGGTGTGGGCCGGCTGGCGGTGGGCGCCATTCTCTCGGCGGATTTCCCGATGGCGCAGGGCACCATCATCGTGCTGAGTGCCGGCTTCATTCTGATCAACCTGACGGTGGATCTGCTTTACGCGGTGCTTGACCCGCGGGTGCGGCAATCATGAGCGCCACCATCGCGCCGCCGTCGCCGGCCAGCCAGATGGCACCGAGAAGGCCGTCACCGATCCGCATGATGATGCGCGACACCGGTGGTGCCATCAGCCTGGTCTTCGTGCTGCTCATCATCGCCGCGGCCCTGCTGGCGCCCTGGCTGGCGCCGCGTGATCCGTTCGAGACGGACCTCATGGCCATCATGCAGCCGCCCTCGGCCGAATACTGGTTCGGCACGGACGGGCAGGGCAGGGATATCCTGGCGCGCATGCTCTACGGGCTGCGCGTGACGCTGGGCATGGGGCTCGCCTCGCTCATCACGGGCGGGTTGCTGGGGGCGCTGATCGGCTTCCTCGCCGCCTTCTACAAGCGCGTGGACGGGCTGCTGATGCGGCTGATGGACATGCTACTGAGCTTCCCGGCCATCCTGTTCGGCCTCGCGCTCGCCGCCATTTTTGGCCCTGGGCTGACATCGGTCATCATTGCCCTGTCCATCGCGACGGTGCCGCTGATGGCGCGCATCGTGCGCAGTTCCGCCCTGGTGGTGATGGGCCTCGACTATATCGAGGCCGCGCGCGCCATCGGCATGAGCGATACGCGGCTGATCCTGCGGCATCTGGCGCCGAACTGCCTCTCGGCCATCTTCGTGTTTTCCACGCTGCGGCTGGGGCAGGTGATCCTGCTCGGCTCGGCGCTCTCCTTTCTTGGCCTCGGCGCGCAACCACCCATGGCGGAATTGGGCGCCATGGCCGCGCAGGGGCGCAACTTCCTGTTCATCGCGCCGCATATCAGCGTGATACCGTCCCTCGGCATCTTCGTGATTGTGCTCGCTTTCAACCTGCTGGGGGATGCGCTGCGCGACGCGCTCGACCCCCGGCTTCGCATTTGACGGGTCCGATCGTCCCGGCTGCTCGCCGGGGCGTGAATCGGCCCCGCATATCTTTGATGGAGACCGCACGCATGGTTCACCTTTGGAAACGCCTGGCACTCGGCGGCATCGCCGCCCTGGGCATCGCTGTGACGGCGGAGGCGCAGACGCAGCCGCGCAACCAGCTCACCATCATGCGTGAGATCGACAGCGACCGGTACGACCCGCACCGCTCCACGGCACTGGCCGGTGGCGAGGTGCTGACCATGCTCAGCGATACGCTGGTCAGCATGGCCTTCGACATGCGGACCATCCAGCCCGGCCTCGCCGAGCGGTGGGAGATTTCACCCGACGGCCTGACCTACACCTTCCATCTGCGCACCGACGTCACCTTCTGCGACGGCAAGCCCTTCACGGCCGCCGACATGGCCTTCAGCCTGAACCGCTGGATTGGCCGCACCACGCCGCGCATCGTCTCGCCCGTCGCCTGGCGCGCCGGCAATGTGAAGGAGATCCGCGCCACCGGGCCGCATACGCTGGTCTATGAGCTGAATGAGCCCTTCGGCGAGTTGCTCGCGCAGCTCACGTTGTTCTTCGGCTCGGCGCTGGACCCGGCCGCCGTGGAGCGGCTTGGCGATAATTTCGGCGTGCAGGGCTTCAACGGCACCGGCCCATATTGCTGGGGCAGCTGGACGCCACGCAACGAGATGGTCCTGACACGCCACCCGAATTACCGCTGGGGCCCGCCCAGCCTGGAGAACCGTGGCCCTGCCCATGTGGAGCGCATCGTCTGGCGCGTGATCCCGGAGGCCGCGGCCCGCGTGGCGGCGCTGCAGGCCAATCAGGCGGATGTGACCAACTACATCCCAGAAGCCTTCTGGGATGCAGTGCGCCGCGTTCCCAGCGTCACCATCTCCCAGCAGCCCAATTACTTCTGGGACTTCTTCATGGGCTTCAAGGTGGACAAGCCCGTGGTGAGTGACGTGGCGATCCGCCGCGCCGTGCACCAGGCCGTCAACCGCGAAGGCCTGGTCCGCGCCGTCTGGTCCGGCCATGCCGAAGTGGCCCGCAACATCGTGAACCCGCGCGCCGCCGATTATGACGCGCAATCGGACGCGATGGTGCCGGCCTTCGACCAGGCCGCCGCCCGCCGCACACTTGATGAAGCCGGCTGGCGCATGGGCGCCGATGGCGTGCGCGTGAAGGACGGCCAGCGCGCCACCTTCCTGCTCTATGGCATCAGCACGCTGGCCAATCAGCGCTCGGGCGAGATCATCCAGCAGGCTTTGCGCCAGGTGGGCATCGAGATGCGCATCCAGCTGTTTGACGCGACCGTCGCCTGGGGGCGCCTCGCCACACAGGAATTCGACGCCTTCTTCCTGAGCTACCCCTACGTCTCCGCGACCGATGCACTCAGCCTTTACTGGCACAGCCGCAACCGGCCGACGCCGAACCGCATGAACTGGGCCAACCCGCAGACTGACGCCTGGCTGGAAGGGGCGCGCCGCGCCATTGACCCGGCCGAGCGCGCGACACTCGCCGCCAACATCCAGCGGCAGCTGGCCGAGGAAGCGCCATGGCTGACCCTGGCGCGCAGCCAGATGCTGGTCTTCGCCGGGCCGCGCGTGACGGGGGCGCGGGCGCATGGCCTCTATGGCATCGGCATCTACAAGGGCCTGGATTTGAGGGTGCGCTGAATTTGCTAGAAATCGGAGAGCTAGGCGATGTTCTGGAAAGAAAAATCAGAGGACCAAATCAGGGAAACCTACCTTAGTGCTGCGGTATATTTCCCTGAGGCGTGTCGGAACATCGCCTATCGAGAAGGACTAGCAGATAGCGAAATTGCAGATACAATATGCCAATCCCTAATATTCGGGGCAGCCCGATTTTTTTGGGCTAGGCAGAAAAATACAGAAAAAAGAATTTTAATTCTCACAAGATTAGCAGAAGAAATAGCCAAAAAGCATATATTTCAAATCGTCGACACTGATCGCATAAAGTATCATAATGCAGAGAACGATTTGAATAAGCTAATTGAACAATCTACAAAATTAATAGTATCATCAAGTATTCCTCTATCTGAATCTATCGACTACGATCTCCAAAGAATTAGAGCAAATAATATAGGTGTGACAATATTTAACGAAACAACTCTTCATTTCTTGCGTGGTTTTGTCACTGTTGACAGGTATCACACACGAAAAGACGGATGTTGGGTTAATTTTTATCATCCAGTTCATCATTTATGTATGAAAATAATGGAAAATTCTAAATAATATTCGCTAAGAGGGCAGTTTCATGGCCATCACTCTGATCAAGAACGCCGATCTCGTCGTCGCCTGGGACGAGAGCGAGAAGCGCCACGCCTACCTCCCCGGCGGCGATGTCGCCTTCGAGGATGGCGTGCTGCGCTTTGTCGGGCGTGGTTACGAGGGAATCGCCGATGAGGTGATCTCGGGCTCCGGCATGATGGTCATGCCGGGTCTCGTGAACATCCACTCGCACCCGACCAGCGAGCCGATGAACAAGGGGCTGATTGATGAGATCGGCTCGCCCGGCCTCTACAATTCCTCGCTCTACGAGTTCATGCCGATCTTCCGTTCGGATGCGGAGGCGGTGCCGGATTGCGTGCGCGTGGCACTTTCGGAATTGCTGCTGAGCGGCGTCACCACGCTGGCCGATCTTTCCATGGCCCACCCCGGCTGGCTGGACCTGCTGGCCGAGGCGGGGATGCGCGTCTGCATCGCCCCCATGTTCAAATCGGCCAAGTGGTTCACCAAGAACGGCCATGTCGTCGAATATGAATGGGACGAGGCCGCCGGCGTGAAGGCGATGGAGGAGGCCTTCGCCCTCATCCAGCGCGCGGAACAGCACCCGAGCGGGCGCCTGTTCGGCATGGCCTGCCCCGCGCAGATTGACACCTGCGCGCCGGAATTGCTGCGTGACAGCCGCGCCGAGGCCAAGGCGCGCGGCCTGTCCTGGCAGATCCACGCGGCGCAATCCGTGGTGGAGTTCCACGAGATCACCCGCCGCCACGGCTTCACCCCCATCCAGTGGCTGCACGAGATGGGCCTGCTGGATGAGCGCGCCGTGATCGGCCATGGCATCTTCCTGGATGACCACCCGAGCACGCCCTGGCACACCAAGCGGGACCTCGACATCCTGGCCGACACCGGCACCACGGTCGCGCATTGCCCGACGGTGTTTGCCCGGCGTGGCATCACGCTGAAGGATTTCGGGCGCTACAAGCGGCGCGGCGTGAATCTGGGTGTGGGGACGGACACCTATCCGCACAATCTGCTGGATGAGATGCGCCTCGTCGCCTACCTCGCGCGGACCCAGGCCAATGATCCGCGCACCATGAGCACGACCGATGTGTTTGACGCCGCCACCATCGGCGGCGCGCGGGCATTGGGACGCAATGATATCGGCCGGCTTGCCGTCGGCTGCCGCGCGGATTTCGTTCTGGTGGATGCCACGCACCCGCGCATGCAGCCCAATCACGATCCTGTCCGCGCGCTGATCTATGCGGCAGGCGACCGTGCCGTGCGCGATGTCTATGTGGACGGCATCAAGGTGGTGGGCGATGGCGAGGTGCTAACGATGGATTTCAAGCAGGCCGCGCTGAATTTGAGCGAGGCGCAGAAGCGCATCGTGGCGCGCGCGCCGCAGCAGGATTGGGCGCACCGTCCCGTGGACAAGATCGCGGTGCCGACTTTCAAATGGTTGTAGAAAAAGTGGCCTCCGGCGGCTGGGGCCGGGGCCCCAGACCCCTTTCCTTAAGTAATGGGGTCTGGGGCCTGCGGCCCCAGCCGCCGGAGGCATGACTTCTCTTCTTCAAATCCAAGACCTCCGCACCGTCTTCCGCACCTCCGGCGGAGACGTCGCGGCGGTGGATGGCGTCTCACTCGACGTCATCCGCGGCAAGACGCTCGGCATCGTCGGCGAGAGCGGCTGCGGCAAATCCGTGCTCTCGCTCTCCATCATGCGGCTGGTCGCCCATCCCGGCCGCATCGCGTCGGGCCGCGTTCTGCTGGAGGGCAGGGACCTCGCCAGCCTCTCCAATAGCGAAATCCGCGGCGTGCGTGGGCGCGACATCGGCATGATCTTCCAGGAGCCGATGACCTCGCTGAACCCGGTTCATAGCGTGGGGTTTCAGATCACTGAGGGCATCCGCGCGCATGAACCGCGCGCCAGCAAGGCGGAGCTGCGGGAGCGTGGGATCGCGGCCCTGGCCCGCGTGCGCATCCCCTCACCGGAGCGGCGCTTCGACGAATACCCGCACCAGCTTTCCGGCGGCATGCGCCAGCGCGTGATGATCGCCATGGCGCTGGCCTGTTCACCCAAGCTGCTCATCGCGGATGAGCCGACGACGGCGCTGGATGTGACGGTGCAGGCGCAAATCCTGGACCTGCTGCGCGACCTCCAGGCCGAGACGGGCATGGCCATCATCCTCATCACCCATGACCTCGGCGTGATCGCGGAAATGGCCGATGACGTGGCGGTGATGTATGCCGGCCGCGTGGTGGAGCGCACCAGCGCGCGCGATTTGTTCGAGGACCCGCAGCACCCCTATACGCTGGGGCTGCTGGGCTCCATCCCCCGCCTGGATGAGGATCGGGAACGGCTGCTGGCCATCACCGGCTCCGTCCCGCCGCCCTTCGCCCTGCCGCCCGGCTGCCGTTTCGCACCGCGCTGCCCCTTCGCGATGGAGGCCTGCCGCGCGGAAATCCCGGCCCTGCGCGCCATCAGCCCGGGGCATGAAGCGGCCTGCATCCGTGCGCCTGTCGAGGAAGCTCTGGCATGAGTGGCATGAACCGTTCCGCCGATGGCGGCGCCCTGCTGGAGGTCGAGAACCTCGCCAAGCATTACCCTGTGCGCAGCGGCATCATCCTGGCGCGGCAGATCGGTATGGTCCGCGCGGTGGATGGGGTCTCCTTCACGCTTCGCCGTGGCGAGACGCTGGCCCTGGTGGGCGAGAGTGGGTGCGGCAAATCCACCACGGCGCGGCTGGTGCTGCGGCTGATCGAGCCCAGCACCGGCTCCGTCCGCTTCGAGGGGACGGATATCACCAAGCTGGAAGGCCCGACCCTCAAGGCGTTTCGCCGCCGCGCGCAAATCGTCTTCCAGGACCCCTATGCCTCGCTGAATCCGCGCCTCACGGTCGGCCAGACCATCATGGAACCGCTGGAGGTGCATGGTATCGGCGATGCCGCCTCGCGCCGGGCGCGGGTGGATGAATTGCTGCAACTGGTGGGCCTTGCCCCCTATCAGGCGGCGCGTTTCGCGCATGAGTTCAGCGGCGGCCAGCGGCAGCGCATCGGTATCGCGCGCGCGCTCTCAACCGAGCCTGATCTCGTGGTGTGCGATGAGCCGGTGAGCGCGCTGGATGTCTCGATCCAGGCGCAGGTGGTGAACCTGCTGCGCGACCTCCAGAAGCGGCTGGGGCTGTCCTATCTTTTCATCGCGCATGACCTGGCGGTGGTGAAGCATGTCGCGGATCGGATCGCCGTCATGTATCTCGGCCGCATCGTGGAGATCGCGGACAAGCGGGAGCTCTTCAACAACCCCCGCCACCCCTATACCCGCGCCCTGCTGGCGGCGATCCCGCATCCGGACCCCGCACGGCGCGGCCGCGTGCAGCCCTTGGGCGGCGATTTGCCGAGCCCGCTCAACCCGCCCTCCGGCTGCCGCTTCCACACGCGCTGCCCCTTCGCCATCGAGCGCTGCAAGCGGGAAGACCCGCCGCTGACCAACGGCGTTGCCTGCCATCTCGACGGGCAATTGCCGCCGACCGGGCTGGATTTCTCCGGCGGGCTTACGCCCAAGGCGGCGCAGCGCATGGCGCTTTACGCTCAGGGCGGCGCCAACGCCTGAGAGAGAGGGGCCTGCGGCGGCTGGCGGCGCTTGCCTGTGCCCCCTATGCCGAAGTGGGCGCGGGCGCTTAACTCCGGGGCATGACCCAAAGCATCGTCGCCCCCAGGCACATGATCATCGGCGGAGGCAGCCTCGCTCGCCTCGGCGAATTGCTCACCCAGTTCGGCTTTTCGCGGCCGCTGGTGGTGACGGACCCCTGGATGCACAGCTCCGGCACCATCGAGAAATGCCTGGCCCCGCTGCGCGCGGCCGGCTTCTCGCCCGCCGTGTTCCACGAGACCGTGCCTGACCCGACCGATACGGTGATCGCAGCCGGCGTCGCCCTCCTGCAGGCCGGCGATTACGACGTGCTGATCGGCTTTGGCGGCGGCAGCCCGATGGATACGGCCAAGGCCATGGCGATCCTCGCGGCCGCCCCCGCCGGCACGCCCATGTCCGCCTTCAAGGTGCCCGTCGCGGCGGATCGCGCGGCGCTGCCCATCATCTGCATCCCCACCACCGCCGGCACGGGCAGTGAGGCGACGCGCTTCACCGTCATCACCGATGTGGCGCGGGATGAGAAGATGCTGATCGCGGGCCTCGGCGCCCTGCCGCTCGCCGCCATCGTGGACCATGAACTGACGCGCACCGTGCCCGCCCGCACCAAGGCCGATACCGGCATAGACAGTCTGACCCACGCGCTGGAGGCCTATGTCAGCAAGCGGGCGAACACCGTCTCGGACATGTATGCCGAGCGTGCGATGCGCCTGATCGGCCCGCATCTGCGGCGCGTCTACAAGGACCCGGCCGATGACGCGGCGCGGGAGGCGATGATGCTGGGCGCCACATTGGCCGGCCTCGCCTTTTCCAATGCCTCGGTCGCGCTGATTCACGGCATGTCGCGCCCCATCGGCGCGCATTTCCATGTGCCGCACGGCCTCTCCAACGCCATGCTGCTGCCGGCGGTGACGGGCTTCGGCCTGAACCACGCCCTGCCGCGCTATGCCGAGGCGGCGCGCTGCATCGGCGTGGCCGCTCCCGGCGATGCGGACCAGGTGGCAGGTGCGAAGCTGCTGGAGGAGCTGCGCGCGCTGAACCAGGAGCTGGAGGTGCCGAGCCCCGCCGCCTATGGCATCCCGCAGGATAAGTGGAACAGGCTGTTGCCGCTGATGGCGGAACAGGCGCTGGCGTCAGGCAGCCCGGGCAATAATCCGCGCATCCCCGACGCGGCGCAGATCATGGAACTCTACGTCGAGGCCTTTGACGCCTGAGCGCCACGCCAGCGGTTGTTCCAGGCCGGCAGCGCCGCGACCGGCAAGGGGCGGCCCATCAGGAAGCCCTGCGCCCGCGCCACGCCCAGGAAGCGAAGCGTGCGGAACAGGGCCGGGGAGGAGACGCCCTCGGCCGTCATCACCAGCCCGCGCTTGGCCATGGCATGCACCTGGTTCCGGGCCCGGGCCGAGCGCGGCAGGGACAGCACCAGGGAGCGGTCGAGCTTGATGCCGGCAAAATCCAGCCGCAGCAGCCGCTGGCGCGGATCATCCAGCACCAGGTCATCCAGCAGCACGCCATGCCCGGCCGCCCTCAGGCGGCGCAACGTCCGCGCCATGCGCGAGAGATCACGGACCGGCGCAGTCTCGGTCAATTCGATCATCAGCCGGTGACGGGGAAAGCGCGAGCGCCGCAATTGCTGGCCGAGCCAGGCCACAACATCGCGCTTGTCGAGCTCCGGGGCCGGTAGATTGACCGAGACCGGGATGGGCATATGGCCCGGCAGGCGCGACAAATCGCGCGCGGCGATGCGTGTCACCGCGGCGGCCAGGGGGCGCGAAAGCCCCATCTGCTCCATGGCGGGGATGAAATTCACCGGCGTCAGCGCCACCGGCTCACTGCGCCACCGCGCCAGTGCCTCGACCATGATGAGGCGGCGGCTATGGACGTGGATGATGGGCTGGTAGCGCAGCAGCAGATTGTCGCCCTGAAGCCCGGCCTGCAACCGGCTGGAATTCCGGCTGGCCCGGTTGGCGTCATGCGCGACCCGGCGCGTGCCGCTGAGCAGGCCAAGCAGGAAGGCGCCATCCTCGGACAGCGCCGATTCCGCCGTCAGCGGGGAGATCATGGCCGCGGGGGAGGCTTCGGCCAGGGCATCCACCAGGGATTGCTCGATGGGCAACTCGCCCTCCTGCAGGAGGAGGTGGGCAAACCCGCTTTGGCTTTCGACCACGGCGGCCAGGACTTCGGCCTCGGAGCGCAGGATGGTGGGCGGGGGGCCGCCCAATTGGGCCACGGCGTTCGTGGCAGCGAGGATGAGGGTCTCATCCTGCGCAAGGATCAGCACTCGGCCAAGGGACCGGGGTTTGGGCGCGGAGGAGCCCTTCGCCGCCGAAGCGCTTGTCTCAAAATTAGCCAAAATGCAGGTCCGAAACTATAGATTTTGAGACTACACGATTTGTGGCGCGAAACCAAGAGAGTCGCGGAAGACCTGGCAATCCCCGCGCGCGCCAGCCTGCCGCCGCACCCGGAATGGTCAGCGGATTGCGGTTTGCCCCTTCGGCGCCACCGGCTCCACCTCGCCACGCCGCAGCGAATTGCGGCCGCTGAACAGCACGATGGGGGCGGCGATAAAGACGGAGGATGAGGCGGAGATGAAGATGCCGAACACCATCACCCAGGCAAAGCCCGAGAGCGTGTCACCGCCGAACAGCGCCAGGGGCAGCGCCGAAAGCAGCAGCGTGACGGAGGTGCCCAGGCTGCGATTCAGCGTCTCGTTGATGGAGAGGTCCACCAGCTCCTGCAGCGGCATCGTCTTGAACTTGCGAAGATTTTCGCGCATCCGGTCAAACACGACGACCTTGTCATTGGCGGAAAAACCGATGACGGTCAGGATGGCGGCGATGGTGGTCAGGTTGAACTCCACCTGAAAGAGCACCATGAACCCGATGGTCTTGGTGGTATCCAGCAGCAGCGTCGCAATGGCGGCCAAGCCGAACTGCCATTCGAAGCGCACCCAGATATAGATGAGCATGGCGAGCAAGCTGAGGCCGAGCGCCATCAATCCGCCGCGGAACAACTCATCCGAGATCCGGTTGCCGACGGCTTCCACCCGCATGATGCGTATGCCGGGGGCAGCGGCTTCCAGCGCGGCGCGGATGGTGGTGACCACCTGCTGCGTCTGGGCCTCCTGGGCCGGTGCCGGCACGCGGATCAGCAGCGTGCTCTCATCGCCGAATTGCTGGAGGCCAACATCCCCGACGCCCAGGGTGGTGGTGGCGGCGCGCAGGGCGTTGATATTGGCCGGGCCCGCCGTCCGCACCTCCATCACGATGCCGCCCTTGAAATCAATGCCCTTCTCCAGCCCGGGATAAAAGGCGCCGATCAGCGAGGCCGTCGAGAGCACGCCCGAGACGATGAGGCCGGCCACCGCACCCCGCATGAAGGGAATCTTCGTCACATCCGGGCAAAGCCGGAACAACGGCCGCGCGAGGCGCTGGCCGAGGCTCAGCCCCGGGCGCTCCAGCACCGGCAATTCGCGCGGCTTGGTCCAGCGATACCACCAGACGACCATCAGGCGGGTCACCACCGTCGCCGTCCACATCTGCACGATGGTGCCGATGGCGACCGTGACCGCGAAGCCCTTCACCGGGCCGGAGCCAAAGCCATACAGGCAGGCCATGGCGATCAGGTTGGTCAGGTTCGAGTCGAGAATCGTGCCCGAAGCCTTGGTGTAGCCGATCTCCAGCGCATTGATCGGGGATCGGCCATTCTTCACCTCCTCACGGATGCGCTCATTGATCAGGATATTCGCGTCCAGTGCGGTGCCCAGCGTCAGCACGATGCCGGCGATCCCGGGCAGCGTGAGGGTGGCTTCCAGCAGGGAGAGGAAGGCAATCAGCAGAATGATGTTGATGGCCAGCGCCACATTGGCGAACCAGCCGAACAGCCCATAGGCGAAGCCCATATAGAGGAACACGAAGGCCACGCCGACGGCCAGGCTGATGATGCCTGCACGGATCGCATCGGCGCCGAGCTCGGGCCCGACGGTGCGCTCCTCGATCACGGTCAGCGGCGCCGGCAGGGCGCCCGCGCGCAGCAGAACCGCCAGGTCATTGGCCGAGCGCACGGTGAAATTGCCGCTGATCTGGCCGCGCCCGCCGGTGATGGGCTCGCGGATATTGGGGGCGGTGATCACCTTCTCATCCAGCACGATGGCGAAGGGGCGGCCCACATTGGCCCGCGTGATCTCGCTGAAGCGGCGCGTGCCGACCGAATCGAAGGTGAAATTCACCACCCATTCGCCGCTGCGGCTGTCCTGGCTGGCCCGCGCATCGGTCAGGTTGGCGCCATCCACCTCTACACGCCGGCGCACGGCATAGCGCTCACCCGCGCGTTCGCCATTGAGGAACATGATGCCGGGAGGGGCCGTCGTGGCCTGGAGGTTCACCGCCTCATCCAGCAGATGGAAGGTCATGCGGGCGGTGCGGCCGAGCAGGTTCTTGATGCGGTCCGGGTCTTCCACACCCGGCAATTGCACCAGGATGCGGTTCAGCCCCTGGCGGACGATCGTGGCCTCGACCACGCCGGTCTCGTCAATGCGGCGGCGGACGATCTCGATGGATTGCTCCACCGCATTGGTCGCCTTGGCGCGCAGCCCGGCTTCCGTCACCGTCGCGGTCAGCAGGCCATCGGGATTGATGGCCACTTCGATATCGGGCTGCTGGGTGCCACCACCGGTGTTGATCGGGTTGGCCAATTCCCGCACCAGGCGCAGCGCCGCGTCACGCTGGCTGGCCTCGGTGATGCGCAGGGACATGCGGCGCTGCTCGGCCTGGGCGGAGAGCCCGGTATAGGCGATGCGCGGATTGGCCTGCGTCATGCCGCGGCGCGTGCCCTCCACCAAGCCTTCCAGCCGCTCCCGCAGCAGGACAGACGTATCCACCTCCAGCAGCAGATAGGAGCCGCCGCGCAGATCAAGGCCGAGCGCGATCTGCCGGATCGGCGCCCAATCGGGGAACGCCGAGCGCGGCAGCAGGTTGGGCAGGCTGACGAGCGTGCCCAGGAGGCAAACGAAAAGAATGGCGGCCGTCTTCCAGCGCGCGAAATACATCATGACGAGACAAGGCCCTGACCAGGAATTCGGCGGGAACATGACGAGGGGGAGGGGGGGATGCAAGCCTTGCCGGGAATTGTTAGTCCAGTGGCATGAAATCCCTCAAGATCGGCGTCTTCGGCGCCGGCCATTTCGGCCGCTTCCATGCCCTCAAGCTGCGTGGCGCAGCACGCGCCAGCCTCGCCGGGCTGCATGATCCCGACCCGGCCCGGGCCGCCCTTGTCTCGGGGGAGGCCGGCTGCCCCGCCCTGACTGCCGAGGCGCTGCTCGCGGAGAGCGATGCCGTCATCATCGCCACCCCCACACTCCATCATGCCTCCCTGGCCGAGCGTGCGCTTCAGGCCGGGCGCCATGTCTTTGTGGAAAAGCCCATCACCGCGACGCTGGCCGAGGCGGATGGGCTGATCGCCCTGGCGGTCGCCCAGCGCCGCGTGCTCATGGTGGGCCAGATCGAGCGCCATTCGGCGGCGATCCGGACGCTGCGGGAACATCTGGGCGGCCGGCGGCTGATGGCGCTGGAAGCCACGCGCGTGGCACCCTTCCGGCCACGCAGCCTGGATGTCTCTGTGGTGCTGGACCTGATGATCCATGACCTGGACCTGATCCTCTCCCTCATTCCCTCGCCGCTGGTGGAAGTCCGCGCCGTGGGCGGCGCCGTCATGACCGGATTGCCCGATTGGGCGGTGGCGCAGCTGCGCTTCGCCAATGGCGCCCAGGCCCAGGTGACGGCAAGCCGCGTGGCGGTGGGGCTGGAGCGCAAGCTGCGGGCGCTGGGCCCCGAGGGCGAGATGCGGGTGGATTTCCTGGCCCGCAGCCTCGAATTTCTGGCCCCAGATGGCGGCACCGCGGTGGAAAACATGCCGGGCTGGAGCCTGGCCCGCCGCAACTGGACCGATCATGACAGCCTGGAGGCCGAGCAATCCGCCTTCATCGCCGCCATCCTGGATGGCGTGCCGCATGAGGCCGATGGTGGGCAGGGACGTGCAGCGCTGGATGCGGCGCTCCGCGTGGAGGCCGCGTTGGGCTGAAGGGCGCCTCAGCGCCGGAACTTCAGATCCAGCCCCTGCCGGCGCCAATTCGCCTCGATGACATCCATATTGATGCTGCCGGAGGGGTGCGCCCGGCTCGGCATGGAGCGCAGCCCGGGCGCACGGGAGACACGCCAGAGCTTCAGCAGTCGCTCCAGCTCGTTCAGCGGGTTGGCATTGTCATCCACGCGCAGGTCGATATCCGGAAAATCCTCGGTGGTGACGAGCTTCAGTGCGGCGGATTGGCGGCCGCGCTTGTCGCCGCCCGCGGCTTCGCCGGCCTGCAGCGCCTGCATCATGCGCTCGGGCAGGGCCAGGTCCTGCCGCGCCACGAAGCTTGCGATGGTATCGGTGATGACCTCCTCGCCGGAGAGCATGTTCCCGGCGACCGACCAGCCCGTGCCAGAGCGCGCGCCCGCCCATTCCACACAATTCTCGCCGGTCCAGGCCGAGCTGCGGCCGTGCCGGTCCAGCGCGTGGATCTGCCGCAGATGCTTGCCGTCATCCCCCACCAGCGCGCCCTCGATCGCCGCGGCGGGGGAGAGGCCACGCGCCATGGCATCCAGCACAGCGGGCCCCAGATAGCGGTTGGTGATGGATTGCGTCGAAACCGCACCGACGCCGGCCCGCACAAATGGGCATGAGGCCCCGACGGCGAGCGCGCAGGTGGTCACGGCCACCGCGAAGGTACCGCTTTCAGGTTCATGCGCGAGCAGCGACCAGGTCAAGGCATATCCTCATTCAGCGTGGCGTCATGCTTGCACGCAGAGAGTGGGCAGGGCAAAGCCGAGGTCAAGAAGGCCCGGACGCATCCATGGGCCAAGAGGGAGATTACGTCCATGCAGATGTTTAAGCGTCGTCATCTGATCGCCGCTTCCGGCGCGCTCCTGGCAGCGCCCGCCGTGGCGCAGAGCCCCTGGCCCGACAGGCCGATCCGGCTGATCGTCCCCTTCGGCGCGGGTGGCGCGATCGACACGCTGAGCCGCACCGTGGCCGCGCGCTTCGGCGAACATGCCAATGGCCAGACCCTGGTGGTGGAAAACCGCCCCGGCGCCGGGGGCACCATCGCCGGCGCCTTTACCGCCCAGCAGCGGCCGGATGGCCTGACCCTCATGATGTCCGATGTGGGCGCCAATGCGATTGGCCGCCTGCTCTACAACAGCCTGCCCTATGACCCGATGACGGCCTTCACCCCCATCATCCACCTGGTCAACCTGCCGGGCGTGCTGATGGCGCACCCCTCGGTGACCGCGACTACCGCGCAGGAGGTGATCACCGCCGCTGCCGCGCGGCCCGATGGCTTCACCTTCTCCTCCGCCGGCAATGGCAATGGCAGCCATCTGTTCATGGAACTCTTCCTCAAGCGGGCCGGGCTGAAGATGGTGCATGTGCCCTATCGCAGCGGGGCCGAGATGGTGACGGCGCTGATCCGTGGCGACGCGCAATTCGGTTTCCCCACAGTCTCCTCCGGGCTGAACATGATCCGCGAGGGCCGGGCCAAGGCGATTGCCATCAGCACGCCCGGCGGCACCCCGGCGCTGCCCGGCATCCCGGCGCTGAGTGATACGCTGCCCGGCTTCAACACGGCCGTCTGGCACGGGATCATGGGGCCCGCCGGCATGGATGGGGGCCTGGTGCTGCGCATCAACGAGGTGTTCGGCCGGATCGCGGCCATGCCGGAGGTGAAGGAACAGGTGTTCCGTGCCCAGGCCGGCACCATCGTCGGCGGCACGCCCGAGGATTTCGCCGCCCATATCCGGCGCGAATACGACACCTGGCTGCCCATCATCCGCGAGGGAAACATCCGGGCCGAGTAGCCGCGGACCTTGTCTTGCGCTTCACTGCCGCGCATGAGCACTCCCGTCATCGCCCGCCCGGCCGCCACCATCCTCCTGCTGCGCGACAGCCGCGCGGGGCTGGAGGTCCTGATGGTGGCCCGCGCGCGTGAGGTGGATTTCGCTTCGGGCGCGCTGGTGTTCCCCGGCGGCCGGGTCGAGACCACCGACGCCGCGCTGGCGCCGGCCGAGGACCCGCTGGGCGCTTTCCGTGTGGCTGCCATTCGCGAGGCCTGGGAGGAATCCGGCATCCTGCTGGCCCATCCGCCCGGGCCCGAGGTGCCACCCGAAGGCGAATTCCTGACGCATCTGCATGCGCATGGCCTGCGCCCCTCCCATGCCGCATTGACGCCCTTTGCCCACTGGATCACGCCCGCACACAGCCCCAAGCGGTTCGATACGCATTTTTTCCTGGCCCATGCGCCAGAAGGCCAGGAAGCCGTGCATGACGGGCGGGAAGCGGTGGAAGCCGTCTGGGTTCGCCCCGAAGTGGCCATCGCCGAGGCGGATGCCGGCCGGCGCACCCTCGTTTTCGCCACACGGCTGAACCTGCAGCGCCTGGCACGCCACGGCTCGGCCGAGGCCGCGATCGGGGCGGCGCAGGCCTCGGCCATCGTCACTGTCATGCCCGAGCCGATTCCGGACGGCGCAGGCGGAACCCTGCTGCGCATCCCGGAGGCGGCCGGCTATGGTGGCTCCCTGTTTCCAGCGAAGGGACCGCCCGCTTCGGGCGGGAATTGGCCAGGCCAACGATGATCGAGAGCGTCATCATCCCACGCGCCCATGATGTAGGCGGATTTGAGGTGCGCCGCGCCCTGCCGGCAAAGGGCCGGCAGATGATCGGCCCCTTCATCTTCTTCGACCAGATGGGACCGGGTGAATTCCTGACGGGCCAGGGGCTGGATGTGCGCCCCCATCCGCATATCGGCCTCTCGACCGTCACCTATCTGTTCGAGGGTGAGATCATGCACCGGGACAGCCTGGGCTCGGAGCAGCCCATCCGGCCCGGCGCCTTGAACTGGATGACGGCGGGCCAGGGGATCACCCATTCGGAACGGACCGCCAGCGGGTTGCGGGCGCATTCCAACCGGCTCTTTGGCATCCAGTCCTGGGCCGCGCTGCCGGCGGGGATGGAGGAAATCGCCCCCGATTTTGCGCATCACCCGGCCGAGGCGTTGCCGATGATCGAAGCCGCCGGCGCGCGGCTGCGCCTGATCGCCGGCGAAGGCTGGGGCGAACGGGCGCCGGTTACGACGCATTGGCCGCTTTTCTACGCGGATCTGGAGCTCTCCGCAGGGGCGGCCTGCCCCTTGCCGGACGCGCATGAGGAGCGCGGGGCCTATGTCGTGCAAGGCTCGGTCGAGGTCGCGGGCCAGGTGTTCGAAGCGGGGCGCATGCTGGTGTTCCGCGCGGGCGACAAGCTGGCGATCCGGGCCGAAGGGCAGGGGGCGCGGTTGCTGTTGCTGGGCGGGGCGGTGATGGATGGGCCGCGGCACATCTTCTGGAATTTTGTTTCATCGCGGCGGGAGCGGATTGAGCAGGCCAAGGCGGATTGGGCTGCCGGGCGTTTCGCCGCGGTACCGGGCGATGACAAGGAATTTATACCGCTCCCATAGGTCGGTAAATAAGCCTGGGTCTATAAGCCTTGCCGCTTTGCCTGATTCCATTCCTCTTCCATCTCCGCCAGCGTCGCATCGGCTGGTGAGCGGCCATGGGCCGCCAGGGCTGCCTCGATGGCGCCAAAGCGCCGCTCGAATTTCGCATTGGCCTGGGCGATGCAGCCCTCCGGATCGAGGTCGAGCTTCCGCGCCAAATTGGCCAGGACAAAGAGCAGATCGCCCAGCTCATCAGCGAGCCTGGCAGGATTGGCCGCGGGCAATTCCGCTCGGAGCTCCGCGACTTCCTCATCAAGCTTGTCCAGCACGGCGGCTGCATCAGGCCAGTCGAACCCGACGCGAGCGGCGCGCCTGGTGAGCTTGGCCGCGCGGGTCAGGCCGGGCAGGGCCGTGGCCACCCCGGCCAGCACGCCGGTTTCGGCGCGCGCCGCGCGCTCGGCGGATTTCTGCACCTCCCAGGCTTCGGTCTGGGCTTGTGCATCGGCGATTTCGGCCGTGCCAAAGACATGCGGATGGCGGCGGATCATCTTGGCCGTAACGCCGGCCGCGATATCCTGGAAGGCGAACCAGCCTCGCTCCTCGGCCATCCGCGCGTGATAGACGACCTGGAGCAGCAGGTCGCCCAGCTCATCGAGCAAGGCCGCAGGATCCGGGCCGCGCTGGATCACATCCGCCACCTCATGCGCTTCCTCGATCGTGTAGGGGGCGATGGTCGCGAAATCCTGCGCAACGTCCCAGGGGCAGCCGGTCACGGGGTCCCGCAGCCGCGCCATCACATCGAGCAATGCCTGCATGGCAGGGGCAGGGTGAATGGCGGCGGGGTTGGTCATGGCGGGCTCCGGTTATGCACAGGTCGAATTATCGCATAATGTTTATTATGGAAAAAAACACCTGGGGAAAACCCTGTGGATGAGATCATTCGGGAACATCCAGCCGCATGCCATCGAAGCCGAGTTCCACCCCCTCGGGCAGCTGCGCTGAAATTCGCGCGTAATCCATCCGGTCACCGAGATGCGTGAGAACGGTGCGCCGCGGCCGAACCTCGCGCCACCACGCCAGAACCTGTTGCAGCCCGGCATGCACGGGGTTCTGATCGCCAGGCTGCATGCAACTGATCACCCAGGTATCCAGGCCATGCAGCCGCGCAAGGCTCTCCGCCGGCATGCGGATCACATCCGTCGTATAGGCGAAGCGGCCAATCCGCAGGCCCAGGCTGCGCATCACGCCATGGTCCATATCCAGCAACTCGGCCGGCATGCCGGCCAGCATCACCTGGCTGCCGGGGCTGACAGGTTGACCCGCCAAGGCGGGCCGGAAGAAGATCCGCGTGGGCGGCAGGAAGGCATAGGCAAAGCGGCTCGTCAGCTCGGACAGCGTTGCTTCGGCGGCATAAAGCTGGATCACATCCGCCATGGACCGGTTGATCGCGCGCAATTCGTCCAGCCCGGCGATGTGGTCCGCATGCGCATGGGTGATGAGCACGCCATCCAGCCGCTTCACCTGGGCCGCCATCAGCTGGGCCCGGCAATCCGGCCCGGCATCCACCAGCAGAATGCCACCATTGGCGGATTCCAGCAGCGCCGACGTGCGCCCCCGCCGGTTGCGCGGCTCGGCCGGGTCGCATTCGCCCCAATTGCCCAAGCCATCCGGACCACCCACGGCCGGCACGCCCTGCGACGGCCCCGTGCCCAGCAACGTGACCCGAAGCGCCGGATTCATGCGGCCTTGGGGTAAAGGCGGTGGAAATTCTCGCTGGTGATGCGCCCGATCTCCTCGAGGCTGACGCCCCGGCATTCGGCCAGGACCTTCGCGGTATGCGCGGTGAAGCCGGGCTCACAACGCTTTCCGCGCAGCGGCACGGGCGCCAGATAGGGCGAGTCGGTCTCCAGCAGCAGGCGATCCCCCGGCAGGCGCGCCGCGACCGCGCGCAGCTCGGTAGATTTCGGGAAGGTCAGGATGCCGGAAAAAGAGATATACCCCCCCATCTCCACTGCCTGATCAGCGAGTTCTGGCGTTGAGCTGAAGCAATGCAGGAGGAACGGCAGGGTGCCCCCTGCCCGCTCCTCGGCCAGGATCCGCGCGATATCGGCATCCGCCTCACGCGCATGGATGGCCAGCGGCAGGCCAGACTCACGTGCCGCGCGGCAATGGCGGCGGAAGCCTTCCTGCTGCACGTCGCGTGGCGACTTGTCGTAGAAATAATCCAGCCCGCTTTCGCCCAGCCCGATGATCCGCGGATGGTCGGCCAGCGCGATGAGATCGGCCACGCTTGGCATCTCGCCCTCGGCCGCCCGATGCGGATGGACGCCGACCGTGCCCCAGACCTGGGGAAAGCGCTCCACCAGGGCGCGCACGGCGGCGGCCTGCGGGACGGAGGTGCCGATGGTGACCATGCGCGTTACGCCGGCGGCCGCGGCCCGGACGAGGATCTCCTCGATCTCCGTATCCGAAAAATAGTCCAAGTGACAGTGGCTATCTATGATCATCAGTATGTTATCCGGCGTTCTCAACCTTGCGGAACAGGGGCGATGGCGCAGGCAGCGCCAGACCTTCCGGCATGGGGGTGGTGAGTGCCGCGAGGCTGCGCGCTTCGGCCGGGACGCCCAACTGGTCCAGCAGCGCGTCCATGCTGCCCGGCATGAAGGGTTGCAGCACGGTGGCATAGGCCCGCAGCGCGGTATGCAAGTGACGCAGCACCTCCGTCATCCGGACCGGATCGGTCTTCTTCAGCGCCCAGGGGGCCTGCAGGGTGATATAGCCATTGGCCCCGCGCACCTGGGCGAAAATCTCTTCCAGGGCGATGTGATATTGCTGACTTTCCAGAAGCTTCCCAACCGTTTCTGAAAGTATATGCAAAGGACGGATCAAGGCCGCATCGGCCTCCGCCGGCGCGGCGGCGGCCGGCAGCTTGCCTTCGCAATTGCGCTGGATGAGCGACAGCGTTCGGTTTGCCAGATTTCCCAGCACATCGGCCAATTCGCCATTCAAACGATTTACCAGGGCACCACGGGCGAAATCGCCATCCTGGCCGAAGGGCACCTCGCGCAGCAGGAAATACCGCACGGGATCGAGGCCGAATTCCTCCACCAGCGCCAGGGGGTCAATCACATTGCCGAGTGATTTGCTGATCTTCTGCCCCTCATTGGTCCACCAGCCATGGGCGAAGACGCGCCGGGGCGGTGGCAGCTCGGCCGCCATGAGGAAGGCCGGCCAGTAGATGGCATGGAAGCGCAGGATATCCTTGCCGACGAAGTGAACATCGGCCGGCCAGAACTTCCAGAGTTCTGTCTTTTCATCCGGATAGCCGAGCGCAGTGATGTAATTTGTGAGCGCATCCATCCAGACATACATCACATGCGCATCATCCCCCGGCACCGGCACGCCCCAGCGGAAGGAGGTGCGCGAGATGGAGAGGTCAGAGAGGCCCGACTTGATGAAGCTGATCACCTCGTTCCGCCGGCTGGCGGGGGCGATAAAATCCGGATGGGTCTCGTAGAATTCCAGCAGCTTGCCGGACCATTCTGAGAGCTTGAAGAAATAGGATGGCTCCCGCACCCATTCCACCGGCGCGCCGGACGGGGCGTATTTCACGCCCTCCCGCTCGGTCAGTTCATCGGGCCCGTAGAAGGCCTCGTCGCGCACCGCGTACCAGCCTTCATAGGCACCGAGGTAGATCTGCCCGCGCTCCACCAACCGCTGCCAGAGCGCCTGGCAGGCGGCGTGATGGCGCGGTTCGGTCGTGCGGATGAACCCGTCATTGGAAAAGCCCATGGTAACTGTCAGATCGCGAAAGGCCTGGCTGACGCGATCGGTGAAGGCCTGTGGCTCCTCGCCCGCATCCTGGGCGGCTTTTTCGACCTTCTGCCCATGCTCATCCGTGCCGGTGAGGAAATACACCTCACGCCCCGCAAGTCGGTGCCAGCGGGCCAGCACATCGGTTGCCAGGCTCGTATAGGCATGGCCGATATGCGGCTTGTCATTCACATAATAGATCGGGGTGGTGAGGTAGATTGGGCTCATCCCTGACCTATGAAGCGCCTCTAGCGCCCCCGCAAGGTGTCCATGGCGACGAGCACGGCCTGACGACGATCGAGCGAGAGGCGCTCCGTCTCCCGGACCAGCCTGGAAACGGCCTCGGCCGCCTCGACCCAGGCGGCCAGGGGGCGAGCGGCCAGCCAGGCCGCGGCAGGCCCACCGCGGGCCGCTTCCCGCACCGCCTGGGAGAGCCCCCGCAGCAACAAGGTGAAGAAGGCCGGGAAGGCCAGGGCCGCATCGCGCCCGGCGATCCGGTCGGCCAGCGCATGGGCGCCGAGCCCTGTGGGTAAGTTTTGCAGCACGGCGTCAGCCAGGCGGGCCAGCTCCACCCCCTCACCTGCCGCGAGTTCCACCGCGCGACCGGGCGAGCCCTCGGCGAGGCGGATCAGTTCCATGCGATCCAGCCGCGGCAGATCGGGCAGCCAGCCGGTCAACAGGCGCTCCATCTCCGCATCCTCCAGGCCAAACAGGTCGAGGCGGCGGCAACGGCTGCGAATGGTCGGCAGCAGGCGCCCCGGTGAGGCGGTGATCAGCAGCAGCACTGTGCGCGGCGGCGGTTCCTCCAACGTTTTCAGGATGGTGTTGGCCGAAGCCGCTTCCATCGCTTCGACCTCATCCATCACCACCACGCGCCAGCCGCCCTCGGCCGCGGTGAAGTTCAGGAAGGCGCGGGCCTGGCGCGCTTCATCCACCTTGATGATGCGGCGCTTGCCCGGCTCGGATTGGGGCTCCAGCACCATGAGGTCGGGGTGGCTGCCGGCCGCCACACGGCGGAAGGCAGGGTCCTGCTCGGGCAGGTGCAGCGGCTCGGCGCCCGGCGGCTGCCCGGCCAGGAGCCAGCGGGCGAAGCGGTAGGCCAGCGTCGCCTTGCCGATGCCGGGAGGGCCGCAGAACAGCCAGGCATGGTGCAGGCGCCCCGAGCGCGCGGCCGCCGCCAGCCCCGCCGCCGCCTGCTCATGCCCGACCAGAAGCGGATTGGCGCGCGGCGGGATCATGGCAGGCTGAGCCGCTGGCGGCAGGTGCTGATCACGGCCTGCGTGACGGCCTCCAGCGGCGCCGAGGCGTCCAGGACGGCAAACCTGTGCGGTTCGGCCCCGGCCTGCCCAAGGAAGGAATCCCTAACCCGTTCATGGAAGTCGCGGTCCAGCGTGTCATAGCGATTGATGTCGCCCCGCCGCCCAGCGCGCGCCAGCCCCAACGCCACCGGAATATCCAGCAGGAGGGTCAGGTCCGGCGCCGCATCGCCGAGCGTGGCCGTGCGCAATGCCGCCCAGACTTCGCGCGAAGCCCCCTGCCCGGCCACCTGATACGCCAGCGTGCTGTCGAAGAACCGATCGCAGACCACGAAGCTGCCAGCGTCGAGGCTGGGCTGAATGGTCTTGGCCCAATGCTCCCGGCGGGCGGCGAAATGCAGCGCCATTTCCGCCACTGGATCCCAGCCGGCGCGCCCGAGGACCAGGCCGCGAATGGCTTCCGCACCAGCTGTGCCACCCGGCTCCCGCGTCTTAAGGACAGAATGCCCAGACCACGCCAGCCAGTCGCTAAGAATTTTAACCTGGGTGGATTTTCCTGATCCCTCTCCGCCCTCAAGCGTGATGAACTTGGGAATCAAGTCCCGCCGCCGATCAGCCGGCCCACCACGGCGGGAATGCGCGCAATCATCCCCAAGCGCTCCACATCAGCCCCGGCATAAAGCGGAAGTGTCATCGGCGGGACGCCGCGGCCGGAGACTTCCAGCCGCCCCAACTCCTGCCCCTTCACCACAGGGGCCGGCACCGGCGAGTCGTAGCGGATGCGCGCCTGCAGCGTCTCGCGCCAGCCGCGCGGGACCGTCGCCACCACTTCCCGCCCACCGATCAGCGGCACGCTGCGGCGCTCGCCCAGATGCACCGGCACTTCCTCGATCGTATCGGCGGCGCGGAACAGCACCACATTATCGAATTCGCGGAAGCCCCATTCGATCAGCCGTTCCGCCTCCTCGCCGCGGGCGCGCATCGTGGGCAAGCCGCCGACGACGAGGATCAGCCGCCTTTCGCCACGCTTCACGCTGGCGGTCAGGCCGTAGCCGGCCTCATCGGTATGGCCGGTCTTCAAGCCATCCGCCCCGGCGACGCGGCCCAGCAGCGGGTTGCGATTCTCCTGGGTGATGTTGTTCCAGCGGAAGCTGCGCTCGCTGTAGAAGCGGTAGCTCTCCGGATGGTCCACGATGATCCGCCGGGCCAGCGTCGCCAGGTCCCGCGCCGTCATCCGGTGTTCAGGGTCGGGCCAGCCGGTGGAATTGCGGAAGGTGCTGGAGGTGAGGCCGATCTGCCGGCCCATCGTCGTCATCAATTCGGCAAAGGCGCGCTCCGAGCCGGAGATGGCTTCCGCAAAAACCACGCAGGCATCATTACCAGATTGGACGATGACACCCCGGGTCAGCTCCTCGACCGAGGCGGTGGTGTTGCGCTCCAGGAACATCTTGGAGCCACCCATCCGCCAGGCGGCGTCGCTCACGGGCAATTGCTGGTCCATGCGCAGGCGGCCGGCCTTCACCTGCTCGAACACCACATACATGGTCATCAGCTTGGACATGGAGGCGGGCGGCAGGCGCTCATCGGCCTGCTTGTTCAGCAGCGTGGCGCCTGTCTCGAAATCCACCATCACGACGGAGCGCGCGATGGTGTCCACCGGGCCGATGGGCGATTGCGCGGGCGTGCTGGGGGGGCCGGCCGGGCGCGCGGGTTGGCGCTGCGGCTGTGCCGGCTGGCGATTCTGGGCCAGGGCGGGCGTTGCAAGCCCCAGGCTGGCCAGCCCCAAGGTGACGGAGGCCCCGGTCATGGCGCGGCGAAACATGGCAAACCCCCTCGGCGATGGTCAGGGAATACGCTGGCGCTCTACTCGACCGCAAGCCGCAGATCAGGCTGGCCCAGGGTGATGGCGCGGGCCAGGGCCGCATCCGCCTCGCTGATGCTGGAATAGGGTCCGGCGCGCACGCGCCATTGCTGCTGGCGGCCGGCCGGCCCGAATGGCTCGGCCCGGCCACCGATGCGCGCGGCCTGGGCCTGCGCCAGGTCCCGCCGGAAGAAGCGGCCCGCCTCCAGCCAGATGCGGCCTGGATTTGGCGCGCCCTGGATCACCTGCTCGGGCAGGCGCTCCGGCTCGCGCGCAGTGACGGAGGGTTCGGTCAGGGGGCGCGCGGCGGATTCGGCCCTCTGGGCGGCGGCACGCGCACCATCGGGCGGGGCCAGGCTCTCCCGTTCGACGCGGCCGACGGGCGCCGTGGCGATGGGCAAGGGCGCCGCCTGCCCGGCCAGCCCCTCGATCGTCTGGCGCGAGGCATTGCCATCGAGCACCACCCGCGCGCGAAACGGCCCGCTGGCGCCAAGCAAGGTCGCGGCGCGTGGCGAGACGGCAATGACCCGCCCGGCCATGGCGGGCCCACGGTCATGCACGCGCAGCCGCAGCGAACGGCCATTATCGAGATTGGTGACGGTGACGATGGCCGGCAGCTGCAAGGTCCGATGGGCGGCGACCATCGCCTGGCCGTCACGCGCCTCGCCATTTGCGGTCAGCCCTTGGCCCTGCGGCATGATGGCGGCGATGCCGGCCTCATCCAGCGCGAATTCTTCCTTGGGGTAGGACCATAGTCCCCCAGCACGATAGGGCTCGCCCAAATGATAGCGGGGCTGCGGCGTCGGCACCGCTGAGCACCCTGCCAGCACCAAAAGAAGCAGGAAAGAAAGCCTCACGCCACCCGGTCCGACAGCAACCCGACTGCGGTCGCATAGAAGTTGGACGGGTTGTAGCGCCGGATGGACATGAAATTCTGTCCCACCATGAAGGCCTGGGTATCGCCGCGCGAAAGCCCTGGAATGACGATAGCCCATTCCGCCTCGCTGCCGGGCAGCCCGCTGCCACTGGCGCGCACCACACCCATCCGGCCCCAATCGCGCATCGGCCGCATCTGGCGGTAATCGGCCAGGCTCGTGTCGAAGGCTTCGGGCAGCAGCACCTCGAAGCCCCAGATCTCGCCTTCGCGCCAGCCATTGCGGGCCAGGTAATTCGCGATGGAGCCCAGGGCGTCGGCGCGGCTGTCCCAGATGTCCCGCCGGCCGTCGCCGTCGAAATCCACGGCGAGGCGCTCAAAGCTGGTCGGCATGAATTGCGGATGGCCCATGGCGCCGGCATGGCTGCCGCGCATGCGCTCCATGCTGACATTGCCGGCATCGAGGATGCGCAGCGCCGCCAGCAACTCGGCCCGGAAGAAAGCCGCCCGGCGCCCCTCCCAGGCGAGCGTGGCCAGCGCCTCGATCACGTTGAAATTGCCGGTGAAACCGCCGTAATTGGTCTCCAGTCCCCAGATCGCGACGACGACGCGGGCACTGACCCGGAAGCGGGTCTGGATGGACTCCAGCAGGGTACGGTTATCGGCATAGGCGCGGCGGCCGGCATCAATCCGGGCCGGCGAAAGCCGGGCATCGCGGTATTGCGGCCAGGTCTGGGTGAATTCGGCCTGCCGTCGATCCAGTTCCAGCACACGCTCATTGGGGCGCAGATTGGCAAAAGCCCGGTTGAGTGTCGCGGGCCTCACGCCGGCGCGGCGCGCTTCAGCGCGGACCCCATCCAGGAAGGCATCGAATCCCCCCTGCCCGCGCGCATTGCGGGCCAAGGCCGGGGATACTGCCAGTGCGGCGAATCCGGCCGGCAGGACGCGACGCGTGAACATGAATGTTAGGTGCCAGTTTCGGCGCCCCGCTGCAACGCGCAAGCGCAGCGGTCCGCCATCGCGGCTGCGCATGGCGTCTGGTCGGCTCGGAACGGACCTGTTTTAATCGCCAAAACCGTCCCGAGGACAACGCCATGACCGCCCTCACCGCCCGTTTCGCGCAATATGCCGCCACGATCCGCCACCAGGACCTGCCGGCCGAGGTTGAAACCCGCACGCGCTTCCTGATCCTGGACCTCCTCGGCAATATCGTGCGCGGCCGCCACGATGCCGAAAGCAGCGCCCCGCTGATGGCCGCCGCCCGCGCCATGGGGCTGGCCACCGGCAACCACGCCGTCTTCGGCGAGAGCAGCCGTTGGTCCCCGGCCGGTGCCGCACTGCTGAACGGCGCCTTCGCCCATAGCCTCGATTTCGACGACACCCATGCCGCCGGCACGCTGCATCCCGGCGCGCCGGTGATCCCGGCGGCCCTGGCCGCGGCCGAGCTCACCGGTGCTTCCGGGCAGGATGTCATCGCCGCCATCGTCGCCGGCTATGAGGTGACCAACCGACTGGCGCTGGCCCTGCCGGGTGGCGATCATTACGACCGCGGCTATCACCCCACCGCCACCTGCGGCGTCTTTGGCGGCGCGGCGGCGGCCGGGCGGGTGATGGGCCTGAGCGAAGCGCAGATCGCCGATGCGCTGGGCATCGCGCTCAGCCAATCCGCCGGCAGCCTGCAATTCCTGGCCAATGGTGCCTGGACCAAGCGCTTCCAGGTGGGATGGGCCGCAATGGCGGGGCTTTCCGCCGCACTCCTGGCGCGCGAAGGCTTCCGGGGTGCCGCCGAGGCATTGGAAGGCAAGGCCGGGTTCCTGCGCGCCTATGCCCCCAATCCGAACCCCGAGCGCGCGCTCCAGGGCCTGGGCAGCCAATATGAGTTGATGGAGACGGCGGTGAAGCCCTATCCCTCCTGCCGCTACGGCCATGCCAATGTGGATGCGGCGCTGGCCTTGCGCGCCGAGCACGGGCTGAAGGCCGAGGAGATCGAGAGCGTCACCATGGGCCTGCCCAACAAGGGCATGCTGCTGGTGGGCGCGCCGCTCGCCTACAAGCAGAATCCGAAGAATGTGGTGGATGGCCAGTTCAGCGGGCCCTTCGTCGTCGCCTGTGCCCTCGCCCATGGGCATTTCGGCTGGGACAGCTACCCGAAGATGGATGCGCCCGAGCTGCGCGCCCTGATGCCGAAGATCACCTGCGAGGAAGACCCCGAAATCCAGGCCGAATTCCCGGCCAACATGTCCGGCAAGCTGACCATCCGCGCGCGCGGGCAAGTGTTCAGCCGGAAGGTGGTCATCCCCAAGGGCGAGCCCGCCAACTTCCTGACCGAGGCCGAAATCCGCGCCAAGTTCCATGGCCTGGCCGATGCTGTGCTGGGCGCCGAGGGCGCCAGGGCGTTGGCGGATGCCGTGGTGGGCCTGGCCGCCGCGCCGGACGTGAATGCCATGATGCGCCTGGGCGCCCCGCGCATGGCCGGCGCCCGCCTGGCCGGCGAATGAGGCCGCGCGTCGCCCTCGTCACCGGGGGCGGGCGCGGCATCGGGCTTGCGACCGCGCGGCGTTTCCTGGCTGAGGGCTGGCAGGTCGCGCTGCTGGATGTGGACCCGGAAGTGCTCGCGAGTGGGGTGGCCGCCCTGCCCTCGCCCGTGCTGGAGCTGCTTTGCGATGTCTCGGACGCGGCGGCGGTCAGCGCGGCCATGCGCAGCACAGCCGCGCATTTCGGCCGGCTGGATGCGCTGGTGAACAATGCGGGCATCGCCATCTTCAAGCCTCTGCTGGAAACCACGCTGGAGGACTGGAACCGCGTCCTCGCCGTCAATCTCACCGGGCCATTCCTGATGACGCAGGCAGCGGCCCCCCTGATGGCCGAGGGCGGGGGCGGCGCCATCGTCAATATCGCCTCCATCTCGGGCTTGCGCGCTTCCACGCTGCGCGTGGCCTATGGGACCAGCAAGGCCGCTCTGATGCATCTGACCAAGCAGCAGGCGGTGGAATTGGCCGCACTCGGCATCCGGGTGAATGCGGTGGCCCCCGGGCCGGTGGAGACCGCCATGGCCAAGGCCGTACACACGCCCGAAATCCGCGCCGACTATCACGCGGCCATGCCCCTCAACCGCTACGGGCTGGAGAGCGAGCTGGCAGATGCGATCTTCTATCTGTGCAGCGAGCGTTCGAGCTACATCACGGGCCAGGTGATCGCCGTGGATGGCGGCTTCGAAGCGACCGGCATCGGGCTTTCGACCCTGCGCGCCGAGCGGCGCAACCTCTGATGGAACGCATCGCCGTCATCTCCGACATCCACGGCAACCTGATGGCGCTGGAGGCCGTGCTTTCGGACCTCGCGAGCCGTGGCGTGGATGCGACCATCAACCTGGGCGATTGCGTGGCCGGCCCGCTCTGGCCGCGCGAGACCTTCGAATTGCTGGCCGATCTCAATCTGCCCACGGTGCGGGGCAATCACGACCGCTGGATCGTGGATCGGCCCGATGCGCAGATGCCGCCCGCGGGAATTTTCGCGCGCGAGGCGCTGAGCGAGGCGCAGCGCGCGGCCTTGCATGCCCTGCCCACCAGCCTGCAGCTCACGCCCGAGATCCTGGCGGTGCATGGCACCCCCGGCGATGACAGCACCTATCTGCTGGAGGAGGCGCTTGAGGATGGCCGCATCGCACCCGCGCGCCGCGCGATCCTGGCCGAGCGCCTTGGCGATGCCGTCCGCTCGCCCGTCGTGCTGTGCGGGCATTCGCATCGGCAGGCGATGGTGATGGGCCCGGAGGGCGGCTTGATCCTGAACCCTGGCAGCGTGGGATGCCCGGTCTTTGCCGATTCGCCGGCCGCGGCGGGGCTGGAACATCGTTCACCCCATGCGCGCTACGCCCTGCTGACGCGGCGGCGCGGGCGCTGGGCGGCGGAGCTGCTGGTTCTGGAATATGACTGGGATGCCGCGGCCAGGCGCGCGGCGGAGTTGGGCTGGCCCAGATGGGCGCGTGCCCTGGCCACGGGGAATGTGGAATGACCAACCCGATGAAGGCGCTGTTGGCCGAAGGCAAGCCGGCGCTGGGGTGCTCGCTGATGTTCCCCTCGGCACCCTTGGTGGAAATGCTGGGCCATGCCGGCTTTGACTGGGTCCTGCTGGATTGTGAGCATGGTTCGCTCTCGCTCGCGGATGTCGAGCTCATGTGCATGGCGGCGGATGCGGCGGGCATCACCGCCATTGGCCGGCCGCGCAGCAACGCCGCCGCTGATATCCAGGGCATGCTGGATCGCGGGGTGGCCGGCGTGCAGATCCCGCACATCAACACGGCCGAAGATGCGCGGCGCGCGGTTTCGGCGGTGAAATTCGGGCCTGGCGCGGGGCGCGGGCTCGCCGCCGGGACCAGGCCGGATCGTTGGGGGATGGGTGCGAAGATGCCGGATTTCGCGGCCCAGGCGAATGCGCATTCCCTCGTCTGCGTGCAGCTGGAGCATGCCGAGGCCATCGCCAATGCCGAGGATATCCTCAAGGTGGAGGGCATAGACGTCTTCTTCATCGGCCCGTCCGATCTCTCCCAATCCATGGGCTTTCCGGGCAACCCCAAGGCGCCGCCCGTGGCCGAGGCGATCAGCACCGCGCTGGCCCGCATCCGCGCCGCCGGGCTGACACCCGGCATGCCCGCCACCACGGAAACCCTGCCCGAGGTGCTGGCAAGCGGGTGCCGCTACATCTACACGCACTTGCCGCGCGTCCTTGGCGCGGGTGCGAAGGGGTTTCTCTCAGCCGGCGGATGATTGACGCGACGGGGCGATCGGGGCAACGACAGCGAAGCGGGACAGGTGGCCGAGTGGTTTAAGGCAGCGGTCTTGAAAACCGCCGTAGGGGTAACTCTACCGTGGGTTCGAATCCCACCCTGTCCGCCAGTTCCCATACAAGCCGAGCTCTCCGACTGATCGGATGCCGCGCTGAGTGGCAGGTTTCCTGGGGTTTTTGGCGCAGACCTGTTGACTGGCCTGCCGCGGCGAGGGCGGAAAATCGCTCTCCGGAGGCCCTTTCTCTCCGGACCTCCTGACTTTGCCGTCTTAGTACGGAACGCAGAAACCCTGGTAAAAGGCCGGTTTCAGCGCGGTCGGCGCTTGCCGTGGTTCGAACCCCACTTGCCCGAAATCCGTACTTCGAGAGCGAACACTTTGGTACGGCCCGGTCGGGCGGATCACTCCTCCTCCGAGAAAAAATCCTCGTCCAGGCGTTTAAACTCAACGGTGCGGCTGATCCGCACCCCGACACCGTGCTCGACCATCAGTTCGGTCAAGCGCTTCCCGTTGATCAGCACCACGCGCTGCGGGATCCGCGATGCGAAGTCGATGGCCTGGGCCGAGAACGCGGAGGTCGTCACGAAGACGCCTTTCGAGGCGCCGAGGCCGACGAGGCTGCCGGTAAACGCCTGGATCTCGGGCCGCCCGATGGTGCTGCCAGGCGCGTGCCGCTTGGCCTGCACATAGACCCGATCGAGGCCGAGGACGTCCTCATTGATCACGCCATCGACGCCGCCGTCACCGGACTTGCCGAGCTGCTCCGCGGCATTCAGACGTGATCCGCCGTAGCCCATGGCCACCAGAAGTTCGACGATCAGCTGCTCAAAGAAGGCTGGGCTATTCTGGAGGATGCGCCCCAGGAGCTCATCGCGTAGAGCCGCCTGAAGAGCCTTGTGGGCAGCGTCAACGACTTCCTCGGGCGTTGCGACCGATGGTTCAACTTCCAGGCCCCCATCGGCGGCGCCGGTCGCCTCCTCGCCGCGGTAGAAGTCGCGGAAGGCTGGGATCGCCAGGAGGTACTTCGTATTGAGTTCTGGCGGCGGGCTGGCGAGCACCTTCCTACCCGCATCGGTAATCACGAAGCGGCCCCGCTTTGGGCTTTCGAGCAATCCTGCCTTGGTCAGATAAAACTTGGCCCAGTGCAGCCGGTTGTGGAGCACACGCTGCTTCCCGCTGGGTAGCATCTGCTCGCGCTCGTCGTCGGTGAGCCCCAAGCGTACGGCAATCTCGTTGGCGGCCAAAGGAACCGACGACTCGCCCGTCGCCGCGACCTCCAAGACAGGTAGCATGAGGGATTGGTAATCAGGGATTGGCATCTTCTGCCTCGACGCGCCCAGACTCCGCCGCGCTGCTCGACCGGAGCTTCCGATAAGCTTCAGACGAAAGCCATCCCGTCACGATTTTCTGGAATGATTTATCGTTCATGAACTTTGCAAAAATCTCTTCATTTTGGTCCATGCGTTCGACGAACAGCGCCTCAAGCAAATTCTTGAAAACAAGCTCGAATTTGTCACCTGGATTGACTGCTGCCGCCTGCTTCAAGGCCGCATCGGAGATCGCCGCTTCGACGATCTGATCAAAGAATAGCTGATCCGCCTGATTGAAGTCGGTTCCGAACCTATCGTTCACAACGTCAATCAAGCGAGAAAGCGGTACGGCATCCTCGCGCGCGACGCCGCTTCCGACCTCGGACGGGCCATCAAGTCGCTCGGCCTGGCCTTCGCCCAGGCTGATGGACCCTTCGCTGATCTTCTGAAGTCGATAATACTCCAGGCGCACATTGTCATCGAACTGGTATGACGGCCCAGTGCCGCGTTTCGGCAGCTTGGTCGCGAGGTGCCGCAGAAACACATACAGCTGCTCGAGATCCGTGTCCTGATAGGGGATAATCTGGCTGAGGAAGCCATAAAGGCTGCAGAAGGCCATCAGCTTGCCGCGCCACAACTCGGTCTCGTCGGGCTTCTCCTGCTGAAGCTCTTTGAAACGGGCCACACACGGATCAAGCGCCGCATTCATCAACTGATGATCGTTCGCGCTTTGGCGCTGGCGCGGCTTGAAATAGACGACGCTGAAACGTTCAATGTCGGCAGCCAAATAGATCCCGTCGGCGTCGAGTTCGCTCTTGATCTCATACATTCGTGCAGGGTCGACGTCCTCGCCAACCTCCGCACCCTCAAAGTAGGTCTTGAACGCCTCGCGGACTTCATCGCGTTCGTTGACAAAGTCGAGGACGAAGGTGTCCTCCTTCAGCGGGTGGATACGATTCAAGCGGGACAGGGTTTGAACTGCCTGGATGCCGGCAAGCCGCCGGTCGACATACATCGTGTGAAGCAAGGGCTGATCGAAGCCCGTCTGGTATTTCTCGGCGACGAGCAGCACCTGATATTCCTGAGTGTTGAAAACCTCCGGCAGTTCCTTCTCGCGGACGCCGAGGTTCATCCCTTCCTCGGTGTAGGTGACGTCCTTCACCTTGTCGTCCGTGACGACGCCAGAGAAGGCCACTAGCGACTTGATGGCATAGCCCTTCTCTTTGATGTAGCGGTCGAAGCTCTGCTTGTACCTGACCGCTTCGAGGCGCGAACCCGTCACCACCATCGCCTTAGCCCGGCCACCGATCTTGTGCTGGGTCGCGGCGTGGAAATGCTCGACCATTACCTCGGTCTTCTGGCCGATATTGTGCGGATGTAGCTTGAGGAAGCGCGCCAGCGCGCGTGCCGCCTTCTTCCGCTCGACGTTCGGATCGTCCTCGCTCGCCTTCAAGAGCCGGAAGTAAGTGGCGTAGGTCGTGTAGTTCTTCAGCACATCGAGGATAAAGCCTTCCTCGATCGCCTGCCGCATCGTGTAGCGATGCGCTGGCTTGTCGTCGCGTCCGAACACCTTGAAGGTCTTGTGCTTCGGCGTCGCGGTGAAGGCGAAGAAGCTCAGATTCGCCTGCCGCCCACGCTTTGCCATTGAGCGGTAGAGCTCTTCGACATCCTCTTCGTCGTTCTCGACCATATACTTCTCGGCCTCGTCGCGAAGGCGCTGGCCGCCGAGAACCTCCTTCAAGTCGGTAGCCGTTTCGCCGCCCTGCGAGCTATGCGCCTCGTCGATGATCACCGCGCAGCGGCGTGCCTTCAGCACTCCACCATCGGTCTCGCCGCGCGCTTCCGCCATCTTGGCGAGCTGGCGTGAGACGAAGGGGAACTTCTGCAATGTGGTGATGATAATCGGCACGGCGCTTTCGAGCGCTTCGGCAAGCTGACGCGAACTCTCGTCGATCTTCTGCACGACGCCGTGCTTGTGCTCGAACTGGTAGATCGTGTCCTGCAACTGCTTGTCCAGCACCACGCGATCCGTGATCACGATCACGCTATCAAAGACGCGGATGTTCTTGTCGTCGTGCAGCGATGCGAGCCGGTGCGTGAGCCAGCCGATGGTGTTGCTCTTGCCGCTGCCTGCCGAATGCTCGATCAGATAATTTTGGCCCACACCCTCGCTCTGCGCTTGGTCCACCAGCGAGCGAACCGCTTCGAGCTGATGGTAACGCGGAAAGATCATCGTCTCCTTCTTGATCTTCCGGCCCTGATCGTCGCGCTTCTCTTCGACCTGGAGGTGAATGAAGCGCGCTAGGAGATCGAGCAGGCTGTCCCGCTGCAGCACCTCCTCCCAGAGGTAAGCCGTGCGATAGCTTCGTCCCATCGGATCGGGCGCATTGCCCGCGCCACCGTTGTTGCCCTTGTTGAAGGGCAGGAAGTGGGTGGCTGGCCCCGAGAGGCGTGTGGTCATGAACACGGTGTCGGTATCGGCCGCGAAGTGGACCAGCATGCGACGCTTGAACTCGAAGATCGGCTCGCGCGGGTCGCGGTCAGACCGGTATTGGCGCAAGGCGTGGTCTACGGTCTGTCCCGTCATCGGATTTTTGAGTTCGACCGAGGCAATCGGGATGCCGTTAACACTTAGCGCCACATCCAGCGACTTCTCAGACGCCTTCGAGAAATGCAGCTGCCGGGTAATGCCAACGCGGTTGGCCGCGTAGCGCGCCTCAAGCTCAGGGTTGAGCCCATGCGCGGCCTTGAAGAACGCGACACGCAGGGTCTTGCCGTAGCACTTGAAGCCGTGCCGCAACGTGGCGAGCGAGCCCTCCCGATCCATCCATTTGGTAAGATCGGTCAGAATCTGCGCGCCGGTTTTTTCCCCGTGTAGCGCTTCCAGCGCCCTCCATTCCTTGGGCTGGGTGACACGGATGAAGTCGAGCACCGACTCGGGGAAGATCGCCCGGTCGCGGTCAAACCCCGTCGCCGGCTCGGGCACGAAGCCATTCGCTAGAAGAGTGGCCTCAATGACACTCTCGAAAGCGCCCTCGGAATGGCGGGCGTGGTTCATGGCTGGCCTCTTGCCTTCCGTATCTTCTCGATTCGCCTGATGTGCCGTTCGAGTGCCTGAACCAAGGCGAAGGAATACGGCTCAAGTATCCCCGCCTGCTGCTCAGCTCTATGCAGAGTGCGGAGCCGTTTGCGCGCGTCGGCGATCCCAATCGAGGCAGGGCCTCGTCCGCGAATTTGAAGCGTTGCGTCGATGGCGGCCTTTCGCAGTCGAACGAGCGCGTCGGCATTTAGCCCGAGGCGTGCAATCGTCTCGGTGGCGGCGGTATCGGTCGCACTGGCTGGCTCGACTTCGCCGTTCAACTTGAAAGAAAACCGTGCGGCGCAACCTCCCGAGAGCGGCGAGACAAAGAGGTGCTCTTGGGCGTTTGCTGGCCAGTCAGCCTTCTTATGCGCGCCATAGGGAAGCTGTGGAGTGTTCGGCGCCGGGACGCCCGCTACAAGGTTTCGGTAATCGACATCTTCCCCATTCTCGCAGTGCGCTTGAGGGCGAAGGTGTTCGATGTGGCAGCTATCCGGGTCGATGCGGCGTCCGGTGTATGCACAAAGGCCGCGCTGCTCCGCCACGAGCGCGGCTCTCAACGCCAGGCGATGATCTGCGGACAGAGATGCGTAGCGATAGGTTGGCAGCGCGCGGTTCTCGGCCTTCCAGGCGATCAGCGCTGCCGGCTCGGCGCCTTTACTGATTTGTCGCATCGCCGAGCGCCTCAAGGTTATTGATGGCTGCCTCGAGGCCGGCGACGGTCGGATCGTCGCCGTGAATGAGTCTTCGTAACTCAGCGAGGTTGATGCGTGCCTTACCAAGCTCACCTTCATCCAGCGCCGCTTCCACTGCCGCGATCGCTCGGCGCACCGGCTCGGCGCGCGACGCGGTGCCCATGATCAGTTCGAGCACCGCGTTGGCATCAAGCCCATAGGCTTGGCCACATCGTCTTGGAACGATGCGGCCCTCTTCCGCCTGCAACAGGATCAGCCGCTCCGGCTGCGCCTCGCCGATGATCTGCGGCGAGTGGGTGGTGGCGATGAACTGGCAGTTCGGAAAAGTGCTCGTTAAAAGTGGCAGAACTTGCCGTTGCCAGAGAGGGTGCATGTGCATGTCGAGCTCGTCGATGAGCACGACCGCTGCGCCCTCCTGGACGGGATCGCGAAGGCCGGGATTGGCCTGCGATAGACGTTGGGCAAGATCGAGCACGAGAGCGAGCATGCTGCGTTCGCCATCCGACAGCTGCCGCACGTCGAGAGGAACACCGCGCTTTGTCACGAGCAGGCGGTGGTGCTCGTCAGCCTTTTCAGCCCGGAGATCCTCGCAGTCAGGCAAGAACCGCTGCGCGGCGGCGCGGAATGCGTTCAAGTGGTCGTCGGCGCGTCGAAGCTCTGCGGAGAGACGTTCCTGCGCCAGCATCCACTCCGCCAGGTAGGCGAGCCGTAGGGGGCGAGACGCGAGCGCATCAGCGAAGGCCGTGGCCTGGCCGCCGCGGGATCGACCGAACTTGACTTGCTCGTCTGATATCATCGAGCGGCGAGTGGCAAAATAGACCGCGATGGGTTGGACTCTCGCGGACTTCAGCCGCTCCGCATGCTTGCCGAAGTCGGGCTTCAAGATCTCACGGTCTGGCGTTCCCACCGTCTGCTTGCGGACGACCCCCTCTTCGCCCGGCACGTGCTGGTCGCGCTGCTTGTGCAGAAGCCACTGATGTGTGCTGCCGTTCACGACGAAGTTGAGATCGACCGTGAGCGCCGGATCGCCAATGCGGACATCATCGCGCGCGAAAGTGTCAGGCCTGCTTCTGCTTGCGGTAAACTGTGGAAGGATGCGTGAGAGGCCGACGCGCAGCGCCTCGAGAATCGTGGTCTTGCCGACACCGTTGACGCCAACCAGCAACGTGAGGGTCGGATCGAACTCGAGTTGCGCCTGATCGAAAGCGCGAAGCCCGGCAACGCTAAGCCGCGTGATTTTCATGCCGCCTCCGGAATCTCGATCTGGCCGGTGACGGCGGCGGCGATTAGCGCGCCGCGGCGTTCCTGCAGGAGCGCGATGGAGTGCTCGGTGGCAGCGCGGAGGCGGTCGATCTTGGCGGTTTCAATGGCGATGTGACAGACGATATCGTGTTGTTCGACGAGTGGCGGCAGGGGAACCTCGAAACGGCCAAGCGCCTCGGTTTCAAGCTTCTTCGTGCCATGCGCCGAAGAATCGGCGAGGGAAACCAGATAGTCCTTGGCGCCCTTCAAGACGTCCACGAGGAACGCAGGCGCAATCTTCTCGGCGCAACGCAGGGCCTTCATGTCCTGATTGATCGTGACCGGAACCGTGTTGATGGCCGTTGGAAAGCTGTGCGCGAGGATCATGCCGCGCACGACGATAAGGATAGCTTCGGGCTCGATCATCTTGAGCGCGCTGTTGTCGAGCGCAGCCTCGGAAACGTGGTCTTCCGCATCGTCGATGAAATCGCGCTTCATATCCTTGGGCGATACCCATGGAATGGGTCCGTTCCAATAATGGAGATTGCGGGTATCGGGTGTCGCGCCACCGCTGAACGAAACAAGGAAGCGCAGCGGGATGGCCTCCCAATGCGCGGGGATGTCGCCGAGCCAGTCGATGCCGGAGGGGCGCAAGGGGGCGACGGGGTTCAGCCCGCGCATGATCGCCTCGGCGACAATAGCCCGCCGCTTCTCGGCCAGCAGTTCGAGCCACGCAACCTTCGTGGAGATCAACGTGTCGATGACGCCAATTTCCGTATCAAGATACCGGCTAATTTGCCTTTGTTCGGAGACAGGTGGGACCGCAACAATGTAATCTCGGACAAAATCTTCAGGGACTCGCTTCTGTCCTGCGGCGCCGGTCATTTGCGTCTCACCGAGAATGCGGAACGCGGGATTAGCCGTGATGTAGTAAAGGTATTTTCCGTCAAGGCTGGCACTGGGCCGGAGAACGTATAGTTCCGTAGTGCCTAAGCCTAAACCGGTCGCTGTGGAATTTATTAGCGCCCCTTTTCCATTCTCAAAGCACGGCGTGATCTTTGCAACCACCACATCCCCGTCAAAAAACAGGGTGTAGCCAGTCGATGCCTCATCGAACTTGATTACCCGCGATGTATCGAGTTCGCCTTGCTCGCCGATCGCTTCCATTGGCAAGAAGGTCACTTCGCTGGCTTCTTCTATAAGGCGACGGCCTTCGGCGGGGATTGATTTGTTGAGTAGGAAACGCAGTCGCTTCTTTGGCCAGCGGCTCATTCCGTCACCTCCCGCAGCAGCCGGAGGATTTCGTCTTCCGCCTTCTTCAAATCCGCATCGATCTCGGCCAGCTTGCGCGGCGGGGTGAACGTATAAAAATGCCGGTTGAAGTTGATCTCGTAACCGACCTTGTCCTTGGCCCTGTCCATCCAGGCATCCGGCACGTGGGGCAGCACCTCGCGCTTGAAATAGGCATCGATATCCTCCTTCAGCGGCACGTTCTCGAAATCGCGCAGGTCGGCATCGGCCTCGAAGCTGGTCCCCTTCTTTACGGCCGCGCCCTGCGGGTCCTTCACTGTGAAGACCGTGCGGAACAGCTTTTCTTCGGGAGCCTTCCAGCGTGAGCCAAGCTTCTTAAGGAGCTTCTCGATGTTGGACCAGACGGCGTTCCAGTCGAGTTGCGGCGCGCGGCCGAGCGCTTTGTCGATGGCTTGAATATCGTCGAGCAGGTGCGGCGCGGCATCGAGGAAGCGCGACTTGTCCTCCACGCTCATCTGGTAGCGCAGCCTCAGGGGGCGTTCGACCGTGACGCGGGTATAGCCGAAGTCTTCATTGTCGAAGAGCTTGGACTTCTCGTTCGCCTCGAACTGGCCATAGAGCCGGACAATCTCGGCGACTTGGTCCGGCTCGTCGGCGCGGTCGTCACCCTCCAGCGCCTTGCCTTCGCCGATCTTGCGGCGCTTGTCGCCCTGGCTACGGCGCATGGGGATCCACGTCTCGCGCGCATCGACGAGCTGGATTTTACCCTTGCGCTCCTTCGCCTTCCGGTTGGTGACGAGCCAGATATAGGTGCCGATGCCGGTGTTGTAGAACATCTGCTCCGGCAGGGCGACGATGGCTTCCAACCAGTCGTTCTCAATGATCCAGCGACGGATCTCGCTCTCGCCGCCGCCCGCACCGCCGGTGAAGAGCGGCGAGCCCGAGAACACGATGGCCGCACGGGAGCCGTATTTCTGCGCCTTCGGGTCAACCTTCTCGAACTTGGCGATCATGTGCTGAAGGAACAGCAGCGAGCCGTCATTGACGCGCGGCAGGCCGGCACCGAAGCGGCCTTTGAACCCCAGCTTCTCGCTCTCGCGCTGGATTTCCTTCTGCTGCTTCTTCCAGTCGACGCCAAAGGGCGGGTTGGCAATGAAATAATCGAACTGCTGTCCCTCGAACCGGTCCTCGGTGAAGGTGTCGCCGAACTGGATGTTCTCGCCGCCGCCATTGTGGTCGACCTGCTTAATGAGCATGTCGGAGGCGGCGGTGGCGAAGGCGCGCTTGTTGTAGTCCTGGCCGTAGACGTAGAGCTTCGCCGCCGCGTTGTGTCGACGCATGTAGGATTGTGCTTCGGCGAGCATGCCCCCCGTGCCGCAGGCCGGATCGAGCATGGTCCGGACGGTGCCAGGCTGGCGCAGCAGGTCGCTGTCCTCGATGAACAGCAGATCAACCATCAGGTGGATGACTTCGCGTGGCGTGAAGTGATCCCCCGCCGTCTCATTCGCGAGCTCATTGAAACGCCGAATCAGGTTTTCGAAGATGAGCCCCATCTGCTCGTTCGGCACCAGACGCGGATGCAGATCGACGTCGCTGAACGCCTTGATGACGAGGTAGAGGATATTGGCCTCGCGCATGCGCTCGATTTCATTGCCGAATTCGAAGTATTCGAAGATGCGGCGCACATTGGCCGAGAAGCCGTTGATATAGCTCGTCAGGTGGCTGTGGATGTTGTCGGGGTCGCCCTTGAGCTTCTGGAAGTCGAGCGGCGACCGGTTATGGAAGCGATGGCCGGAGGCCTTGTTCAAGATGCGGTCAAGCGCATCGTCCTCCAGCCTGCCGCCCTTGCGGCGCTCGAACTCTGCCAGGACTGGCGGCTTGGTATCCGCCAGCACGCAATCGAAGCGGCGGAGCACGACAAGCGGCAGCATCACGCGCTCATACTGCGGCGGCCGATAAGGGCCACGCAGGAGGTCGGCAATCTGCCAGATCAGGTTCGCGAGATCGGAATGGCTGGCCATGCTACGCCGCCTTCCGGGTGCTGATTGCTGCCGCTCGTCTCATCGTCGTCACGCCTTCGCCCCTTTGCCCATGGCGGGCTTGGTCCCGGAGCGTTGCTTTTCCGTTTTCCCCGACAGGCGCTCGTACTCCTCGACCGCCATGACGATCACGACAGATCGGCCGTACTTCTCGATCGCGACCGGCTCCGCGCGCGCCAGATCGATTAGCTTCCCGAAGCCGTTCTTGGCGTCCCGTGCTGACATGCGTTGCAAAAGGTAAGCCTCCGAGATGGAGCTATTCTAGCCACCTTCAACGCTTTGGATAGACGGCCCAGGCGGCGAAATTGAGTTCGCGACCTGCCCGCACCCACCCCAAGCCATCAGAACGGATCCAAGAGCGCACCTTGGATAGCTCAGGTCGACCGGGCCTTCCGCGGCGTCATCTTCACCCGGCGCGGCGGCGGGCCTGGAAGCTCGAGCGCGGAGACACGTCGCCCGCGTGCGTCAGATTCGTCCAGCGTACGCTGCACCTGTTGAGTGAAGTGGACGACGCTTTTCGAGGTCGGCGGAACTGGCGCGCGGACGGTGAAGCTGACGTTGTGGACCTCCATCCAGAGCGTCACCCGAACCTCACCGTCCTTCCAAGCCAACTCGGTCTGCCTGCATCCGTAGCGGGTTGCGATCTCGTGGTAAGGCGCGCAGGCACGGCGCCATCTCTCTTCGGATCGACCCTTCAGCCAACCGCGTGCGGCGAGGCCGAGGAGGCCCAGGCCTATAAGGCCGCTGAAACCGGCGCCCGAGCCACCTCCGTAGCCGCCACGCCCTCCACCGCCTCTTCCACCGCGGCCGCGCGCCATTGCCGGCGAGGCCGCGAGCGCGGCCAAGCCACCGAGCGCCAGCGCGCGGCGGGATCGGCTGTAGTGGTCCATATCAGTATCAATACGAAGCAGCTGCCCGTGAGCGCAAGGACGGCGTCAGGGTGCAGGCCCATCTGCAATGCGAACATGCCCGCGCGGATCGTTTAGGCATGCAAGCCGCCGCCTACAGGGCCTGCACCCGCCGTTCGCGCTCGGAGGCCGCGCTCGCGACCGCTGGCTCAGCCAGCTTGTGCGCCGCGCTGCCTCTCCCACTCCACCGGAAACGGCTCCATCAGCCCCGGCAGCGTAATTGTCTCCGGCTGCCGCCCGTCCAGGATCGCCTCGACGATGTCGGGGGCCAGCAGCGTCAGCCGCAGAAGGCGCGAGACGTATGAGGAGTTGATCTTCTCGGCAGCCGCTAGCTCGTCGATCGTGCTGTAGCGGCCTGCCTCCATCATCCGTCGCCACCGGAATGCTCGAGCCAATGCCTTTACTAGCGTCGTGTCTGCAGCCGAGGAGCCCCAGCTCGCGGTGCTCGTCGGCGTCAGGACCAGCTTCCGCCCTCCTCGCTGCTTCCGGACCGCTAGCGGCACCCGCACGGTCAGCATCTGTGCGGCGCCGGTCATGCTGCCACCCTCGCCGGTTCGGCTTGCGCAACGAGGTCCCGCGCCAGGCTCGCCAGCCCCTCGAGCTTCAGCCGCACGTCAGCGCCGCCCGCCCCTATGTCCACTCGGTCGACCAGGAGGCGGATGATCCGCGCCTGCTCCGCGGGGAACAGTTCCTCCCACAGCGGCTCCAGCCGCTCCAGCGCCAACCGCGCCTCGTCCTCCGTCATGTCCGGCGCCGAGGCCCGTGCCGCGCGCCAGGCCCCAAGCACCACCTCCGGCTGGCGCAGCAGCCCCCGAACCTGCGCGATGACCGCGCCCTCGATCTCCGCGGCGGAAATGCGCGAGATGGCCGGCCCGTCCGCGGCGCTGCCCTTCAGCACGGACTGGCTAACATAGTAGCGGTACTGCTGGCCGCGGCGCCCCCGCGCGTGAGTGGGCGACATGGCGCGGCCGTCGCTGCCGAAGATCAGCCCCCGCAGCAGCGAGGGTGTCTGGCAGCGCGTGCGATTGGCGCGGGTCCGCGGGCTGATCGTCAGGAGGGCATGCGCCGCGTCCCACATCGCCTGGGGCACGATGGCGGCATGCTCGCCTGGGTGGGAATTGCCCTTGTGCATGGCCTCACCGAGGTAGGTGCGGTTGCTCAGCACGCGATAGACATCGCTCTTGCTAAAGGCGCGGCCCCGCTTCGTGGTGGCGCCGTCGGCGCGCAGTGCCTGGACCAGCTTCGTGCCGGATTCCGTCTCGACGAAACCCTCGAAGATCCGGCGCACCAGTGCCGCCTCCGCCTCGTTCACCAGCAGCTTGCGGTCCTTGGCGTCGTAGCCGAGTGGCACGAAGCCCCCCATCCAGATTCCGCGCGCCCGTGACGCCGCCACCTTGTCGCGGATGCGCTCGCCGATGACCTCCCGTTCGAACTGCGCGAAGCTGAGGAGGATGTTCAGCGTCAGCCGGCCCATGCTGGTGGTCGTGTTGAAGGACTGCGTGACCGACACGAAGGTCACGCTGTTCGCGTCGAACACCTCGACCAGCTTGGCGAAATCCATCAGCGCGCGCGACAGCCGGTCGATCTTGTAGACCACCACCACGTCGATGAGGCCGCGCTCGATGGCCGCCAGCATGCGCCGCAGCGCCGGCCGTTCCAGGGTGCCGCCGGACACACCGCCATCGTCGTAGCGGTCCGGCACCAGCACCCAGCCCTCCGACCGTTGGCTGGTGATATAGGCCTCACACGCCTCGCGCTGAGCGTCGAGCGAGTTGAACTCCATGTCGAGCCCTTCCTCGCTCGACTTGCGCGTGTACACGGCGGCGCGGATTTTTCGCATCGTCGCCGGCATCACGACGTCGGCGGCTGGCTTGCGCTTCATGCCGCGGCCCTCCGGTTCTTCAGGCCGAAGAACAGCCAGCCATTCCAGCGCGTGCCGGTGATGGCGCGGGCGATGGAGGAGAGCGACTGGTAGGGGCGCCCCTGATACTCGAACCCGTCGTGCAGCACGGTCACGCTGTGCTCGACGCCCTGGTACTCGCGGATCAGCCGCGTGCCGGTGATCGGCTTGTCGTCGCCGCGGATGCGCCGCAGGACGGGGTTCCCGCCATCCAGCTGTTCACCCAGGGCCTCGAGGCGCTGGATGGTCTCGGGCTTCAGGCCGCCATAGGCCAGTTCCTGGATCCGGTAGGCCAGGCGGCTCTCCAGGAAGCGCCGGTTGTAGGGCGGCGGCTCGGCCGCGAAGAGCTCCCGCCACTGCTGCTTCAGGTCGGGTGTGGCGGCGGTCTTCAACGCGGCCAGCCGGCCCAGCACATCGGCTGGCGGGATGGCGGGGATGGTCGGCGCCGGCGGGGTGCCGGCTTTGGATTTGGTGGCGCGTGTCATGCGGGTCTCCGGTTGGTCCGGTTCGCATCCACGCGCTGGGGTGCCGGGCAGTGTAGGCCACGCTCTCCCTGGTCAGCAGCCTCGCGCGCAGCTTTCTCGGCAGCGCGGCTGCGCAGCCGCAGCAGGCCGGCGGCAAGGATGCTGCAGACCTCACGGAGGTGCGGCGGAAGGTGGGGATTGGCGGGGTTCGGTGGCATGGCTGGGAGGCAAGATCGTGTCGCCCAACCGAGAAGAACAGCGAAAACAATCTCTTAGAGAAGGCCCGCGGGAACAAAAGCACCGCTGCGAAATCCTGCGTAGGGCTTCGCCAGGCCGACTTTTCGTGCAACGCCGGTCGCGGCGCCGCGAATCGGTGCCGGCGCAGGGTCCCATCGCGGAAGCTAAATCATTAGCCACGTCCAACTTCGCGGCTTGACGTAGGACTTAGCAGCCGACTACGCCACTCCGCTAAGTGCCACAGGCAAGGATTTCGCCGGATGCAAGGGCGATGACGACCCCGACCACCACCCTGGGACAGGCCATCATTGCCGCCCGGAAGAAGCAGGGGATCAGCCAGAAGGACCTGGCCGCCGCTGTCCAGAAGGAGGACGGCACGGGATCGATATCGCCGCAATACCTCAACGACATCGAGCACGACCGCCGCAGCCCGACCTCCGACCAGCTGATCAGAGAATTCGCCCGGGCCTTATCCGTGGACGCGGATGATCTGTTCGTCCTGGCCGGCAAGATCCCCGAGGATCTCCGCGCCGCCGCGACAGATTCGGCGACCAGGGTCCGGGCGTTCAAGGCGTTCCGGAAAGCCCTCTCGAAATAGGATTGCATGCGTGTCGAGCTGGTCGATCGATAAATCGGGGCGCTTTCCGCAGAGGCTCTTCCTGCGTGCAGCAGAGATCGACCGTGATTGCGAGCGGCTGGTCACGGCCTTCCTGCAGCAGCGCCACGGCAATGTAAGCTTCCCGATCTCCACCGACGACCTCACGGTACTGGTCGACCAGCACAGCAGCAGTCTCGACCTGTATGCCGACCTCTCCGACGAGGGCGACGACGTCGAGGGGATGACGTGCTTCCTGCCAGACGAACCGCCGCAGGTCCTGATCTCCATTCAGCTGACCGAGCAAGCCAATCGGCAGAATCGGCTGCGCACCACGCTGGCCCATGAACTGGGCCACGCCTTCTACCACCGGGCTGTCTTTGATCAGCTTTTCGCCGCGCCGCCGCACATGTTCGAGGCGGCGCGCGCGGAGCCGCGGACAGTCTGCAAGCGCGACAGCATGATGGGGATCAGCGAGTTCGATTGGCTGGAATGGCAGGCCGGCTATTTCAGCGGCGCCATCCTGATGCCGGCCCAACAGGTGCGTCGGGCAGTTGGGGACCTCCTCCGGGACCGGGGGATCCATGGCGCTGCCGTCATCGGCACGCCGCCGGCCGCCGAGGCGGAGCGGCACACCATGGCCAGCTTCCAGGTCTCGGCCGAGGCGGCGCAGGTTCGGTTGCGGAAACTCGGTCTCTTGGCCGATTCGGCCGGGCCTCCCACGCTCTTCGGCTGACCCGACACGACTACGCTGCTGTGCGTATCTTTTCGCTTGTGCCCGCACACTGATTCTTGATACGTCGATTAGCGGAGCGCCGGATTGGCTGGCGTGGCCGTAATCGAAAGACCCCCCGTGCCGACAATCCCGGATTTCATCCGGAGCACGCCTCCGGCGTCGCTCCGCTCCTATTTCTCGTTCATTCAGGCCGAGATGCCGCCCGATGTGGTGTGGGAGGGTGCGGCCAACGTCGTCGTGCCACCCTTGCTTCGGGCGGTGGATGCCATGCACGACGCCGAGCGGCTGCGCGTCATGAACGACGCCGACCGCGTCGGCGCCATGACCGACGAAGCCGGCCAGGCCGCGCTCTACTCGATTACCAATGCTGCCGACATTCTGGACTCCCTGGAGAACGGGCATGCCCGGGCGCTGTGGATGTTCCTCAAGGACCCCGCCGGCTTCGGTCACGCGGAGGAAGTCCGCTATGCCGATGACCGCCGCTACGGCCGCATGTGGGACGGCTTCGAATGCCTGCCCGGCCTGACGGTGCCCCGTGACGGTGATCCCTACGCGGCCTTCAAGGCGGCCATCGCGACGCACTTCGACACGAAGCATGTCGAGGTGGAGATCTGCGATAGGTCCCGCCCCTCGCTCGACGGGGAGCATGCGGCGCTGATCCAGGTCGCCATCTACCGCGAAGGCCGCGCCGGTGATCGGCGCGCCTTCGTCGACGGCAAGCTCGACCGGCTTCCCTTCCGCCCGGTGGTCGAGGCGGCCATCACCTATGAGCCCGCCTCCGGCACCATCGAGGTGGTGGCGCAGGCACGGGAGACCCGCGAGGACCTGGTGCGACTGTTCGCCGAGCACATGCTGGGCGCGCCGTTCGACGGCGACCGCATCCCCATCCGCCAGTATTCACTGGACCACCTGCTGCAGCCCTTCGACTTTCCGACTGATGTTGAGGACAACATCGAATCCGTGAAGGTCAGCCTTCTGCGGTTGATGCCCTACGAGACGCAGGGCGAGCGCGTGACGCTGGAATGCATGCGTGGTGCGGAGCGCAGCATCTGGCAGATGGCGGAGGCGCGCTTTGGCGACAACGATCCGCTGGCCGGCGGCTTCAAGGTCACGCAGGCCCGCTTCACCATCAAGTTCCACGCGACGCCGGGGGTGCGCGGTGGTCGCACGCTGCCAGTCACCATCTCGATGCCGAAGGGTTGCGATTTGAAGGACCGCACCGACCGCGAGCGCCTGGTCGGTGAGAAGTACCTGAAGCGCTGGCGGATGCTGCGGGATGTCTGACGAACCGCCCCGGCTCTCCGCCGAGGCTGTCGCGCTGCTCCTCGAGGTGCTGGACCTGGAGGAGCCCTTCCTGAACGGGGCCGTGGCGGAGATGTCGCCCGGCCCCGTTGGCATGTTGCGCGCAGGCGGGCTGCTGGTGCCCCACGGTCACGAGACCGTCTCGGCATCGCTCGCGGATCACGACGACGCGCCGGTGACGCTGATTCGATCCGAGAAGGCGGGCGGGTTTGCCTATTTCAGCCCGTCCGGCGGTCTGGTCGCGGTGCCGGCCGCGCGACTGGCCCGGCATCGCGTCGAAATCACGAACACCCTTGCCGCGATCGGAGCCGATCTGGCGCTTCCATCCGCGCGCACGCCACGGCCATTGATCGATGGACTGCTCTGGGAGATGGGCGATGCCCGCCTCGGCAAGCGTCCGGCGCGCGTCCAGACATGGTTCGCGCGCCGAATGTGGCAGGCCGCTGTGCGGGCCCAGGTCGCAGCTGCACTGCAGGCACGGCCCTATCCGCGGGACGTGATCATCTTGTGCACCAGTCGCGCCGCCCGTCTTCGGGGGGTGTCACTACCTGGCACGATCCTGGTGCCGATCCGCGACGTGCTGGCCGCGGAGGATGGCCTGGCCGTGAGCGGCGAGATCCTGGACGCTCGCATGCGTGGTGTCGCAGTGGCGGCCGCCTCGGGCCCCCTGGACCTCACGCCGGATGGAACACGCCTGCGCATCCACGGCGGCGAACCAATCGTGTTCAGGTCGGACGACCACATCGAGGCAATCCGCAAGCTGGTCGACGCCTTCCATGCCGGCAGGCGCGTGCCGATCCGCGAGCTCACTGACCATGGGACGCTGCATCGACACTTTGGTGGCGTGAAGTGGAAGCTCCTGAAGCCCTACATCACCTCGGTGAAAGGCGCCTGGGGCTTCGACCTGTAGGCCGATTTCTCCCTTTTCTTCTCCCTAACCCCACCTCCTTCTTCTCCCTGTCCTGAAGCGATCTTCCCCGCGGTTGTTCGAACCAGCGCGAGGGAAGCACCGATGACAGTGAAGCATCTGACGCAGACGGAGGTGGCGCGCCGCTGGTGCCTCAGCCCCCGCACGTTGGAGCGCTGGCGCTGGCTGGGCCAGGGGCCCGCCTTCCTGAAGCTGGGCGGCCGCGTCGCCTATCGCCTCGAGGACATTGAGGCCTTCGAGGCGGCGCAGACGCGCGACGCCACCAGCATCCCGCAGCCGTCCCATGCCGGCGTGCCGGCCGCGGTGACCGCCTGATGCCCGCGCTGGTCCGCTACGAGCAGGCCCGCACCGCGCTGGCCGAATGCGCTCGCATCGATGAGGCCTCGGAGATCCGCGACAAGGCTTCGGCGCTCGCCGCCTATGCCCGCCAACGCGACGACCGCGACCTCGAGGTCTGGGTGCGCGAGATCCACCTGCGCGCCTGCGTGCGCATCGGCGAACTGAGCCGGGAGCTGGAACGCGCTGACCATGGCGGCTCAGGCGGTGGCTCGAAGTTCCCAGCGGTGGGAACTTCGAAGGCCCAGGCCCTGGCGGATGCGGGCATCTCCACCAGTACCGCCCACCGCTACGAGGAGCTGGCTGGCGGCCGCGAGGAGCAGGCCCAGGCCGCGGGGCGCGCCGCGATGGAGGCCTACTTCGCGCAGTCCCGCGCCGACGGCGCGCCGCCGACCATGACCGGGCTGCGCGGAGCCGTGCGCGATGCGGTGCACGCCACCCTCGGCCCGCCGCCGCCCCGCACGAAGCGTACGTCCCCGCCGCCCGAGCCGCCGAAGGTCACCCCCATCGGCGCCGACTGGGCGGATTGGACGGCCGCCGTCCTCACCGTGGCGACCCTGCCCACCGACTTCGCGTCGCTCGCCGGCCGCAGCCCGCGCGCCCTGCTCGCCGATCTGCGCGGCGAGGCGCGCGAGGCTCTGCAGCGGCTGCCGCTCTGGATCAACGCCCTGGAGAATGAACATGACCACACCGCATGACCGCATGCGGACGCTGATCCGCGAAGCCCGTATCAGCGTCCAACACCGCGGCAACGTTCCCGCCATCGTGGGCGAGATCGTCCGCAGCGCATCCGAGACCATCCGCCAGGATGATCAGCTGTTCGCCGTGGTGCTCTCGACCGCGCTGAACAAGCTCATCCGCGACGACCTCAAGCGCAGCGCCGAGAGCGCTGACCACGCTGAGGGCCTGCGCGCCGAGCAGATGGAGATGTTCCCGCAGGATGCGCGGGCGACCGTCGAGCAGATCGGCCGCGGCGAGGTCTTCGTCCCCAGCCGCAACGCCTTCGTGCCGCTGCTGCCGAGCCACCTCCTGCCGCAGGAGATCGACGAGGCCGGCGAGTACCTCATCCACCATGGTGGCGACTGCATCCGCCGTGGGGGGCTGCTGCGCCGCCTCGGGCGGATCATGCAGACCCACCGGCAGGCGGCGTGAGACCGGCCATGGGCAAATCCTCCCGCGACAAGGGCCTGCGCCGCGAGCGCGCCATCGTCGACATCCACATGAAGTGCGGCCTCAGGGCCGAGCGCGTGCCGCTCTCTGGCGCCGTCCGGTACCGCGGCAACGGCGCCGACGTCGATCTCTATGTCCGCGGCGCCGAGCCGGTAAAGGCAGAGGTCAAGGCCCGCGGCGAAGGCGACGGCTTTAAGACGCTGGAGCGGTGGCTCGGCGGCAACGACGCGCTTTTCCTTTGGCGCGATCGCGCCACGCCGATGGTGGTCCTGCCGCTTCACGTCTGGATCGAGATCGCGCGCCGCAGCGTGCGCTGCACGGAGCCGGATGCCGATCGAGAACGCGCCCGCCGCGCGCGCCAGGCCGAGGAAGGTCCGCTGCCGTCGCCCGACGCCATCGCCGAGGTGACGCCGTGAGCCCGCGCACCGCCCGCCGCGTGCACGCCATCGGTGAAGCCCTCCGCAACCTTGCCGGCGGCGTGCTGCTCGCCGGCGGCTTCATCGCGCTCCTCTGGCTCGCCGAGTTGGCGACCATCCCATGAGTGCCACCCCCATGCCGATGCCCGCGCCCGCCCGGCCGCCTGCATCGCCCATCCAGCCGGGTACCTCCTCGTTGAACGGGACCACCATGACCAACCGAACCACTCTGGCGCAGCTGCGCGAGATGGACGCCGCGCAGGCCGCCCGCCTGCCCGCCGATCATCTGGCGATGCTGCTGGAAGAGGTCGCGGCGGTGAAGGCCGACGCCAAGCACCTCGCCGACCTACTGCACGACGCGCTGCATGCCCGCTACGGCGGTCCCGCCGCCGCGGCCCGTCGCGCCGAGGGCAAGGACACCGGCCGTGTCCGCGTCGCGGATGACGCCTTCGAGGTCGTCGCCGACCTCCCGAAGAAGGCGGCGTGGGACCAGCCGAAGCTGGCCGCGGCGGTCGCCACCATCGTGGCGTGGGGCGAGGACCCCGCGGACTACGTCAGCACCGAGATCCGCGTGCCGGAAAGCCGCTTCACGGCCTGGCCGCCGCGCATCCGTGCGGTCTTCGAGCCGGCGCGCACCGTCGCCACCGGCCGCCCCTCCTACACCCTCGAACAGAAGGACGCCGCGTGATGGCGCACGAGCTCCGCATCCAGGTCGTCATCCCGCTGCAGGGCGATGCCGTTGCCCGCGCGAAGGACGTCGCGGCCTTCGAGCCGACGCTCGACAGCTTCACTGAAGTCGTCGCGCGCGCCGGGGGCGAAATCAAGGTCGACGTCATCAAGGCCAAGCCGCGCGCCGCGAAGCAGGAGGCCAAGTGATGGCGATCTCCCTCGCATCCCTGCGGCGTGGCGGCGACGCGCGCCCGCCGCGGCTGCTCACCTATGGCGTGGCCGGCGTCGGCAAGACGCTCTTCGCGACCTCGGCGCCGCGGCCGGTGGTGGTGCAGACCGAGGACGGGCTGGGCACGATCAGTGCCGCCACCTTCGGCGTGCTGCGCAGCTTCGACGCGGTGATGGAGGCGCTCGGCAGCCTCTACACCGAGCCGCACGACTTCGAGACGCTGGTGGTGGACAGCCTCGACTGGCTGGAGCCGCTGGTCTGGCAGCACACGGCGCAGACTCACAACCAGCCGGGCATCGAGTCCTTCGGCTACGGCAAGGGCTACCTCGCCGCGCTCGACACCTGGCGCAGCTTCCTCGACGGCGTGAACGCGCTGCGCGACGAGCGCGGCATGGGCGTGATCCTGATCGCGCATGCCGAGATCCGGCGCTTCGATAGCCCTGAGACGGAACCGTACGACCGGTACCAGCCCAAGCTGCACCGCAGTGCTTCGGCGCTGGTGCAGGAGCACGTCGATGCCGTCCTCTTCGCGAACTATCGCGTCAGCACGCTGAAGTCGGACGTCGGCTTCAACAAGAAGGTGGTCCGCGGCGTCAGCGGCGGTGATCGCCTGCTGCACACCGCCGAGCGGCCGGCCTTCCTCGCGAAGAACCGCTTCGGCTTGGCCGAGACGCTGCCGCTGTCCTGGCCCGAGCTCGCCGCCGGCATCCCCTTCTACGCGACGCCGCCCAGCGCCGCCCCCGCCTCCACAACCGAAGCCCGGAGCTGACCCATGGCATCCCTCAATGGAACCTTTGACGCGACCGAGGTCGCCCCCGCCGTCCCGCTGGAGGTGCTGCCGCCCGGCAAATACCTCGCGCATCTGATCGAGAGCGAGATGCTGCCGACCAAGGCCGGCGACGGGCAGCTGCTCAAGCTGGTGTTTGAGGTGCTGGAAGGCGCCTCGGCCCGCCGCAAGATCTTCGACCAGCTGAATCTGGTGAACCGCAACGAGCAGACGGTTGAGATTGCGCAGCGCACGCTGTCGGCCATCTGCCACGCGGTCGGCCAGGTGCATGTCAGCGACAGCGAGCAGCTGCACTTCAAGCCGCTGATCGTGACGCTGAAGGTCGAGCCGGCCGGCCCCGACAAATACGGCGTGCACCGCGAGGCGCGAAACAAGGTGGCTGGCTACTCGGCGGCAAACGTCGGCGCGGCCACCGGCACCGCCCCGCGCCCTAACAGCCCGGGTCCCCGCCCGGCCGCCGCGGCACCACCGCCGGCCGCCCGCACCGGCGCCGCGGCGACCCCGCCCTGGCGCCGCAATGCCTGATCATCTGCCGGCAGGCCGCCTGCCTGCCGGCCTCCCTTTCTCGAACCAGGATAAGGTCATGGCCGCCCTTCCTCCGCCCGCATGTCCCACCGTCACCGCCATCTACGCGGCCTATGAGACGGCAGCGGATAGCGGCTATCGCGCGCATCTCGGCGCCTCGCTGATCGGCACCGAATGCGAGCGCGCCATCTGGTATTCCTTCCGGTGGGCCACGCGCGCCCGGCATGCTGGCCGGCTGCTGCGGCTGTTCGATACTGGCAATCTGGCCGAGGCCCGGTTCGTCGCCGACCTGCGCCGCATCGGCGTCACCGTCCTGGACCTGGATCCCGCGACGGGGCGCCAGTGGAACCTGCGCGATGCCTCCGGCCACTTCGGCGGCAGCATGGACTCGGTGGCGATCGGTCTGCCCGAGGCGCCGACCACCTGGCACGTCTGCGAATTCAAGACCCACAGCGCCAAGTCCTTCGCCAAGCTGAAGGCCGAGGGCGTCGCCGCCTCCAAGCCGCTGCATTGGGCGCAGATGCAGGCCTACATGCATCTCGCCGGCCTCGATCGCGCCTTCTACCTGGCGGTCTGCAAGGACACGGACGAGCTCTACCAGGAGCGCATCCGCCACGATGCCGAGGCGGGGCTGCGTATCCTGGCCAAGGCCGAGCGCATCATCGGTGCCGCCCGGCCGCCCGCCCGCATCAGCCAGGATCCCGCCTGGTGGCAGTGCCGCTTCTGCGACCACCATGCCGTCTGCCATGCCGGCGCGGCACCGGAGCGTCATTGCCGATCCTGCCTGCATGCCTCGCCCGCCCCGGGTGGTATCTGGCATTGCGCCCGGCACGCGGCCCCGCTGGACCGGCGCGACCAGGAGGCCGGTTGCGCGGCGCATCTCTATCTGCCCGACCTCGTGGCCGCGGAGCAGATCGACGCCGGGGAGGATTGGGTCAGCTATCGGCTGCCGGATGGCACCGTATGGCGTGACGGCGTGCCCGCCGACGGCGCGATGGGAGTGGCGGCATGAACCCGGTGCTCCACGCCATCGAGCGCAAGGCCGTCTGCGGCACCTGTGTCTTCTGGCAGCTCGCCACCAGCCGGTCGGACGATGGCTATCAGGACGAGGGCCTGTGCCGCCGGCGCGCACCCTCGGCCATCCCGTCCACCAGCATCTGCAGCGACGGCCAGGACATGGGCGGCGAGCAGGGCCTGCTCACCGCCTGGCCGCGCACCTTCAGCGAAAGCGATTGGTGCGGCGAGTGGAAGGTCCGCGGCGAATACGCGGGACGGAACCGGCCCGGGGAGGAGGCATCCGCATGACCCTCTCCCTCCGCCCTTATCAGCGCGCCGCCATCGAGGCGCTCTACGACTATTTCTCGGCCAGCAGCGGCAATCCGCTGGTCGTGATGCCGACCGGCACCGGCAAGAGCCTGTGCATCGCCGGCTTCACGCGCGAGGCGATCGCCGCCTATGGCGACACCCGCGTGCTGATCCTCACCCACGTGAAGGAGCTGATCCAGCAGAACTTCATGGCCATGCTGCGCGCCTGGCCGGAGGCGCCGGCCGGCATCTACTCGGCCGGGCTGTCCCGCCGCGACATCCACGCGCAGATCCTGTTCGCCGGCATCCAGTCGATCCACCGCCACGCCCGGCAAGTGCAGCGCTGCGACCTGGTGCTGATCGACGAGGCCCATCTGCTCGGCCGCGGCGACAGCGGCATGTACCGCTCCTTCCTCGCCCAGCTGAACGAGATCAACGCGGGCCTGCTGAAGGTCGTGGGCTTCACGGCCACGCCCTATCGCCTGGACAGCGGCATGCTGCACGAGGGCAAGGACCGGCTCTTCACCGACATCGCCTTCCAGGTCCCGGTGCTGGAGATGATCCAGCAGGGTTACCTGTGCCCGGTCGTCCCCAAGCAGACCTCGACGCAGCTCGATGTCGGCGGCGTCGGCACCCGCGGTGGCGAATTCATCGCCAAGGACCTCGAGGCGGCGGTGGACCGCGACGAGGTCACGCGCGCCGCGGTGGCCGAGATCGTCCAGCACGGCGCTGGCCGCGGCTCTTGGCTGGTGTTCTGCTCCGGCGTGGCGCACGCCCGACACGTCCGGGACGCCATCCGCGAGCACGGCGTCTCCGCCGAGACCGTGACGGGCGACACGCCGGGCCCGGAGCGCGATGGCATCCTGGCCGCCTTCAAGGCGGGGCGGCTGCGCTGCGTCACCAACGCGAATGTCCTGACCACCGGCTTCGACGCACCGGGGACCGACCTGATCGCGCTCCTGCGCCCCACGAAGAGCGTCGGCCTCTATGTCCAGATGGTCGGCCGCGGCACGCGCCTGGCGGAGGGCAAGGACGATTGCCTGGTGCTGGACTTCGCCGGCAACACGGCGCGGCACGGGCCGATCGACATGGTCGATGGCCGGAAGAAGGAACCTGCCGGCGATGGCGAGGCGCCGATCAAGGTGTGCCCCGAGTGCCAGACCATCAACCACGCCAGCGCGCGGCACTGCATCGAGTGTGATCACGAGTTCCCGCCGCCCGTGGTGAAGGTCGCACCGCAGGCGGCGTCGAACGCGCTGCTCTCGACGCAGATCCAGGCGGCTTGGTGCGACGTGACCGGCATCACCTACGCGCGCCACGACAAGCCCGGGAAGCCCGCCTCGCTGCGCGTCACCTATGAATGCGGCCTCGCGCGGCACAGCGAGTGGGTCTGCTTCGAGCATACCGGCTTCCCGCGGGACAAGGCGGTGGGCTGGTGGCGGCGGCGTGCCGGCAATCTCCCGCCCCCTGCGACCGTCGATGCGGCGCTGGAGCAGCTAGACCAGCTGCGGCGGCCCATCGCGATTCAGGTGCGGCCGGCTGGCCAATACACCGAGATCGCCGCCGCGAGGTTCGTGTGAGATGCGCAGCCTGTCGCCTCCGCACCGCCCGCGGCTTTGGTTGGTTCGATCCGCGCGTGCGGACCAGCGAGCCGCTGCCCGCCTGCTCCATGCGCTGCATGAGCGCGCTCTGCCGGAGGTGGGGCGTGGTTGATCCCGACGAGCACGAAGTCGCCGCCATCACGGCGGCCAGCCCCATGGCGGGCGAATACCTGGAGAGCATCGGCAAGACCGATCTCGCCGTGCTGACCGAGGCCGAGTGGCTGACGCTGCTGGAGGTGATCATCACCGCCTACCAGGACGAGCTTGCGCGCCTGCTGGATTCGGGACGCCATGCGGCGCCGCCGCTCGCTGCGGGGGGCCGCTCATGAGCGGCGTCACCTCGGCCCGAGAGGTCGCGCGTCGCCTCGGACTCTCGCACACAGCCATCCAAAACGCCGAACGCGCTGGACGCATCGCGAAGGAGCCGAATGGCGCCTGGGACATCGAAAAGGTCCGGGCCGGCCTCGCGACCAAAAGTGCTCCGGCTCCGCGCAAGCCGTATCGCCCACGCGCCAAGCAACCGCCCTGGGCCAGGTCGGCCCATCATGTCGGCGAACTCGCGGCCAACATTCGCGGTCCCGCGCGCGGGATCCACGCCGAATTGGAGAGGGCGCGACAGGCGCTCCAGCGCGCTGCCGAGCAGATTGCGGCGCTCTATCCCGAAATCCTGCGCTTGGAGCGTGCCTGCGACGCAGCCATTGCCGCACAGGAGCGTGGCAGCGAATGACCGACGCCCCCTCCTTCATGGCGGACTACGGCGAGCGCCTGGTCGACAACGGCTACTCGGTCATCCCCATCATGCCGGGCACCAAGGTGCCGGGGCGCTTCACCGGCGGGGAGTGGTCGCCCTATCCAGACTGGGCGCGGCATTGCGACCGACCAACGAAGCCCTTCGAGGTGGACATCTGGCGCCGCTGGCCCGGGTGTGGCGTGGGCATCGCCACCGGCGCCGTAGTCGGCATCGACATCGATATCCTGGACGGCGCGCTGGCCATCCAAATCGCTGAGCTCGCCACCTCCATGCTGGGCGACACGCCTTGCCTGCGCATCGGCCGCGCCCCGAAGCGGCTGCTGGTCTATCGCGCCGCCACGCCCTTCGCTGGCCGCAAGCGCTTGCCGCTCGAGGTCCTGGCGCGTGGCCAGCAGTTCGTGGCGCATGCCGTGCACCCCGACACCGGGCAGCCTTACGTCTGGCCTGAGGACACCCTGCTCGACACCCCGCTCGCGCAGCTGCCCATGCTGGACGAGGCGGCGGCCATGGCCTGGCTCGATCGCGCCCATGCGCTGATCCCACCCGAGCTGCGTCCGCGCTCTCTCCATCTTCCTTCCGACAGCGCCGCCTGGCGCGGCCCGTCCGATCCGCGCGGCACCCTCGAGGCGGTGAAGGCAGCGCTGGCCTATCTCCCGAACGAGGATCTCGACGGCGCCTCGTGGATCACGATGGGCAACGCCATCAAGGCGGCGCTGGGTGAGGAAGGGCGCGACCTCTGGCTCGACTGGTCGAAGTCGAGCGGCAAATCCGGTGGCTCGGGCAAATCGGACACCGCGGAGCGCCGCTGGGCCAAGCTGCGGCCGCACAGCATCGGCGCTGGCAGCATCTACGGCTGGGCAATAGACCGCGGATGGGTCCCACCACCCGAGATCACGCTGAACGCCGCAGCCGCCGAGCGCGCCGTGCAGCCGCATCCGGCAGCGGCGATGCTGGCCAGGGCAGATGCAACGACACCGGCCGCAGCCGCGGACGTCCATCCTGCCGCGGCGCTTCTCGCAAAGCTCGACGCCAGTCGGGCGAAACAGCAGGCTGCGCCGCTCCCCGTGCCGGCCACCATTCTGCAGCCCGGCGGCGTGCTGCAGATGCTGGTGGAGGAATGCGTTGGATCCGCGCTGCGGCCCCAGCCCTTCCTCGCCCTCGGCGCCGCCATCTGCGCAGTGGGAGCGCTGGCCGGGCGCCAGTACCGCACCCGCACCGATCTGCGGACCAACATCTACATCGCCGCCGTGGCCGAAAGCGGCGGCGGCAAGGATCATGCTCCGGAGGTGATCCGGCGTTGCTTCGACCTGGCCAAGCTGGACCGCTATCTCGGTGGCGAGAACCTGGCCTCCGGCCGCGGGATGCTGTCCGCATTGGAGCAGCATCCTGCCCGACTGTTCCAGATCGACGAATTCGGCCTGTTCCTCGCCACCGTCACGGGCGGCAGGGCGCCTGCGCACAAAGCCGAAATCTGGTCCGAGCTGATGAAGCTCTACAGCCGGGCGAAGGGCATCTATCGCGGCACCGAATACGCCAACAAGAAGGACGCGCCGCGGGTCGACATCCACCAGCCCTGCGTCTGCTTCTTCGGCACCACCACGCCCTCGACGTTCTGGAAAGCGCTGGAAGGCGGCGCGATGATGGACGGCTCGCTCGCACGCTTCCTGGTCTTCGTCACCGACACCGACCGGCCGGAGCGGAACCCGAATGCAGGCATCATCGCCCCGCCACCCGCCCTGCTCGATGCCCTGAAGGCGATCACCCGCGGCGCAGGCGACCCGCCTCCACCAGGGAACCTGCCGGATGTGCATGTCGTGCCGATGTCGGCCACCGAGGAGGCGACGCCCCACACCGTGCCGATGACGGCGGCGGCAGAGGCGATTCACGACCGCAAGCTGGCCGAGGAAGACGTTTGGGCGAAGAAGGTGGCCGGCACGCCCCAGGCCGCCATCGTCAACCGCCTGGGCGAGAACGCCAGCAAGCTCGCCTTGATCTGCGCGATCAGCCGCGATCCGGCGCATCCGCAGGTCGCCGTGGCAGACGTGGCCTGGGGCTGGGCGCTGGCCGAGCACTGCACAAGGACCGTGCTGCGTGACGCGCAGCGCTTCCTGGCGGACAGCGAGTTCGAGAAGCGCCTGAACAAGGCCATCAACATCATCGGCAAGCACGGCCCGTGCAGCCGGCGCGACATGTTCCACAAGGGGCTGAAGCTGACCGCGCGGGAATTCGGCGAGGTGATCGAAGCGCTGGTGACAAACGGCGCAGTCATCGAAACCGCTGCGCCCGCGTCCGGCGGTCCCGGCCGCCCGGCCGGCTCACGCTACGTCCTGGTGCTGCCGCCAGGCGATACGCCAGCCGAGGAGGCCGCAGGCGATGAATAACAATATCCCGACCGTCCCCGCTAAGCCTCTGAAATCAGGCTTTTGTGGATTTTGTTATTTCGTGCGCGGGCACGAAGGGGACACCTCGCCCCATACACGCGTGGGAGCACGACAACACCTCGCAGTACATAATAACAAAAATAACAATAATATATATATCAATAGGATAGCTGGGAGTTGTGTGACCGCCGGGGGGATTGTGTAGATGGCGATCCCTGGCTCCCCCCGCCGGCCGCGCTCCTGCCTCGACCGCGGCACCCGCAGCGCCACCACCACGCCCGAGATGGAGACGCTGCGCCGCCGCGTCTGGCAGCAGCAGGGCGTCGTCTCGCTTCACCTCGAGGACATCACCGATCCCTGGCTGCGCCAGGCAATTCAGAACGAAGCCGTGCGCCGCTGGGGGCCACGGCAGCAGGAGAAGACTCATGGCCGGTAAGCGGAAGACGAAGACCACGAAGCAGAAGGAATCGATGGGCCCTTCGAAGTGGCGGCTCCAGCATGGCGGTTTCGGCGAGCCGATCCGCGACGCGGATCCCGAGACGGGCAGCCCCGTGCAGCATCGTCGTGCCGTAGACACGTTGGGCATGATGCTGGCCAACGGGACCATCACCCAGCAGATGCACGACGCTGGTGGCTACTTCCGCGCCCTGTTCCGCAGCGCCGCCCTGGATGGCATGTCGAAGTCGGTGCTGGTCCGCCTGCCAGGCCAGACGGCCGACACCCTCTCCGACCACCACATGGACGCACGCCGCAAGATCGGTGCAGCCCTGGATGCCCTCGGCGGTCATGACAGCGCCGCTGGCTCCTGCGCGTGGCATGTCATCGGCCTGGAGATGTCCGTCCGCGAATGGGCCATGCGCCAGGGATGGGGCGGACGCCCCGTCGCTCCGCCGCAGGCGCAGGGGATGCTGGTCGCCACGCTCAGCGTGCTGGCGGGACACTTCGGGCTCGTGCCAAGGACGAGGGCGGCATGACAATCGACGCGTCGATCAAAGAAAAATCGTCGCAGCGCAATCATGCGTAGCGCAGCGAAAGAATGTCGCGTTGCGCACCGAAATCCACACGGCCTATCATCTGGACACCTGGAAAGGGTGCGACCGCAGCGCGGCTGACCAGCCACGCTGCGGCTCGATCGAGACAGTGGCTTTCGAGCCGCAGGGTCCTTCCTGGCCCCGCTGTATGCGGGGGGCGGAAGCGCGCAAGGTCGCTAGCGCCAGGCCGAAAAACAGGGTTGCGGTTTGCAGCCCGTTCCCCGCGCGATCAAATAGATAGCCCGCAAACCATACCGTGCCAGGTTTGCACTCACGGGCCGCATGGTTTGCACCCACTCCCAGATCCGGATGGCCAGATGACGCTCCCCTGGATGGCGGCGAAGATCCTGCTGCGTCCGGTGGCGGAGCTGCGCCCGCATGCCGGCAACGCCCGCGTGCACAGCGCCGCGCAGCTGGAGCAGATCAAGGCCAGCATGCTGGCCTTCGGATTCACCAACCCGCTGCTGGTGGATGAGGACGGCGTGCTGATCGCCGGCCACGGGCGGCTTGAGGCGGCGTCCGCGCTCGGCATGGCCAAGGTGCCGGTGATCGTTTTGCGGCATCTGTCCGCCGCGCAGAAGGAGGCCCTGCGGCTCGCTGACAATCGCATCGCGGAGAACGCCACCTGGGACCAGGCGCTGCTGCGCGATGCGCTGGCCGCGGTGCAGGCGGCGCCGGACCTCGACCTGACGGCACTCGGCTTCTCGGCCGCGGAGCTCGACGACATCCTCGCGGCGGCTGGAGAGGCCGTGTCCGACGGCGACGCGCCCGAGGCTCTGTCCGCGGATCCCGCCGAGGGGGGCGGTGCGGCAGGCGCGGCGGTCACCGGGGAGGAAACGGCGGAGGACCCCGCCGATGCCGATCCGGTTCCGCCGCGCCAGGCCGTCACCCGCCCCGGCGATCTCTGGCTGCTCGGCGAGCACCGCCTGCTCTGCGGCGACAGCACCGACGCCGCCACCGTGGCGCGCGTGGTGGGCGATGATCGCGCCGTGCTGCTGTTCACCAGCCCGCCCTACGGGAACCAGCGCGACTACTCGACCGGCGGCGGCACGGATTGGGACGCCCTGATGCAGGGCGTGTTCCAGCACCTCGACGCCGCCATGCGGCCCGATGGTCAGGTGCTGGTGAACCTCGGCCTGATCCATCGCGACAGCGAATGGATCCCGTATCGGGCCGGCTGGCTCGACTGGATGCGCGCCCGCGGTTGGCGTCGCTTCGGGCTTTACACCTGGGACCAGGGGCCCGGCCTACCGGGCGACTGGAACGGGCGCCTCGCGCCGGCCTTTGAGTTCGTCTTCCACTTCAATCGCCAGGCCCGGCAGGCAAACAAGATCGTCCCCTGCAAATGGGCCGGCACGCCGAACAAGGGCAGCGGGCTGCGGGCGGCCGATGGAACCATTTCGGAGTACCAGCACGCCGGCCTGCCGGTGCAGGACTTCCGGATCCCCGACAACGTGCTGCGCCTCACGCGCCACAAGGGGCGCGGCATCGAGACCGAGCATCCCGCGGTGTTCCCCGTCGCGCTGCCTGACTTCCTGATGCGCGCCTACACGGACGAGGGCGACGTGGTGTTTGAGCCCTTCGGCGGCTCCGGCACCACCATCCTCGCCGCTCAGCGGACTGGCCGTCAGGTCCGCGCGATCGAGCTGGCACCCGCCTATGTCGACCTGGCCGTGGCGCGGTGGCGGATGCTGCATCCCGATCTGCCGGTGACGCTGGCCGATGACGGTCGCGACTACGACGCCGTGGCCGCGGCGAGGCAGGAGGTCACCGCCAGTGCAGCCTGATCTCATCGTTTCCGCTCTGCCTGTCGCGTCCCTCGTGCCCTATGCCGAGAACGCGCGCACGCATTCGCCGACGCAGGTGACGCAGATCGCGGCGTCCATTGCCGAGTTCGGCTTCGTGAACCCGGTGCTGGTCGACGCCGAGAGCGTGCTCATTGCCGGCCACGGCCGCGTCATGGCTGCGAAGCAGCTCGGACTGGCCACGGTACCGGTGCTGCGGCTCGGCCATCTATCCCCGGCGCAGGCGCGCGCCCTGCGCCTGGCCGACAACCAGATCGCCCTGAACTCCGGCTGGGACGAAGCGCTGCTTGCCGCCGAGATCGCCCGCATTCGCGACGAGGCGGTGGTCGACCTGGACGTGCTTGGCTTTTCCGGCATGGAGCTCGACCGGCTGCTGGCCGCGGCCGATGCCGGTCTCGGCGACGATGCCGACGAAGCACCGCCGCCGCCCGTGGTGCCGGTCAGCCGGACAGGTGATCTGTGGATCTGCGGGGAGCACCGCCTGCTGTGCGGCGATGCGACTAAGCTGGTCGACGTGCAGCGTGCGCTCGGTGCTGGCCACCTGGCCGACATGGGCTTCGTCGATCCACCCTATAATGTGGCATATGAAGGCGGCACTGCGGCGAAGATGACGATCGCCAATGATGCGCTCGGCGGCGGCTTTCCCGAGTTCCTCCGTCCCGCGCTGGCCAATCTGCTCTCGGTCACCAAGGGCTCCTGCTACGTTTGCATGTCCTCCTCCGAATGGCCGACGCTGCATCGCGTCTGGCAGGAGGCGGGCGGCAAATGGTCGAGCACGATCATTTGGGCGAAGAACACCTTCGCCCTGGGGCGCGCCGACTACCATCAGCAGTTCGAGGCGATGCTCTACGGGTGGAAGGCCGGCGCGCAGCATTACTGGTGCGGGGCGCGCGACCAGGGGAATGTCTGGCACTTCGACAAGCCGGCCCGCAACGACCTACACCCGACCATGAAGCCGGTTGCGCTGGTGGAGCGCGCCATCCGCAACAGCAGCAAGCCGCGCGACACGGTGCTCGACTGCTTCGGCGGATCGGGCACGACGATGATCGCGGCGGAGCGGACGGGGCGGCGTGCCGTGCTGCTGGAGATCGATCCCGCGTATGCCGATGTCATCGTGCGGCGGTGGCAGGAGACGACCGGCGAAGCCGCCGTGCTGGAGGGCGATGATCGCATTTTCGCCGATGTCGCCGCGGCGCGTGGCATTGTCGATCATGATGTGATCCAGACCGCCGAATCATAGCAATCTCACGACGCTGCATCTTGCTTGGCTCGTGCGCGCCACAGCGCGATTGGTCCGTCACACGCAGGGGATGCCCTGCACCACGACGGAGACCACCATGAACGACCGCACCGCCCGCGCTGCCCGCAACCAGGAACGCAGCCTGGCCGCCTTCCTGGCGAAGAAGGCCGAATTCGATGCCCTCCTTGCGGAACTCACCCAGGCCAGCGCGGACCACTTCGGCGCGGATCCGGAGACGGTGCTCTGGGGCGAGGCCGCCTGGCTTTCGGACGCCACCGCGAAGCTGAAGGACATCGCGGACCAGCATTTCCGCCGCGGCGAATACGAAGCCTGACGCGGGCCACTTCCGCACCGCCCCGACCGGCAGAGCCGGCGGGGCTCCCGGCAGTAGGGGCCGATGACCGGCACCCGGAACCGGAGACCACCACGATGACGAAGCTTTCCGACAGCCAGCGCGTGATCCTGAGCGCCGCCGCACAGCACGAGATGGGCCTCGCCCGCGCGCCGAAGACCCTGCCCGCCGCTGCGCGCAACGCGGTGTTCCGCAGCCTGATCAAGAACAATCTGCTCACCGAGATCAACGCGCCGCGGGAGCATGTCGGGCTGGGCTGGCGCCAGGATGACGATGGGACCTGGATCGTGGCGCGCATCACCGACGAGGGGCTGCGCGCCATCGGCATCGACCCGAACGAGGGCGACGAGGTGGCCGGCGAGCCCGACTGCTCGGGCATCGAGGGCAGCGTGCCCGACACGGCGCCCACGGTGGCGCCCGGCACCACGCCGGGGGAAAGCCCCGCGCCCGCCGCCGAGCCCGCCCAGGCCGCGCCCCTGACGGAGGAGATCGCCATGCTCGACCAGGCCCTCGCGGCACCCGCTGCTACGCCACGCGCCAACCTGCGAGACGCCGCCGCGGCGATCCTCGCCGCCTGGGATGACGAAGCCAACCGCGAGGGCGACATGATCGGCGCCCTGGACGCGCCGATGTCGGCATTGCGCACCCTGCTCGCCGGCAAGCCCGCCCGGATCGCCCGCGAACCCGGCGCGCCGCGCAAGCCGCGCGAGGGCACGAAGCAGGAGCAGGTGCTGGCGATGCTGCGCCGGCCCGAGGGGGCGACAGTGGCGCAGATCGCCGAGGCGACAGGCTGGGCGCAGCACACGGTGCGGGGCTTCTTCGCGGGGCTGAAGAAGAAGGGCCACGCGGTCGAGGTGATGGAGCGGGTCCGCCAGGTCGGCCCGAATAAGGAGGGTGCCCGCGGGAGCTTCACGGTCTATCGCATCGCCATCTGATGCACCTTGGCGATCCACCCGGGGCATGGCACGGCTCCCGGGTGGAACGTTATTGCGAACGATCAGGGAGTGCGGGCGATGTGGGAGCGGCTGAAGGCTTGGGCACGCACAATGAAACGCGAAGTCCACGCCCTCTGGCTCTCCGCCCGCGACCGCCGCACACCCTGGTACGCAAAAGCGATCGCGTTGGCGATCGCTGCATATGCCTTATCACCGATCGATCTCATTCCCGACTTCATCCCCGTTCTTGGCTATCTCGATGAGGTGATGCTGCTGCCCATCGCGATCATGCTGGCCGTTCGTCTCGTGCCGAAGGAGGTTCTGGCCGAGCATCGGGCGACAGCACTGCGGGCCGAGGCGCGTCCGGTCAGCCGTGTCGGAGCAGCGGTCATCGTGAGCATCTGGTGTGCTACAGCAGCCCTCCTGGTCTGGTGGTTGTGGCCAGGCCTCGCTTTTTAGCTCAGCTTGGGCGCCGCGGTGCAGACGCTTGCCGATGGCGTCACGCTGCATTGGCCCGCCGCCTTCGAAGCCGCCCGCCAGCGCGCCCTTCGTCCCCTCTGACAAGGCCGGCATCGCCATCACGCGCGGCGGGAGGTCGCCGCCATGCCCGAGCTGACCGCCTCCACGCGCGAGGCCGCGCGGCGCCTCGGCGTCAGCGACACCGCCATCCACAAGGCCGAACGGTCGGGCCGCATCGCCCGTGAGCCGGACGGCCAGTGGGATATCGATAAGACCCGCCGCCGCCTTACCGAGACCGCCGACCCCGCCCGCTCGCCGCTGGCCAATGGCGCCGGCGCCGAGGGCACACCCTTCGCCCGACTGAAGATCGCGCAGCTCGCGCTGAAGGTGGAGGCGCAGCGCCTCTCGCTGGACGAAACCAAGCGCCGCCTGGTCGACGTCACCGAGGCCAATGCCGCGCTCGATGAGATCGGCAGCACCATGCGCGACGCGCTGCTGAATTGGCCGGCGCGTGTTTCGGGCCTGATCGCCGCCGAGATCAGCGTCGATCCGCATCTGCTGCAGACCATCCTGCAGAGCCACATCAACGACCTGCTGACGGAGGCGGCCGATCGCTTCGATCCAGCAGGCCTCGGAGGGGACCGGTCTTCGCAGCCGTGAGCATGTGCGCCGTCGCGTGGGCGCCATGTTGCGCCCGCCGCCGCAGCTCACCGTCTCGGAATGGGCCGAGCGGCACCGCATGCTCGGCAGCCGCGCATCTGCCGAGCCAGGCCCCTGGCGCACCAGCCGCACGCCCTACCTGAAGGACGTGATGGACGCGCTGTCGGCGGTGCATCCGGCACGGCGCGTCGTCTTCATGAAGGGCGCACAGGTCGGCGCCACGGAAAGCGGCAACAATTGGCTCGGCTACATCATGCACCACGTGCCGGCGCCCGCGCTGGCGGTGCAGCCGACCGTGGAACTGGCCAAGCGCTTCTCGCGCCAGCGCATCGACCCGCTGCTGGAGGAGACTCCGGCGCTACGGGAGCGCGTCGCCCCGGCCCGCGCGCGCGACAGCGGCAACACCATGCTGTCGAAGGAATTCCCTGGCGGCATCCTGGTGCTGACGGGCGCCAACAGCGCGGTCGGGCTGCGCTCGATGACGGCGCGGTTCCTGTTCCTCGACGAGGTGGACGCCTATCCCGGCGACGTTGCCGGCGAGGGTGACCCGATTGCCCTGGCCGAGGCGCGCGCTCGAACCTTCGGGTGGCGGCGCAAGGCCTTCCTGGTCAGCACGCCGACCATCGCCGGCCGCAGCCGGATCGAGCGGGAATACCTGGCCTCCGACCAGCGGCGGTTCTTTGTGCCGTGCCAAGCCTGCGGCGAGATGCAGTGGCTGCGCTTCGAACGGCTGGTCTGGGAGAAGGCAGCGCCCGAGACAGCGCGGTATCATTGCACCGCCTGCGACCACCCCATGCAGGAGCACGACAAGACGGCGATGCTCGGCGGCGGTGAGTGGCGCGCGACGGCCGAGGGCCAGGATCCGCATACCATCGGCTTCCACATCTCGGCGCTGTACTCGCCGGTGGGCTGGCTCTCCTGGGAGCAGATCGCCCGGGATTGGGATGCCGCCCAGGGCAAGCCCGAGGACATCAAGACCTTCAAGAACACGGTTCTGGGCGAGACCTGGCAGGAGCAGGGCGAGGCGCCGGATTGGGAGCGGCTCGTGGAGCGCCGCGAGGATTTCGCGATGGGCGTGGTGCCGCCCGGGGCGCTCGTGCTGACCGCCGGCGTCGACGTCCAGGACGATCGCCTGGAATGCGACGTCTGGGGCTGGGCGGAGGGCTTCTCGTCCTGGCTGGTGGATCACGTCGTGATCCAGGGCAGTCCGCGGGATCGCGAACCCTGGGACGAACTGGCCCGGGTGCTGGCGCGCGACTGGCGCCGCCAGGGTGGCGGCGCGATGCGCATCGCCCGGCTCTGCGTCGACACCGGCGGCCGGGACACCGCCGCCGTCTATGGCCACCTGCGGCGCCTGCGGGATCCGAGGATCGCGCCCACCAAGGGCATCGACGGCTGGAACAGGGCGCAGCCCGTGCAGGGCCCGACGCCGGTGGATGCGCTGGTCAACGGCCAGAAGCTCCGGCGTGGCCTCAAGCTCTGGACCGTCTCCGTCTCGACCTGGAAGGCCGACCTGTATCGCCGGCTCTGGCTCGGCCGCGGCGACGCGGAGGAATGGCCGCCCGGCTGGGTGCATCTGCCGCGCGCGATCGAGGTGGAATGGGTCAAGCAACTGGTCGCGGAGCAGCTGCGCACCACGAAGGATCGGCGCGGCTTTGCCCGGCAGGAATGGGCCAAGCTGCGGGAACGGAACGAGGCGCTGGACTGCGCCGTGCTCGCCCGTGCGGCGCTCTGGCTACTGGGTGCCGACCGCTACGGCGATCGGTTCTGGCAGCAGCTGCGCGACCAGATCGCCGATGCCCCGCTCCGGGCGAGCGAAATTCCCGCCGCCGGGAATGTCGCTCTTCAGTCGCCACCACCTGCGCCAGCCGCATCCGACACCCAGCGCCCGCGTGGCTGGCTCGCGCCGCGGAATGGCTGGCTTCGCTGAGAGGAGGACGACCATGGACCCAACCGTCCTCGCCTGGGCGCTGGCACAGCCGGCCGGCACCCGCGCCGCCGTCCTGGCCGCGGCCTTCACCGGCGGCACCACGCGCGTCACCTTCGATGGCCGCACCGTGGAGTACCGATCCCTGGACGAACTCGGCCGGGCTCTATCGGTCCTGCACGCCGCCGAGAACGCTGCCGCGCGCCGCTCCAACGTCACCTTCGCCAGCTTCTCGCGCGAGGGAACCAGGTGATGGGCCGGATCCGCGATGCCTGGCACGCCCTTCGTGGCTATGCCGCGGCGCAGGACAGCCGCGCCTCGAGCTGGGCGGCATCGGGAGGCAGTGCCACGGCAGAGGTCGGCGCGGCCGCACCCACCGTGGCGCGCCGGGCCCGCGACGCCGTGCGCAACGACCCCTACGCTGCCCGCATCGTCGATCTCTGGACCGGCAACGCTGTCGGTGCCGGCATCACCACCCGCTGGCCGGACAAGCCGCACGCCGAGGCCTGGCGCCGCTGGTCCGACAGCACGGCCTGCGATGCCGAGGGCCGGCTCGACCTGTATGGCCTGCAGGCCCTGGTCATGCGCGCCGTCGTCGAGAGCGGGGAATGCTTCGTCCGCCTGCTGCCGGCCGACGTCACGCCGGCCAATCCGATCGGACTGCGGCTCCAGGTGCTGGAGAGCGACCACCTCGACACGGCGCGGCAGGGAGTCCTTGAGGGCGTCCCCACCCTGCAGGGCATCGGCCTCGGCGAGGCGGGGGAGCCGGTCGGCTATTGGCTGCATCGCGTGCACCCCGGCGCGTCCTGGGTGCTGCCGGGCGGCGCCACCTGGTTGAGCAGCCAGCGCGTGCCGGCGCGCGACGTGCTGCACATCTATCGCAAGCGCCGGCCGGGCCAGCTGCGCGACGTCTCCTGGCTCGCCCCGGTGCTGACCCGGCTGCGCGATCTCGGCGACTACGAGGCCGCGCTGCTGATGAAGGCCAAGATCGAGGCCTGCCTGGCCGCGGTCGTCTCCGAGGATGGCGACGACGCCATGACCGGCCCGGCGTCGGGCCTGCTCCGCGACGCGCAGGGCCGCACGGTGGAGAGCTTCGAACCCGGCATGATCCTGTATCGCCGCGGCATGGGCAGCGTGGAGGTAGTGAATCCCTCCGGTGGTGGATCGCACGCGGCCTTCGCACGGCGCGCGCTGGAAGCTTCCGCCGTCGGTGCCGGCCTGACCTACGACCAGGTCGCCGGCGATCTCACCCAGGCGAACTACTCCTCGCTGCGGGCCGGCAAGATCGAGTTTCGCCGGCTCTGCGAGCAGGTCCAGTACGGCATGCTGATCCCGATGCTGGTGCGGCCGATCGCGGATCGCTTCCACGCGCAGGGCGCGCTGCTCGGGCTGTGGGGTGCCGAGGTTCCGGACGGCCTGTCGCACGTCCCGCCCGCGCACGAGATGATCGACCCGCTCAAGGACACCACGGCGCTGATCGCGCAGGTCCGCGCGGGCTTCGTGCCGCAGCCCGAGGCCGTCGGCGCCTTCGGCTACGACTTCCGCCAGGTGGTCGAGATGATCCGCGAGGCCAATGCCCTGCTCGACGAGGCTGGCCTATCGCTCGACAGCGATCCGCGCCGCGTCGCCAAATCCGGCGCCGCGCAGGACGCAGCCCAGCTCGCCGCCATCGAGATTGCCGCCACCGGTGCCGCCTCGCCCCGCGCCGAGCCGCCCACCACTTCCCCAGGAGCCACACCATGATCCCAGGCGGCTATGACTGGGCCGACGATATGCTCAAGATCAAAAGCATGCGCCGGCGCTTCCGCGACAATTTTGGCGGCGACACCATCAACCCGACACGCTGGGAGGTGCTCGCCACCGGCAGCGGCATGCTCCTCACCATCGCAAATGGCAGCGCGCAGATCTCCACTGGCACCACGCTGGATGATGAGCTGGTCCTGCTCAGCCGGCAGAGCTTCATGCTGCCGCTGCGCGCGATGGTCGCGCTCAACCTCAGCCAGCGCATCGCCGGCCAGACCGCCTGGCTGGAACTCGTCAGCGTCACCCCCGAGACCAGCCAGCCCGACGAGCGCAACATCGTCGGCTGGCGCCTGGATGGCATCAGCGCCACGCTCGCGAACTACGAGGTCGGCAGCGACGGCGCCCCGCGGCTCGGCACCGCCTCGGGCGTCACCATTCCCACCACCGCCCCGGCCGGCTGGTCGGTGCTGGAACTCGAGCCCAACAGCGACGAATGCTACTTCCACGGCCGCGCGCTGGACGGCACCGGCCTGCGCGCCAATTCCTACGCCCGCCAGCAGCAGCTGCCCGACCCGGCCGCGCTGTACCGCTTTCGGGTGCGCGTGCGGAACCGGCAGGTCTTCCACGGCATCTCGGCGGTGGCGAACAACGGCAGCAGCGCGGTCCGCATCACCCGCGCCGCCCATGGCTACGCGACCTCGGATTCCGTGACGGTGGCCAATGTCGCCGGCGTGCCGGGGGCCAATGGCACTTTCACCATCACGGTGATCGATGCGAACAACTTCGACCTGGTCGGGTCGAGTTTCACTGGCGCCTATGTGAACACCGGCTGGGCGACGATCAGCCGCAACCTGGCGCCGGCCAGCAACACCGATCTGCGGCTGCAATTCGTCTCGATCTCGGACTACGCCGAACTCACCACCGCGATCACCGCCGGCCGCGCCAATGCGGTCGCCGGCCAGGGGATCGGGGTGAACGTGCTGAGCGCCGCGGCTCCCGCGCTGAGCGTGGTCGGCGGCCAGGCGCGCAACACGGTCGGCGCCGTGCCGGTTCTGGCCGCGACCGGCTATGCCGCGAATCCCGTGGCGGTCACCACGGCGCGCGGTGTCGACCTGTTGGCGACGCTGATCGGCGCGATCGTCACCAAGCCCTATGCCATCCCCGAGGCGGACTGGACCTATGCGGGGCCGCTGGCCGGCATCGCCACCGGCAGCGACACCGCGGTGCAGGCCGCAGGCGGCGCCGGCATCCGCCGCTACGTGACGGGGATGCAGGTGCAGAACGCCAGCGCCACGGCGACGGAGTTCCAGGTCCGCGACGGCACCACGCCGATCTGGCGCGCGCTGCTGCCGGCGAACCTTGGGCCGACCAACATCGACTTCCCGACCCCGCTGCGCACCACGGCCAACGCCGCGCTGAACATCCAGGCGCTGACGGCGGGGGCGGTGGTGATCGCCAACCTCCAGGGCTTCACGGCGCCCTAAGCCCAGGATTTTCGCACATGACCGAACCGATCGAACCGGGCGGGGGCACCCTCGCGCCGGATCGAATGCCCGACGCTGGGCAGTCGATCGTGGCCTGCCGCGCCTTGGCAGCCCCCGTCACTGTCAACCGCGCCACCCGCACCGTCGAGGTGGTGTGGAGCACGGGCGCCCGGGCCCGCAACTTCGTCCCGCCGCTCGGCCCCATCATCGAGGAACTCGACATGCGGCCGGAGGCGGTGCGCATGGACGCGCTCCGCTCCGGCCGGGCGCCCGTGCTCGACACCCACCGACGTGCGGGCACGCGCGACGTGCTGGGCCGCGTCACTGCGGCACGCCTCGAGGCCGGCCGCGGCTACGCCACCTTGCAATTCAGCGGCGCCGATGACGTGGAGCCGGTCTGGCAGCGCATCGCCGACGGCACGCTGCAGTCGGTGAGTGTCGGCTATCGCGTGCATCGCTATGAGCCGCGGCCCGACGCGGCCACCGGCCAGACCATCCACCGTGCGGTGGATTGGGAGCCCTACGAGATCTCGATCGTGCCCGTCCCAGTGGACGGCTTCGCCGTGATCCGTGGCGAGGAGCCGCAGGGCGCTCCCGCCATCGCCATCGAACCCGCCCTGACGGAGGAACCACCCATGAACGAGACGACGCCGGAGACTCCGGCTGCTCCTTCGGCGCCGCCCGCTGCGTCGCCGCCCACCATCCCGCACCAGGAGGTCCCCGTGACCACGACGCCCACCAGCACCCCGACCACCGCTCCGCACGAGCCGACCCGTGCCGCGCCGCCGGCGCCCGACCTGGACGCGATCCGCGCCGAGGCGGACCGCGCTGCCGTCGAGCGCATCGCCGCCTACGAGCCGGTGCTGGCCGCCGCCCGCGGCCTGGTCACCCCCGACATGCTCGACGCCATGCGCGAGGCCGCCATCCGCGACCGCATCTCGCCCGAGGTCCTGCGCGGCCGGCTGTGGGACGCCTTTGCCCAGAGCGCCCCACGCCCCTCCCTTCCAGCCCGCCCCGAGACCGGTCCCGGCCAGGACGATCCGGCCAGCCTGCTCGACGCCATGGCCGAGGCGCTCGCCGCCCGCTCCATGCCCGGCTACCAGGCGCCCAGCACGGGCCCCGGCGCCGGCCGCCACGTCGAATTCATGGGCTGGCGTCCGTCCGACATGATGGGCGAACTGCTCCGCGCCCGCGGCGAGCGGAACATCCCCCGCAACCCGACCATCCTCGCCGAGCGTGCCTTCCACACTACCTCCGACTTCCCGGCGCTGCTCTCGGCCGCGGCCAACAAGATGCTGCTGGCGGCCTATGCGCCCGCGCAGCCGACCTACCGGACGCTGTTCCTCCGCCGCGACTTCCGGGACTTCAAGCCGCACCGCCACCTCCGTGTGGGCGATTTCCCGAACCTCGTGGCGCTGTCGGAGAACGGCGAGATCCAGGCCGGCACCATGTCGGAAAGCCAGGAGCTGGTGTTCCTGCAGACCTTCGCGCGACGCATCCGTGTCACCCGGCAGATGCTGGTGAACGACGACCTCGGCGCCTTCACCGACTTCGCCTCCATGATCGGCCGGCGCGTGGCCGATTTCGAGAACGCCACGGCCTATGCGCTGGTGAACAGCGCCACAGGCGACGGCCCCACGCTGGTCACCGGCGCGGCACCGGTCTTTGCCACCGGCGCCGCACGGCTGAACAAGGCCACCGCCGGCACGCTGCTCGACCTGGGCAATCTTGCGCTGGGGCGTGCGGCGGTGATGCGCCAGCGGACGCTGGACGGGCTGCCCATCGCGGTGGGGTCGCAGATGCGCCTGCTGGTCGGACCGAACCAGGAGCTCGCCGCCAGGCAGCTCACGGTCTCGGTCCAGGCGACCCAGACCAGCAACGCCAATGTCTATGCCGGCTTCGTCCAGCCGCTGGTGGAGCCGCTGATTCCGAACAACCGCTGGTACCTGTTCTCCGATCCCTTCGCCGCACCGGTCTACGTCTACGGCTATCTCAACGGCGCCGAGGGGCCGCAGGTCACCACCGGCAATGTCCAGGGCGTGGATGGCGTCGAGGTCTCGGTGATCTTCGACTTCGGCGTCGGCGCCATCGACTGGCGCGGCGCCTGGTTCAACCCGGGCATCTGATCCCGGCTTTCTTCCCACAACCATGACGACACGCGGGGCGCCCCATCGGGCGCCCTTCGTGTTTCTGAGGAGCTCCCATCCCCATGCGCAACTACGTCCAGCCGGGCAACAGCCTGGCCATCGCCGTCCCCTATGCGGGCGGTATCCTCTCCGGCCAGGGCGTCCTGGTCGGTGCGCTGTTCGGCGTGGCCGCCGTCGATGGCGCGCAAAACGCCGTCATCGAGGCCGCCACCCAGGGCGTGTTCGACATCACGAAGGAACCGGCGCTCGCCATCACCGCCGGCGCCCGCGTCTTCTGGGACAACACCAACCGGCGCATCACCACCACCGCGGCCGGCAATTTCCAGGTCGGCATCGCCAGCCTGGCGGCGCTGGCCGCGGACACCACGGTCCGGGTGTGGCTCAACCGCGTGCCGGCGATCGGCACGTGAGCCCGGGCCCCAAGGCGATGGATCCGAAGGCCACGCGGGGCTATCGCAACCGCAATCCGGGCAACATCGAGCACGTCCCCGCCAACAAATGGCAGGGGCTGGCTGATCCAGCCTCGGACGGGCGCTTCTGCCGCTTCACCAGCCATGAATTCGGCATTCGCGCGCTCGCAGCCCTGCTGGTCACCTACCAGGACCGGCACAAGCTGCGCACGCCACGCGCGATCATCGAGCGGTGGGCGCCCAAGGTGGAGAACGACACCGCGGCCTATGTCGCCGTGGTGGCGCGGCGGATCGGGGTCGGGCCGGACGATGCGATCGACCTGCATCGGCACAATCACCTCCGCCCGCTGGTCGAGGCGATCATCCACCACGAATGCGCCGGGCTGAGCTATCCGGCCGGCGTCATCGATCGGGCGCTCACCCTGGCCGGGGTACCGCCCGCGCCGCCGGTGACGCTTCGCGAGGTCGCCGCCATCACCGGCACCGGGCGTGGTGCCGTGCTGGTGGGTGCAGCCGGCATTGCCACCGCGGTCGCGCAGGCGGCCCCGGCCATCCAGGCGCTCGGCACGCTGGCGCCGGCCGTCGCCATCGCGGTCATCGTCGCCGCGGTGGTGGGCGTGCTCGCCTGGCGACTGCGACGACCAGCATGAACGCCTTCGCCGCGGCCATGGATGCGTTGGCCGCGGATCCGAACATCGGTGCGGATGCACTCTACCGGGCCGGTGGCACGGGCGCGCCAGTTCCCCTGCGTGTGGTCAGCTCGGCACCGGACCGGCTCGGCGATGCCTTCGGCACCAGCGTGATCCAGGCCAGCGACGTGCTGACCGTCGCCATCGCCGTGCTGCCAACCGTGGACGCCGACGACACCTTCACCCTCGGCGCCGACACCCTGATCGTCCAGCACGCCGAGCGTGATGCCGCCGGCATCGCCTGGCGCGTCTTCTGCCGCCGATAGGAGCACCGCCATGATCGATCCGGAGCGCATCGGCAGCATCATCGGCGAGGCGCTGCTCGCCGGCGCGCTCGGTGCGCTCGGCGCCGTCGCGCGGCTGACGTCGACCGGCCGGCCGATGCTGAGCGGGGCCTTCCTGCTGCATACGCTGGCCGGCGGCAGCCTCGGCACGGGCGCCTGGCTGGTGGCCCGGGCGCTGGAACTGGACGGCTGGTGGCTGTTCGCTGTCGCCTGGATGGCCGGCACGCTGGGCTATGCCGCGCTGCACGACCTCCTGCTGCGCGTCATAAATCGCCGGCTGGGCGGGCCGTAACCCATGCGGCTCGGCGCCAATATCGTCGGCGACCTCCGGAAGATGCTTGCCGACGAGGTGCGCGCCGGCGAGCGCGCGGCCATGACCGCCATCCGCGCCGAGACCGAGCAGGTAAAGGCCGAGCTGCGCCGGCAGGTTACGACGGCCTTCTCCGGCAACGCGCGCGGCATCGCCAATGCCTGGCGGTCGATGATCTTCCCGCGCTCCGGGCAGTCGCTGCGGCCGGCGGGGCTGGTCTTCACCAAGGTGCCGAACGTCATCGACGCCTTCGAACGGGGCGCCCTGATCCGCGCCAAGGGTGGCGGGAAGTTCCTGGCCATCCCGACCGGCTTCAATGCGGCGCGGGGACGCCGGGGGCGCGGCGAGAAGGGCATGCGCGTGACGCCGGCCCAGATGGTCGCTTCCGGCCAAGCCTTCCTGCGGCCGTTCAAGTCAGGCCGTGGCTTCGTGTGGTGCCTGCCGCTGCGCCAGGGCGAGCAGACCGGGCGGCGGCGCAGGACTCGTCTGGTCGCGGGCGGTGTCACCGAGGTCGGCACGGCCAACCGCAAGGGGCGTGAGGCCTGGGCGCGGGGTCTGCTGGAACAAGGAATGGTGCCGATGTTCCTGCTGCTCCCCCAGGTGAAGCTCGCCAAGCGGCTCGACGTGCGCGGCGCCGCCGAGCGCGGGCTGCGACGGCTTCCGGCACGGTTCGTGACGGCCTGGGAACGCGAGAGCGGGAGAACGGCATGACCATGCGCGCGCGCTTCCTCCTGCTGCTGGTGCTGGTTGTGCTGTCCTGGGCTGCCGTCCCCATCGGCCTCGCGCTCACCTGGGTCGCCGGCCGTTTCTTCGCATCGATGCTGGGGTGGGCATGAGCACGCGCGAGACCGCGATCGACGCGCTGCACAGCCGGCTGGTCACGTTGCTGGCGGTGCGGAACCCGGCACCGCTGGTGCTCCGCGGCGAGACCATCCCGCAGCGCATCCCGGCCGGTGGCTTGGTCTTGGTCCGCGATGGCGAGACGGTGGAGGAGACGCCCATCCTCTCCCCACTCGCCTGGCAGATCGAGCATCGCGCCGAGGTCGAGATCACCGTCGCCGGCGCAACACCCGCCGCGCGCAACACTCTGCTCGACGCGCTGCTGGTCGATGTCGCCGCGGCGATCACCGCCAACCGCACCCTCGGCGGCGCTGTGGAATGGGCGCAGCCCGGCAGCGCCGCCTTCGAGGATGTCGAGTTCGAGGGTGCTGCCGCAGCCCGCGCCGCCGCCATCTCCGTCACCCTCTGGTTCACCGTCGCCGGCTCGCCGCTGGCCTGATCCCTCTTCAGGAGAACGCCCATGCCCCGTGCCATCGGTGCGAACTGCCGCCTGCTCATGGTGCCCGAAACCGTCTACGGCACCGCGCCTGGTAGTAACTGGCGGCGCATGCCGTTCCTGTCCTGCGACCTCGGCGCCGAGCAGCCACTGCTGGATGCCGACGTCATCGGCGTGGGCAGCAACCGGGACCCCGCCGCGCCCTTTCTCGACACGGTGACGGTCGCCGGCCAGGCGGTGGTGCCGGTCGACCTGATCAACATCGGGCACTGGCTGCGGCTTCTGCTCGGCGCGCCGACCACCACCGGCTCCACCAACTTCATCCACACCTTCGGCTCGGGTGCGGCCTCGCTGCCCAGCAACGCGATGGAGATCGGCTATCCCGATGTGCCGTCCTTCGACGTCTGCACCGGGGTGCGCGCCGACACGCTGGAGATGGACTTCACGCCGACCGGCGCGGCGACGGCCACGTTCGGCCTGCTGGGCCAGGGCTCGGCGCGCACCGGCGCGACGTCAGGCGGCACGCCGACCAGCGCGGCCTACACCGCCTTCAACAAGGCCCAAGGATCCATCACGCGGAGCGCAGCGGCGCTGGCGCAGGTTACCGGCGCGCGGCTCACCTACGCCAACGGGATGGAGGCGGTGCGCACCATCCGCGCCGATCGCCGCGTCGAGGGCGTGGACCCCGGCATCGCGCGCTGCACCGGCCAGATCACCGTGCGCTTCGAGAACACCACGCTGCTCGCCCAGGCGCAGGCCGGCACCTCGGCGGAGTTCGCCATGGCCTTCACCATCGACTCCAACCGCAGCCTGACCATCACGCTGCACGAGGTCTATCTGGCGCTGGCCAAAACGCCGATCGAGGGGCCGGCCGGCGTGGAAGCCAGCTTTGACTTCAGGGCCGCGTTCAACGCGACCGCAACGCGCATGATGACCGCAGTGCTGCGGAACCAGCAGGCGGGGACGGAGTATGCGTGAGACACACACTCGGCCGGCTTGGCTGGCCGCGCGGGAAGCGGCCCTTATGCCTTCGGCCGCACCGGTGGCTTAGGAGACTCTTGCCTCGGTGTCGCGCCGCGGGAGTGAAGAAGTGTCGAGCACGGTGGCCGACGCCACGAGCACTCTCTTTTCCGCCCCCTGCATACCCGCAGGCTCAGTCAGAGACATCTTGGTGCCGCTGACCGAAGCGACCACCCAGGGTAGGTCGCGCTCACCCGCCCAGAGAACGATATCGCCTACAACGGGATTCCGCGCAGATACCGCTCGGGGCTGACCCCGCAAGCGTTGCAGCAGCGAGCCATAGGCCAACTGACGGTCAGTCCAGTCGTCGGTGGGAGACACGGCGTCGTCCCAGAGCCCCAACCAAGGGTCTCGCTGGACCGCCCAAGCTTCGAGGGTCTTATAGGCCGCGGCCGACATGGCTACCGGTCCCAGGTCGGCACGCGCTTGAAGGTATCCGGCATCGACCAGCTCGCGCGACTGGCGCGAACAATCGGCACCGATTTCCCGGGCGAACCATAGCAGGAGATTGTCGATCAGACGCCGCTCTTCTGCGGCCCGCGTGCCGGGCGTTGATTCTAGTTTAAGCGCGACCTTGCTGGGTCCATAGAGCGCATGAACGGCGAGGCTGAAGGCGACGCGGAGCTGGCTTGTGCTCACAAGGCTGGCAGGCCGCACACGCCCATTGAGGGCGTCGCGAGTTTGCGGTGGATGCCCCCTCAGCCGATGGAGTAGCGAAAGAACGACCACCAGACGGCCGAGCGCCCAGCTCGGCGGATGGCCTGCAGCCGTCGCCTCGTCTAGACGGGCTTCCAACCGCTTGAGCATGACGGTCAGGCGCTTGCGACAAGCCGTGACCAGCCGCGGCCAGTCGATTGCCGGCACGTCTACGCCGGCATCAAGGTTGCGGGCGAGGTCATCGGAGGACGGCCCATCGGCCGCATCGCCCTCGTCCAAGTCAGGAGCGTCACCATCCGTTGTCGGCGCAGGCGGCGGTGCGCCAAGCGCCCGGATGAGAGCGGCAATAATGTCGGCGATCAGTCCATCACTCAGCCGGGGCCGCCGGAGTCCAAGCTCGGCCTCGGCGGGCAAGCTCACCCCGCGGGGTCCGAAGGGGACCTCGCTATTCTCCACGCTCTCGGTTTGGGCCGCCGTGCTGGGTGCGTGGCTCGCCCCGATCGCGCCATCCGCCGGAGCCAGAACGTGCTTATTGAGCAAATCCAACAGGTCGGTGAAGCCTGCGCCGCTCTCCAGAGACCCTAGGTGGTCCAAGATCCGCACACCGTCGCGCGGCAGAGCGGCGGCTCTCAGGGCCTGGGCATCGTTCAGAAGAACGAAGGCGATCGTCGTGTGACCCGAATGAAATTCATAGAGTCCGCAACCAACGCGATGGTCGCCGAACGCGACAAGACTTCCCCCCTCTATCGCCTTGAGGGTGCAAGCCCTGCTGACACCGCTCGCTTCGACCCAGGCGAACGGCCCTTCATCGGAAGCCTCGAAATCCTTCAGGAAGAATCCACCGGCGACTACCTGAGCCGAGATAAGCGGCGGTCCCGATGCCTCGGCCGTCGCCTGCTCTTGGCTCCGCACCGCCTGGCTTCGGTCGGCGATCTCGACCAGTTGCGACGCCGCAAGCGCTGGCGCCTCAGTGAGTCGGTCGAGGCCGAGCGCCGCGAACGCCGCAGCCGCGGCTTTGCCGGTCAGACAGAGATTGGCTTCTGCGTTCCAACGTTTCTGCGCGAGCCATGCTGCGCCCGTAGGATTGGCACTGCCCAAGCTCACTACCAGGCCGCCTTCGCCCTCGACGGCCAAAGCCTTTCCATGAGCGAAGCCGACCTCATCGGCTTTCGACCAGAAGGCCTGGAGGTCTGAGGCATCAACGAAACGCGCGGTCTTCGGCGCGAGGTCAGGTCGCGGCAGTACGGCGCTCGCGGGTTGGATAGCGATGATGATTTCACGCGGCGCCATCTCGCGTTCGACTGCCTTCAAGAAATCCATTCGCGCGTCGAAGTACGGTCCAACAACCGTCACGCGGCGGACAGGGCCGACAACACTCGATTTTAGCTGGGTCCATAGGGGTTCCTCCGCGGACGAGACCATTAGGCCTGCCTCGTCGTTCGCGGCCGCAGGCGCCGGCGGCAACAGACCGCGGAGCCGGCCCGTGATCTCCGCCAGCACACCGGCGGGGATCGAGTCAGCGGCCTCCAGCCACTGCAGCGCATAGTCGACTGCGGCCCTCAAAACTCCCGGCGGGGCAGGGTTCGCGGCACCCCAGAAGGCCGTAACTTCCTCGTTGTGCGAGAACCCGGCGTCCGTGACATTGTGGCTGCCAAGCGCCAGAATCGGCTGGCGCTCCGACAACAACGTGACGAGCTTTGGGTGGAAGGCTCCAACATGAGAGATGGGCGCCAGGAGGTAGTCGAGCCCGGCGCGGCTCGGACGCCGAAGCGGGTCAGAAAGGCTTTCTGTAAGTTGCCCGGCGTCGGCCAGGACAATATTGAGGCGAGAGCCCGCGCGCTCAAACGCCCGCAAGAGCACTTCTTCGTAGAAGAGGCCGTTGAAGGCGTAGGTGGTGACAATCGAGGCGTCCAGCTTCGCCCCGGACTTGGCAAGATCCTTGAGGGTCTTGAGCAGCGGCAAACGTGACGTACGATCCTCCCCGCTCATCCAACCAGTTCCTGTAACGCCTGGTCGCCAAGCGCCGTCGGATGCGGCAAATGCTCAGTTTCGTGTGTGGTCAGGCCTAGGTCGCGAAGGATCTGGAAGGCCTGCCGAAGGCGCGGCTGGGTTTCAACGATCCGCTCAAGGTCGCGGTGAACGAAGAATCCGAGGTCGCCAGAGCGGAACATCAAGGTGTCCTCGCCCGACTGTCCCATCTTGCGGATCGCGATCCGTTGATGGGTGACGAGCACATCACTGACAAGGACCCTGAACCAGCCGTCAGCGGCCAGCCCGGCCCAGCGGGTTGTCGCCATGGCTCGTAGACTGTTTAGCGTCAGCGGGTACCCGGACAGCGTGCCCGGCGGGAGATTCAGTTCTCGATAGGCATCAGAAGGCTCGTCAAGCCAGCGGCGATAGAGACGCACCAACAGGCGGGCGGCTTCGCCGGGCGACGGCGGATTGGCCGCGAGCAATGCCCGCCACATGGCCAGTTCGTGCTCCGGATGGGCGATGGCGTCGAGCGCCGGCGCATTGGCAAAATCCGCTGCGACCAGGTCATTGAAGGTTGCGGCCGGACGGTCTTGGAAAGCCGGTGTCGTGACCAGCCATGCTGCCAACGCGTCGATGTTGGCGAACGGTTTGGGGTGGCCGTCGAGCGCGTCGAGGGCATTCTTGAAGAGGGCCGACCAAGCCAAACTCAGCATCTCGTTGCGCGCATAGAGCGCCCAGCCGCGGCGCGCTTGGAGCAAGCGCTCAGGCGTCGCCCACGGGCCCTCCGGCAAGGCCTCGGTGTAGCAACTGGCGAGGAAATCTTTGATTGGGTCGTCCGTCGGTGCCCCGTTCCGCTGCTTCAGGTAGTCGAGCACGAGTGCTAACGATGACGCCCGCGCGACGCCGTGCGGCGAACGATCTCGGAGGAACAGCGAGATCAACGCGGTTTGTGCCGGCTTGCGTGCTGCAAACTGAAGACTGCAGGGACAGAAGATCGCCAGATCGTCGAGGTCGCCCAGCGTCACGGCGCCAGCTTCGAGTGCAGCGAAGAACAAGTCGCCGTCGAGACCAGCGCCGTAGGCGTCGGCCAAGGGCGCCCCCCGCTCGAGCCAGTAGCCGATGCCTTTGCGCGGATCGCCGTGGAGCACCGTGTACTCGTCACGCAATACCCCAAGATAATACTGGCCGAGACCCCCTAGCGGATTTTTGAAATACCGAGTGGGATTGCTTTCGCTGCGGTCGGCATAGCGCCCTAGTTCGACTGTCTGGCCGGGCTGAAGGTCGCGGGCGACCGGGCCCAGTGTAAGGCGCCCGGGACAGGTCGCGCTGTGACGGGCGATGTCTTCACCGCACGCTATGGCGTGGCGTTCGGCCACGAGAGTCATCAGGCAATCTGCCAGCCTTAACGTCTCACGAAACTGGGTCTCGGACGCTTCGGGGTGACGTGCCTCGAAAGCCCGAATGAACCAGGGATAGAACCCGAAATAGGCGGCCCGATCAGTGACGTTCGTGATCCCAGGTAGAAGCCGCGTGTAGATCGTTACACAGGGCTGCTGCGCCCCGAGATTATCGAGGCCAATCTTTTTGAGAGGCCGTTCGAGCCAACCGATCGTTTCCTGCATTGTGCGCCCCCCAACCCATTGCTGTTCCGGCCCTTCCCCATGAAGAAGACAAGCGCGCTGATTCTACCGTAAGCCTGATCAAACTCGAACCCGTGCCGACGACCGCCTTGGGTCGAGTACGGCTGTAGCGTTCAACGCCAAGTCTGCCATCTCGACGCGCCGCCTCATCGCGCGAGCCTCGCTGGTGAGGCTGGCCGCTATCCTGAGCGCCGCGCAGGGCTCTTCTGATCCGGATTGCCCGCCTACCTGAACGGAGAACCCCATGCTCACCCTCGACCTCCCGGTCGAGCCGTACTGGCTCGACCTCCCGCGCGGCGTCCGCGTGGAGATCCGCCCCGTCACCACCGCTGTGATGGCCGCCGCCCAGGCCGGCTCCGCCCGCCGCCTCGGCGTGCTGCGCGCAGCCGAGGCCGACCTCGACCCCGACATGGCGCGCGGCCTGGCCTTCGCCTTCCTGGTCAAGGCGCTCGCGCGGCATGCCGTCACCGCCTGGGATGGCGTGGGCGACGCCGCCGGCAAGCCGCTGCCGCTCTCGCCCGAGGCGGTCGAGCGGCTGATGGACATGGACGAGATGGCCGCCGCCTTCTGGGACCGCGCCACCGGCCCCGTCGCCGCCGTGACGCTGGAGGGAAACGGCTGAGGGCCCGGGCCGAATGGCACTTCGGCCAGGGCCCTGACTACTGCCGCGGCTGCGCGGCCCTCGATCGCGACTGCGGCCTGGCCTGTCCCTACGCCGCCCACGCGCCCGCCAGCGTCGAGGGCGCCGCAGCCTGGGCCGCCGGCACCACCTGCGCCACAGCGACGATGACCGGTCTCGACTTCGACATGCCGGCCGCGCTCGCCACCTCCCGCGAGATGGGCGCCTCCGGCTGGGCCGCAGCGGAACTGCTGCTGGCCATGCGCATGGGCCTCGCCGCCGGCAGCGCCGCGCGCCGCACCGACCCCCCTGGGCCCTGACCACTCCACTGACGCAGGAGGCGTGACGCATGGCGGATAGCACACGCCGCGTCTCGGTCCGCCTGTCGCTGGATGACGCTGCCCGGGTCAAGCAGGAGCTGCGCGAGGTCGGCGAGACCGGCCAGCGCAGCCTGGAGCGCATCCAGGGCGGCGCCGATCGTGCCTCCCGCGCGCTGGACCTGCTCGATGTCGCCGTACGTGGCGTGCAGATCGCCGGCCTCGCCGCCGGCCTGCGCGCCGTGGTCGTCGCCGGCGATGCGCTCACCCAGTCCATGGGCAGGCTGAACACCGCGCTCGGCTCCGTCGAACGCGCCGGTGAGATCTACGACCGGCTGTATCGCGACAGCCTGCAGACCGGCGTCGCCGTCCGCGAGAGCGTCGACGCCTTCGCCCGCTTCTCGATCGCCGCCCGCGAGATCGGCGCCACCTCCGACCAGGTCGCCACGCTCGTCGGCGGCCTGCAGCGCATCGCCATTGCGTCGGGTGCCTCGCAGCAGGAGATCGCCTCCTCAACCCAGCAGCTCGCCCAGGCGCTGGCGTCGGGCACGCTGCAGGGCGACGAACTGCGGAGCATCCTCGAAGGCCTGCCCACCCTGGCGCAGGCGCTGGCCCGCGAGCTCGGCGTCTCCATCGGCGAGCTCCGCAAGCTCGGCTCCGAGGGCAAGCTCACCGCCGACACGGTGTTCCCAGCGCTGCTGCGCGCCGTCGAACGGCTGAATGGCGAGTTCGAGCGGGCGCCGCTTTCCGTCGGCCGCGCCTTCGGCCAGCTCACCGCCGCCGCCGACCAGTTCCTCGCCCGTCTCGACCAGGCTATCGGTCTCTCCAACGCCCTGGCCCGCGCCCTGTCCGGCGCCGCCCGTGTGCTGGACGGGGTGCGCCGCGGCTCGGGCCTGCTGCTGCCTTCCGAACAGGAGGCCGACCGCCGTGCCCAGGCTGAGGCCCTGCGTGCCCAGATCGCCCGCCTCGAGGCGGAGAATGACGGCCGCGACAGCCTGCGCTCCCAGCCGCGCCGCGGTTCGATCCAGGGCGGCTTGGTCGGCACCGCGCAGCAGCAGGCGGGCGTCGATCGCGCCGCGCGGTTGGAGGAGCTGCGCCGGCAGTATGCCGAGCTTCAGGAGGAGATCACCCGCGGCGAGCAGGCCGCCGGCGAGCGCCAGCGCACCGAGCAGGAGGCCGCCGCCGGCCAGGCCGCCGAGGCCCGTCGTCGCCGCACCGCTGCGGACGCCGAGGAACTGCGCAAGGCGCTGGACGATCGCTTTCGGATCAACAGCGAATACGACGACCGCGTCCGTCGCCTGCGCGAGGCCGAGGCCGCGGGCGGCATCACCGCCGCCGACCGCACCCGCCTCGAGACCCTGGCGCTGCGCGAGCGCGACGAGGCGCTGCGCCGCATCGAGGGCACCACCCGCCGCGTGGCCGCCATCCCGCGCCCGGACCGCGAGGCCGAGCGCGAGATCAACGACATCATCCGCGAGCGCGAGCGGCTGATCCAGAACAACGAGAACGCCCAGGAGCGCTACACCCGCCGCCTGGAAACCCTCGGCCGGCTGGTGGAACGCGCCGAGCGCATCGGCCAGCCCATCCCCGACGAGACCGTCTCCCGCGAGGCCAATGCTGCGCTGGAGGAGCTGGAGCGCAGCCAGCAGCGCGTCCAGCAGGCGACAGAGCGCACCAGCAACACGGCGCGCGAACTCGGCCTGACCTTCTCCTCGGCCTTCGAGGACGCGATCATCAAGGGCGAGAGTTTCTCGAAGGTGCTGCAGGGCATCCTGCAGGACATCGCCCGCATCGTCGTCCGCCGCACCATCACCGAGCCGCTGGGCACGGCGGTGACCTCCAGCCTGGCGGGCTTTGACTTCGGCTCGATCTTTTCTGGCATCGGCTCGGCGCTGGGCGGGCTTTTCCGCGCCGAGGGCGGGCCGGTGGCGGGCGGCCAGCCCTACATCGTGGGTGAGCGCGGCCCCGAATGGTTCGTGCCAAACCGCAGCGGCACGGTGTTGCCCAACGGCATGGCGCCCGGTGGGCCGGTGATCAACCAGAGCATCACCATCGACGCTCGCGGCGCCGATGCGGGTGTCGAGGCGCGGTTGCGCGTGCTCTCGGCGCAGATCGTCCGCCAGGCCAGTGCGGCGACGCTCGACGCCATCCGCCGCGGCGGCAGCGCCACCTCCATCGTGCGGGGATAGGGCAGATGACCGAATACGCCTGGCCAGCCGTACTGCGCCCGAGCCGCCTCAGCTTCTACCTGCAGCACAACACCCTGCGCTTTGTCTCGCCCGTCACCCGCGCCACGCAGGTGCTCCGGCGCGAGGGCGCGCGCTGGGTGGCGGAGGCGAGCTTTGAGCCGCTGGGCCGCGTGCAGGCCGGCGTGATGGATGGGCTGCTGGCGGGACTCGCCGGCTCCGCCAACACCGTGCGGATCTGGGACTGGCGGCGCGAATACCGCACCGGCGATCCGCGCAGCCAGGGCGATGTGCCGACCGGGCCCTACAGCTTCTCGGACGCGACGATCTTCACGGACGGCACCGGGCTGGTGGTGGGGTCCGGCAATCCCTCGCTGGCGGCCGGCGCGCCGCGTGGCGCGCTGTCGATTGTCACGCAGGGCTGGTGGCCCAGCACGGTCGCCGTCGGCGCCGGCGACTACATCGGGCTGGGCGGGCGGCTCTACATCGCCACCGCCGCGGTCGCCGCCTCTGGGGCCGGCACCGCCACCATCGCCATCGCGCCGCCGCTGCGCGCCGCGGTGGTGGTGGGCGAGCCGCTCATCCTGTCCCTGCCGAGCGTGCCGATGCGGCTGGTCTCGGATGACGAGGCGGCGAACCCGACGCGGCCTGGTCCCTTCGCCGCCGTGACCATCCGCCTCGAGGAGGCTTTGTGATGTCCGGCACCCCACGCCTCAGCAATCAGGCCGCGGCGGCCGCCACCGCGCCGATCGCCACGCCGGTGGTGCTGGTGGAACTCGACTTCGCCACCGGCCCCTTTCGCGTCTGGACCGGGCTCGGGCCGCTCGACTGGGCGGGGAAGGTGTTCGAGGGTGCCGGCAGCATCGGCGCCATCTCGGATGTCGAGGAGACGGTGGAGCTGCGCGCCGTCCGCCTAACCCTCGCGCTGTCGCCTGTGCCGCAGGAGGTGGTGGATATCGCGCTGGCCGAGCGCAGCTATCGCCTGCGGCCGGTCACGCTGTGGGGCGCGCTGCTGGATGCCCAAGGGTCATTCGTGGCGGACCCGTTCCCACTCTGGGCGGGGCTGATGGACACGATGGAGGTGACGGACGGCGCCGAGCCCTCCGTGGCGCTGGCCTGCGAGAGCCGGCTGGTGGACCTCGAGCGGGCCGAGGTGCGGCGCTACACGGATGCTGACCAGCAGGCCGAGTATCCGGGCGATCGGTTCTTCGAGTTCGTGCCGGCGCTCCAGGAGGCGGAGATCCGGCTGCCGATCCAGTGACCCGGCTGCCCGATTGGCCGGAACGGCTCGCGGCCCTGATCACCGCCGCCGAGCATCGGCCCTTCGACGCGACGCGCTGGAACTGCGGGCGCTTCGCCATGGCCGCGGTGGTGGCATGCACGGGCTACCGGCCCTTGTGGCAGCACCGCCCGACCCTCGCCGCGATGGCGGACACCGCAGGCTTCCCGCGCGTGCCGGTGCCCTTCGCCCGAGCCGGCGACGTGGTGCTGGCCACCGACCCGGATCGCCTCGGCGTGGTCCTGGATGCCGGTCGCGCCGCCTTCGTCGGGCCCGCGGGCCTGCTCCGCCTCCACATCACCGCCTGCACCATCGCCTGGAGGGTTGGCTGATGCCCGTCGCCATCCCCTTCATCGCCGCCGCGGCGGGAGCCGCCGCCTCGGCCGTCATTGGTGGCGGCGTCCTGGGCGCCGTGGCGGCCGCCGGCGCCGCCCTGGTGGTCTCCGCCGTAGGGGCCGCGGTCTTCCGCCCCAAGTCGCCCTCCGCCGCCCGCAGCGCCAACGTCACGCCAGGGACCGACACTGGGCCGGGCTCCGGCTTCGATCCGCGCACGCCAGGCGCCGGCCGCACCCAGTCCTTCCGCCAGCCCATCACCGAGCACCAGATCGTCTTTGGCCGCTGCCGCACCTCGGGCCCCGTCGTGTTCCTGCATTCCGCCACCGATGACGAGGGCCGCGCCGACGGCTTCCTGCATGTCGTCGTGGTGCTGGCGGCGCATCGCGTGCGCGCCATAGGCGAGGTCTTCCTCAACGGCACCGCCTCCACCGACGCGAAGTTCGCCGGCCTGCTGCGCATCGACCGCGCGCTGGGCGATCCCGGCCAGGCCGCCAACGCCAACCTCGTCGCGGACACAGGGGGCCAATGGACCGCCGCCCATCGTGGTCAGGGTCGGGCCTACCTCGCCGTGCGCCTCAAGCTGCGGCCCGAGGCCTTCCCCTCCGGCGCGCCCAGCCTGTCCGCCATCGTCGAGGGCGCCGACACCATCCTCGATCCGCGCACCGGCATCACCGGCTGGTCCGACAATCCCGCGCTCTGCCTGGCCTGGTATCTGACCTCGCCCTTCGGGTGGCGCGCGGCCTGGGCCGATATCGACCTGCCGGCGCTCATGGCCGCGGCCAATATCTGCGACGAGATCATGGGCCGCCGCGATGGCACCGCAGAGCGGCGCTACACCGTCAACGGCGCTGTCACTCTGGGTGAGGGCAAGATCGCCATCACCCGCAAGCTGGTCGCCGCCATGGCCGGCGCGCTCGTGGTGTCGGGCGGGCGCTTCTACATCCATGCGGGTGCGCCAGCGCTGCCGGCTGCGACGCTCACCTCCGACGATCTGCGCGGCGACGTCACCATCGTCGGCTCGCGTCCGCGACGCGATCTCTTCAACGGGGTGCGTGCCGTCTATGTCGAGCCGGCCGCCGCTTGGCAGCCGACCGATGCGCCGCCGCTGCTGGCCAGCAACTACGTCACCGAGGATGGCGGCGAGGCGATCTACCGGGACATGGAGTTCCCACTCACCACCTCGGCGGCGACCGTCCAGCGCCTGATGAAAATCGAGCTCGAGCGCAACCGCCGCCAGCGCGAGGTGGCGATGCAGGCGAACCTCGCGGCGCTGCGGCTGCGGCCCTGGGATGGGGTCACCGTGGCGCTGGAGCGCCTCACGCCGTTCCCGGCCCGCGTGACGGGCTGGGCGCTGGCGCCGGATGGCGGGGTGAACCTGCAACTGGCCGAGGAGGATCCCGCCGTCTGGGCGTGGAACCCGGCAGTCGACGAACGGGCGACAGGCCAGAACCCATCCGTGGTGCTGCCCAACCCGGGCGTGATCGCGGCGCCGGCTGCCATCCTGGTCGAGACGCCGGTGGCGGCGAGCTTCACCGCGATCGCGGTGTCCTGGTCGGCGGTGGGCTCGGCCTATCTCGCCGGCTACGAGATCGAGTTCCGCCCCACCTCGGTCGCCGTGTGGCAGGGCTATGCCGGTGGCTTCGGTGCCACCGCCGTCGCCATTCCCACTGCTGAGCCGACTGCCTTTCGGGTGCAGGCGCAGGCGCGCAGCGGCGCGGTGTCAGGCTGGCGCGAGGCGCTGGTCCCGGCCGCAGCGTCAGGTCTGGCGGCAACGGGCATCGCCGGCGGCGTGCGGCTGTCGGGCGGCTTTCCCGCGGACGGGGTGCGGCTCCAGGTGTTCGAGGCCAGCAGCTCCAGCCTTGCCGCCGCGACCAAGCTGGCCAGCGAGCCGAGCGCGCTGCCCTGGGACCGCACTGGCCTCACCACCGGCCAGACCCGCTGGTACTGGCTGCGCAGCGTCTCGGCCGAAGGCAACGTCTCCGCCTTCGCCGGCCCGGTCACCGCCACCGCCCTCTGATCGGAGAACGCCATGCCGGCGCGCATCGACGACCTGCTGGTCCTCAACGCCAACCTCAACAAGACCGACTTCGCGAAGTACCTGCGCGACCGCGAGGCGGTGCTGCCCAATGACTTCGGCGGGCTCGGTGATGGCGTGGCCGATGATCGCACCGCCATCCAGGCGGCCTTTGATCGGGCAGGCGCGGACCAGAAATTCGCCATGATCCCGCCAGGCACCTGGAACGTCTCCGGCACCGTCACGCTGCCGGGCGGGGCGCGCGGCCTGATCATGCAGGGCACCATCCGCTACACCGGCACCGCGCCCACCTCCGTGCTGGTGCTGGGCGATGGCGGGACCATCCGCAACGCCGAGAAGCTCTACACCGGGCTGAACGTCATTCGGCAGACGATCTCCGACTGGTCCTCCGAGGCCGATATCGGCATCACCGTGCGCAACGTCGATGCCAGCCAGATTGAGTTGCGGCGGGTGGAAGGCTTCACCATCGGCATGCGCACGCTGGGCGATGGCCGCGGCATGGAGGACAGCACCTTCACGCTGGGCCGCATCGTCAACAACCGCATCGGCCTCGACATCTGGTGCGCCACTGCCACCGCCTGGAACACTTCGATCCGCTACTACGGTGGGCACTTCGCCCAGGCGACGGGGGTGAATGCCACGCAGGACCGCTTCGGCGTGCGCTTCGGGAATGAGGCCGGCGCCTACACCAACCACAACCGCCACGTCTTTGACGCGCCGAACTTCGAACTGCGCCAGGCCGGCAGCAACATCGCCATCCCCTTCCTGAACCAGACCTCGGGCAGCGCCATCATCGCCCGCAATATGCGCATGGAGGCCTGCTCGCCGCTGGCGGCGCGACACACCGCCGGGGCTCAGGATTGCGAATACGACATCGCCTGGACCAACACCTACCTGGTCGGCATCGACTACACGGCCACAGCGAACCGCTGCGGCAATGCGGTAATCAACCGGCACCGCGCGCCGGCGTCGCGGTTCCAGCGCTTTCTCGCCGGCGTGCCGAACACCCGCGCCGCGGCGTTCCGGCAGTCGGCGACCGAGGTGGGCGTCGAGGGGCTGATCACTATCGCCACCTCCACCACCACTGCGACCTTCATGGCGGATTTCTGCTTCAACGGGCTGACCGACCTGACGCCGACCGATCGCGCGGTGACGCTGGCGGCGAACCGTGGGCTGGGGTGGATGCTGGATACCTCCCAGGCGAAGGAATTCGCTCTGGCGCATTGGCTGACGAGCGGCGCCTCGGGCGGGCGGTTGTTCGTGCGCGTGTTCGATGGCGCAGGGAACGTGCGGGAGGACATCGCGGGCGATGTGCTGGCCTCCATCACCACCATGCAATGGAACGGGCCGGCCAAGGGGTGGAATGCCGGCGCGCCGATGGACGACGCGAACTTCAATCGGCGGCAGACCATTCGCGTTGGCGCGGCGGTGGCCTATGCGCAGGTGGGTGTGATTGGCTTCGATGGACCGATCGATTTGCAGTCTCTGCGGCTCTACGGGCTGCCGGAGGCCGCGCCGGCAGTGCTGAACGGCACGCCGCTGTTGACGGGGGCGCTCTTCGGCTCAGGGCGGCGGGAGTTCGCGGCGGAGGTGTCCTGGGACCTGCCGAGCCTCGCGCCGGCGGCGACCGCGCTGCTCGATGTCACGGTGAACGGGGCGCGGGCGGGCGACCTGGCAACGGCATCGCTGGTGTCGTCGACGCGGTTCATCGAGCTTGACGCGGCGGTGTGGTCGAACAACACGGTGCGGGTGATGGCGCGGAACATCTCCGCGGCGACGTTCGATTTGGCGGCGGCGACGCTGTCGGTGGCAGTGGCGAAGCGACGAGTGCCGTGACTTCCTTCATCGATGGACATCCACACAGGGAGGGAGCGCGCTGCGCGACAGCGCGCCCCCTCCGCCTCTTTTCCCGGCAAGCCGGGCAACGTCTGGCCGGCCCTATGGCGGCCGGCCTGGTGGGCTCCAGACGGGTTCGCCGCCATCCCCACCACCGCCCTCGATCTGCCCCTCGTGCAGCGTCTCCAGCGGTCCCCGCGCTTTCGGGTCCGGGTCCCCATCCAAATTTCGTGGCCGAGCCGGACTAAGCTGCCATGGTGTCGATCTCCGCAATGCGGCGAAACTCCGTGAGGAACTCCGGTCGCTGCTGCGTCAGAAACCGAACAATGCGTGGATTTTCGAGCAGGCGTGCGAGATACCCGCGCGCGACAACCAGCATCAGATGGTCTGCCCCATAGGCCGAATGAGCCAGCTTGACCTCGCGGTCGAGTTGGGCCGACTCGCGCTCCATCAGAATTTTCTGGTCTTCAGTCAGCCCCTTGGTGGCCTTCGGCTTGGCCTCGGAAATAATCTGCGTCTGCGGTGTGGCCGCCAACAATGCCCGCGCATACCCGTCAGTGTAGCGGTTCATCGTCACCATCAATTCCGCCACCTCGATTTGCCGCAATGGCCGCATGTTCCGCAGCACGCCGAACACCTTCGCGTTGACAGGCTTGTCCTTCAGAAATTCCACTGCTTCCGGGCAGATGCCGACCAGCATGCGCTTCTTGATCTGGAGCGTGTTGACGTCGATGTTGAGGGACCGCGCGATGCGGGATTCCGGGACCTTCTTCTCGACCAGCTTCAGAATCATCCGGTGCTCCTGGATGGCCGCCAGTCGACTGATCCGCTTGTTGTATGTGAAGGCCTCATCATCTGTGGCCAGCAGGCAGGAGATGCTGTCGCGGCCCTGGCTACGCAAAATGTCGATGCGTAGGTGACCGTCGAGCAGCAGATAGCGACCAGGCATGGCCGGATGATGCGCCACCACCGGCGGCTCGATGAGACCGACCTCGCTGATCGATGCTGCGATCTGTGCGTATTTGGTGGACTGCTTGATCTTCGGCGTGACCTCACGCAGCGCGTCGATGTCACTGAAGCGCAGCGAAATCACCGTTCGATGGAAGGCCGAAGCCACTGCCATGACCGGCTTTGCAGGTTCGGGCTTCATCTGTTTGCTTCGCCACGGATTCGCTCGTCCATGCCGCGCGGCAAGGTGTGCAATGCCTCTGCGCGCGCCAGGTTCACGAAGCCCTCGTCAGCGAACAGCTCGCGCAATGCCTCGGTGATGAAGAGCAATCTGCTGCGGGCGGCTTCAGCACGTCGCACCAGCACGCGCTTCTTGTCGACATCCTGCTGGTAGGTGCGCAGCAGGGCGTCCACGGACATCGGGCGCGCCGACGTGCGATCACGCGTTTTCGCCTTTTTGCCACGACGCTGGCGGTTCTCAACCAGCCGCTTCGCGGCCAGCAGGCTGTGCCCGCGCAGAAGCTTGCGCTCATAGGCCTCCTGCAGCACGCGTTGCGTGTCAGCCTCCTCGGCTTCTGCGATGTCAACAGCAACACTGACCGGAATTTGTCCAATCTCAACCGCTTTGAGGAGCCGCGTCTCACCCTTGTTGATCAGCCGCAGCACACCGCGGGCATATTCCAGGCTCAGACCTGTCTTGCGGGCGATATCGACATCCGAGTGGCCCCGCTGCTCCATGCCGCCGATATCATGAAAAAGCTCCAGCGACTGATGCTGGCGGCGCGCGATATTTTCGACCAACCCCATGACGAGGCAGTCCTCACTTTCAGCCTCGATGATCACCGCCGGGATTGAAGATTGGCCCAGCTCCCGGAAGGCCTCGAGCCGGCCCTGGCCGCACACCAGGTCATACCGCTCCCCGCGGCGCGCCACCGTGATCGGCCGCTTGAGGCCGACCTTGGCAATGCTATCCATCATCTCTTGGAAGACGCGCCTGTTCCGGGCCCTGGGATTGACCACATCGATCAAGTCGATCGGGATGGAAACGATCGCCATAGTGGTGTCTGGCGCGCTCATGCAGCGGCATCCAGGATCGAGCTGCGGGCCGTGAGATCAAAGAAGCCATCCAGGCTTTCAAAGCGGTAGGCATCCAGAGCGAGCCCGTTGTGTTCACCGAGCTTCAGCTTGGCCAAGCTGACATCGATGCGAGGCAGCAGGTAGTAGTCGAGCACGTCGGCATTACCCGCAGCCATGCGCACGGCCACGGTGATATCGGGCGCGAGGCCAGCATCCAGCCGGATATGCCAACGTAGGCTGCCGGCTCCCGTTACCTGGCAGCGGGCCAGCACGATCGAGGCATTGAACTCGGCGTTGATGGTCAGGAGGTCGGTCTTGGGATCCTGCTCAACCTCGCCGCCGGCCTGCCGAATGCCGTCGACCGCCGCGGCGACGATGTTGGGATGCATGGCGCGAAGTGCCCGGTTGACCTCGAGGTAGCGGAAATCGCGATCCGGACTGAAGCCAACAAGCTGGTAGGCCCTGAGCAAGCCGCCAAAGCGCGACTGATAGGCGCTGCTGGACGCTCCATCCTCGGCTTCGTCGATGATGAAGCCCGAGAGGTAGCCGTGCTTGGCCAGCAGGCGACGCAGTGCTTCCAGCATCGCATCGTCAGTGAGGCGATGCGACCGCTCGCGGATGATCGTCTGTGCTGCGGCGAAGACCAGCCGATCGACCAGCGGCTCGAACGCATTCTCGCGCCGAATCCACATGTCGGGGCCATTGCGCACACGCTTGCCATGCAGCTTGGAGGAGACACGGTTCCAGACATTGTCGCCCGTGTATTTCTCGTTGATCAGCATTTGGTGAATGGTGGCGCGCGTCCACGGGCGGCCCAGATCGCTCAGCGATCCCCGAGCATTCAGCGTGTCCGCGATGTCGCGCTCGGGGCGGCCTTCTTCGACAAAGGTGCGGTAGACCCAGCGCACCGTTTCCACCTCGTCGATGGGGCCTGGCATCAACACCACCCGATCGGTCTGGATACTCTTCTGCTCGCCTCGGGCCAGTTCGCCCTTGGCCAGGCCGCCGCCGTCGATAAGGCGGCGCCGCAGGCCGTACCCAGCCGGCCCTCCTTGGCGAAAGCCCAACTCGATCAGGCGGCATTGGCCAGCGAAGACCTTGGTGGAAAGCTCGCGGCTGTATTCACCGGCCATGGCGCGTTTGACGCCCTTGACGATGGTCGAGATCGGGCTGCCGTCATTCTCGAATTGCTCAGCGCAATACTGCACTCGGATGCCAGCGCGCCGGCAGACATACTCGTAGTAGGCACTCTCGTCGGCATCCTGGAAGCGACCCCAGCGGCTGACGTCATAAACCAGGATGGTGCTGAAGTCGGCACGGCCTTCGCGGACGTCGTCCAGCATCAGCTGAAGGGCATCACGGCCGGCCATGCTGAGGCCGCTCTTCCCGTGATCGGCATAGGTGCGGACGATGGTGAGGCCGCGCTGCTTGGCGTAGTCGCGGATCGCGTCCGCCTGGTTCTCTGTCGAATAGCGCTGATGGTCAGTCGACATTCGAACGTACTCGGCCGCGCGCACGGCAGCCGCCACTACCGCTTCGCCCTCAAAATCCGATCGCTGAACCACATCAGATCCTCTCAAGCTCAGGCCTTGCCGCGCCGTGGCAACGTCACGCGCTGCCGCGGTCGTGCCACCGCGTCAGCATCGGCGAGCGCGTTTGACTTTCGCTCCAACAATATCAGGAGCGAATCGGGCTGTGCGGACGAAAAAGGGCAATCAGTTGCACTCGAAGGGCAACAAGTTGCCCTTTTTCGAGAATGCAGAGGAGGCGCGAGAGTGCTACGCGCGCGAGATCGGCAATGCGCTGCGAGGCGAGATCGCGGCCACGGGTCGCTCCGCGAAGGACATCATGCGCTGGACGCGGGCGAGCGAACGCGCGGTAAAGGGATGGATCAGCGGAAAGCGAGGGCCGAGTGGTGAGCACCTCATCCCGCTGATGGCATGCTCCGACGCCGTGTTTGCCGCGGTGCTCAGGGTGACGGGACGGGAGCGGTCATCGCGGGGCGGGCCGGTTGCCGAGGTCAGGCGCCTTCTCCACGAGGCCGTGGAAGCGCTGGATGAGGTAGACCGGTGAGGCGGGCCAGGGGGCGCGGCGCGCGAACCGACATCTTGACCAAGTGGGATCAAATGATGCACCCCACGGGTTCATCAATCTTGAATTTCCCGATTCGTGGATATATCTTTTGCCTCGAAGAAGCTTGCTAAGCTCTGTACGGACCCCCGCGAGGCCACCAAGGCGCTCGGGGCTGACAGCGCTCGAAAGCTTCGGTCCCGCCTCGCGGATCTCCAGGCCGCCGATACGGTGGCTGAGTTGGTCGTGGGCCGGCCGCATCCACTGAGCGGGTCCCGCACGGGTCAGTTCGCGCTGGACCTGGCTGGTGGACAGCGGTTGGTCTTCCGGGCGGCACGTCAGGAAGCGTCGACAACCGGCGCTGATTGGAAACGGGTCACTGCAATCGAGATCGTGTTTATTGGGGATTACCATGACTGAGACCGCCTTCGCCCCGGACTGGGTCTCCCCTCCTGGTGAGACCATCGCCGATGTCCTCGACGAGCGCGGTTGGACGCAGGCTGAGCTGGCAGATCGACTGGGCTTCACGCGCAAGCACGTCAACGACCTTATCCAGGGCCGTTCGGCCATGACGCCGGACGCAGCAGAGCGTCTGGCTACTGTGCTCGGTTCGACCATAGGGTTCTGGCTCCGGAGGGAGGCGCAGTATCGCGCGGCCCAGGAAGCGCTTCGGGCTCGTGAAGAACGGAAGGCACAGACGGAGTGGCTCGGTGAGTTGCCGCTGCGCGACATGGTCGGCTTCGGTTGGGTGCCGAAGGTCAAGGACCGGGTGGACCAACTGTCCGAGTGCCTGCGCTTCTTTGGGGTGGCGTCTGTCGATGCGTGGCGACAGCATTACGCAACGCCGGCTGCAGCGTTTCGTGCGGCCAAATCGCAATCCATGACCGTCGGGGCTGTGGCCGCATGGTTGCGGCAGGGGGAGCGGGCAGCAGAGGCGCTGGCCTGCCGGCCATTCAACGAAGCGAGCTTTCGAGCTATTCTTGGTGAGTTTCGCGCGCTGACGACCGAACCGCCCGAACGCTTCGTTGATGCATTGGTCAGCCGCTCTGCTGCCTGCGGTGTCGCGGTGGTCTTCGCGCCAGCACCAAAGGGCTGTCCCGCGAGTGGCGCGACGCGTTGGCTGGCGCCCGATAGGGCTTTGCTGATGCTGAGCCTCCGCTATCGCACAAATGACCATCTCTGGTTCACGTTCTTTCACGAGGCTGCTCACATCCTGCTGCACGGCAAGCGGATGCAGTTCATCGAGGGTGTCGAGCCGCTAGATCCGAATAGTGAAATCGAAGCTGATGCCTTTGCGAGAGATTGGCTCGTGCCTCCGGCTCAGGCTCGCAAGCTGCAGGCGCTTGCAAAAGAAGGCGTTGTATCGGCTACGCGAGTGACGGCGCTTGCCAAGGAAATCGGCGTCGCGCCGGGGATAGTTGTGGGGCGGATGCAAAAAGAGAAGTGGCTTCCTTGGACCCACCTCAACGGGCTCAAGGTATCGTATACCTGGGCGAAAGACCGTTCAGCTGCCTGAAAGGCCAATTCGGCACTTGCGCCGAAGCGGTCGTTCGCGTGAAGCCGGGACCTGGATGGAACTCCAGTGCTTCCTTACCCAAATCGGAAAGATGCGGTAGCATTACGCTGGCTCACCGGATGCCACGGCCTGCCCGGCAAAGACAAAGCGAGCTGACCCATGTTCGACGAATTCGGTTTTCCACGCGACGCTGACTCGGACTACGGCGCGCCCATTCTTGGGACTTTCGTATATTGCAGTCGTGCCGCCGAAGGCGTCGACGACGTCGAGGTCGGCCGCATCATCGAGCGGTCTCAGCGCCGCAATGTCGCCCGCGATATCACCGGGGTGCTGGTTTTCGGCAGCGGCGTCTTCTTCCAATGGATCGAGGGGCCGCCCGCCCAAGTAGAGAACTTGATCGCGAGCCTTCATGGCGATCCGCGCCATCACGACATCGTCACGCTGGACCGGAGTGTGGAGAAGCGCGCGCGTCTGTATCCGAATTGGGAGATGGAACTGGTCGGAGCCGACGACATCCGCGCGGTGCTGCAGGAGGCGTTCGAGAGCGCCGAAGACGAAAACAACATCGCAGCACTGAGGCGTATTCTCGGGCACCTGGATTCGGGTCCGGTTGATACGCTCCACCCTTCTGCCACGAAGCGGAAGGACACCGAAAAATCCAAGCCGGGGGCTCGCTAGGGGTCCACAGCAAGATGTCGAGTACAGGAAATGTTGGGGTGGGGCGGTTTCGCGCGACCGACCGCTGCGGCGCAAGTGCTGAGTGAACGCCGCGCTCTCCAAGGCTCCAGCCTTGAGACCGTTCGTATCCGGTCGCACCTCCTCCGCCAGTTCGCACAATTTCGCTCCGCTACGCCGCTTTTCGCCCCGGTTCGCGCCGCGCCCCAAAGGCACTATCTTCGGCAAGGTCAAAGCTGCCGGGGATCACGTGCCGCTCCAACCCATCCGCTACGGCAACAAGGGTAGGCCTAGGGTCTCGCGGCAGGGCTTTCCCCGCGGTTCTCAATCCTCAAGCAGTTGCCACTTTGTTCTTGACGAGCCTCGAGACATCAGTTAGGCTTTACGTCCTAATGTCGAATGGTTTGTCATGGCTGCCCTTTCTTCTTCCGCAGTACCGAGCCGCGAGGCGCTCCGTGCCTTCGCGCGGGACTACCGAACGGCTAGCGGCAGCCGGGACATGGCAGCCCGCGCTGACAAAGCTGATTGTGTCGTGACCGTCGGCGCTTACAGCCGCACGCGAAACGGCAATCCGGAACAGGTCAGCGGATATCAGCGCAGCAATCCGAACTGTGGTGATGGCACCCCAGAGGACGCGGTGGTGCTTGCTCGGGATGGTGTGGCACCGCGTCCTTTGCCATCCGACAGACGGCCAGCGACGCTGGCGCGCGCCTGGGAAGGTCAGCCAAACCAGTCTTGGCGCCAGCAGATCGCCGCCGAGGAAACTCGCCGTAGTGACGGTGATTTCGGATATGGTATGTGCGGTCAGCCGGGTTCCAGTGCGCTCGGGCGATATCAGCTTCTCCGCCGTCCCCTGGTAGATGCTGGTTGGCGTGACCCGGCAACGGGGGCCTGGACACCCCGGGCGCGTGCGGTAGGCGTGAATAGCGATGCCGATTTCCTGGCCAATCCCACGGCCCAGGAAGCCGCAATGAACGACGTCATGCGGCGGAACGAAGAACAGCTCAGGGCGAACGGCGCCTTGCGCTTCGCCGGCCAGCAGATGCCAGGATTAAGCGGTGGTCCGGTCACGATCACCGAGTCCGGCCTCGCTGCCGCAGCTCACCGCGAGGGTGCTGGGGCTGTCAGGCGCTATCTCGACCACCGGGCTGCAAACTCACCACCACCATCTTCTGTGAGGGGACGCGGCGACCTCTCGAGCTTCAACGAGATCGAACGACGAATACGAGCTTTTGCAGACGCGCCTTACCAGAGCGTGCGGCGATGAGGCGCCTGGTAGCCACCGCACTCTGTCTGCTGATGACTTCTTCGCTCGCAGCACAGCCCGCCGATCGGCGATTACCATGGGTGAGCATGCCTCCAGCGGTAAGTGAAGCCCTGCACGCATTGCGGCAGACAGAGCACTGGCTGGCTGTTGCGATGACCGAGAATTTAGACGGCAGTCGCCAGGGTCGGGACACGGATGCGGGCCGATCCTACAATTTCGATCCGTCGCGCCATCTACTATATACAATGCGTGATCTCAATGGTGATCTGCGGCCCGAGGTGTTCATGCTCTTCCCGTGGCCGTATGTGCGCGGCAACCAGCAAGCGGCTGGGGTTGTCATGGTTCGTGACGGTCACGACGGCTGGCGCATAGGCTGCGAGATTAGCGATTGGGGCGACGAGAGCGCGCGGGGCGGCGTCCGCTTGCTCGCCACTCGCAGTCACGGCTGGAGGAATTTTCGTACGAGCAATGCGTTCTACGCCTGGCGCCCAGTACCAGGTCAGGCAGGCTTCCGCGAATGTTGGCCTACTCGAGCAGTCGGTCTGCAGCGGCATCGCACCAACATGCCGTAACCTGCGACCGCAGAGACCGTTCATTCCCAGTGAACTGCGCCCCGCCAGTTCTCACCCAAGCAGCATCGCCCCGGCCGCCCGGCTTGCCCCATTGGGTCACAATCAGGCCTGATTGCCGCCTTGCCCCGCCATGAGTATGACCGTGAGATTGTTTCGCTTCCCGCGAAGGCAGCGCGCATGCTGATGCGAGCAGCACGCCCAAGGGTCCTCGATGACATCAAATGACGAAGTGCCAAAGCCGCTGACCGACCTGCTTGGCAGCCCGGACCTCGCCGGGGCGCTGGATAGCGACCGATTCAAGCAATTCCTGGACCATATCCCCTTCGCGATCGCCGTCGCGGAGTTGCAGCCAAAGGAACGCGTCACCTACGTCAACCTGGAGTTTGAGCGGCTTTCAGGCCAACCAGCCGCTGAATTGCTGGATCACTCCTGGAGCGAGTTGAAGGCCATCGCCAGCGCTGAAGGCGATGACCGCCAGCTGAGTGATGCCATTCCCGCCGGCGAGGATCACATCGGCAGCTTCAGGATGGGCGCGGAGGGGGCCGAAGGCGGCATTACCGTGGATGCATGGTCCAACGTCATCCAGGACGAAACCGGTGCCGCGATCTTTCGCCTGGTGGCCCTGGCCGCGGTAAATCCATCCCGGCAAAGCGATGCAGAAGCGATGCAGAAGCGCTTCAACGAAAAGGACATCCTGCTGCGGGAATTGCAGCACCGCGTGAAGAATAATCTCCAACTCGTCACCTCCCTCATCCGGCTGGAGAGCCGCAACGCGGCCTATGATGATGCGGGCGAATCCTTCGACCGCCTGGCCGGCCGCGTCAGCGCCCTGGCCTTGCTGTACCGCACGCTCTCCGAGGAGGAGATCGGCGACAGCATTGATCTGGGCACCTATCTCAGCCAGATCGCCTCGGCCGTGATGAGCGCCCACGCCGTGGAAGGCATCCGCCTTGACCTCAAGGTGGATACCTGGCCGGTCTCGATCAATGTGGCGATGCCAACGGGGTTGGTGGTGAATGAGGTGCTGACCAATGCGCTGAAGCACGCCTTCGTGGGGCGAGAGGGCGGCACCATCACGCTGCACAGCCTGGTGGACGCCGAAGGCTGCCAGGTGGTGGTTGCCGATGACGGAGTGGGCCTGCCGGCCGATACGCACTGGCCCACCTCGGGCCGCCTGGGCGCGCTGATTGTGCAATCGCTGCGGCAGAATGCCGGGGCCACGCTGAAGGTGACGTCCTCTCCGGGCCAGGGCCTGCGCGTGACGATCCGCTTCGCGCGCGCGGATGCGGCGCCTGCTGGCGCTTAGCGCTGTTTGAGTTTTCTGGGCCTCCGGCGGCTGGGGCCGTTGGCCCCAGACCCCGTTCCTTGGTGCTGGTCCGGCATGCGTATCATCAGGGCTGAAACATGTTGCTGGGGTCTGGGGCCAATGGCCCCAGCCGCCGGAGGCCCCTTGAAAGCACCACACCAGCCATCACGCGCGCCCAGGATCGCCTCCGGGGCTTCGAGCAAGCCCCGCTAAACGCTCATCCGTCGCGTCAGACCCACCGCCCGATCCATCACCAGCAACAGCGCGAAAGCCGCTGTCACCAGCACGCCTGAAGCGGCTGCGACACGCACATCCAGCGCCGTCTCCATCATCCCCCAAAGCCGGATCGGCAGCATGTCCGTATGCGCCGAGGAGAGGAACAGCGACACCGGCACATTGTCGAGCGAGGAGACGAAAGCGAGGAATGCGCCCGCCGCCACCCCAGGCAGGATCAAGGGCAGCACCACGCGCCGGAAGGTCCGCCAGGGCGATGCGCCCAGCGCGGCACTGCTCTCCAGCAAGGCTGGATCAAGCCCGGCGGCACTGGCGCCCACGGTACGCAGCGCGAAGGGAGCCGCGATCATCGAATGCCCCGCCACCAGCAGCCAGAGCGAAGGCGGGGTCCGCAGCCAGGAGAAGAACATGAGCGCGGCAAGCCCGAAGGCGATGCCCGGCAGCACCAGCGGCGCCATGAAGGCGCCCTCGGCGAAGCGCGCCCAGGTGGCACGCGTCCGCGCGACGGCCAGCGCAGCCCCGGTGGCCAAGGCGGTCGCCACGATCGCGGTCAGTGTCGCCACCAGCAGGCTATTCCCCGCCGCGCGGTGAATCTGCGCCGAGCGCACCGGATCGAACAGCGCCTCATACCAGCGGAAGGTCAGCCCCGGCGGCGGGAATTTCAGCGCCTGGGAGGTGGTGAAAGACGTGATGAGGACGATCAGCACGGGCCCGATCAGGATCAGCACGCCGATCATTGCCAGCAGCAGGATCGCCAGCGCCAGCAGCCGGTCACCCCCGGAGAGCCCCCCACCTGAAAACCTAGGCATGCCGCGCATTCCTCCCGAGCAGGTTCAGGGCCCCTACCACCATCAGCACCGAGCCCATGAGCGTCAGCGCCATGGCGGCGGCCAACGGCCAGTCGAACACCACCATCGCCTGCTGCCAGACCAGCGCCGGCAGGTAGTTCAACCGCCCGCCACCAATCACGGATTGCGAGATGAAGGCGGTGGCGGCACTCGCGAAGACCAGCGTCGCCCCCGCGATCAGCCCGGGCAGCGCCAATGGCAGCACGACGCGCCGCAGCGTGCGCCACAGCGAGGCACCGAGCGAAGTCGAGGCATCCAGCAGGGCCGGATCAATCCGCGCCGTGGCCGCGATCAGCGGCAGCAGCATCAGCGGCATCTCGATCTGCGTCAGGGCCAGGATCAGCCCCGGCTCGGTTTGCAGCAGCGCGGCCGGCGCGGTGGCGAGGCCCGTGGCGATCAATGTGGAGTTGATCACCCCTTCCCGCCCCAGGATCACGATCCAGGAGAAGGTGCGCACCACGACCGAGGTCAGCAGCGGCAACACAGCGACGATCAGGATCAGCCGCTTCAACCGCGGCCCAGCGGCCATGTGCACCAGCGCCAGCGGTACGGCCAGCAGCATGGTGGCCAATACCGTCAGCGCACCCAGTCGCAGCGTGTTCAGCACCGACTGGATGTGGAAGGAATCCCCCAACACCTCATGCCAGGCGCGCAGGCTGAACTGGCTGAGGTTCTCGTCGGTCGCGAGCGACGTGCTGAGCAGGATCAGCAGCGGGGCCGCGAAGAACATCAACTGGGCGAGGCCCAGCGGCAGGGCCAGCCGCCAGACGCCCGCCCCGTTCACCCCGCCATCTCGCGGTTGAAGCGCGAAATCCAGCCGGCGCGCAGCGGATTGATCTTCGCCCAGTCATGCGTCACGAAATTCGTGATCTCGCTGATCGAGCGCATCGGCACATCGGCACCCGGCGTCACCTCCTTGTTCACGGGAACGAAGAAATACGGCTCCAGCGCCAGCGCGCTCTGAACCGGCGTGCTGATCATGGTGTCGATGTATTGGTAGGCGGCCGCGATGTTCCGGCTGCCCTTGGCGATGTGCATAGTGGTGACGAAGGCCGCCGCCCCGCTCTCCGGCACGGCGAAGGCGATGGGCACGCCGCGTGAGCGCAGCAGCGTGACGGTATAGGTGTTGGTGTACATCACATCGATCTGGCCCTGCTGGAACAGGCCAGGCATGGCAGCCGGCGCGGCCACGGCGGCGACGGAGGGCTTGATGCGGCGGAGTTCCGCAAACAGCGGGTCCATGTTGGTCTCGGAGCCGCCCAAAGCCTTGGCCATCTCGATCAGCGAGATCGTGCCGAAGGTGGTGCCGAAGCCGGTGAGGCCGAGCTTCGAGGCATATTGCGGCTGGAACAGATCGCGCCAGCCGGCGGGCTTTGGTACCTTCTGCGGGTTGTAGGCGATGCCCACCACCTGGGCGGCGACGGCAGCCCCTACCGGATCGGCATAGCCTTCGGGCAGAACGGCGCGGCTGGGCAGGCGCGCGGGATCGAAGGCTTCGAACAGGCCAAGATCAACGCCACTGACGCGCGGCCCGGGGTCGAGCACGAAGACATCAAAGGGCGGCGTGCCACGCGCGGCCCGCGCCTTGGCGATCTGGTCCACGGCGAAGAGCGGATCGAAGGAGACGCCGACATTGTGCCGCGCCAGCAGACGGGGGGCGAGTACGGCGCGCAACGCTTCATCCCAGCCGCCCGGATAGACGGCAGCCGTCATCTGCGTCGTCTGCGCTTTTGCACCAAGGGCCGGCAGGGCAAGGCCGGTAGCCAGCAGGCTTCGGCCCAGGACGCGGCGACCAATCATCAGGCTCATGCGGAATCTCCTTCAGGGAACAGGCTCGGCGTGGCGCCGGGCAGGATGGCGATGCGAACGGGGCCAGGTGGTGGCGGCGCGCCATGGCGCGGCTGCTGGATCTTCACCTCCGCCGAGCCTGCCTCCAGGTCATGGATCAAGGCGGGGCCCAGCGGCAGGGAAAGCCGCAGCCGGGCAGGAAAAGCGTCCGGCCGGGTATCCTCGACCGGCAGCAAGGTGAGCTGCTCGGGCCGCGCGCAAAGCATCACCCGCTCGGCCAGCGCGAAGCCGCGCGGGCTTTCCACATGGACCGTGGCGCCGGCATCAAGCCGCACGGCATAGCCCGCACCCTCCCGCGCCTCGATCCGCCCGTGCAGCCGGTTGGTGGTGCCGACGAAGCCGGCGACGAAGGCGGTGGCCGGGTTGTCGTAAAGTTCCGTGGGCGGGCCGACCTGCTCCACCACGCCAGAGCGCATCACGGCCATGCGGTCCGCCATGCTCATCGCCTCATCCTGGTCATGCGTGACCAGTACGCAGGTGACGCCGAAGCGGCGCTGGATGCGCTTGATCTCCAGTTGCAGATCCAGCCGCAGCGAACGGTCGAGCGCGGCGAAGGGCTCATCCAGCAGCAGGATGGCGGGCTCGATCGCCAGGGCGCGGGCCAGGGCCACACGCTGTTGCTGACCACCCGACAGGGCGGCCGGGCGCCGCGCGCCGAAGCTTTCCATCCGCACGGCGGCCAGTGCCGATTCCACGCGGCGGATGATCTCGGCCTTGGGCATGCCGCGCGCTTCCAGCCCATAGGCCACATTCTGCGCGGCGGTCATGTGCGGAAACAGCGCATAGGATTGAAACACAATGCCCACGCCGCGCTTGCCGGGTGGCAGACCGTCAATCGCGCGGCCATCCACCAGAACCTGGCCCGCCTCGGCCTGGATGAAGCCCGCGACCGTGCGCAGCAGCGTCGTCTTGCCGCAGCCCGAGGGGCCGAGCAGCGCCAGGATTTCGCCCGGCGCCACGCTCAGCGTCACATCGCGCACCGCCAGCGTCTGGCCGTAGCGCACCCGCACGCCGTCCATGTCGAGGCGATGGCCCAATTCCATTGGCGTGGCATCCAGCATGGCCAAAGACGCAGCAAGACTTGTGCCGCGCGGCCTGGCCATGGCGGATGCCCGCGCGGCGTCCGAGCCTGCGCAACTTCAGGGCAGTTTGTCCCTGATCCTGCACCATGCTTGGCTGCCCCCTCCCGCAGGAGCTTCCCCATGACACGCGATCTGATCGGCACGGCCGGAACCTGGCCGGATATCCGCTGGCCGAACGGCGCGCGCCTGGCCGTCTCCGTCGTCGTGAATTTCGAGGAGGGCGCCGAGCAGCAGGTCGGTGATGGTGACCCGCAATCCGAACGCATGGGCGAGGTGCTGAGCGTCGTCGCCCCCGGCACGCGTGACATGGGGCAGGAGCAGATCTTCGCCTATGGGATGCGCGCCGGCCTCTGGCGCATGCTGGATGCGCTGGACCGGCACGGGCAGCGCGCCACCTTCCTGATGTGCGGCCGCGCCGTCGAACGCGCGCCCAGCCTCGCCGCCGAAATCGCCGCGCGCGGGCATGAGGCGGCGGCGCATGGCTGGCTCTGGCGGCCGCATTCCGACTACGCGACGCGCGAGGAGGAGGCACGCGACCTCGACCGCAACATCGCCGTGATCGAGCGCGCCTGCGGCACGAAGCCGCGTGGCTTCTTCTGCCGCGGCTCCGAGAGTGCCTGGACGCGCGGCCTATTGGCCGAGCGCGGCTTCGCCTATGCCTCCAACGCCTTTGACGATGACATCCCCTACGCCGATCCCGATCATCCGGGCCTGCTGGTGCTGCCCTATGCGCTCGACACGAATGACATGAAGTTCTTCCACCCCAATGGCTTCGTGCGGGCCACGGAGATGGTCGAATATGTGGATGACGCGCTGGAGGTGCTGCTGGCCGAGGCGGCGGCCGGCAAGCCGCGCCTGCTCAACATTGGCTACCATCTGCGCATCGTGGGCCGCCCGGCGCGCTTTCCGGCATTCGAGCGCGTGCTGGCGCGCCTGGCGGGGCTGGGTGACCAGGTCTGGGTGGCGCGGCGCGATGAGATCGCCGCTGCCTGGACCCCCTGAAACCCGCGTGGGTCACCCCTTCGGCGAATACGGGTGCGTGGCCATCCAGTGTTTCGCGATATCCACCCGCCGCGTGATCCACACATCCTTGCGACTGGCGATGTGGTCCAGCACCCGCCGCAAGCCCATGGCGCGCGCCGGATGCCCGATCAGCCGCATGTGCAGCCCGATGGACATCATCTTCGGCTGGCCCTTGGCCCCTTCCTCATACAGCATGTCGAAAGCGTCGCGGATGTAGGAGAACCACTGGTCCGAGGTGCCCATCCAGCCGGCGTATTTGCCGTCATTATTGGTGAGCGAATACGGCACGACGAGGTGCGGCTTGCCCAGGACGGTTTTCCAGATCGGCAATTCCTCGCCGTAATAGTCGCTGTCGTAGAGAAAGCCGCCCTCCTCCACGACAAGCCGGCGCGTGTTCACGCTGGGCCCATAGCGGCAATACCAGCCATCCGGCCGGTGCCCGACCGTCTTTTCCAGGCTGGCGACGGCCAGGCGGATATGCTCCCGCTCCTCCGCCTCGCTCAGCTCGAAATGCTTGATCCAGCGCCAGCCATGCGAGCAGACATCGAAGCCGCTTTCGCGGATCGCCGCCGCCGCTTCGGGATTGCGCTCCAGGGCCAGCGCGCAGCCGAACACCGTCATCGGCAGGCCGCGCTCCTGAAACAGGCGCATCAAGCGCCAGAAGCCGACGCGGCTGCCATATTCGAACATGCCCTCGGCCGCGAGGTCCCGGCCGGATTTCACCTGGTTGAGGCCGGAGGCCTCGGTCAGGCCCGTCTCGGTGAAGCCTTCGCCATCCTGGACCGAGGGTTCGGAGCCCTCCTCGTAATTCATGACGAAGTTGACGGCGATCTTGGCGCCGCCCGGCCATTGCGGATCAGGCGGGTTCTTGCCGTAGCCGATGAAATCGCGCTCAACCTGATACGTCATGGGACCTCGTTCCGCTCATTCCGCGAGAGGGACGAGCATGTTCCGTGCCAGCGCCGGGCGCAACGTCTCAGGCGGCCTCGCCCGCGGCCCAGCCACTCGCCCAGGCCCATTGGAAATTGTAGCCGCCCAGCCAGCCGGTCACGTCCACCGCCTCACCGATCACGAACAGGCCGGGGACGGATTTCGCCATCAGGTTCTGCTGCGAAAGCGCCTCCGTATCCACGCCGCCCAGCGTGACCTCGGCCTTGGCGTAGCCCTCGGTCGTGCTGGGCGTGAGCGTCCAGCATTTCAGCAGGGTGGCGAGGTTGGTCAGCGCGCGGTCCGGCAAATCGGCCATGCGGCTGCCCGGCAGGTTGCGCTCGGCCAGTGCCTGGGCGAGGCGTGTGGGCAGGAATTCTCCCAGCACCGTGCGCGGCTCGGCCTTGGGGCGTGCCCGCTTGGCGGCCAGCAACAAGGAGACGGCATCCTGGCCAGGCAGCAGATCGAGCGAAATCGCCTCGCCCTGATGCCAGTAGGAGCTGATCTGCAGGATGGCGGGGCCGGACAGGCCCCGATGCGTGAACAGCATCGCCTCCGGGAATTTCGCGCGCCCGGCCTTCGCCACCACCGGCAAGGCAACACCCGCCAGCGGCTGCATCAGCGCCAGATCATCCCCGCCAAAGGCGAAGGGCACGAGGCCGGGGCGGCGCTCCACAAGGTTGAGGCCAAAGCGCTTCGCCGCATCATAGGCAAAGCCCGTCGCCCCCATCTTGGGGATGGAGAGCCCGCCCGTCGCCAACACGAGCGATGATGCGGTGAAGACGCCGCGATCCGTCGTCACGGTGAAATCCACGCCGCGGGTGATGTCGGTGACGCGCGTCTCCAGCCGCAATTCGACGCCCACGGCCTGCGCCTCGGCCAGCAGCATCGCCACCACCTGGCGCGCCGAGCCATCGCAGAACAATTGCCCCAGCGTCTTCTCGTGCCAGGTGATGCGGTGTTTTTCGATCAGGCCCAGGAAATCCCGCGCCGTGTAGCGCGCCAGGGCCGAGCGTGCGAAGGCCGGATTGGCCGAGAGAAACCGCTCCGGCCGAATGTCGCGGTTGGTGAAATTGCAGCGCCCGCCACCGGAAATCAGGATCTTCTTGCCCGCCGCCTCGGCATGATCGAGCAGCAAGACGCGGCGGCCGCGCTGGCCCGCGCGGATGGCGCACATCAGCCCGGCCGCGCCGGCGCCGATGATGAGGACGTCATGGGTGTTGATGGCAAAAATCCTCAAGAACGAAGGGCTTGGCCCTTCAACCCACCAGGCTGAAAACCGGCGTGGCCTCCAAGCTTTCCTGGACCTTCGTCTGAAACAGCAGAAGGTGCAGGAAACGAGTGTCCTGCCGGGGAGCTTGAGGGGCAGTGCCCCTCATTCCCTCACAACCCGTAAGCCACGCGCTTCGTGTTCGAGGCTCGCAAATTCCGCAGCCGCGCCAGCGCCCAGAGCGGGAAAATCCGGCGATAGCCGTGATACCGCAGGTAGAAGACCCGCGGAAAACCAGTGCCGGTATAGTCATCCTCCGGCCAGTCGCCATCCGCCTTCTGGCGCGCCATCAGCCATTCGGCGGCGCGTTGCACCGCTTCATGGCCGGCCTCGCCACAGGCCATCAGCGCCAGCATGCCCCAGGCCGTCTGGCTGGCCGAGGATGGCGCGTGCTGGCGGGGATCAGGCCGGGTGCCGCCGCGCGCCGGATAGCTCATGCCATCCTCGCCCCAGCCGCCATCCTCGTTCTGGTGCTTCAGCAACCAGGTGACGGCGCGGCGCATCGCGTCATGCTCGGGCGGCAGGCCGGCGGCGTTCAGCGCCGTCACGGCCGACCAGGTGCCATAGATATAGTTCACGCCCCAGCGGCCATACCAGGCGCCATCCGCCTCCTGCTCCCGCAGCAGGTATTCGATGGCGGCTTGCGACGCCGCCTCATCGCCCCGCCCGAGCTGCGCGAGCATGGCGAGGCAACGCCCCGAGACATCGGCCGTTGGCGGGTCCAGCAGCGCGCCGTGATCGGCGAAGGGAATGTGGTTCAGGTAATGGAAGGTGTTGTCGGCATCGAAGGCGCCCCAGCCGCCGCCACGCGACTGCATGCCCAACGTCCAGTCCGTGGCGCGCTGGATGGCGCCATCCAGCCCGGCATCGCCGGGCAGCGTGCCGCGGAACCGGTCCATCGCCAGCACCACCACGGCCGTGTCATCCACATCCGGGTAATGCGCGTTCTCGTATTGGAACGCCCAGCCGCCGGGCTGAAGATCGGGGCGGTTCCAGCTCCAGTCGCCGCGCACCTCGCGGATTTCACGGCCCAGCAGCCATTCGAGGCCGCGCGCCACCGCCTGCTGTTCGGCCGCACCGCCCGCCTCCATCAGCGCGTGGCTCACCAGCGCCGTATCCCAGATCGGCGAGAGGCAGGGCTGGACATAGGTTTCGTCCTCGCGCTCCTCGACCAGCTTTTCGATGGCGGCCCAGGCGGTGACCATGCGCGGATCATCCTGCGCGACGCCGAGGCAATGATACATCAGCACCGCATTGGCCATGGCGGGGTAGATCGCGCCCAGGCCATCCTCGCCATTCAGCCGCTCGGTCACGAAGCGTTCGCAGGCTTCCTCGGCGCGGGCGCGGTGGGTGCGGGGGAAGAGCATGCGCGCGCGATGCAGCGCGCCATCCAGGCCCTTGAACAGGGAAGCCCAGGGCTCGGCCTGATGGGCGCCGCCGGGCCAGTCCTTCACCTGCTCGGGCGGGGTGCCGAACAGCTCGTCGATCGTGACGCCCTTGGGGTTCTGGGCGGCAGGCCGGCGGGCCATGACCACCGTCAGCGGCACCAGCACGGTGCGCGCCCAATAGCTGATCTTGCTGACATGGAAGGGGAACCAGCGCGGCAGCAGCATGATCTCGGGCGGCATCATCGGCACGGCCCGCCAGGGCACGGCGCCGAACAGCGCAAGGGCAGCGCGGGTGAAGACATTGCTGCGCTCCGCCCCGCCGGCGGCCAGGATGGCGTGGCGGGCTGCGGCCATGTGCGGCGCATCCGGCGCATCGCCGATCAGGCGCAGCGCCAGATAGGCCTTCACCGAGCAGGAGATATCCAGCGGCCCGCCATGAAACAGCGGCCAGCCGCCGCCGGTATTGGCCGCCTGCTCCTGCTGGATGCGCCGCAGATACCGGCCGATCCGCGCTTCCTTCTCCGGCTGAACATGGCCGAAGAAGTGATGCAGCATGAGGTATTCGGAAGGGATGGTCGCATCCGCTTCCAACTCAAAGACCCAATGCCCATCCGGGCGCTGGCGTTCCAGCAGATGGCGGGCGGCAGCGGCGACCGCCTGTCCCAGCGGGTCGTTCTGTTCACCGTCATGCCCTGCATGCGGCGCCCTTTCGGGCAGCGCCGTCAGGTTCGGCATGATGTTCAAAACGCGATACCCCTTGCCCCTGCTTCGGAGTCGAACCCCGCAAACCTTCCGATAGGCCATTTCCTGCCCAGGCCGGAAGGGTGAAGACGCCTCTGTTGCCTCGACTTCATTCGCGCGACAAGGCCTCGCCCTTCCAGAAGCCGCCCCGCCCGCGCCATTCAGCCATGGCGGAATCGAGGGTCAGCATGAGGTAGGTGCACGCGATGAGTGGCAGGAAGATGGCCCGCTCGGCCGCCAGGCCGAAGCGCCGCAGCATGGGCGCATAGGCCACCACCATGGCGCACCAGGCCAGCGCGCCCAGGAGTTTCGCCCAGGCTTCGCCGAACAGCGCCAGCAGCGGAGGTGCGAGGAAGACCAACGCCATGGCAAGGACGGTCCCGGCCAGAAGAAGCGGGTTGTAGCGCAGCTGCGCATAGGCCGTCCGCGCCACCATGGCCCGGATGCTGCCAAAGCCGGGATAGGCGCGGCGCGAATGCACGCGCTCGGTCAGCCCGGTCCAGATGCGGCCGGGCGGGCCATTCGGAGCCGCCGCCTTCATCAGTCCGGCCAGGGCGCAATCATCAATGATCTTGCCACGGATCGACCAGAGCCCGCCCCGCGCCTCGAAGGCCGACCGGCGCAGCAGCACGCAGCCCCCGGCCGCGGCCGCCGCTCGCGCGCCAGGAGCATTGGACCAGCGAAAGGGAAACAGCATCTGGAAGAAGAAGACGAAGGCCGGGATCATCCAGCGCTCGGCGGCACTCTCGCAGCGCAGCCGCGCCATGAGCGAGACGAGATCCAGGCGATCCGCCTCGGCCCGCTGCACCAGGCGGCGCAAGCTGTCCGGCGCATGGGTGATATCGGCATCGGTAAAGAGCAACAAAGCGTGATCGCGCCCGGCCACGGCATCCAGCCCCTGCTGCAGGGCATACAGCTTGCCGGACCAGCCGGCCGCCCTGCCCTGCCCGGTCAGGACCTCGGCGCCAGCCGCCCGCGCCAATGCGCCGGTCTGGTCGGTGCTGCGGTCATCCACCACCAGGATCCGGAAGCTGCCCGGGTAATCCTGCGCGGCAAGGCTGCGCAACGTGGCGCCAATGGTCTCCGCCTCATCCCGCGCGGGGATGATCACCTGCACCGCAGGCCAATGGGACGGCTCGGGCAGGCAGGTGGCACCGCGGTCATCATCCCGCGCCCGCCAGAACATCCCCCGCCCCAGCAGCAGCACCCCCCAGGCGAGGCAGGCGGCGAGGCCCAGCCAGATCACGTGCGGAGCATCCCCTCCGCCTCGAACCAGGCGATGGCGTCGCGCACCCCCTCCTGCCAGGGGCGGGCGTGGAAGCCCAGGACGCGCCGCGCCTTCTCGGCCGAGAAGAACATGTGGTGGCCGGCCATGCGCAGCCCGTCCAGCGTCAGCATCGGCTCGCGCCCCGTGAATCGGGCGACACTCTCGGCCATCCAGGCCAGCGGGAAGAGCGGCGCGCGCGGCAGCCGGATGGGCGGGCGGTGGCCACGCTCGGCGGCGATGAAGCGCAGCATCTCCGCCAGGCTCACATCCTGGCCGCCCAGGATATGCCGCTCACCGGGGATGCCATGATCCAGCGCCGCCACCACGCCCGCCGCGCAATCCGCGACATGGACGAGGTTCAGCCCGGTCTCGACATAGGCCGGCACCTTGCCCTGCGCCGCCTCCAGGATCAGCCGCCCGGTGGGGGTGGGACGGCGGTCATAGGGCCCGATGGGGGTGGAGGGGTTGACGATGACGGCGGGCAATTTGGCACGCTCCACCATCGCCTCCACCACGCGCTCGGCCTCGGTCTTGGTGGTCTTGTAGGGGCCGATCGCCTCCTCGGGCGTGGCCGGGTCATTTTCCGTGGCCGGGGTGCCATCGGCGCGCGGCCGGAGTGTCGCCACCGAGGAGACATGCACGATGCGCGGCACGCCCGCCTCCAGCGCCGCCTGCATGACGGCCGCCGTGCCGATCACATTCGTCTCCCGCATCTGGCCCGGATTGGGCACGAAGATGCGGTAATCCGCCGCCGCATGGATCACCCCGCCGACGCCGACCATCGCGTAGATCAGGCTTTTCTGATCGGTCACCGTGCCGAGCGCGTAGGAGATGTCGAGGCCCTCCAGGCCCTGGCGCGGGGCCTGCGGGCGGACCAGGGCGCGCACCGCATGGCCCTGGGCCAGCAGCGCGCGGGCGAGCGAGGCGCCAAGAAACCCGGTGGCCCCGGTGAGCAGGATCGTGGTGGGAGGCATGTCGCCTTGTGGCCGAGGTGCCGCCAGCGGTCCAGCCGGGCTATAAGCCGCGCATGATCCCCCGCCGACTCCTCATCCTCACCGCCCTCGCCCCCCTGCCGGCAGCCGCCCAAAGCCCGGGGGCCGAGGTGGTGGAGCGCTTTCATGCCGCCCTCATCGCCGTGATGCGGGACGCGCAGCGCCTGGGCCTGCGTGGCCGGTTTGACCGGCTGGCGCCCATCATGGCGCAAAGCTTCGACCTGGCGGCCATGGCGCGAATCGCTGTGGGCCCGCCCTGGACCGGCTTTTCCCCAGGCGACCAGGCAGCCCTGACCGAGGCCTTCACCCGCTGGTCCATCGCCACCTATGCTGCCCGCTTCGACGGCTTCTCGGGCGAGAGCTTCACCACCCTGGCCACCCAGACCCAGCCCAATGGCGACGCGCTGGTGCGCACCACGCTGAACCGCCCGGGGGCCAATCAATCCGGTGGGCAGGAGCCTGTGGTCCTCTCCTACCTGCTGCGCGGCAACCCGCCACGCATCGTGGATATCTACCTGACCGGCACGATCAGCGAGCTTGCCTCCCGCCGCGCGGAATTCACGGCCCTGATCCGCGAGGGCGGGGCCGCGCGGGTCATCCAGGAATTGCAGGGGCGCACCGCCCGGCTGATGGGCAGCTGAGGCGCGACCCGGCCAGAATCAGCCGCCTTCGATCCGCTTGACGCTGCCGCGGCGCACCAGTTCTGCCCAACGCGCCACATCCGCGCGGAAATAGGCGGCAAAGCCGGCGGCATCCGTGGGGATGGCGATGGCGGAGGTTTGCCGCAGCCGTTCCTGCACGATGGCGGTGGCCATGGCGGCGCGATGGGCCGCCTCCAGCCGTACGAAGGCATCGGCTGGCGTGCCGGAACGCACGAAGAAGCCCAGCCAGAGCGAGAATTCATAGCCGGGAACCCCCTGCTCCTGGATCGTCGGCACCTCCGGGAAGATGGGCGATCGCTCCAGCGAGCTGACACCCAGCGCCCGCACCGACCCCGCCCGGACCTGCCCGGCCGAGGAGCCCATGGCATCCATCAGGAAGGTCAGGCGCTGGCTGATCAGATCGGGATAGACGGCGCCCGAGCCGCGATAGGGCACATGCAGCAATTGCGTGCCGGTGGCCGCCGCCAGCAATTCTCCCGCCAGGTGGCTGCCGGTGCCAAGGCCGGAGGAGCCGTAGGTGATCTCACCCGGCTTGGCGCGCGCCTCGGCGATCACGGACGTCACCGAGCGATGCGGTGAATCCGGCGAGACCACCATCATCACCGGCGTGGTGCCGATGCCGCCCAGCGGCGTCAGCCCCTGCACCGGATCATAATTCAGGCTTTGCAGCGAAGGCCCTGTCGCTTTCGAAACCGAGCCCAGGATGATGGTGTAGCCATCCGCGCGGGCCGAATTGGCGACATAGGCGCCCCCCACATGCCCGCCGGCACCGGGCCGCAATTCCACCACCACGGGTTGCCCCAGCAGCCGCGCCATCTCGGGCGCGATGACCCGCGCCATGACATCGGCCGAGCCGCCGGGCGCATAGGGCACGATCATCGTGACCGGCCGGTCGGGGAAATTCGCGCGCGCGACATGGGGGACCGCCAGCAGGGGCAGCAAGGGGAGGGCGCGGCGTGTCAGGGCCATGGTGGATTCCTCAGATGTTGCGCGGTGCTCCGTGTTCCATGGCGATTTCCCTCAGTCGCGTCTTGTCCACCTTGTTCGTGCCCATGAGTGGCAGGCTGGGCAGGAACCAGATGCGGCGCGGATGCATGTAGGCTGGCGCGTGCTCCAGCGTGAAGGCTTTCAGGGCCGCCTCGTCGCTCGCCCATCCGGCGCGCGGCACCACGAAGGCGACGGGCTTGGTGCCCTTGATCTCATCGGGCAGCGGCAGGACGGCGGCCTGTTCCACGCCCGGGTGGCGCTCCAGCACGGCTTCGACCTGGCCGGGGAAGATGTTCTCGCCGCCTGAGATGAACATGTCATCGGCGCGGCCGACGACGAAGAAGAAGCCATCCGCATCGCGGCGCATCACATCGCCGGTCACGTAGAAGCCGTCCTCGGTGATGGGCGGCTTGAGGTCGGGGCGCGCGTGATAGCCGTTCATGACGCCCGGGGTGCGCTGTTCCAGCACGCCCTCATCGCCCAGCCTGCCATCGGGCGCGCGCAGACGCAGCTCGACCCCGGGATGGGCGTATCCGACGGAAAGCCTCGGTGTGGGCTTGCCCTCAGGATGCGGGCCGAACACCACGGGGCCGGCCTCGGTCGTGCCATAGGCGTTGATGAGGCGCGCGGTGGGGAAGGCGCGCAGGATGGCATCGGCCAGCGCCTCGCTCACCGGAGCGGAGCCCAGGCGGATGGAGCGCACGCTGGAGGTGTCGGTCCGCGCCAGCAGCGCCGTCTCGCGCAGCAGCATGGCGAACATGGGCGGCACGGCGGTCAGCCAGGTGCAACGCTCGGCGCCGATGGCCTCGATGTAGTCGGCCTCACGGAACTGCGGCAGCAGCACGGTGGTGGCGCCGGCGGCCAGGGCCAGCTGCGCCAGGGCCAGGCCGTTCATGTGATATAGGGGGGCGGCGATCAGGAAGACCTCGTCGCGCAACGCGGTCCCCAGGAGCCGTTGCTCGACGATCCAGAGATGCGACTGGTGCGAGAGCACAACGCCCTTGGGCCGGCCCGTGCTGCCGGAGGTGTAGAGGAAAAGCCCCGGCTCCGCCGCCTCGGGCAGCCGGGTTTCGAAGGGGCCGGGGTCAAGGAAGGCGTCCCACTCCGCGCCATCGAGCGAGAGCCGCGCGACGCCCGCCGGCAATTGCCCCGCGCGAGGCGCGTCATATGCGACGAGCGCCACGCCGGCATTGTCCAGCACATAGGCGATGGTCTCGGCCGGGAAGCGCCAATTCACCGGCACCGGCACGAGGCCAGCCCGCTGGGCGCCGCAGAGCAAGGCCATAAAGGCGATGGAGTTGGCCGCCAGCAGCCCAATCCGCTGCCCGCGCACCAGGCCACGGCGCAGCAGCCCGCGTGCCGCCGCATCGGCCATCGCATCGAAATCGCCATGGCTGATGACCGCGCGCTGCCCGGCCGCCCGGAAGATGAAGGCGGGCTTGGCCGGGTCCAGCCCCGGTGGTGCCAGGTCACCGAGGTTGCGCGCGGAAAACGCCATCAGCTCTTGGGGGCTGGGGCTGGCGTGAGATAGACGCCGCGGCCCGAGGCGCAGAGCTTGCCATCGCCGTCAAACACCGAGGCCTCGGCCACCGAGAATTGCCCGCCGAGCCGGACGACCTTGCCCTTGCAGGTCAGATCCCCCGGCATGGCGGCGCGGTGGTAGTCCACGCGCATGTCAATCGTCGGCACGCCGCGGCCGGTCGAGGACACCAGCGCCCAATCGGCCGTGAGATCCACAAGGGCCGCGAGGATGCCGCCATGGGTGTAGCGCCGGTCCGGGTTCACCACCCATTCCTCACGCCAGGTCGCCTTGATTTCGATGGTGCCTTCGCCGACGGCCAGCACCTTGAGGCCGAGCCACTGGTGATAGGGGCCGCGCAGCAGCATGGCCTCCACTTCGGCCGGGGTGGGGATCGGGTTGCTCATGGCGTCACCACCACCTTGCCGAGCACTTTTCGGTCACGGATCAGCGCCAGCCCCTCCGCCGCGCGATCGAGAGGCAAAACCTCATCCAGCACGGGCTTGATGCGGCCATCCTGGATCATCTCCATGAGTGCTGCGAGGTTGTCATCGTAGAAGGAGTTGGAGCCGATGATCTGCAACTCGAAGGACCAGACGTAGCGCAGATCCTCCTTCGGATCATGCCCCGCCGTGGCCCCGCAGACGAGGATCTTGCCGCCGCGCTTCACGCAGCGCAGCGTCGGGCCCCAGGTGTTGCCGCCGGTGAAGTTGATGACGACATCCACCCCACCTTCGTAATTGCGGCGCTGCGGCTTGCCGTATTTCTCGACCGCCCATTTCGAGAAATCCACCTCATTGTAGTTGATCGCCTCATCCGCCCCCATGGCGAGCAGCGCTTCGCATTTGGCGGCACTGCCGGCGCAGGCGATGACATGGGCGCCCAATTGCTTGGCGAGGATCACGCAGCCCGTGCCCACCCCGCCCGAGGCGCCCAGGATCAGCACCTTGTCGCCAGGCTTGATGGTGTTGTGCGTGATGATCATCCGGTGCGCCGTGCCATAGGCCACGGGCAACGAAGCCGCCTGCTCGAAGGAGACGCCATCCGGCATGCGGATCAGCTGGTCCGCCGCCACGCGGCAATATTCCGCCATGCCGCCATCGAGCATTTCGCCCATCAGGCCCTTTTTCTTGTTCAGCGGATTGACCAGCACGCGGTCCCCGACCGACCAGCCGGCCACACCCTCGCCGATTTCGGTGATGGTGCCGGCCATGTCGAGGCCGATGACCACCGGCATGGGCACCTTGATGCCCGGCATGCCCTTCACGGTGAAGACATCATGGTAATTGAAGGAGGATGCACCGACGCGGATGACGACATGGCCGGCATCGGCCGTCGGCATCGGGTGGTCCTCCACCACCTGCAGCTTATCGAGATCACCGTGTTCGCGCAGCACGAGGGCGCGCATTGTCGAAGCCATGTCCTGGTCCTGATTCCACTGAATACAGCTGGAATGATCCGGCATGGTGGAGGCTTTTGCAATCCAGGCCCAAGGCCGGCGGTACCGCTCTGGCGGCGCCGCCGTGGTGCGAAGGGGCCATTCCAGCGGCACGCTGCCGCAACACGCATCAGCATACGACCAGGCGGGCGGAACAGCCTGGCGCGTGCCTTGGGCATACCACCTCGCTTGCGCTGACCCGGACGGGTGCTGCCATCCCACAGCCGCCACCTGCCGAGGAGCAGCGCGACGGTCGCGGCGAAGCACGCTTGCCAAGCGAGGAAGGATGCGTCTAATTCTATTTAAGCTGTTGTTTTTCTTCATTATTATGAAGACATCTACAGCTTTACCGATGAAGAGGTGAAGAGTGGTGCATATATTGGTGTTGGCGTTTCTGCTGCTGCTCCCGCATCTCGCGGCCGCGCAAGTCGCGGAGATCGAGGATGTGGTCGTCAATTCCACCCGCCAGACCACGGCGCGCGAAAGCATCCCCGCCTCCACCGGCGCCAGCACGACGACGCTGGATCGCGCCGCGATCGAACGCATGCCCCAGGGCAGCGCCGCATCGCTCAACCAGATCCTGCTCCAGGCCCCCGGCGTCGTGCAGGAAGCGCAAGGGGACCTGCATGTGCGCGGCGACCATCGCAACCTGCAATATCGCATCAATGGCGTGACCCTGCCCGAGGCGATCAGCGGCTTTGGCCAGATGTTCGATGCGCGGGCCCTGCGCTCCGTCTCGCTGCTGACGGGCGCGCTGCCTGCCCAATTCGGCTATCGCACGGCGGGCATCGTGGATCTGCAACTGCGCTCGGGCGCCACCGATCCGGGTGGCAGCATCGGCATCTATGGCGGCAGCTTCGGCCAGGTCCAGCCGGCTGCGGCCTATGGCGCGGCCATCGGCCCCTTCGAGTATTTCCTCACCGGCAATGTCCTGCAAAGCCAGCGCGGCTTCGAGAACCCGACGCGCGACCGGGACGCCATCAACAATGACACGCAGCAAATTCGCGGCCTGATGAACCTCGGCTACCAGGTGGATGACTTCACGCGGATCAGCTTCATCGGCGCCACCAACCAGTCGCGCTACCAGGTGCCCAATGTGCCGGGCCAGCCCGCGCAATTCACCGCCTTCGGCCAGGATAGCTTCGACAGCGCGGCCCTTCGCGCGCGCCAGTGGCAGCGTTCCAGCTTCGGCGTGCTGGCCGTGCAGCACAGCCGCGACACATGGGACCTGCAGGTGGCGGGCTTCGCGCGGCAGACCTCGTTGAACTACCTGCCTGACCTGGTGGGAGAGATGGTGTTCAACGGTGCCGCGGCCGAGACGCGCAAGCGCAACCTCTCGGCCGGCTTGCAGGCCGATGCGGTGTGGCGCGTGGCGCCGGCCCACACCATCCGCGCGGGCCTCTTTGCCTCGCGCGATGTCACGCAGAATATCAGCAACTCGACCGTGCTGCCGCTCAACGGCGCGGGTGTGCCGCAGGACGCGCCCTTCACCATCCAGGAGCGCGGCCGCATCCATGGCCAGCTCTACGGCGTCTATGTGCAGGATGAATGGCGCCTGACGGAGCGGCTGACGGCCAATTTCGGCGCCCGCTTCGATGCGATGCGACAGCAGGTGGATGCCACCCAGCTCAGCCCGCGCGCCAACCTCGTCTGGCGGGTGACGGACAGCACCACCTTCGCCATCGGCTATGCGCGCTACTTCACGCCCCCCCCTTCGGAATTGCTGACCGCCCCTGCCCTCTTCCGCTATGGCAATACGACCCTGGCGCCCGAGGTTCCGTTGGCCAGCGCGCCACGGCCCGAGCGCACCAACTACTTCAATATCGGCCTGCGCCAGCGCATCGGCGAGGGGCTCAACCTCGGCGTGGATGGCTTCTACCGTGACGTGAAGGACATGCAGGATCTCGGCCAGTTCGGCAGCGCCTACATCTTCTCGCCCTATAATTACCGCGTCGGCCGCGTCTTCGGCATGGAACTGACGGCAAGCTACCGGCAGGGCCCCTGGCTGACCTATGGCAACCTCACCCTCTCCCGCTCGGAAGGGCGTGGGCTGGTCTCCAACCAGTATTTCTGGAGTGCCGCGGAGCTGGCGCAGGTGGAGAGCAAATTCGTACGCACCGATCACGATCAGCTCATCACCGGCTCGGCCGGCGTCAGCTGGCAGGGTTGGGATGGTGGCACGCTGTCCAGCACGCTGGTCTATGGCAGCGGCATGCGGCGCGGCTTCGCCAACAGCCAGTCCGTGACGCCCTATGCGACCATCAATATCGGCGTCGCACAGGAATTCACGTTGGCGGAGGGCGGGCGCTGGACCGCGCGGCTGGACCTGCTGAACCTGACCGACCGCAGCTATCAATTGCGCGATGGCACGGGGATCGGCGTCGGCGCGCCGCAATATGGCTTGCGGCGCGGCATCTTCGCGGGGCTCAGCCGCGCCCTGTGAGGCGAAGGGTACCGCAGCAGCCGGTAGCCCGACCCACACGCCTTGGTCAGGGCCGCGCTGCCTCCAGCACCTGGCGCGCCCAGGCCGGGTCTGTCCGCGCGGCATTTCCGGCCGGGGGTGCCACCGCGACCACAGGCACCGAAAGGCTGACCGAAGGTGCTGCCCCCGCCCCTGGATCATCCAGCGTGGTCAGTCCCTCGCCCTCGGCGCTGCTGCGGCCCAACTCGGCATCACGGCGCTGGCGCACCACGCTGCGCAGGCGGGAGTAATAGTCCAGGCTTTCGCCGCGCAGCGCGTCCAGCGTGTCGATATTCTCGGCCCTGAGATCGAGCCCACCCAGCGCGCCTCGCCCCACGCCGAATAATTGCGCCGTCACGGCCGACATGGTGGCGCTGGTCAGCAGGCCGACCGGGCTGCCCAGCGCGTCCACGCCATCGCCCACCGCATCGCGCACCGTGGTCGGCCCCAGCAGCGGCAGCATCAGATAGGGGCCATCGGGCACGCCCCAGGCATGCAGCGTCTGGCCGAAATCACCGGTCCGGCGCTCGATCCCGGCAGGGGTTGCGAGGTCGAAGATCCCAAGCCCGCCGGCGGTGCTGTTGATGTAGAAGCGCATCAGCGTATGCCCCGCATCCAGCAGGCGCAGCTGCAGGATGTTGTTGGCGAAGATCACCGGCTCATTCAGGTTGCGCAGGAAGTTGCGCAGCCCGGCGCGCATCGGTGCGGGGATATTGTCCCGATAGGCCTCGGCCGCCGGGCGCAGCACGTTGTCATCCAGCGATGTGTTGAATTCCAGAACCGAGCGGTTGCTGGCCTCGAAGGGGTCACTGGGATCGCCGCCAGGGGAACTGCCAGGGGCGCCGCCGGTGGCGCAGCCGGCCAGCAGCCCAGCCAGAAGCGCCAGGGAAAGGATGGGTTTCACGCGTGCGATACTACCGCGCCGCGGCCTGCCGCGCGATAGTGCGACGGTGACGTTGTATTTCGCATTTCTGCCCATCCTCCTCGCCTTGGCGGGTGCGGTGCAGGCGCTGTTCGCCCGGCGCGCGCTGCGCGCCCTGGCAGGCACGCCCCCCCCGCCCGTCCCGGCCCTGCCGGCCAGCCTGCTCAAGCCCCTGCACGGGGCGGAACCGGGCCTGGCGGACAACCTCGCCGCCTGTCTGGCACAGCGGCATGCAGCACCCTTCGAGGTCGTATTCGGCGCGGCCGATCCCGCCGATGCGGCCCTGCCCCTGGCCGCCGCCGCCATGGCCCCAAGCAGCACGCCGGCGCGCATCATTTCGGGCGGGGCCTTGCTCGGGGCCAATCGCAAGGTGTCCCAGTTGGTGCATCTGGCGGCCGTGGCGCAGCATCCGGCGCTGGTCATCAGCGATGCCGATATGCGCTGCCCGCCCACCTGGCTGACCGCCGTGACGGCGCCGCTGGCCGACCCGGCGGTCGGCCTGGTCACCTGCCTCTACCGGGGTGAGCCGGCGGATGATGGGCTTTGCTCGCGCCTCGCGGCACTCGGCATTGATTGGCATTTCCTGCCCAATGCCGCCCTGGGCGAAGCGCTGGGCCAGGCCCAGGGCTGCTACGGCGCAACCATGGCCCTGCGGCGGGACACGCTGACCCAGATCGGCGGCTTCGAGCCGCTGTTGCCCCTGCTGGCCGATGACCACGCGCTGGGCGAGGCCGTGCGGGCCGCCGGGCTACGCGTCATCGTCTCGCCGGTGATTCCGGCCCATGTCATGAGCGAGAAATCCTTCATAACGCTCTGGCAACATGAACTTCGCTGGGCGCGAACGGTGCGGATGCTCAAGCCCGGCGGCTTTCTGGGCCTGGCCTTCACGCATCCCGTGGCCTGGGCGCTGCTGGCGCTGGCCTTGTGGCCTGACGCGCTGACGCTGGGTGTGCTCGGCCTCACCTGTGCGGCGCGGCTTGCCCTGGCGCAGGGCGTGGATGCGGCCCTTGGCGTGCCGGGCGCTTGGCGCCGCTGGGCCTGGCTGCCCCTGCGCGACCTGCTCTCCGCCGCGATCTGGGCCGCGGCGCTCTGGCCTGGCAGCGTTGTCTGGGGCGCGCATCGCTACCGGCTTGGCGCCGATGGCCGAATGGTGGAAACCACCCGCACCCCATGAAACGCCTGATCTTCACCGCCGATGACCTCGGCCTCGCCCCCGAGACCAATGCGGGTATCGAACGCGCCCATCGCGAGGGCGTGCTGACCGCTGCCAGCCTGATGGTGGGCGAGGCGGGCTTCGAGGAGGGGCTGCGCGTCGCCCGCGCCAATCCGGGCCTGGCTGTGGGCCTGCACCTGACCCTCACCGATGGCGTGCCCGTGCTGCCGGCCGCGCAAATCCCGGGGCTGACCCAGAAGAATGGCCGCTTTCGCGATGACATGGCCGGCCTTGGGCTGCTGCTGGCGCTCTCGCCCATGGCCCGCGCCGAGCTGGCGGCCGAGGTCGCGGCCCAGATCGAGCGCTTCACCGCCACGGGCCTCGTCTGTGACCATGTGAATGCCCATAAGCATTACCACCTCCATCCGCTGATCGCGGCCGCGCTGATGCAGGCGGCGGCCGGGGCCGGCGTGCGGTGCATCCGCCTGCCATGGGAGCCGGGTTCGCTGGTCCGCGCGGTGGATGCGGCAAGCCCCGGCCAGGCGGAATGGGCGCTGAAGCCCTGGTGCGCCACGCTGCGCAAGCGCGCCCTCAACTGGAACCTGCTGGCGCCGGAGCGTGTCCTGGGCCTCGCCTGGTCGGGCCATTTCGGCGTGGACCGGCTGCTCGGCATCCTGCCCTTGCTGCCCGATGGCGTGACGGAGCTGTATTTCCACCCGGCCACCCAGGGTGGCTTTGCCGGCAGCGCGCCTGGCTATGCCTATGCCGAGGAGCTGGCCGCCCTCTGCGACCCCCGAGTGGCGGAGGCCCTGGCCGGCATTCCGCGCGGTGGCTATGCGGCCATGCTCTTGCCGAAACCGCTCCCCCCCCTCAGTTGAGGCGCTGTTCTTCCCGCACGAGGTGATCTTGCTCCCCATCCGCCAGGATATCCCCCGCCGCGCCCTGGTCACGGGCGGCGCGAAGCGGCTGGGCCGCGCCATCTGCCTGGCGCTGGCCGATGCCGGCTTTGACATCGCCATCCATTTCAACAGCTCCGCTGCCGAAGCCCAAGCCCTGGCGCGCGAGATCACGGCGCGCGGCCGGCGCAGCGTGACCCTCCAGGCGGATCTGATGCATGAGGCGGAGGTGGCCACGCTCATTCCCCGCGCCGTGGAGGCGCTCGGCCCACTCGGTGTGCTGGTCAACAATGCCAGCACCTTCGACCGTGACGAGTGGGATGATGCCACTCGCGCCAGTTGGGACCATCATATGGAGCCCAACCTGCGCGCGCCCTTCCTGCTGATGCAGGGCTTCGCGGCCGGCCTGCCCGCGCCGTATCACGGGGTGATCATCAACATGCTGGACCAGCGCGTCATGTCGCTGACACCGCATTTCGTGACCTATACCGTCTCCAAGGCCGGGCTTTGGGCACTGACCCAGCAAATGGCGCTGGCGCTGGCGCCGCGTATCCGGGTCAACGGCATTGGCCCGGGCCCTGCTTTGCCCAGCCCGCGCCAGAGCCAGGCCCAGTTCGACCGGCAATGCGCCTCAGTGCCCTTGGCGCGTGGCACCTCGCCGGAGGAGATCGGCGCGGCGGTCATGGCTTTGCTCGGGCTATCCTCGGTGACGGGGCAAATCATCAACCTGGATGGCGGCCAGCATCTGCAATGGGCGCCGGCGGGCCACGCCACGCCGGAGGAATGACGCGCCGGCGCCAAGCCGCGCGTCCCGCGGCACGACATGACGCGCGTCCCGCGGCACGACATGACGCGCGTCCCGCGGCACGACATGACGCGCGTCCCGCGGCACGACATGACGCGCGTCCCGCGGCACGACATGACGCGCGTCCCACGGCACGACATGACGCGCGTCCCGCGGCACGACATGACGCGCGTCCCGCGGCACGACATGACGCGCGTCCCGCGGCACGACATGACGCGCGTCCCGCGGCACGACATGACGCGCGTCCCGCGCGATGCTAACCCGCCGCTACCAAAGATCGGACCCCAAGATGCCCCAGCGGTTAGCAGCATGAGCGCGCCCCCTCCCCGCGTGCGAAAAGTCTTTGTCCGCGGCCTGGAGTTGCAGGCACGGCTGGGCGTCTTTCCGCATGAAAAAGTCGGCCCGCAGCGGATCCGCATGCATATCGAGCTCGATGTGGTGGATGAGAGTGCCGCGATCGGCATCGGCCCGGATAACCTGGAACGCGTGGTGGATTACGGGCACCTGGTCCATGCCGCCCGCGCCGCCGTGGCCCTGGGGCATGTGCTGCTGGTCGAAACCCTGGCCGAGACCGTGGCCGAGATCGCCCTGCGTGACCCCCGAGTCCTGCATGCCAGCGTCTCGATCGAGAAACCCGATGCCTTTGCCGATACGGATTGCGTCGGCGTCACGGTTGAGCGACAGCGCGGATAAAGCGACGTCAAGCCCGATTCACGACGACAGCGAAGAATCATCCACCGGTGTGGCCCGACCGGAACGAGGCACTGATTTCACAATACTTTCTTCATAAAGCTGACATTTTCAACCGGAGATTGTATTTTGAATGCAACGATTTCAGTGACTTAGCTTCCTGCCCATTCCGCGGGCATTTCGCCCGAACCCGAGGCGCAGGGCCGCTTTGGAACCCCTCCCCCCAGCTTCTCCCACAGAGTTATCCACAGAGGCCGGGGATAGTTTCGCCGCTTGAGCGCGGCACCCGCTCCCGGTAAGCGCAAGCCCATGGAATTCGCCGAACCGCCCGAGGCGGCCCCCATCAGCGGCCTCGCCGTGCTGGAGGCGGCGCTGCCCAACCTGCCGCTCTCGCCCGGCGTCTATCGCATGCTCGATGGCAAGGGCGATGTGCTTTACGTCGGCAAGGCGCGCGCCATCCGCAAGCGCGTCACCAGCTACACCCAGGTGGCGCGCCTGCCGGAGCGGCTGCGCCGCATGGTGCATGAAACCCGCCGCATCGAGGTGATCACCACCGCCTCCGAGGCGGAGGCGCTGCTGCTAGAAGCCAACCTCATCAAGCGGCTCAGGCCGCGCTACAACATTGTCCTCCGGGACGACAAGACCTATCCCTGGCTGATGGTCACCGATGACCATCCCTACCCGCAAATCGCCAAGCATCGGGGTGAGCGGCGCAAGGGGGCCAGCTATTACGGCCCCTTCGCCAGCGTCTGGGCGGTGAACCAGACCATCACGGCGCTGCAGCGCGTCTTCCTGCTGCGCACCTGCCGGGACACGGTGTTCGACACGCGCGACCGCCCCTGCCTGCTGCACCAGATCAAGCGCTGCTCGGCCCCCTGCGTGGAGCGCATCAGCGCCGAGGATTACGGCGCGCTGGTGCATGAGGCGAAGCAGTTCCTGGCCGGCGAGACCCCCACCATCCAGAAGCGCCTGGCCGCCGAGATGGAGGCCGCCGCCGAGCGCCTGGAATTCGAGCGCGCGGCCAGCTTGCGGGACCGAATCCGCGGCCTGACGCATATCCAGGGCACCAGCCGCATCAATCTCGAAGGTGTGGGCGATGCCGATGTGGTGGCGCTGCACATGGCGGCCGGCCAATCCTGCGTGCAGGTCTTCTTCTTCCGGGGCGGCCGCAACAACGGCAACCGCCCCTATTTCCTGACCCATTCCAAGAGCGACATCAGCCCCGAGGAGGTGCTCGGCAGCTTCCTCGGCCAGCTTTACGATGACCTGCCGCCGCCGCCCTTGGTGCTGCTGAGCCATGACGTGCCGGACGCGCCGCTGATCGCCGAGGCGCTGGCCATCAAGGCCTCACGCAAGGTCGAGCTGCACCGCCCGCAGCGCGGCGAAAAGCGCGACATCGTAGCCCATGCCGAGATCAACGCGCGTGAAGCGCTGGAACGCCGCCTCGCCGAATCCACCGCGCAGGCCGCCCTGCTGGAGGGTGTACAGCGCCTGTTCGACCTGCCCGAGCGGCCGGAGCGCATCGAGGTTTATGACAACAGCCACATCATGGGCACCAATGCGTATGGCGCCATGATCGTGGGCGGGCCCGGCGGCTTCGCCAAATCCGCCTATCGCAAATTCGCCATCAAGGAAGCCAAACCGGGCGATGATTTCGGCATGATGCGCGAGGTTCTCGAACGCCGCTTTGGCCGCGCCCTGAAGGAAGACCCCGCCCGCACCGAGCCCGGCTGGCCGGATTTGGTCATGATTGACGGTGGCGTGGGCCAGCTTTCCGCCGTGACCGAGGTGATGGCGACCCTCGGGCTGGAGGACATCCCGCTGGTCGCCATTGCCAAGGGCGTGGACCGCGATGCGGGGCGCGAATGGTTCCACATGGCCGGGCGCGAGGCGTTTCAGCTGCCGCCGCGCGACCCGGTGCTCTATTACCTGCAACGCCTGCGCGATGAGGCGCATCGCTTCGTCATCGGCACCCACCGCGCCGGCCGCGCCAAATCCCTCACCAAATCCGAGCTGGATGACGTGCCCGGCGTCGGCCCCAAGGTGAAGCGCGAATTGCTCAACCATTTCGGCTCGGCCCGCGGCGTGCGCCAGGCGAGCGAGACGGATCTGGCCAATTGCCCCGGAATCGGCCCCGCCCTGGCGCGGCGCATACATGAGCATTTCCACCTTGGCACGGGTCAAGCTACATAGGGTCCGTGCCGACCGATCTGCCCAACCTCCTCACCCTCTCGCGGATCTTCGCGATCCCGCTGCTGGTGATCTGCGTCGCCATCCGCGCCCCCTGGGCGGATATGGCCGCCTGCGCGCTGTTCTCGGCCGCCGCCATCACCGATTACTTCGACGGCAAGATCGCGCGGGACCGGCAGATCACCTCGGATTTCGGCCGCATGCTGGACCCGATCGCCGACAAGCTCCTCGTGGGTGCGGCTCTCATGCTGCTGGCCGGCTTCGACCGGCTGCCCAATTGGGCGCTGCTGCCGGCCATCGTCATCATGCTTCGGGAAATCCTGGTCTCCGGCCTGCGCGAATACCTGGCGGGGATCAATCTCGGCCTGCCGGTGACGTCGCTGGCGAAATGGAAGACGGGCTTCCAGATGGGCGCGCTCGGCACCCTGCTGGCCGGCGATACCGGGGCCGCTGTCATCGGCCTGGGCTTCCTGCCGGTCTCGCTGATCGGCGAATTGATGCTCTGGACCGCCGCCGCCCTCACCCTGGTCACCGGCTGGGACTATCTGGCCGCCGGCCTGCGCCATGCCGCGCGCGAGGCGCCGCCTCACACTTCGTCACCCATCAACCAGATGGAGCGGCCTTGAGATCGAGGCCACTCCAGCGCATGTTGCGGCGCAGAATCCCGAACATCTCCAGGAGTCACGCATGCGGTTGAAACTCTCGACAATCAGGGTCCTGGCCTTGCTGACCGTTTCGGTGGGCGTGGCCGGTTGCGCCCGGGTCGAGTCGGGTTTCGCCTGGGCCCAGGGCGGGCTCTCCGGCACCTATGACCGCTTTGGCCCGAATTGGGGCGGCATGCGCCCCACCATGCCAAATGAAAGCCTGACCGTGCAGCGGATTCGCGGCCAGGCTGATCCGCTGGAGCCGCTGCGCCCTGAGCCCGGCGATGTCTGGCCGGGCGAGGACGCGCCGCGCGCCACCCTGGCCAATCCGGAGGAAGCCCTGCGCGGCATCCGCACGAGTGAGACCGAGCCGCGCCGCACCCGAGGCACCAGCGGCTATGAAAACTCGCCGGGTGCCGCCCCTCCCGTGATGTCCCCCATCTTCGAGGCGCCGACCCCGCCGCCGCGCGCCAACCGGACCGATGGCGCCTCCACCGGCAGCGGTCAGGTGTTTCAGTCCCAGCAGGGGCCCGTGGTGGGCACCGGCGGTTCGGGCCGCGTGCAGAGCACCGTCTCGCCGCAGGGTTCGGGCCTGGCCATTCGCGACGGCGCGACGACCACGCTGATCGGGCCGGGCGGCAACGTCCAACAGGTCCCGACTCCGCGCTGAGCGCTGGGGACACCATGCTGAACAGCACAAGAACCGCAGGCATTCGCCACATGATCGCGCTGGGCCTGGTGCCTGCCGCCCATGGCCCGCGCGGCGCCTGAGCCATGCAGCTGCTGTATTTCGCCTGGGTGCGCGAAAAGATCGGCCGTGCGGGTGAGGACATCACCCTGCCCGCCGGGGTCCACGATATTGCCGGCCTGGTGCGGCACCTCGTCACGCTCAGCCCGGGCCATGCGGCGGCCTTCGCCAACCCGACCGCGATCCGCGCCGCCGTGAACCAGGATTTCGCCGGCCCCCAAGATCCCGTCCGGGACACGGATGAGGTCGCTTTCTTCCCCCCCGTGACCGGCGGCTGAGCATGGCGCGCATCGCCGTCCAGGAAGCCGAATTCGACGTCACGGCCGAGACGGCGCTGCTGACGGCCGGGCGCAGCGATATCGGCGCCGTGGCGAGCTTCATCGGCATCTGCCGCGCCGATGACGGCCTGGCCGCCATGGTGCTGGAGCATTATCCCGCCATGACCGAGCGTGCCATGGCCGCCATCGCGGCGCAGGCGGAAGCCCGCTGGCCGCTGACCGGCTGCACGCTGATCCATCGCGTCGGGCGGCTGGAGCCGGGTGCGCCCATCGTGCTGGTGCTGACAGCCAGCGGCCACCGCGCCGCGGCCCTCGAAGCCTGCGCCTTCCTGATGGACTGGCTGAAAACCCGCGCCCCCTTCTGGAAGCGCGAGGAATTCACCGCAGGCCACGCACGATGGGTCGAGGCCCGCGCCGAGGATGAAACGGCCGCCGAACGGTGGTAGCGGCCCTCCTCGCCATCATGGCGGGCGGGTTGCTGCTGATCTGGCCGGCCTTCCTGAATGGCTACCCGCTGCTGTTCAGCGATAGCGGCGCCTATCTGGCCCAGACCGTCGTGCCGCTGATGATCTGGGACAAGCCGTGGATCTACGGGCCCTTCGCCTGGGTGTTTCACCAGCATCTCTCGCTCTGGGGCACGGTGGTCGCACAGGGCCTGATCGTCGCGCACCTCGTCTGGCTGCTGGCGCACATCCTGGGCCACGCCGCGCCATCGCGACATTTGGCGCTGTGTGCCGCCCTGGCGCTTTTCACCACGGCGCCCTGGTCGGCGGCCTTGCTCATGCCGGATATCCTGACGCCTGTGGCCGTGCTGTGCGCCGCGCTGCTGGGCTGGGGCTGGCCCATGCTGACGCGGGCCGAGCGGCTTTGGCTGCTGGCGCTGGGCAGCATCGCCACCGCGGCGCATCTCTCCAACCTGCCGGTCATCGTTGCGCTGCTGGTACTGGGTGCCTGCCTGCGGGCAGGCTGGCGGGCTTGCCTGCGCATCGCGGCGCCGCTGCTCGGGGCCGTCGGTCTCCTGCTGGTGACCAATCTGGCCGGCCATGGGCGGCTTGCTCTCTCGCCCTATGGCAGCACCTTCCTGCTCGCGCGGCTGATCGCGGATGGGCCGGCCGCGCGCACCATCGCGACCCGCTGCCCGGAGGCCGGCTGGTATCTCTGCGCCTTTGCGGGGCATCTGCCGAATGATTCCGACGCGTTCCTCTGGCAGCCCGACAGCCCGGTCAATCGCGCGCCCGATGGCCGCGCGATCTTCCTCGGAGGTGCCGTCCTGGCGCCCGAGGCGAGTGTCATCATTGGCGAAACCCTGCGGCGGGAACCCTGGCCAGTGCTCCAGGCAGGCTTCGGCAATTTCCTGCGGCAGATGGGCATGACGCGCATCGGCGATACGCTGGCCAACAAGCATCTGGCGGCCGTTGTTCGTCCCCGCCTCGTCGAGCGCTTTCCAGCCTTCGAGGTGGCGGCCCATGACGCGGCCTTGCAAACGACGGATCGTCTCTCGGCCCGCGCCACGCAGGTCGCCTGGCTGCATCCCCTGGTTTTGCTGATCGCCACGCCGATCCTGCTCCTGGCCTGGATGCGCGCGCATGCCGCCCGGGATTCACTGGCGCTGGGTTTGCTGCTTTGCATGCTGGTCGGCGTCACGGGCAATGCGCTGGCAACGGGCGCGCTGTCGGGCCCCTATGACCGGTATCAGGCCCGCATCGCCTGGCTGCTGCCGCTGGCGGCCATGCTGATGTGGGAGCGGCTGAAGATGGGGGCGGCGCTACGCGGGCTTCTGGGCTTCAGATCACCCAACGCGTAACGAGGCTCCCGGGGGACTCCGGCAGGAAGCTCCACTTCCCGCTTACCTTGCAGATGGAGGCGGAAGGCGTAGCGCCTCCGCCTGGTGCGGCTACAGCCGCGCCGCCACGCCGCTCACGCCTGTCGCAAATTCCAGCTGCGCCAGCGCCGTCAGATAGGCCGCGCGCGCGTTGTTGGCAGCCACACGCGTCGCATTCAGCGTGCGCAGCGCATCCAGCACATCCAGCAGAGAACGCCCCCCCGCGAGATAGGCCTGCTCCGCACTGCGATAGGCCAGCTCCGCCCGGTTCAGCGCGCCGCCCGTGTAGAGCCGCAGCAGCGCGCGGGACTGCTCATAGGCCGCCCAGGCGGTGGCGAAATCGACGCGGCCCCGCAACAGCGCCTGGCGCGCCTGCGCTTCAAGCTGCGCCTGCTGGCCCGCCGCCGTGCCGATATTGCCGGTGACGATCTGGTTGGTGAACAGCGGCACAGAGAGGCTGAAGGTGAATTGGTTGGTCGCGTTCAGCGGTTCAGAGGCGCTGGGCAAATCCTGCGACAGGCGCGAGCGGCTCCAGCCGCCATTCAGCGTCACATCGCGCCACCGCTGCGCCTCGGCCAGGCTGGTATTGGCCGCACCGGCGGCGGCGGCGCGGGTTGCGGCCACCACATCGGCCCGGTTCTGCACGGCCTCGGCCAATTCATCGCGCGTGACACCGGGGGTGGGCATGGCATCGAAGCGGCCCCGCACATCAAGCGCCACCGGTGGCAACGCGCCCTGCCCCTGGGAGGAGGTGAAGGCCGCGGCGTCCATGGAGAGCGCGACAGCGACCTGCGCCACCGCCGCCGCATAGGCCAGCGCCGCGCCGGTGACATCCGCCTCGAAGGGCAGCCGGCTGGCCTGGAAGCGCAGCAGGTCACCCTCCGGCAGCGCGCCATCCTGCAATTGCCGGCGCAGCAGCGCCTCGGTGCGGTCCAGGCTTCCGCGATTGCCCAGCGCCACTTCCAGATTGGCCCGCGCGCCCAGAGCGGCGATGAAGGCCTGGCGCAGGGCAAAGAATTGCCCGCGCAGCGTGTCCAGCACCAGCGCCTCGGCCACGCCGATGTTTTCCTCGGCCAGGCGCGTGCGCAATGTGCGCTTGCCGCCCAGCTCGATCAGGCCGGTCAGCCCCACGGCGATGTTGTTGGCCGGGCTGATGAAGCGGGCACCCTGAACGCGATTGCCCTGCGTGGTGTTGAACTCGGCGAAGTTGTTGCCCACCGAAATCTGGGGCGGCGGCAATGAGGAGGCCACCAGCCGCTGCGCGCGCACCGCATCCACCCCGCGCTGTGCCGCCACCACATTGAGGTTGCGCTCCAGCAGCAGCCGCTCCGCCGCATCGAGAGAGAGCACGCGCGTCCCCTGCGGCAGGGGCAGCGGGATCATGCCCGGCCCGGCCGTCCGGGCCGGGCGGGCCGCACTCGGTGCGGCGATGGGGGACGGAGTCTGCGCGAGCGCGGGCGTGGCCAGCAGCAGCAGCGCCAGGGTGGGGGCGGCCCTCATGCCGGCAACCCCGCGCGTTCGCGCCGGCTGGCCAATGCGGCCTCCTGCCGCGCCAGATCGCGCGGGCGCCCCAGCAGATCGATCAGCGCCGGAAAGACCACCAGGATGAAGATGGGAACGAGGCCGATGCCGCCCACCACCACAATGGCCAGCGGCTTGGTCACATCGGCGCCGATGCCCGTTGCCAGCGCCATGGGCAGCAGGCCGAAGAAGCTGGCGAAGCAGGTCATGAACACCGGGCGCAGGCGGTCCTGGCCGGATTGATCCAGCGCCTTCTTCCAGGCCATCCCCTCATGCCGCAAATGGTTGAAGTGGCTGAGCAGGATGATGCCCTCCATCACGGTGATGCCGAACAATGCCAGGAAACCGATGGCCGCCGGCACCGAGAAATTCAGCCCCGCCGCCCCCAGCGCCAGGATGCCACCCACCAGGGACAGCGGCACCATGGCCATCACCAGCAGCATTTCGCGGATGTTCCCGAACTGCACATAGAGCAGGACCATGATGATGATCAGCGCCACCGGCACGATGGTCAGCAGGCGCTTCACCGCCTCCTGCAGGTTGCGGAATTCGCCGACCCAGTCGAGCCGGTAGCCGGGTAGCAGCCGCACCTCCCGGTCCACCAGGGCCTGGGCTTCCAGCACCGCGCTCGCCGGATCGCGGCCACGAACCGAGAAGCGGACCGGCACATAGCGGCTGCCATCCTCGCGATAGACATAGGCCGTGCCGGAGACGAGCTGGATATTCGCCACATCCGCCAGCACGGCGCCGCGCGGCCCGCCGACAGGGATGCGGCCGATCGCGTCCAGGCTGTTGCGGAAAGGTTCGGCCAGGCGGACCACGATGGGGAAGTTGCGGTCTCCACCCGGTTCGTAGAGGCGCCCCGCCTCGCGCCCGCCGATCGCGGCCTGGATCACATCGTTGATGTCCTCGACGCGCAGGCCGAAGCGCGCGGCGCGCGCGCGGTCAATCGTGACCGAGACGGTGGGCTGGCCGAGCGTGGGGAAGACGGCGACATCCGTCAGCCCGCGCACCTGGGTCAGCAGCCCGCGAATCTGTTCGGCCCGCGCTGTCAGCACATCGAGTTCGGTGCCGAAGATCTTGATGGCATTGGCGCCCTTCACGCCCGAGGCCGCCTCCTGGACGTTGTCGCTGATCGCCTGGGCGAAGCTGAACTGCACGCCGAGGAAACGCTCCGAGAGACGCGCATTGATGGCGGCGACGAGGCCATCGCGGTGGGGTGCCGTCGTCCATTGCTCGGGCGGGCGCATGGGGATGAAGAATTCGGCGTTGAAGAAGCCGGCCGGGTCCGTGCCGTCATCCGGGCGGCCCTGCTGCGAGGTGACGGTCACGGCCTCGGGGAATTCCATCAGCGTGGCACGGATGCCCTGCACCGTGGCGTGGCCTTCTTCCAGCGAGATGGTGCCGGGCATGGTGGCGCGCACCCAGAGATTGCCCTCCTCCAGCGTCGGCAGGAATTCGGCGCCGAGCAGCGAGAGTACGAAGATGGAGACCGCCACCAGCATGGCCGCGATGGTGAGCGCGAAGGCGCGCGCCGCCATGGCCGCGTGATAGAGCTTCGCGTAGGACCAACGCAGGGCGCGGACCAGCGGCGTGTCCCGCTCCTGGCTGTTTTCGCTGAGCAGCACGGCGGAGAGTGCCGGCACGATGGTGAAGGCCGCGATGAGCGAACCCGCGATGGCATAGGCATAGGTCTTGGCCATGGGGCCGAAGATGCGCCCCTCGATGCCACCCATGGTGAACAGCGGGATGAAGGCGACGATGACGATCAGCAGGGCGAAGAGGATGGGTTTGCCCACCTCGCTGCCCGCGCGCAGGATGATCAGCGAAATCCCCGAGAGGCCGCCCGCCGCCTGCCCGCCCGCATAGAGATGCGGATTGCGCCGGGCCATGGCCAGATGTCGGTAGATATTCTCGACCATGATGATGGTCGCATCCACCAGCAGCCCGAAATCGAGGGCCCCGATGCTCAGCAGATTGGCGCTTTCGCCGCGCGCCAGGATCACCAGCACGGCGAAGAAGAAGGCGAAGGGGATGGTGGCGGCAACAACGATGGCGCCCCGCAGATCGCCCAGGAAGAGCCACTGGATCACCAGGATCAGCACGACACCCACGATGATATTGTGCACCACCATGTGGGTGGCGAGCTTCACCAGATCCTCGCGGTCATAGATCGGCACCACGCGCACGCCTGGCGGCAGCACGCCGCCGGCATTGATGCGGGCCACCTCCTCCTGCACGCCATGGATGGTGGGCAGCGTCTGCTCGCCGCGGCGCATCAGCACGGTGGCAAGCACGACATCCTCATCCTGCTCATGCCCCGCAATGCCCATGCGCGGCAGGGCGCCGATCTCGATGGTCGCGACATCGGAGAGCAGCACGGGAGAGCCATCGGCCGAGGCGCTGAGCACGATGTTGCGGATGTCATCCAGGCTGCGGATCAGGCCGATGCCCTGCACCACGGCCGCCTGTGGGCCGATCTGGATGATGCCGGCCCCCACCGTCGCATTGCCGCTGCGCACCGCCTCGATCACGGCGGGCAATTGCAGGCCAAAGGCATTCAGGCGGGGCAGATCAATCGTCACCGAATAGGATTTGCTGCGGCCGCCGAAGCTGGTCACGTCCACCACACCCGGCACGCGCTTGAAGCGGCGCTCCAGCACCCATTCCTGCAACACCTTCAGGTCATCCGGAGAAAAGCCGGGCGGGCCGACCACGCGGTAACGCATGATCTCGCCGATGGGTGAAAGAGGGCTGATGGTGGGGTTGGACCCATCCGGCAGGTCACGCAGGACGGCGAGGCGATTGAGCACCTGCTGCAAGGCCTGTTCGTAATTATAGGCAAAGGTGAACTGCACCCGCACATCCGAAAGGCCGAACAGGCTGGTCGATCGCACCGAATTCAGATTGGGCAGCCCCGCCATCGCAAGCTCGATGGGGATCGAGACATAGCGCTCGATCTCCTCGGCCGATTGCCCGGGGTTTTGCGTGATGATGACGACCTGCGGCGGCACCGGATCCGGATAGGCCTCGATATTGAGCTTGAGGAAGCCGTAGGCGCCGACGGCCACAAAGGCGATGAACAGCAGAATGACCAGAGCCCGCTGCTGCAGCGAGATGGCGACAATTTGGCGCATTCAGAGCCCGATCTGGTGAGGTGGCTTGCCGCCGAAGCAGTGAATCGGCCTCGCGAAAGCCAGCCCGATCTGGTGAGGCGGCTTGCCGCCGAAGCCGTGAAGCGGCCTCGCGAAAGCCAGCCCGATCTGGTGAGGCGGCTTGCCGACGAGGCAGTGAGTCGGTCTCTCAGCCATTGGCGTCAATCAATCCGCGCGGCGCGGTCAATGAACAGGGCGCCGCCGGTGACGAGGCGCTCGCCGGCCTGAATACCATCGCGCGCCTGAATCATGTCACCCGCGCGGATGCCGGGCGTGATCTTGCGCATGATGAAGCGGCCCTCCGGCAGGGCCACCCACACATTGGCCTCCGAACCGCGGAAGATCACGGCACTGGCCGGCACCGCCGGCGATTGCTGCGCCTCGCCGACCGAAATGCGGAAATTCGCGAACATCTCGGGGCGCAGCACGCCTTCGGGGTCCAGCACCTCGGCCATCACGGTCAGGCGGCGGGTGGCCGGGTCAAGGCCGGCCGCGGTGCGCACGATACGCGCGGGGAAGGCGCGGCCCGGCAAGGCGGCGACGGTCACCTCCACGGTCTGGCCCACCTGGATCAGCGGCACATCCAGCTCCCGCACGGCAGCGACGAGCCACATGGTCGAGAGATCGGCGATGGTGAAGACCGGATCGCCCTGCCCGGCCGAAACCCATTGGCCCGGCCCCACGCGGCGCTGGGTGATGGTGCCGGCCAGGGGCGCCGTCACGGTGATGATGCCGCTGACCTGGCGCGTGCGCTCGATCTCGGCGATCTGCTCGGCGGTGCGGCCCAGCACGCGCAACCGGTCGCGCTGCGCCTCGGCCTGGGCCACGGCGCTGCGGGCATCGGCATCGGCGGCATTGGCGGCGGCGCGCGCCTGCTCGACATCGCGCTGTGAGGCGGCGCGGGCGGAAAACAGCGATTGCTGGCGGGCCTCCTCGCGCCGCGCCTGCTCCAGCGCCACGCGGGTCTTCTGCACATTGTCCAGCGCGGCCAGGAGTTCATTGGCGGCGGTGGTGACGTCCGGCGTCTCCACCTCATAAAGCGGTGCGCCGGCCTCGACACGATCACCCACGCGGGCGAAGGCGCGGATCACGCGGCCCGTGAAGGGAGCGAGCATCGGCGTCGAGCGATCGTCATTATAGGCGATGCGCCCCTCGGCCAGGCGCTCGGGGCGGAATTCGCGCATCACCACGGGCTCGATCCGCAGGGCGCGCATTTCATTGTCATTCAGGCGGAATTCGCCGACCGGAAGGCGCTCAACAGTGGGCGGCGGCGGCGGCGTGGTATCGGCCCGATTGAGATAGACATAGCCCCCGGCCGCGACGGCCGCGGCCAGCCCCAACCAGAGCCAAGGTTTGCGCGCCGGCGGCTCCGTCACCTCGGCCGCGGCGGAGGTCCCGGCCGGCGAATCGGCCTTGGGGGCCTCGTGGTGAATCACGTTCATGAATGCCCTGAACTTTCCGACACGCTGAGGAAGAAGGAGAGCTGAAACACCACCCGCCGGAACCACCTGTTACTTCGCTAGATAAACCGAAGCTGAACGAGAAGGTAGCGCCCAGGGCTAAAAAATTGGTAATAAAATCGGATCTCAGGCCGCAAGAAGCGGCTGGGGGTCCAACCAAAGCCGGTACCAACCCAGGCTGAAATGCAGATGCGGGCCGGTCACGCGGCCCGTCGCACCCATGGCCCCCAGGCGGCCACCTTGGCGAACCTCATCACCTTCGCGCACATCCATGGCGGAAAGATGGGCATAGAGCGTGTTCACCCCATGGCCGTGATCCAGCACGATCAGCTTGCCGAAGAAGTGGAAATCGGCCGCCAGCGTGACCTTTCCGGCCGCCGCCGCCAGGATGGGCGTGCCCACCGGCCCCGCCACATCCAGGCCGAAATGCGGCTGGCGCGGTTGGCCGTTCAAGACGCGCTGGCTGCCGAATACCCCGCTGATGCGCCCGCGCGCCGGCCAGGCCAGGCCACCGGCGAAATCCACTCGAGACGAATCGACGCCGCGCACGGCATTCAGCCGCTCCCGCTCCAGCCTGATCCGCTCCAGTGCGGCGGCATCGGGCGTGACCTGGGCGGGCGGCAGGCCCGTGATGTGCTGCACATCCCATTCCCGGCGCGCGACGGCGATGCTGCGCGCCACCCCGTTCACGCTCAGCACCGCCTGCGGCCCGTGATCGCGGCCAAAGCCGAGCACGAAGAACCCCTCGGGCGAGACGCGTACGGGCTGGCCATCCAGCGTGATCCGCGCGCCCTGGGCGCCCTGGCCGATCAGCAGCGTCCCTTGCGCCGGCGTGCCGCGCCATTCCACCGCCGCCGCTGGCCGCGCCAGCAGCAGGGCCGGCAGGGCAAGGGCGGCGCGGCGCCTCAAAACAGGCTGCCTTGCCTGGGCTTGCCGCCGGCCGCCACCGCCTTCACGACGCCATCCTGGAAGGTCAGCGTCAGGCTGGCCCCCGCCGCGACCTGCGCGGCGGATGAGAAGGCCGTGCCATCCGTGCCCTGCACCAGCGCGAAACCCCGCGCCAGCACGGCATTGTAGCTGACAGCCTCCAGCCGGGCCGCGAGGCCCTCGACCCGCGCCGCCTGCTCACGGATCAGCGCCAGCACGGGGCCGGCGGAGAGCCGCGCCAGCGCCGGGGCCGCCAGGCGCCGCGCGGAGGCCCGCGCCCAGGCGGCCCGCAGCCGCTGATCCAGCGATTGCAGCGCGTGGGTGCCGGCGGCGATGGCCTCCCGCGGGTGGCGCAAGCCGGCGCCGAGCCGCGTCAATTCGGCCCGCTTGGCCACGACAAAGCCCGGCAGGGCCGCCCGCAGCCGCTCGGCGCGGTCATCCAGCCGTTGGCGGAGCAGGTTCACCAGGGCCGGCAGGTCGGGCAGGCCGGCCTCGGCGCGCGTCAGATGCAGCCGCGCCTCGCGCAGGCGGGCGGTGATGCGGTTGTCCATCCGCGCCGCGCGCTGCGCCAGATCAGCCGCCAGCTCCACCCGCGCGGGAACGGCCAGCTCGGCGGCGGCGGTGGGGGTGGGCGCGCGGCGGTCACTCGCGAAATCAATCAGCGTGGTGTCCGTCTCATGCCCCACGGCCGAGATCAGCGGAATGGTCGAGGCGGCGGCGGCACGGACCACCACCTCCTCGTTGAAGGCCATCAGATCCTCCAGCGAGCCACCGCCGCGCGCGACGATGATCACATCGGGGCGCGGAATCGCGCCGCCCGGCGGCAATTCGGAGAAACCGCGAATCGCAGCGGCGATTTTCTCCGCCGCCCCCTCCCCCTGCACCGGCACGGGCCAGAGGATCACATGGCGCGGAAAGCGCCGTGCCAGCGTGGTTCGGATATCCTGCAGCACCGCACCCTGCGGGCTGGTCACCACGCCGATGACGCGGGGCAGCAGCGGCAAGGCGCGCTTGCGCTCGGTATCGAACAGCCCCTCCTTGAGCAGGGCCGCCTTCAGCGCCTCGATCCGCGCCAGCATCGCACCAGCGCCCGCATATTCCAGCTTCTCGATCACCAGCTGGTATTTGGAGCGGTCGGCATAGGTGGAGAGGCGGCCCGTCGCCACCACTTCCATGCCGTTCTCGGGGCGCAGGCCGACGCGGGAGACGGTGCCCTTCCAGATCACCGCTTCGATCTTGGCATTCTCCTCCTTGAGCGAGAGGTAGATATGGCCGGAGGCGTAGGGTTTGACCTCGGTCAGCTCGCCGCGGACGCGCACGCGGGAAAAGGCGCCTTCCAGCGTGCGCTTGATGGCTCCCGCCAACTCGCCCACACCGTACTCCGGAACATTGGCACCGATCCCGTCCATGCATGACTTATAGGGGCGGATTTTGGCTTTGCGGAGGCAGTCATCGAATGAAGATTCTTGTTGTGGGCGGCGGCGGGCGCGAACACGCGCTGTGCTGGGCCATCGCGGCCTCGCCTTTGCTCACCCGCCTGTGGTGCGCGCCGGGTAATCCCGGCATCGCCGAAGTGGCGGAATGCGTGGCCATCGGGGCCGAGGATATCCCCGCACTGGTCGCCTTCGCCAAGGCCGAGGCGATGGATCTCGTGGTCGTCGGGCCGGAAGCGCCGCTGACGCTGGGGCTGGCCGATGCCTGCGCCGAAGCGGGGCTGCTGTGCTTCGGGCCCCGCGCGGCGGCGGCGCGACTCGAGGGCAGCAAGAGCTTCTTCAAGGACATTGCCAATGCCGCGGGGGCCCCCACCGCGGCGCATGGCCGCTTCACGGACCCGGATGCCGCCCGCGCCTATCTGCGCGAACAAGGCGCGCCCATCGTGGTGAAGGCCGACGGCCTGGCCGCCGGCAAGGGTGTGGTGGTGGCATTCAATTTGGCCGAGGCCGAGGAAGCCGTGGCCGAAATGATGGAAGCCGGCATCCATGGCGAGGCCGGCCGCATCCTGGTCATCGAGGAATGCCTGATCGGCGAAGAAATCAGCTTCTTCGCGCTGTGTGACGGCACGCATGCCATCCCGCTGGGTGCGGCGCAGGACCACAAGCGCGTGGGGGATGGCGATACCGGCCCGAATACCGGCGGCATGGGCGCCTATTCCCCGCCGCCCGCCTTCACGCCAGCCTTGCAGGCGCAGGTGATGGCCGAGTGCATCAACCCCGTGCTGGCCGAGTTGGCGCGGCGCGGGACGCCCTTCCAGGGCGTGCTCTTTGCCGGGCTGATGCTGACGGCCGAAGGCCCGAAGCTGCTGGAATTCAACGTCCGCTTCGGTGATCCGGAATGCCAGGCGCTGATGCTGCGCCTGCGCAGCGATCTGCTGCCCGCCCTGCTGGCCGCGGCCCAGGGCGGCTTGCGGGATTTCGAGCTGCGCTGGGAGAAGCTGGCCAGCCTGCTCGTCGTCATGGCGGCGCGGGGCTATCCCGGCACGCCGCTGCGGGGCACCGAAATCCGCGGGCTGGAAGCCGCGGCCCAGGTCCCGGGCGTGCAGATCTTCCACGCCGGCACGGCGCAGGATGAGGCCGGGCGGCTGGTGGCCCATGGAGGCCGGGTGCTGGGCATCGGCGCCACGGGCGCCACCCTCGCCGAGGCGCGGGCCGCCGCCTATGCCGCCGTGGCCCTGGTGGATTGGCCGGAGGGCTTCTGCCGGAGCGACATCGCCTGGCGCGCCCTTCCAACGCCGGGCGAGTGATGGCACGCTCCCTCGCAAAGCGAGGGAAGCCAGCATGACCTACACCAATCCAGAGACCATCGCCCTGCATGGCGGCAGCCATCGCGCGGACCCGAATACCGGCTCCGTCGCGGTGCCGATCCATCAGACCACCAGCTTCCAATTCCAGGATACCGGCCATGCCGCGCGGCTGTTCGGGCTGGCGGAGTTGGGCAACATCTACACCCGCATCATGAACCCGACCTGCGACGCGCTGGAGACGCGCATCGCGCAGCTGGAAGGCGGGGCCGCGGCACTCGCCGTGGGTTCGGGCCAGGCGGCGACCAGCTTCTGCGTGATGAACCTCTGCGAGGTGGGCGACAACATCGTCAGCAGCACCGACCTCTACGGCGGCACCTACAACCTGTTCGCGAACACGCTGAAGCAATTCGGCATCGAGGTCCGTTTCGTGGACCCGGCCGACCCCGAAGCCTTTGCCCGCGCCACCGATGCGCGCACCCGCTGCTACTATGCCGAGACGCTGCCCAACCCGAAGCTGCAGGTGTTTCCCATCGCCGAGGTCGCGGCCATCGGGCGCCGGCTCGGCGTGCCGCTCATCATGGACAACACCGCCGCCCCCATCCTGTGCCGCCCCTTCCAGCATGGCGCGGCCATCGTCATGCACTCCACCACCAAGTGGATCGGCGGGCATGGCACCTCCATCGGCGGCATCGTCGTGGATGGCGGCAATTTCGACTGGGAAGCGGGGGGTGATCGCTTCCCCACGCTCAACAAGCCGGACCCCAGCTATCACGGCGCCGTGTGGTCGCAGGCGGCCAAGCCGCTGGGGCCCATCGCCTATATCCTGCGGATGCGCACCTGCCTGCTGCGCGACATCGGCGCCCCCATGGCGCCCTTCAACGCCTTCATGTTCCTGCAAGGGCTGGAGACGCTGCCGCTGCGGATGGAGCGGCATTGCAGCAATGCGATCCGCGTCGCGGCCTATCTGGCCAGCCACCCCAAGGTCACGCGCGTCATTCACCCCTCACTGGCCGAGGGCGAGGCACGCCGCCGGGCGGAGGCGCATCTCAAGGGCGGCTATGGCAGCCTGATGGGCTTCGAACTGGCGGGCGGCAAGGAAGCCGGGCAGGCCTTCATCGAGAAGCTGAAGATGTTCTACCACGTCGCCAATATCGGCGATGCGCGCAGCCTCGCCATCCATCCGGCCACCACCACCCACAGCCAGTTGAACGAGGCCGAGCAGGCGGCGAGCGGGGTGACACCCGGCTATATCCGCCTCTCCATCGGCATCGAGCATATTGACGATATCCTGGCCGATCTGGAGCAGGCCCTGGCATGACCCATTTTGCCGGCGCCTTCCCCAGCACGCGCATGCGCCGCAACCGGCGCGATGCCTGGAACCGCGCGCTGGTTGCGGAAAACGCGCTGACGCCCAGTGATCTTATCTGGCCGATCTTCCTCACCGAGGGCACCGGCCAGAAGGATGAGGTCCACTCCATGCCGGGCGTGTTCCGCGTCAGCCCCGACATGGCGGCCGAACACGTGGCCGAGGCCGTCTCGCTCGGCATCACCGCCGTCGCGCTGTTTCCCTACACGCCGATGGAACACCGCGACGAGGATGGCACCGGCGCGCTGGAAGCCGACAACATCACCTGCCGCGCCGCCCGGCTGCTGAAGGCCGCGCATCCGGGCCTCGGCCTCATTGGCGATGTGGCGCTCGATACCTACACCACCCATGGGCATGACGGCGTGCTGCGCGATGGCCAGGTGCATAATGAGGAAACGGTGGAGCGCCTCATCATCCAGGCGGTCAACATGGCCAGGGCGGGCGTGGATGTGGTCGCCCCCTCCGACATGATGGATGGGCGCATCGGCACGATCCGCGCGGCGCTGGACGCCGAGGGGCTGATCCACACGCGCATCATGTCCTACGCGGCCAAATATGCGAGCGGCTTCTACGCGCCCTTCCGCGATGCCGTCGGCTCCCCCACCAACGCCAACCGCCCGGTGCTGTCCGACAAGAAGACCTACCAGATGGACCCCGCGAATACCGACGAGGCGCTGCGCGAAGTGGCCCTCGATCTCGCGGAGGGGGCCGACATGGTGATGGTGAAGCCGGGCCTGCCCTATCTCGATGTGCTGCACCGCGTGCGGCGCGAATTCGGCGCACCCACCTTCGTCTATCAGGTGAGCGGCGAGTATTCGATGCTGATGGCGGCGGTGGAGCGCGGCTGGCTCGACCATGACCGCGCGATGATGGAAAGCCTGATGTGCTTCAAGCGCGCGGGGGCGAATGGCATCCTGACCTATTTCGCGGTGAAGGCGGCGCGGTTGCTCAAGGCGGGGTGAAGTGCAGCGGTTTTGTATCTGCTGCCTAGGTCGCTCCGCGCACGCATCCTCATTCTTGAAATGCCGAGGCCATGGAAAATGACCGACGGCTGACAGATGATCGTGCCGCAAACTCAGGAAATCAATGCTCATCAGCCTTGGCGGGTATTCTGCTCCATGCTAACGAATAGAGTAACGGGACAGCACAAAAGATCGACCGACGTCAACCTAAATTACCATGTATTGACTTATTTGCGCTGGCATCCCATTTTTAATCTAAGGCTCCACCTGAAGGAAATCAGATATCCAACCCTTATCTGACTAAATCAGCGAGCCAGTTCTGGCGGCGGAGCGTTTCAGGCCGCGCACCAACAGAGGTCGATCCGGTAGTGCGGCCTGCATTCCGGATTGGCCCGACAAGTCGTGTGGCGACAGCAGGAAGTTGCTTTGCCCAGCACATTGCCCGGACGCTAAAGAAAAATGGGTTCGCCTATTTCGTGACCGAGGAAAGGCCACATTTTCCGTTCAGCCAAGATCAAAACTATGGAACATTCTCAGCGCGCTTTGGAAACATTTATACGATCCGCCAGTTACTTCAATTGTACCAGAGAGCGTATGGATTGTTTGATCCGAAAGATTTCGTTTGGCAACGCTCGGATGGTCGCTTCGTTGATCCGTTTCGGCCTCGCGTCCAAGATGCAGGTTTTGCTCACGCTGATGAGGTCGTCGCGGAGAGAGAGGTACATCTCGAAGCCGTACGCCGCATGTTCGAGGAATGTGACGTATTCATTTTTACTCTCGGCTTGACCGAAGGGTGGGTGGCACCTGATGGCGCGGTCGTCCCGCTAGCGCCGGGCGTGGTAACAAAAATGGAAGATACTACGCCGTACAGATTTCACCATTTCTCAGTCGCCGAAATGGACACTGATCTTTGTGCATTCATAACAAGTCTTCGGCGTATCAATCCTGCTTGCCGGATCATACTGACAGTTTCTCCAGTCGCTTTAATTGCGACATATGAAGATCAACATGTACTGACTGCTACCACATACAGCAAATCAGCCCTAAGGGTTGTTGCCGAGCAGGCGGTGCGCAAGTTCGAGGACGTTGTTTATTTTCCATCATATGAAATAATCACTGGCCCGCATGCGCGCGGCACCTTTTTTGAAGACGATCTGCGTGAGGTTTGCGATCAAGGAGTTGCGCATGTGATGTCTATTTTTATGAAACATTATTTGGATAGAGAAGAAGAGGTAAATACAAAATCAGAACACGTTTCACGCACTTCTGTGGATGTTGTCGTTCCGGCGCTGGTTGATCAGGCTAGCCTTATCAATGAAATACAGAACATTATCTGTGATGAGGAAGCGATTGAGGGCGGACATGACTAACGCCATGCCTGATCGACCGAAGATTCTTTTTGTAGGAACCTGTCAGACGATTGGTATGGCGATAGCCGCGCGCGTGATGCTGCCCCATGCAGAAATCTCCTCGTGCCAACCAGCCGCAGTGCCGCATCTGACTGAGGCTGCAATTGCATCTACCTTGCAACAGTACGATTTGGTCATCAGCCAATTCGGCGATCATAACTTAGAGTCGCCCTTACGTCCGACGTCGTTGCGCACAGCTAATATTAACTTCATTTATCTGCCGACCTTTGTATTCGCGGGGTTCCATCCCGACTGCGTCTACCTGGGCCGTGACGGAACCATTCTCCGCGGCACCGAAAGTGATTACCACTCAGCAATCGCTGTCGCAGGATTCTGTATGGGGCTCGATGTGAAGCGGGTCTGCCGCCTTTATAACAGTCTGGTATTCGCAGAACTTGGCTATATTGCGGTTTATGACGATGCCCGCAACGCAATTAAGGCAAATTTCGCCGCTGCCGGTTACGATCTTGAGCCGCTGCTTCGTATGTGGACCGCCGAAGGCACACCCTTCATGCATACGACAAATCACCCAACAGTGTTCGCGCTCGCCGGACTAGCCCATGCGGCTTTGGTAAACGGTGGAGTGGTGCCCGCGAGTGCCGGCATACCCCGAGGTTTGCCAGATGATCTTGGCAAATTGCTTACTTGGCCAGTCTTCCAACCAGTAGCGCGGCGCGCCGGCGTGCCCAGTAGGGCAAATTTCCTGCGCAGCATTCACGGCCTCAAGGAGGGCGAGCCGCGCGAATTGTCGCTGGAAGATTTTGTGGAACGAAGCTTTTCTCTCTATAGGGACGTTGACCAGGGATTGCTGCGCACGGGGAGCGTTCCCGCTGTGATTGAGCGCCTAGGGACATTAGTAAGCTGATTTAATATCAATAAAGCTAGAGCTTTCATTCGCTTACGTTGCTACCCGGGAAAGTCGCCGGCCAACGCGATCTGCGATGGCCCCATCAAGGCCGGCGCATAGCCGCAGCCCGCGATAGGGGCGATGGTCACGCTGAGGGCTTCTCCCATGCAAACGGCCGTCTCGGGCAGCAACAGGCCCGACACAAACCGGGCCCGATCCAGAGGCCCGAACCCAGGGGGAACTCCCGTGCCCACACGTCGCCAAGCCATGGCCGCCGGCCTTGCCGCCGCCCTCACGCCCCTGCCACTGCACGCCCAGGCCTGGCGCCCGGCGCGGCCCATCCGCCTCATCGTGCCCTTTGCCCCCGGCGGCTCGAACGACATTGTCGGCCGCATCGTGGCAGAGTCCGCGGGCCAGATCCTCGGCCAGCCGGTCGTCATCGAGAACCGCGCCGGCGCGGGCAGCGTGATCGGCGCGGAGGTGGTGGCGCGCGCCGCGCCCGATGGGCTGACGCTGCTGATCAACTCCTCCCACCCCACGGTCCCGGCCATTGTCGCGCGCGTGCCCTACAATACGCTGGAGGACTTCGTCGGCATCGCGGTTGCCGGCTTCTCGCCCTATGTGCTGGTCGTGAACCCGCAGGTGCCGGCCCGCACCGCGCAGGAACTGGTGGCGCTGATGCGCGCCAATCCCCATGGATTTCACATCGCCTCCACCGGCAGCGGCAGCGGCGTGCATGTCGCGGCCGAGTTGTTCCGCTCCGCCGCGCGCGTCGAGTCCGAACTGGTGCATTACCGTGGCGGCGGGCCGAGCGTGGCCGCGCTGGTTGCTGGCGAGGTGCGGGTCGGCCTGCCCACCATGGCCTCCTCCATCGGCCAGATCCGCGGCGGCACGCTGCGCGCCCTGGCCGTGCTGGCGGAAAGCCGCACGCCTGTGCTGCCGGATGTGCCAAGCGCGCCGCAAGCCGGCCTGCCCGGCGTGATCCTGGAGGAGTATTTCCCGATCCTCGCCCCCGCGCAGACCCCCGCCGCCATCGTCGCCGCCCTGGGCGAAGCCTTCCGCGCCGCCATCCAGCAGACGGCGCCGCGCCTGGGCGAGTTGGCCGGCGTGGCGCCCCGCGCGGGCTACGACAGTTCTGAGCAGGTCATGGCCCTGCTCCGCGCCAGCGTGGAACGGCAGACGGCCATCCTGCGCGCCGCGGGCGTCCAGGCGGAATAGCGTCAGAACAGGCTGAGCTGCGCCAGCCTCTCTCGCAGCCGCGGCGTGGCCGCGATCACGGCGCGCGAATGCTCCAGCGCATCGCGCGCTTCGGCGCGGCGGCCCAGCGCCGTCAGTGCCGCCGCCCGACCCAGATGTGCCTCGCCCCATAGCGGGCCGTGGCCGATGGCCACGTCAAAAGCCAGGAGTGCCGCCTCGGGCTGGCGCTCGGCCAGCAGCGCCTCGCCCAGCGCGGTATGCGCCGAGGGGTTCTTCGCATCCTCGGCGACGGCGCGGCGCGCATGGACCAGCGCCTCTCGCGCCCGACCCAGGGCGATGAGCGCCAGGGCCAGTTCCACCCGCCCCTGAGCATCTACCAGTTGATCCCGCACCACGGGTTGCAGCAGATCATATGCCGCCTGGTTCTGCCCCCGGTCGCGCAGCACCTGCGCCATGCCGACGCGCGGAAATGCCGTGTTGGGCAGGATGCGCTGTGCGGCCTCGAACGCCTCCATCGCCTCATCCAGGCGGCCAAGTTCGCGCAGGGCGCGGCCGCGGCCATAGATCGCCGGGGCATAGCCCGGGGATTCGCGCAGCTGGGTGTCGTTGATGGCCAGCGCTGCTTCCGCCTCGCCGGTCCGGGCCAGGGAGCGCGCCAGCAAAAGCTGGATCGTGCGCTGAAGCTGCCGGTCCGAGCCCGCATGCAGCGCCATCTCGGTCAGTGTCTCGCGCATCTGGGCTTCGCTGGGCGCCTCGCTGGAGAGCCACCAGGCGTAGAGGATCGGCTGCACCACGCGCCACACCTCCGGCGCGCCGGCGCGGATCAGCGCATCGGGGTTGGCCGCCGTCACATCGGCAATGACGCCCTGGCCCGAGAGGCGCAGGCGCAGCCGCAGCACCTCGCCATCCAGGGTGATTTCACCCGAGACACGACGTTCGGGGATCCCCAGCAAGCCGCGGAGCGCATTGGCCAGGGAGCGCAGCGAAAGCCCGGTGAGTGGCACCGTGAAATCCGGATGGGTGCCGCCCACGTCGGCCCCGGTGCGGCGGCGCGGCTCGCCCCCCACAGTGTCCTGGAGATGCAGGATCGCGTCCTTCAGCCGCAGCGCCACCACATCGGCGTTCAGCCCGGCCTCGATCAGGCGTGGCGGCACCGAGATGGGCTGCACCTCGATGCCGTCGCGCTGCAATTCATCGACCAGGATGAAGAGCAGGATTAGCCCCCCCACCAGCGAAACCAGCCGGGGCAGCAGCGCCTGGATAGTGCTCCAGAAGCCCCCAGGCGCGGGCGCGGACCCGGCCTCCGACATCAGGCCAGGAAGTCGCTGATCAGCGCGATCTGCGATGGCTCCATCAAGGCCGGCGCATGGCCACAGCCCGCGATGGTGGCGATGGTCACGCCTGGTGTTTCGCCCATGCGCGCGGCCGTCTCGGGCAGCAGCAGGTCCGAGGTTTCGCCGCGCAGCACGAGCACCGGGCGGCTGGCCACCGCCGGCCAGAGCGGCCAGAGATCCACATCGCTCAGCTCGCCCTGCATGGGCTCCAAGATGGCCTGGTCATAATGCAGCACCACGCGGCCGCTGGCGGTGACGCGCGCACTGTGCCGGGCCAGATGCGCCCATTCCGCATCCGAGAGCTGGCCGAAGGGCGCGTGCACCTGGCGCAGATAGGCCTCCAGCGCCGCCACATCGGCGAATTCACGCGGCGTGCTGAGATAGATGCGGATGCGCTCCAGCGCCGCCACCGGCACGAAGGGCCCGATATCATTCAACACCATCCGCCGCAGCGTGACACCGGGGATGGTGGCGAGGCCCATGCCGATCAGCCCGCCCATCGAGGTGCCGACCCAGTCATATTCGGGCAGGCCCGCCAGCAGCGGCGTGAGCGTGGCGAGGTAGGTCGGCACGGCATAGAGCGCGCCCGCAGGCAGCCAGCCGGACAGGCCGCGCCCGGGAATATCCGGGCAGATCACCCGCCGCCCCTGCCCGGCCAGATGCCGCGCCAGGGCGTCGAAATCCCGCGCATTGCGGGTCAGCCCATGGACGCACACCACGGGCCTGCCCGAGGCCGGGCCCCATTCGGCCCAGCGCAACTGCACCGTGCCACCCTCGAAGGATCCGGTGACAGCGCCGATGCGGGGCTGCTCCATCCTCAGACGATCCCCTTCTCGCGCAGCGCCGCGATCTCGGCCGCACTCATGCCGAGCAGGCCGCCCAGCACATGGTCGCTGTGCTCGCCCAGCACCGGCGGCGGCGAGCGATAGTCGGGCGGCGTCGCGGAAAGCTTCACGGGGTTGGCGATGACCTCGATTTCCTGGCCGCTCTTGTGCTGCATCTTCACCACCATCTCCCGCGCGATCACATGCGGGTCGGCGAAGACATCCTTCAGCGTATTGATCGGGCCGCAGCCGATCTTCAGCGCCTCCAGCGCCTCCACCCAGGCGGCGGTGGTCTTGGACTTCATCACCGGCGTCAGCGTCTGCGTCACGAGGTCACGGTTGGCGACGCGGCTGGCATTGGTGGCGAAGCGGGAATCACCCGGCAGTTCCTCCAGGCCGAAATTCTTGCAGAAACGCTCGAAGGTCGGGTCATTGCCCACCGCCAGGATCAGGTAGCCATCCTGTGTCGGGTATTCCTGATACGGGCTGATATTGGGATGCTGATTGCCCAGCCGCGGCGGATTCTCGCCCGTGGCCAGATAGTTCATGCCCTGGTTGGCGAGCCAGGCGACATGCGTGTCCAGCATGCCGATATCAATCTGCTGGCCCTCACCCGTGGCGTGGCGGTGGTTCACCGCGGCCAGGATGCCGATGCAGCCATACAGCCCGGCAAACAAATCCGCGACCGGAACGCCCGCCTTCTGCGGCGAACCATTGGGCTCACCCGTCAGGGACATGATGCCGCCCATCGCCTGGATCAGCGCGTCATAGCCCGGGCGCGGCGCATAGGGGCCAGTCTGGCCGAAGCCGGTGATGGAGCAATAGATCAGCCGCGGATACTTCGCGCGCAACTGCTCATACCCCAGGCCGTACTTGGCCAGCGCGCCGACCTTGAAGTTCTCGGCCAGGATATCGCAATGCTCCAGCAGCTTGTGGATGATGGCCTGGCCCTCGGGCTTGGCGATATCCACCGTGACGGACTGCTTGTTGCGGTTCACGCCGAGGAAATAGGCGCTCTCCTTCGTCTCGGGCCAGAAGGGGGGCGCGAAGCCGCGCGTGTCATCGCCGCTCTCGGGCTTTTCGATCTTGATGATCTCCGCCCCCAGGTCGCCCAGCATCTGCGTGCAGGTGGGCCCGGCAAGAACGCGGGTGAGGTCGAGAACGCGAAGGCCCTTGAGGGGGCCGGAAGGCTGGGACATGTCATGGCTCCGGTGCGTCCCGCGTGATTATGCGCGGGCGGGGGCGGCGGCAAGACGGGCCTGCGAAGTGGGCCGCCTGGCCGAGTGGCCGCACGGGCACAAATCCGCTAAATCCGCAGACGGTTGGGCCATGCCGGCCTGACGGAGGGCATCCCCTCGGCGCGGGAAAGGTCGCTCGCTTGGCACAGACACCGATGGGCGCGGAATTCCCGCACCACGCCTATTCATCCACCTGCAGCGTGTGCGGCGCCCAGGGCGTCTTCACCCGCGCCAAGCGCGCCATCCGCGAGACCTATGATTGCAGCGGCTGCGGGGCGACCCTGCGCTATCGCGTGCAGGCGGACGCCATCCTCAGCCTGTTTCCCGGGCCTGGCGCCACAAGCCTCGTCGCCCTGGCGCGGGAGCCGCGCTTCGCCCGGCTGGTCATCTTCGAGCCTGGCGTCGCCGGCCCGTTCCGCCGCATCTTCCAGGGCCTGCCGCACTACATGAAGTCCTTCTACTGGAGTGACCTGCGAAGCGGCGACATGCGCGACGGCGTGTCCAATCAGGACCTGATGGCGCTCAGCATGGCCGATGCGACGGTGGACCTGGTGATCACCTCGGATATCTTCGAGCATATCCGCCATCCGTTGCGGGGCTTCGCAGAAATCGCGCGCATCCTGACGCCCGGCGGCGCGCATGTCTTCACGATTCCGATGGCGGTGCCGCTGGTCCCGCACACGACCAAGCGCGTGGCGGTGGATGGGCCGGAGGATGTTCATCTCCTGCCCGAGGTTTACCATGGCGACGGCAAGGGCGGACGGTCATTGGTCTATAATGATTTCGGGCTGGACCTGCTGGATGATCTCGCGGCCCTGGGCACGCCGACCACGATCCACCGCTACAATGTCACCGAGCGCCCGGTGAATGCCGGCATGGCGCTGGTCTCGATCAAGCGCCCAGCGGGATAGGGGGCTTCCCCGCCGCTACCACGCGCGCGATGCCCCCTTCCCGATCACCCCCCCCGCGCCCGCGGGACCCAAGGTGCGGCCCGGCAAGGCTTGCCCCTGCCCCCCCATCCGGCGCATGGTCCGCCGCCAGACGCGCCCTCAGGAAACATGCCCATGCTCGACACGCCGCACCCCACCCCCGCCGCCCCTTGCCTGGACCAGCAGAAGCTGGCCACGGCGCTGTCCGGCCTGCATTTCATTGGCGGCCGCTATGTGCCCGCCCTCAGCGGCCAGAGCTTCGCCGTGGTGAACCCGGCCACCGGGATCGAAGTGGCCCGCGCGGCTGAGGGCGATGCGCAGGATGTGGATGCCGCCGTGCGGGATGCCGCCCGCGCCCAGAAGGAATGGGCCAAGGTCCCGGCGCGCAAGCGTGGCGCCCTGGTGCATCAATGCGCCGCTCTGCTGAAGGAACACCAGGAGGAGCTGGCCCGGCTCATCGCGCTGGAAACCGGCAAGGCGCTGCGCACGGAAAGCCGCGTGGAAGCCGGTGTCGTCGCGGATGTGTTTGAATTCTTCGGCGGCCTCGGCTCCGAACTTAAGGGCGAGAGCGTGCCCTTCGCCCCCAATGTGCTGAGTGTGACGGTGCGCGAGCCGCTGGGCGTGGTCGGCGCCATCATCCCCTGGAACGTGCCGATGCTGCTGATGGCGCTGAAGGTGGCGCCCGCGCTGGTCGCCGGCAACACCGTCGTCGTGAAATCGGCCGAGGAAGCGCCACTCGCCGTGCTGCGCATCTGCGAATTGATGAACCGCGTCCTGCCCGCCGGCTGCTTCAACATGGTGAGTGGCATGGGCCCGGAATGCGGGGCCCCGCTGGTCGAGCACCCCTTGGTGCGCAAGGTCACCTTCACCGGCTCGGTCGAGACGGGGAAGATCGTGGCCAAGGCAGCCTCGCAGAAGCTGGTGCCTGTCACGCTGGAATTGGGCGGCAAGTCGCCCATGATCGTCTTTGCCGATTGCGATTTCGCCAAGACCGTCTCCGGCGCGCTCACCTCCATGCGCTTCACCCGCCAGGGCCAGAGCTGCACCGCCGCCAGCCGCATCTATGTTGAACGCCCGATCTTCGATGCCTTCGTGGCCGAGATGAAGAAGGCAGTGGACGGCATGGTGATGGGCGACCCCTTGGACGAAAAGACCGATATCGGCACCATCATCAGCCAGGGCCAGTTCGAGAAGGTCCAGGGCTTCATCGCCGAGGGCAAGGCGACCGCCGGTGCGGTGGCGCATGAATGCAGCGCCATGCCGACCGACAGCGCCTTGAAGAAGGGCCTGTTCCTGCGCCCCGTGATCTTCACGGGCCTTGATGGCAATTCGCGCCTGGTGCGCGAGGAAATCTTTGGCCCGGTCACCGTGATCCAGGCCTTCGACGACCCCGAGGCCGTGCTGGCCGAGGCGAATGACAGCGAATACGGCCTGGCGGCATCGCTCTGGACGAACAATCTGAAGGTCGGGCTTGACCTCGCGCATCGGCTGGAAGCGGGGCTTGTGCAGATCAATCAAAATCTCGTCGTCCAGGCGAACCTGTCCTATGGCGGCGTGAAGAGCAGCGGCCTCGGCAAGGAGGCATCGCTCGAAGCCATGCTCGAACACTTCACCCACAAGAAGACCATCATGGTCAACATGGCATGAGCCTCGATCTCTCCGGCAAGACTGCGGCCGAGCTGAAGGCGATGGTGGCCAATGCCGAAGCCATCCTCGCTGGCCCCAACACCAAGCTGCACGGCAAGGCGACCGAGTTCCGGGAAGCCGCGAAGCTGGCCCTCTCCGAGCGCCGCGTGCTGCCCCCGGGCAACCGGGCACCCCCGGATGAGGCGCTGAACGCGGCCGTGGCCCGCATCAAGGCGGTGGCGGTCGAGGCGTTGACGAAGTTCGACCTCTCCCCCGCCACGGCCAAGGCGCGCGGCATCACCACGCCGCATGCGCTGCTGGCCTCCAGCGGCGCGCCCAAGACCGGCGGCGGCGTGCGCACCAAGAAGTTCAAGCGCTGCCCCTATATCTCCTACCGGGGACCGGGTGGCATCGCGATGCTGCAATACGCCATGCTGCCCGAGGAAGGGGCCGAGGGCTTCTGGTCGGGTGGTCTTGTCGCCGTCGGCAGCGCCGAATCCAAGACGGGCTTTGACGTGGCGATGGAGCCGGAGGCCGCGATTGCCGCCTTCTTCCAGGCGCTGACCGAGATCGCCACCGCGCGTCCGTGAGGCCGCGTCCGTGAAGACGGAGGCGCAGTGCACGGTCGTCATCGTCGCCTATCACTCGGCGGCGCTGCTGCCGTCCTGCCTGGCCGCGATCCCTGAGGCCTGCCCGGTCATCGTGGTGGATAATGCCAGCCCCGATGACAGCGCCGATGTGGCGCGGGCCGCCCGGCCCTCGGCGCGGGTGATACGGGCACCGCGCAACCTGGGCTTCGGGCCCGGGGCCAATCTGGGCTTCGCCGAGGTCAGCACCGAATTCGGCCTGCTGCTGAACGCCGATGCGACGCTGGAGCCGCAGACCATCGCGGGCCTGATCGCCGCCGCGCGCCGCTACCCTGAGGCCGGACTGTTGGCGCCCGAGGTGATCGCCGGGGAAGGCCACATGCAGTTCGGCCATGACCTGCCCTTCCGGCGCCTGCGCGGGCCGGTGGTGGAACCGGTGGGCGATGCCTGCTGCTGGTATGTCGGCGGCTCGGCCATGTTCCTGCGGATGTCCGTAATGCGGGCGCTGGGCGGCTTCGACCCGGAGATTTTCCTGTATTTCGAGGATGATGACCTGTGCCTGCGGGTGCGGGCGGCGGGGCATGCACTGATCCATGTGGCCGGGGTGCGGGTGCGGCATGAAGGCGGGGCCAGCTCAGCCCCCTCACCCCGGCTTTCGCATTGGAAGGCGTTTCACCAGGGCTGGTCGCGGCTGCATCTGGAAGCCAAGCATCACGGGCGCGCGGCGGCGTGGCGGCTGGCGCTGGCGGAATGGCCGGGGCTTGCGCTCAAGGCGGCTCTGCGGCGGGGTGATGAGCGGCGGGTGAAGTGGGCCGGGCGGGCAGCTGGGATGTGGGCCTGGATGCGGGGCAGGAAGGCGGGCGAGATCCGGCTGGGCTGAGACAACTCCGGTCACTCCGCGGGGCAAGCCCCGCAGAATGACAAGAGCGCCAAATCCGGGCCCTGCCCCCAGCTTCAGCCCGGCGCGCCGCGTGGCGGCGCGAGGCGCAGCGGCACAAAACGCTGCCCCTGCTGCTGGCTTTCAATCAGGAAGAGTGCTGTGGCCCTGCCCTGGCGGCGCAGGCGCTCGATACGCTCCTGCAATTCCTGCGGCGTGGTCACCCGCTCCTGCTGGACTTCCAGGATCAGGTCGCCCGGACGGATTTCCCGCTCGGCGCCCGGCGTATTGGGCAGCACTTCCATCACCACCACGCCACGCGCCTCAGGCCGCAGGCGATAACGCTCCCGCAACTCGGCGGTGAGCGCCGTGACGCGCAGCCCCAGGCCGGAAAGCTCGATCGGCCGGTCGGGGCGCGGGGTTTGCGTGGGCGCCGTGGAGGCGGGTGTCGCTTCCGTCGGCAATTCGCCAAGGGTGACGGTCACCGTCTCCTCTCGCCCATCACGCCAGACCACCACGGGCACCTGCGCGCCCACGGCGGTTTCGGCGACGATGCGCGGCAAGGTCCGCATCTCGCGTACTTCCTGGTTGTTGAAGCGCAGCACCACATCGCCATTGCGGATGCCGGCAGCGGCGGCGGGCGCCCCCTCCTGCGCGCGGGCGATCAGGGCGCCGCGCGTGCCACCGCGCAGGCCAAGGCTTTCGGCGATCTCATCCGTCACCTGCTGGATGTTCACACCGAGCCAGCCGCGCCGCACGCGCCCACCATCGGCCAATTGTCGCGCCACGCCGCGCGCCAGGTTGGAGGGAATGGAGAAGCCGATGCCGATCGAGCCACCAGTGGGCGAATAGATGGCGGTGTTGATGCCCACCACCTCGCCCCGCATATTGAAGAGCGGGCCGCCGGAATTGCCGCGATTGATGGCGGCATCCGTCTGGATGAAGTCATCGAAGGGCCCCTGGCGGATATCCCGCCCGCGCGCCGAAACGATGCCTGCGGTCACGGTGCCACCCAGGCCGAAGGGGTTGCCGATGGCCACGACCCAATCGCCCACCAGGGCCGTGTCGGAATCGCCCCAGGGGACAAAGGGCAAGGGGGCCGTGTGCTGAACGCGCAGCACGGCGAGATCGGTACGAGGATCGGTGCCGATCAGCGTGGCCCGCAGCGAGGTGTTGTCCTGCAGGATGACATTGATCTCATCGGCGCCGTCAATCACGTGGTTGTTGGTGATGACGATGCCCGAGGCATCCACGATGAAGCCCGATCCAAGCGACTGCGCGCGACGCGGCGCCGGGCGATTGGGCGCACCCGGGGCGTTGGGCGCGGGTGGCGCTTCACCCTGCTGGCCGTTCGGCCCGCCGGGCGGACGGTTGCGGTTGAAGAAGTCGCGGAAGAATTCCTCGAAGGGCGATCCGGGCGGGGCCTGCGGCGTCTCCGGCGCATCCGGCCGGCCAGGGCGCGGCGCCACATTCTGCGAGGTGGAGATATTCACCACCGCCGGCAGCAGGTTCCGCACGAGGGGGGCAAAGCTTTCGGGCGCCACGAAAGGCGCCATGGCGGGCGCGGCGGCTTGCTGGGCCATCGCGGGGAAGGAGAAAGCCAGGAGAAGGGCGGTTGCGACAAGCCGCATCGGGCGAGCACCTCTGGAAAGAGAGAAGCCTGGGGTGGTGGAACACCACCCCAGGGGCATCACGGACAAGCTAAGGCTGGCGTGGCCGGCACGCCAGTGTGAAAGAGTTTCAGCGCGGCGTGGCCGGGCGCACCGGCATCTCCCGGAAGTAGCGGAAGAAGTCGCTTTCGGGCGTCAGCACCATGCGGGACTCGCCGGTCGAGAAGACGTCCCGATAAGCCTGCATGGTGCGCCAGAACTGGAAGAATTCCGGGTCTCGCTGGAAGGCCTCCGCGAAGATGCGGATCGCCTCCTGCTCGCCCGTGCCGCGTTGGATGGCGGCCGTGGCTTCAGCTTCCGCCAGCAGCACCGTCCGGTCGCGCTCGGCCTGGGCACGGATGCGGGCCGCGACCTCGGCGCCCTCGGCGCGGGCTTCACGGGCCACGCGCTCACGTTCGGACTGCATGCGCGAGAGAATGGCCTGCGTGTTCTCATCCGGCAGGTCGGCGCGGCGGATGCGCACATCCGTCACCTCGATGCCGAAGCGCCGCGCCTCGTCATTCACCTGGCGGCGGATTTCACCCATGATTCGGCCGCGATCCGCGCTGAGCACGGCCAACAGGCTCTCGCCCGCCAGCACGCGCCGCAGCGAGGAGGTCACGATGGAGTTCAACCGTCCGCGAATGCCGGCCTCAGTCGCGCCCACCGTCTGAAAGAAAAGCAACGGGTCGGTGATGGAATAGCGGGTGAAGCTATCCACGATCAGGCGGCGCTGATCGCCCAGGATGACTTCCTCGCCGGGCGCTTCAAAGTCGAGCAGGCGGCGGTCGAACACAATCACCGCCTGAATGAAGGGCAGCTTCACATTCAGGCCAGGCGTCTGGATGACGCGGATCGGCTGGCCGAACTGCGTGATCAGCACCTGCTGCGTCTGCTGCACGGTGAAGAAGCTGGAAGCGGCGACGAACAGGGCGGCGACGGCAATGCCGGCCGCGATGGCGAGCTTGTTCATCGGCCCACCCCGCCGCGCTGCTGCTGGATCACCGGGGCGATGGCCGCCGGCGGCATGGCGGGCCGGGGCTGAGTCTGGCCCGTCGGCGCGGCGCCGCGCGCCTCGCCCAGCGGCAGGAAGGGCACGAGGCCCTGCAGGCGGTCATCCACCAGGGTCATGCCATTGCGCTTGAAGATTTCTTCCATGGTTTCCAGATAGATGCGGCGCACGGTGACATCCTGAGCCTGGGTATAGGCGCTGAGCACGGCGGTGAAGCGGCCGGCCTCACCTCGGGCACGGGCGATCTGGCTGTCGCGGAAGCCCTGGGCTTCCTGCAACATGCGCTCGGCCTCGCCACGGGCGCGGGGGATGATGTCGTTGCGGAAGCTTTCCGCCTCGTTGCGAACGCGTTCGCGGTCGGCATTGGCGCGCTGAACGTCACGGAAGGATTCCACCACGGCGGCCGGCGGATCGGATTTCTGCATCTGCACCTGGGTGATTTCGATGCCGGCGCGATACTGGTCCATGATCGCCTGGGTGCCACGGCGGACATCCTGCTCGATCTGCGCGCGGGCCTCGGTCAGGGCGGGCTGGATGGGCGTCTTGCCGATGACTTCACGCATCACGGATTCGGCGGCGGATTTCACCGTCTCCTCCGGATTGCGCGTGTTGAACAGGAATTCGCCAGCATCCCGGATGCGCCAGAACACCGCGAAATCGATGTCGATGATATTCTCATCGCCCGTCAGCATGAGGGACTCGGCCAGGACATCCCGCGCCGAGACCACGCGCCCGCCGGGCGCACTGTCAGGCGCCCCGCGAAAGCCGATATCCACGCGGTTGATGCGCGTCACGCGCGGCGTGGTCACGGTCTCCACCGGGTAGGGAATGCGATAGTTCAGGCCGGGCGGCGCGGTGCGATCGAACGCCCCGAAGCGCATCACGACGCCCAACTCATCCGGCTGCACCCGGTAGAAGCCCGAAGCCGCCCACACACCGACCAGCACGACGCCGGCCAGGGCGATCATCTTGCCGCCGCCGGCCCCGCCGCTCGGCAGGAACCGGCGCACGGCGTTCTGGGCGCTGCGGATCATTTCCTCGATATCGGGGCCTTGGCCGCGATTGCCGCCGCCTGGCGGTCCGGAAGGCGGTCCACCCCATGGACCGCCGCCATTTCCCCCACCACCGGGAGGACGCGGATTGCCCCAGGGGCTCGGTCCACCATTGTTCCAAGACATTTGTACCGAGATCTCCGCTGCTGCCACACGCACGCCTACACAGGCGCACCCATCGGCCAATTCTGAATTCTCTTCAACATATGGTGTCTTGCGCCCTTCTGGGAGGGGTGCGCGACAGCTTGTGCATGTGCATATGTGCCGCCCTGCCGGTCAAGGAAAGATCAAGCTCATGTCCGATACGCTCACAACGGCCATCCGCGCCGCCTTGTCCCGGGTCATGGACCCCGCGACGGGCCTCGATGTGGTGGCTTCCGGCATGGTCGAGGGCATTTCCGCCCGCGATGGCATGGTGCAATTCACCCTCGCCGTCCCGCGGGAGCGGGCGCGTTCCATGGAACCCGTGCGCGCCGCCTGCGAAAAGGCCGCCTCCGCCGTGCCGGGCGTGATCTCGGCCACGGTGGTGCTGACCGCGCATCGCGAGGTGGCCGCCCCCACGGCCGAGGCGCCGGCCGCCACCGCCCGTTCCTCCCGCCCGCCACCGGGCCAGGGCGTGATGCTGCTGCCCGATGTGAAGCGCATCGTGGCCATCGCCTCGGGCAAGGGGGGCGTGGGCAAATCCACTACCGCCGTGAACCTCGCCGTGGCGCTGGCCGCCCAGGGGCTGCGGGTTGGGCTGCTGGATGCCGATATCTACGGCCCCTCCCTGCCGCAGATGCTCGGCACACAAGAAAAGCCGCGCGCCGTGGGCCAGCGCATCATTCCCATCCAGCGCTGGGGATTGAAGGCCATGTCCATCGGCTTCCTGGTGGAGCAGGAGACGGCGATGATCTGGCGCGGCCCGATGGTGATGGGTGCCCTGGAACAGATGATGGGCCAGGTGGAGTGGGGCGAGCTCGACATCATGGTGGTGGACATGCCGCCCGGCACGGGCGATGCCCAATTGACCATGTCCCAGCGCGTGCCGCTGGCCGGCGCCGTGATCGTCTCCACCCCGCAGGATGTGGCGCTGCTGGATGCGCGGCGCGGCATCAAGATGTTCGAGAAGGTCAATGTCCCCGTGCTCGGGCTGATCGAGAACATGTCCTTCTTCTGCTGCCCCGAATGCGGCCATCGCACCGAAATCTTCGGCCATGGCGGCGCCCGCATCGAGGCGGAGCGGCTGGGGGCGGAATTCCTCGGCGAATTGCCCTTGAAGCTCTCCATCCGGGAAATGGCCGATGCCGGAACGCCCATCGTGCTGGCCGCCCCCGACAGCGATGAGGCCGCGACCTATCGGCGGATCGCAGCACGCCTCTGGGAGAAGGTGGAAGCACCCGCCGCCGCGGGCCCGCGCATCGTCATGGAATGAGTGCCTCACTGGCCAGGCTGCGGCGCATCTGCCTCGCTTTGCCGGAAGCGGAGGAGCGCGAAACCTGGGCGACACCCACCTTCCGGGTGCGCGACAGGATTTTCTGCATGGCGCTGCTGGAGCCAAGCGCCATCTGGGTGAAGGCGCCACGCGGCAGCCAGGAATTCCTGCTTGAGGCGGCGCCGGAACGATTCTTCCGGCCGCCCTATCTCGGGCACAAGGGCTGGGTCGGCATGCATCTGACGGGCAAGCCGGATTGGGCCGAGGTGGAAGCGCTGGTCCGCCGCAGTTTTTCGCTGGTGGCGCCCAAGTCCCTGCTGAGAAAGGAATTTCCAAATGGCTGAAAAGATCAACCTGGCCGAGAAACTGGGTCTTTTCAATGAATACTGGGCGCCACGCAGCATCGCGCGGTTCAACGGGCATGATGTGATGGTCGTGAAGGTGAAGGGCGAATTCGTGTGGCATCATCACGATGACACGGACGACCTGTTCCTCGTGCTGCGCGGCAGCCTGGACATAGAGATGCCGGAGGAGACGGTGACGCTGGGTCCGGGCGAGCTTTTCGTGGTTCCCAAGGGCGTGAAGCACCGCCCCGTCGCCCGGGAGGAGGTGCATCTCCTTCTGGTCGAGCCCACAGGCACGCCCAATACGGGCGATCCGGCGACCGCGGCACCCCGGCGCGAGGCCTAATCCAGCCCCATCAGCGCATCAATGGCGACGCTGTCCGGCATGGACGGCGCCGCCCCGGGCCTGGTGCAGGCCAGCGCGCCCGCCGCATTGGCGCGGCGCACCGCGAGTTCCATCGGCATCCCCAGATCGAGCGCTGCCGCCAGCACGCCGCACCAGGCATCGCCGGCCCCCGTGCTGTCCACCACCTGGATGGGAAAGGCCGGCTGGCGGATCACCCCCGCATGCGTCGCCACCGCCGCCCCGCGTTCGGCCTTGGTCACGGCGATGCCGATGCCCAGCGCTTCATGCAGCGCCAGCGCATCCCCCATCCGACCCAATTGCTGGCCGAGCCAGGCGGCTTCGCTCTCATTCAGGATCAGCAGATCCACTGCCCCCAACACGCCGCGATCCATCGCCGAGGCCGGCGCCAGGTTCAGCAGCACGCGCGCCCCGGCGGCCCGGGCGCGGATGATGAGGCGGGCATTTTCCTCGGGCGGGACCTCCATCTGCAGCAGCAGCGTGGCGCCATGCAGGATTTCCGCCACCAGATCCGCGCGGGCCAGGCCATTGGCGCCGAGTGCCACGGCGATCTGGTTCTGGCCCGCGGCATCCACACACACGCAGGCCAGGCCGCTTGGTGCTGCCACCTCATGCAGGCCGGCCACGTTCACGCGCGCGCCGATCAAGGCCGCACGCAGCATCGCCCCCGCCGGGTCATGGCCGACGCACCCCACGAAGCGCGCATCCGCGCCATCCTGCGCCGCGGCAATCGCCTGGTTCAGGCCCTTGCCGCCGGGCAAGGGTGCGCTGGCCTCGCCCAGCACCGTCTCGCCCGGGCGAGGCAATTGGCCAACGCGGAAGATGATGTCCGCGATGGCGGAGCCAAAGATCGTGACCGTCATGGCCGCAACAGCCCCTCGGCCATCGCGCGGGCATAGAGCGCCTCGATCATCGGCGCGAAGGGCGGGCCGAGGTCGATGGCCGGCTGCATGCGCACCAGGCTGCGCGCGCGGGTCAGCCCGATTTCGAGCCAGGCCGGCGCGCCGCATTCCACCTGCTGGGCAAACCCCTGCAACCGGTCACACCCCATGGCGAAGCGCGCTTCGGGGGTTTCCTGCGCTTCGAACTCGTCCCACAGGGCGCGCAGGCCGTGATCCGGCAGCAGGCCGAAGATGCGCGCGGCGGCCGCCTCCTCGCGCGCGGACTGGGTGAGCAGCCCGGCCTCGTCAAAGGCGAAGGTATCGCCCGACTCGATCTCGATCAGGTCATGGATGGCGATCATGCCCAGCACACGGGCCATATCGGGGCGCGGCTGCACCTCATCGGCCAGCAGCACGGCGATGAGGGCGACGTGCCAGGCATGCTCGCCGGCATTTTCACGCCTCTCCCCGGTGCGCGAGGCACGGAGAACATGCTTCAGGCGATCAGCGAGGGCGATGAAATCCAGCAGGGCCGCGTGCCGCGCCGCCGTGGCATCCAGGCCGCCACGCGCATTGGCGCGGCGGTGGTCCGGCACGGCGCCGGCGTCAGGCGGCACGCTCCAGGACCTCCATCAATTCCCGCCATTCGCGCTTGGAGAGGCCGCTGCTTTCCTGCGTCACCACCTCGCCCCCCAGCATTCGACGCACGATGGCCAGCATCTGCGCGGACATCATCACCGCCCCCATGCGGTAATCGGCGAAAGCCTCATAGGTGAGTGGCACCCAGGCCTTCACCGTCTCCAGCATCGCCTCGGCATAGACGCGGATTTCGTATTGCGCATGGGCATCGCCGCGCAGGCTGAGGAAGTGCAGCAGATTGTGCAGATCCGTCTTCCAGTACCATTGCGTGTAGGTGTTCAGCGTCAGGTTCATGCGGGCCAGTTCGCGCGCGAGGCCGGTGCGGCCGCGCTCCATCGGCTCGCCCGCCGCATCCTCGTTCAGCATCCAGGCGTAATGATCGTAATTGCGCGTCGCATCCTCGCGCAGCATGTCGAGCACGAGGGCGGCATCCTCGCCCTCCAGCACATCGCCGCGGCCCTGGCGGTTACTGCTGGACTGGGCGGCGAGCTGCTCGGGCTCGGGGATGTAGAATTCGCGGTCCATCACGGAATACCGCGCGGAATACTCGTTCACATTGGCGGTGCGGTGGCGGATCCATTGCCGCGCCACGAAGATGGGCAGCTTCACGTGATACTTGATCTCGCACATCTCGAACGGCGTCGAATGGCGGTGCCGCATCAGGTAGCGGATCAGGCCGCGATCCTCATTGGCGGCCTTGGTGCCCCGCCCGTAGGAGACGCGGGCCGATTGCACCACCGCGCCGTCATCCCCCATGTAGTCCACCACGCGCAGAAAGCCGTGATCCAGCACCGGCATGGCTTGGAAAAGCATGGCCTCCAGTGCGGGCACCGTGGCCCGCCGGGTTTCCGCCCGCGCTTCCCGCGCCTGTTCCAATTCTGCCCGCTGGGCTTCCGTCAATGCCATCTGCGCAACCCTCTGATGCAGGATGACTTAGCCGAGGCCCTGGCTTTCGCCAACGCGGCCCCCTATATCAATCGTGTCGCGGGCGGTTCGCCGCCCCCGTCTATGGCGATAAACGCAACGTGGCATAAACGTTACGGACCCGGGGGCAGTGCCCGGCGTCTCCACCATCTTCCGCCCCTTGTCAGGGGTTTGGTCTTGGGGACGAAACAGGCTCGACGTGCGTGGTAAAGACGTTGCTTTTGCCCGGCATTGTACCGCCGTTATCGGGCTAAATCACAAGTGCCAATGACAATGTCCGTGAGGACATGGCGCTCGCTGCCTAGGAATAGGTAAGCGCGGTTCGGGGGGCACCGGGCAACAGAAGCCCCCCACTTTCGCCCCAAAGCGCCGTGCCACACCGGGAGCCGAGCTTGCCGCCGTCCAAGGCGCGCGCGGCATCGCGAAACGCCCCCAGAGCTTCGCCCTTCCTTCCCCTCGCCGTCATCCCGCCATATGTTGCGGGCGCAAGGTAGGTATTGATGAGCAACGCACCCCCCGAAAGCCTCCTCCCCTACGAAAACTGGGCCGCACGCGCCTTGCGTGGCGTGGCGGTGGACGCCCTCGAATTCGCGGCAGGCGAGGGCCTGCCCGGCGAGCATCACTTCTATATTTCGTTCCGTACGGATCACCCCGGCACCAATATCCCCGGTCACCTCAAGGCCCGTTATCCCAATGAGATGACGATCGTCCTGCAGCACCGCTTCTGGGACCTGGTGGTGGATCGCGCGGCGCAGCGTTTTTCGGTGGGGCTCTCTTTTTCCGGGGTGCCCTCCATGCTTTCCGTGCCGTTTGGCGCCTTGACTGCTTTCCAGGACCCGCAGGCCAATTTCGGCCTGCGCTTCGAGCCTGACGCCGTCGAAGCGCAGGCCGAGCCAGAGCCCGTTGCCCCCGCGCCCGAAGCCCCGGGCGCCGAATCCCAGGCCGATGTGCCGCAGGTGGTCAGCCTGGACGCGTTTCGCCGCAAGCGGGAATAGCGGCCCCTTCCCTCGCCGGCCGGCTATTCCAGCCGCGCGCCGCTCGCGCGGATCACCACGCCCCAACGCTCATGCTCGGCGCGGATCAGCGCCAGCATGTCGGCCGACGCCACGGGCGGCAGAAGCTCGAAGCCGAGTTCGCCCAGCCGCCGCTGCACGGACGCATCCTCCAGCATGGCGCGCGTGACCTCCTCCATGCGCGCGAGGATCGGCGCGGGTGTCGCGGCCACCGTGGCCACGCCGATCCAGGTCGTCATCTCGTAATTCGGAAAACCGAGCTCCCGCATGGTCGGCACCTCGGCCAGGAAGGGCGAGCGCCGGGCCGAAGTGACCGCCAGCGGGCGCAGCGCGCCGGAGCGGATGCCCGTCAGCAGCGTCGAGATGTTGTAATAGGCGAAATCCACCTCGCCGGTTTGTGCCGCCAGAATGCCTTGGGGCGCGCCCCGATAGGGCACATGGGTGAACTCCACCCCCGCCTGCTGCGCCAGCAAGGCCGAGGAAAGGTGATGCGTGCTGCCCACCCCGCCGGAGGAGTAGGTCAGCCGCCCCGGCTGCGCCCGCGCCGCGGCGAGCAGATCATCCAGCGACCGGAAGGGCGAGCCAGCGCGCACCACCAGCGCGTTGGACACCCCCGCGATGCGCCCGATATAGGCGAAGTCCCGGAACGGATCATAAGGCAGCGCCGCATAGAGATGCGGGTTGAATGCCACCGAGGTCTGCCCCGTGATGACGGCCGTATAGCCATCGGGCGCCGCCCGCGCGGCCTGGCCGAGGGCCACCGTTCCATTCGCCGCCGGCCGGTTTTCAACCGGCACCGGCACACCCAGCCGCAGCGACCATTGCTCGGCCAGCAGCCGCGCCATGATGTCCACCGAGGAGCCCGCGGCGAGCGGTGCGACCAAGCTGATCGAGCGCGTCGGCCAGGCTTGGGCCTGGGCCGCGAAGGGCAGCAACCCGCCCGCAGCGAGCACGCCGCGCCGCGTCAGCGCAGCAGGTAGATCGGACTGGTCCACAGCACACTCCCATCCTCGAAATTGGCCCGCAGATAGAGGGCGTTGTCGGCATCGCGCCGCAGCGGTACCCGGCGCTCGAAGCGCAGGACCGATGGCGCAGCATCCGGCAGCAGGAAGGCCCGCATGCGCCGGCCCAGCCCGCCTGCCTCCCACACCGCCTCGCCCGCCAGCAATTGGCGCAACGGCACCTCGGCAGTGACGAGGTTGGTGCGGATATGCAGCGTGCCATCCAGCCCAAGGAGCGGCGCCTCCATCGCCTGGAAGCCACCGGTGGTCACGCCCTGGAAGCGCAGCGTCGTCGCATCCGCCGCGAATTTGTGATCCAGGTTGAACTTGTTGATTGGCCGCACGGCGCCCCAGCTTGTTCCGCTCACGCTGATCTCGCCGGTCCAGACCGTCTCCCGCCCGCGGCCGCGATATTCGCTGCCTTCCCACACCACGCGCAGCCGCTGGCCGAGGGGGGCGGCGGGGCGGATCACCTCCAGCAATTCCGTGCGGTTGAACAACTGGATACGCTCAATGGGCGAGCCCGCCATGAGCTCGGCCGCGAACAGCGCCGTGTCATCCGCCACACCGGCCAGGATATCGCCCATCATCGCCTGCGCCGTTTGCGCATCGGGCGCGCCGGCCAGCGAAGGGTCATCAATATGCAGCGCAGCTTGTGTGGCCAGCGTCACCCGCGCATCGGCATGCACCCGCGCGGCATTGGTGGTGGCGTAGTGGTGGCGTCGGCGCAGCGCCTCGAAAATGCCGGCGCGCGAAAGGTTTTCCGCCAGCAGGCAGGTCAGCCCGCCATAGCTGCCGAATTGCGAAGCGCCCGGATGCGAGGCGCCCTGTCGGCCCTTATGCCCATCCGAATTGGCGACGATGCCGACGCGCGCGCCCACATCGAAGGCATCATGCAGCAGCCAGTCGAAGGTGCCCCAATCCGAATGCACTTCGACCGCGCGTTCCAGCATCCGGTCATGCGCGAAATGCAGGTTCGCATAGCGCCCGCCCACATGCGGGATGCAAAGCACCGGCCGCCCCTCGGCCCGCAGTGCCGCGTGCAATTGGCGCGCATCCAGCGCGTCCGTCGCGTGGTCCGAAAGATCCTCGACCAGCGCATGGCAGGAGCGGCGGATGATTCGGCCGCCGTCGGGGAAGATCACGTTGCGATCCCCGCCCAAGGCCGTGTTGCCGGACCATTCATAGCCGGGGAGGAAGACGAAGCGGCCGGGCTTGTCGAAGGCCGCGAAAGCGCGGTCAAAATCCGCCCAGCCTTCGGGCGTGATCTGAAAGTCATTGCCCTGGTGGCAAATGGCATCCACGCCCGCGAGGTCCCGCGAATAGGTGGCCAGCGCGTCAATCGTGCCAGTCCCCACCGTCTCGCCCGATTGGCCGTGCAGATCGGCCCAGTAGGGGGTGAGTGGCCCGGCCTCGATCCGCAGCGGGTTGGAGGGGGTGCCGTTCCAATGGATCACCAGCGCCTCGGCGGCTTCGGCGCTGAGCCCCTCGATGCGATGGGCGCGGGCGCCGGCGGGCCAGTCGAAGCTCTCAGGCAGGCCAGCGATCGGCGCGCTAGCGCGTAGCACGTGGCGCCCGGCCGGCAGCGGTGCCGGATTGCCCCAGCGGTCATCCGCGCGCAGCAGCAGGGCGAAGCCCTCGCCCGGGGCGCGGCGCGTGGGCAGGATGGCCAGCGGGCGCACGGCCGGCCCAGGAATCACCGGCACGCCAGGCTGCACCGGCAGCAGCGCCCAGTTGCAGGTGGCAAAGACATCGGCCAGCACCAGGAAATGGAACTTCGCCTCGCAATAGGTCTGCATGCGCAGCCCGGGCGAGCCGCCACGCTGATCGCCCAGCCGGACCGTGATGGTATCCCCCGGGCTGAGGAAGCCGCGCGCGACCGTCACGGTCAGCGTGCGGGACCAGGGCCGCATGGCGAGCTTGGGGTTGAATTCCAGCGTCAGCTTCGCGCCATTCGACGCCTCGGCCGAGACGTAGTTCGCGGCCTTGGGGTCGGTGAATTGCGGGCGGCCCACATCGCTCACCTGGCGCGTGCAGATGCGCAAGGACCCCGTATCGTCCATGCCGAAGCGGCCGGCGGTGAAGACCAGGGTGAAGCTGGCATGGGACCCTGCCTCGACCGGCCCATCCGGCGAAAGGCTCACCTGGCCGATCTCGGCCGCGCGGTAATCGGTGAAATGGGCGCTATGGCCCGGATGGGCATTGGGAAGGTCGAGGTGCAAGGGACGATTCATTGCGGCAGCGTGCCCCCCAGGCCGAGGCCCGGCAAGCGGGATGACGCGCCGCCCCACTCGGGCTATTCCTGCAACAACCACAGATTGCCGAGGCCGCCATGCCGCTTGATGCCCCCAAAAGCCCCTCCGCTGGGCGCCCCCCCGGCTTTGCCTTCAGCACGACCTTCCCGCTGGCCGAGGATACGACGCCCTATCGCAAGCTCGATATCGCGGGCGTTTCCACGATCCAGGTCGAAGGCAAGACGGTCCTGAAGGTGGCGCCCGCGGCGCTGGAAGAGCTGGCCCGCATCGCCTGCCATGATGTTTCCCATCTGCTGCGCCCCGCGCATCTCCAGCAACTGGCCAATATCCTGCAGGACCCCGAGGCGAGCGCGAATGATCGCTTCGTGGCGCTGGACCTGCTGAAGAACGCGAATATTTCGGCGGGCGGCGTGCTGCCCATGTGCCAGGACACCGGCACCGCCATCGTCTTCGGCAAGAAGGGCCAGCGCGTCTGGGTCGAGGGCGATGAGGAGGAGGCGCTGAGCTACGGTGTCGCGCGCACCTATCTGGAGACCAATCTGCGCTACTCGATGATGGCGCCCGTTTCCATGTTCGAGGAGGTGAACACCGGCAACAACATGCCGGTGGAATTCTCCATCATGGCGGCCCCCGGCGATCACCACGCCGATGAGTTCCACCTGATGTTCATCCTCAAGGGCGGCGGCTCGGCCAACAAGACCTTCCTCTACCAGCAGACGCGGGCGGTGCTGAACAAGCCCAAGCTGCTGGCCTTCATCGAGGAGAAGGTGAAGACGCTGGGTACCTCCGCCTGCCCGCCCTATCACCTGTCGGTGGTGATTGGCGGCACGAGTGCGGAGATGAACCTCAAGACCGTCAAGCTCGGCAGCACGAAATGGCTGGATGGGCTGCCCGGCACGGGCGACAAGTCGGGCCACGCGATCCGCGACCGTGAGCTTGAGGCCGAGATCCACAAGCTGACGCAGAATCTGGGCATCGGCGCGCAATTCGGCGGCAAGTATTTCTGCCATGATGTGCGCGTGATCCGCATGGCGCGGCACGGCGCCTCGCTGCCCATCGGCATTGGCGTGTCTTGCAGCGCGGACCGGCAGATCCGCGCCAAGATCACGCCGGAAGGCGTTTTCCTGGAGCAGCTGGAGGCCGACCCCGCGCATTACCTGCCCGAGCACACGGAAGACATTCTCGGCGGCGAGGTCGTGAAGATCGACCTCAACCAGCCAATGGACGCGATCCGCGCGACGCTGACCAAATACCCGGTGAAGACGCGCGTTTCACTGACCGGCACCATCGTCGTCGGCCGTGATATCGCGCATGCGAAATTGCAGGAGCGGCTGGATGCGGGCCTGGGCCTGCCGCAGTATCTGAAGGACCACCCCATCTATTACGCCGGTCCCGCCAAGACGCCGGACGGCATGGCCACCGGCAGCTTCGGCCCCACCACGGCCGGGCGCATGGACAGCTATGTGGAGGCCTTCCAGAAGGCCGGTGGTTCGCTTGTCATGCTGGCCAAGGGCAACCGCTCCAAGGCCGTTCTGAACGCCTGCAGGACCTATGGCGGCTTCTATCTCGGCTCGGTCGGCGGCCCGGCGGCGCGGCTGGCGCAGGACTGCATCAAGCATGTCGAGGTTCTGGAATATCCGGAACTCGGCATGGAAGCGGTGTGGAAAATCCAGGTGGAGGATTTCCCGGCCTTCATCGTCGTGGATGACAAGGGGAATGATTTCTACGAAGGCCTGGAATAGTGCTCGCGCTGCGCCCTAATTGCGAATGCTGCGACCGGGACCTGCCGCCCGAAAGCCCCCTCGCGCTCATCTGCACCTATGAATGCACCTGGTGCCGCGATTGCGCCGAAACCAAGCTCGGCATGACCTGCCCGAACTGCCAGGGCAACCTTGTGCCGCGCCCCATCCGCCCCGCCGCGATGCTGGCGAAACACCCGGCTTCGACCGAGCGCAAATTCCGCCCGGAGCGCTGCGCGTGACGGGCCTGCGCGCAGTGGCATCCGGCCCCCGGTGGACCAGGCGGTTTGCGTGGCACGCCCTCCCCGGCATCGGTCGCCCGCACTGCGCTCTCCTGCGGGACAGCGCGGCCGATCCGCGCATCGCCAAGACCATCCGCTTCCATTCCCCCGGCGCATTTTCGCCCTCGGGGCAACGCATCCGCACAGGACACTGAGCCATGGCCCGCACCCGCATCTCGTCCGGTTCCCGCTTCGAGGAGGAAATCGGCTATTCCCGTGCCGTCGTGGATGGGGATGACATCTTCGTCTCCGGCACCACCGGCTATGACTACACCACCATGACCATCGTGGATGATGTGGTGGCGCAGGCCGACCAGACCTTCCGCAACATCGCCGAGGCGCTGGCGAAGGCCGATGCCACGCTGGATGATGTGGTGCGCGTGCTGTTCATCGTGCCGCGGCGTGGCGATTGGGAGCCCTGCTACCCCGTCATCAAGAAATACCTGGGCAAGGCGCGCCCCGCCTCCACGCTGATCCATGCGCTGCTGCAAAATGACGCGATGCGCATCGAGATCGAAGTCACTGCCCGCCGCCAGAAGAAGGCCTGACGCCATGCGGTTTTCCGTCGATCGCCTGGATCACTTCGTCATCACCGTGAAGGATGTCGAGATCAGCGCCGCCTGGTACCAGCGCGTCCTGGGCATGGAGCGGGCGGAATTCGGCCCGCATCGCCGCACCTCGCTGCGCTTCGGCGGGCAGAAGATCAATCTGCGGCCGGTGGAAGCCACGCAGGCCGAATGGTGGACCGGCCCGGCCGCCGCACCGGGCGGGCAGGATCTCTGCTTCATCGTCACCGTCAGCGCGCATCAGGTGGTGGAACATCTGCACCGCTGCGGCGTGATGATCGACATGGGGCCGGTGCCGAAGGATGGCGCGCTCGGCCCCATCAACTCGGTCTATTGCCGTGACCCGGACGGCAACCTGATCGAGATTTCGACGTATAGTGACTGACCGAGAGTAACCAGGGGGGCACGCCGCCCCCGCCCACCTGCCGCAAGCAGGGATGCAGGGACGTGCTCCCTGCCGGGGAGTTTGAGGGGGCAAGCCCCCCTCAAGGAGCAAGCCGATGCGCACCGAAACCGATAGCCTGGGCAGCATTGAAATCCCGGAGGATCGCCTCTGGGGCCCACAAACCGAGCGCGCCCGCGCCCTGTTTGCCATCGGCACGGAGCGTTTTCCGCCGATCCTCATCCGCAGCATGGGCCAGCAGAAATGGGCCGCGGCCGAGGCCAATGCGCGGCTGGGGGAACTCCCGGTCCATCTCGCCGACCCGATCCGCCAGGCGGCAAATGAAATCATCCAGGGCAGCCGGGACGAGGATTTTCCGCTGACCATCTGGCAGACGGGCTCCGGCACGCAGACCAACATGAACGCCAATGAGGTGATCGCCAATCGCGCCAACCAGCTGCTCGGGCATCCGCTCGGCGCGCGGGAGCCGGTGCATCCCAATGACCACGTGAATCGCGGCCAATCCTCGAATGACAGCTTCCCTACGGTGATGCATCTAGCCGCCGCCCAGGCCGTGCAGTTCCGGCTGAAGCCGGCGCTGGAAACGCTTGCCGCCAGCCTGAACGCCCGGGCGGAGGAATGGGCCGGCATCATCAAGATCGGCCGGACGCATCTGATGGATGCGGTGCCGGTCACGCTGGGTGGCGAATTCGCCACCTATGCGCGCCAGATGATGCATGGCGTGGCGCGGCTGGAGGGCTGCATGCCCCGCCTGTTGCAACTCCCCCAGGGCGGCACCGCGGCCGGAACCGGCCTGAACCGCCATCCCGATTTCGATGTCATCTTCTGCGAGGTGATCGCCACGCGCATTGGCCTCGCCTTCACCCCCAACCCCGACAAATCCGAGGGCATGGCGGCGCATGACGCTTTGCTGGAACTGCACGGCGCGCTGAACACCATCGCCGCCTCGCTCATGAAGATCGCCAATGATGTGCGGCTGATGGGGAGCGGCCCGCGCGCCGGGATCGCGGAGCTGATCCTGCCCGAGGACGGGCTTTCCAGCAGCATCATGCCCGGCAAGACCAACCCGACGCAGAGCGAGGCGCTGGCCATGGTCTGCGCCCAGGTGATGGGCAACCAGGTGACGGTGAGCATCGGCGCCAGCTCAGGCCATCTGGAGCTGAACACCTTCAAGCCCGTCATCATCCATGCCGTGCTGCAATCGGCGCTGCTGCTGGCGGATGCGGCCGAGAGCTTCGCCCGCAACATGGTGGAGAAGCTCGCGCCCAACCTGCCGCGCATCGCCGAGAACCTCGCGAAGTCGCTGATGCTGGCGACCGCACTCAACCCCCATATCGGCTATGACCGGGCGGTGGCCGTGGCAAAGCTCGCCCTGCATGAGGATCTGACGTTGCGTGAGGCGGCCTTGCGCCTGAACGCCGTCACTGAGGAGGAGTTCGACGCCTGGGTGCGGCCGGACGCCATGCTCCACCCGCAAGCCTGAGCATGCGGCACCTACGCAAGCGCAGCCTGCGCCTGGCGGGCCACGCCACCTCCATCGCACTGGAGCCGATCTTCTGGGCGGTGCTGGAAGGCGAAGCTGCACGCCGCGGCGCGACACTCGCGGCGCTGATCGCCGAGCAGGATGCGCTGCGCGCGGAAACCGGGGAGCCACTGGCCAGCCGGCTGCGCGTCTTTGCCGTCAGCACCGTGACCGCCGTACATGGCATGGACGGATCAGACGGGCCAGCATGACCTGCCGGGCATAATTGCGAACCGACGGCGATGCATCCGCCAGATCAGGCGGCATTCAAGCCGGAGGGGACCCGCTGGGGGGCCGTGATGCCGCAAGCCGATCCGGAAGCGGGGCCGCTCAGCCGTTGATGCGCCAGGCCTCGCCTTCCCGCCGCGCCAGGCCATCCTCTTCCAGCATGATGAGCTGTGCCAGCAGGCTGCGCCCCGCCGCCGTGACCAGCCTCGGATCGAGCGGCCCATAGACCTGCCCCACCAGCGCGGGGATCGCCATGGCCCCGCCCTCACGCAGCGCCGCGATGATGCGCGCTTCGCGCCGCTGGCGGTGCTCGGCCAGGCCATCCAGGAAGGGCATCGGGTCGGGCAGCTTCGGGCCGTGGCCGGGGAGGTAGAGGTGGTCCTGCCCTTCGCGCGCGCGCAGCTTGGCGAGGCTCGTCATGAAGTCGCGCATATTGCCGTCGGGCGGGCTGACCACGCTGGTGGACCAGCTCATCACATGATCCGCGCTGAACAGGATGCCCGTACCCTCCAGCGCAAAACACAGGTGGTTGCCGCAATGGCCGGGCGTGAAGATGGGCGTCACGCGCCAATCGCCGCCATCCAGCGGCACGCCGTCATGCAGCTTCACATCGGGCTGGAAATCGTGATCGCCGCTTTCCACGCCGGGCGTGGCATGCGGGCCGAATGCATGGGTCGCAGCGTCGGTTGCGGCCTGCAACGGGGCCGCACCCGGAGAATGGTCGCGATGCGTATGCGATACCAGGATATGCGTGATCCGCTCACCCTCGGTCGCGGCCAGGATGGCGGCCAGGTGATCCGCATCCACCGGCCCCGGATCGAGCACCGCGACCGAGGCGCCGCCGCCGATCAGATAGGTGTTGGTGCCACGAAAGGTGAAGGGGCCCGGGTTGTTGCACAGCACCCGCCGCACACCGGGCGCGATCTGCTCCACCGCGCCATGCACCAGCGTATCGTCGCGCCGAAAGGGGATGTTCAAGGCGTATTTCCTCGTTTTTGCGCGGCACGGATCATCTCTCGGCGCATGATGTAAAGGGCGGCGAGCACGATCAAGCCCGAGCCGATGAAGGTGGCGATGCCCGGCGCCTCGCCAAAGAGGATCCAGCCCAGCAGCACCGCCCAGAGGATCCCCGTATAGGAATAGGCCCCGAGGGAGGAGACCTGCGCACTCGCGAAGGCCTCGGTCAGCATCACCTGCGCGATGGCGCCCACCACGCCGATCAGGATCAGCAGCAGCCATTCCTGGCCCATCGGCGTCACCCAGACGAAGGGGAGCGTGAGGGCGGTGAAGCCCGTCATCAGCAGGGATTGCCAGAGCACGATGGTGGTGGAGCGCTCGGTCGCCGAAAGGCTGCGCACCAGCAGCGTGGTGGCGGCTGAGAAGACGCCATGCATGACGGCCACGGCCATGCCGAAGATGATCCAGGGGTCCATCGGCCCCATGAAGGCCCCCTTGCCGAGCGCGATCACCAGGATGCCGACGAAGCCCAACCCCACCGCGCCGAAGCGGTGAATCCCGACCTTCTCGCCCAGCAGCGGAATGGCCAGGAGGGTCACGAAGATCGGCGTGGTGAAGGTCAGCGCCGTCTGCTCGGCAAGCGGCAGGACGGTCAGCGCGAAGAAGGAGCAGGACATGGCCGCCGTGCCGGTCATGGCGCGCAGGACATGCTGTGGAAAGCGCTGTGTCGTGAGGCTCGCCCCACCCCCCATGCGGGTCACGATGAGGAACACCACCGGCAAGGCAAGGATGCTGCGGAAGAACATGATCTCGAAGAAGGGAATGCGCGCCCCCACCAGCTTCACCACCGCACTCATCATGGTGAAGAGCGCGGTGGAAGCGAGCATCAGCAGCGCGCCGCGCTTCGCGTCATGCCTGAGCGCCACGTGCTACCCTTTCCTGCGCGCGGCGCAGCCGCTCGCGATGCAGATTGTAGAGCCCGGCGCAGATCACGATCACGGCGCCAACCAGCGTGGTCCAGGCCGGAATTTCGCCCCAGATGACGAAGCCGAGGGCGAGGCCCCACAGCAGCGGCGTGTATTCCAGGGGCGCGAGCGAGGCGATATTCGCCATGGCATAGCCGCGCGCGAAAAGCAGATGCGCCACGGCATTGGCCGCGCCGAAAAACACCAGCAGCACAAGCCAGCCGCCCGAGGGAAAGATCTCCGGAAAGCCCTGCGGCGGCCAGAGTGCGGCGATGGGCAGCACCAGCAGCCCCAGCGGGATGTGCGTCAGCATCAGCCAGAAGGAGATGCAGGCGGGTGTGTCCGTGCTGGCCAGCATGCGCGTCCAGATGCGGCTCAGCGCCATGCCGCAGACGGCGATGAGCAGCACGCCCGTCTCCCAGCGCCACAACTCGCCACCCGGTTGCAGCATGAAGAGCACGCCGAGGAAGCCGACCGCGCAGGAGGTCCAGCGCCGCCAGCCCACCCGCTCGCCCAGCATCGGAATGGCCAGCAGCGTCATCAGCAGGGGTGATGCGGCGGCCACGGCGTAGCTGTCGGCCAGGCCAAAGCCCGACATCCAGACGAAATACCAAAGGATCGAGACCGAGCAATGCACCACGGAACGCAGGGCAACCAGGCGCGCATTGCGCGGCCAAAGCCCCCGCCCGCCGCTGAGAATGGCGATGGAGGTGGCACCCACGCTGCCGCGCCAAAGCATGGCACCCGCAACGCCGATCAGCGGCAGCGCGAATTTTACCGCCGCATCGGCAAAGGAAATGATGGCATAGCCGAGTGCGGCCAGCATCAGGCCACGCACCGCCGCCTCGCCGCTGGTGGACCGGCCGGGTGGGTCCTTATCCAAGCACGGCTTCCGCCTGCATGCAGGCCGCACCTCCGTGGTCGCGCGTCTCGGCGATCGCGGTGCCGCCCTCGATGCGGGCCAGGACCGAAAGCGCGTTGCCCGCGAAGCAGGGCCGCTTGCCGCGGAAGGCGAAGTGCCTGAGGCGACGATCAGGTGCGGCATCCAGGATGGTCTGCGCCATCAGCGTGGCCTGCAGCGGCCCGTGCACGATCAGGCCGGGATAGCCCTCCTCGCCCGTCACATAGGGCATGTCGTAATGGATGCGGTGGCCATTCCCGGTCAGCGCCGAATAACGGAACAGCAGCAGCGCATCGGGCGTCAGGTCCAGCCGCGCGTCATGCGCGAAATCCGGCGCCGCCTCGGCCGGGCGCACGGCCGCCCCCTCGGCGCCGCGATAGACGATGTCATGCTCCTCGCTCAGCACGTGGCCGCGCGGGCCGGTGATCTCATGCCGGACGGTGACGAAGACGAGCTTGCCGGAGCCACCGGATTTCTCCGAGATGGCGGCAATTGTCGAAACCCGCGTCACCCGGTCATCCGCGCGCAGCGCCTGGGCGTGAAAATCCAGCCGCCCGCCGGCCCACATGCGGCGGGGCAATTCATGCACGGGCGGGAGAAACCCGCCCCGCCTTGGGTGGCCATCCGGCCCCACGCCCGCGGGTGGCCGCCAATCCTGGAACAGCATCCAGTGCCAGAGCGGCGGCACATCCCCGTCCGGAATCGGACGGTCGAGCGTGGCGGCGAGGCCCTCGATCAGCCGGGGGTCAAGGCGGTCCTCACGGGTCTCCGTGCGGCCGAGGAAATCCTGGTAGGTCATCCGGACATCCTTCCCCGCTTGCCGCCGGTGCCGCAACCGGGTTTTCCGCGCATCTGCCATCCCTCCGCCATGTTCCGGGCTTGCAACCGCCATGGCGCGCCGTCAGAACCGCAGCATGGACGCAGCGGAATACGCCCTGATGGACGCGGTCGAGGACCGGATGTGGTGGTATCGCGCCATGCACGGCCACGCCCTGCGCGCGCTGGCCCATTTGCCCGAGGATGCGCGCATCCTCGATGCGGGCTGCGGCACGGGCGGCTTCCTGGCGAGGCTCCGCGCTGCGCATCCGCAGGCGAGGCTGTTCGGCCTGGAATACGCGCAGGAAGCGGCGGCCCGCGCCGCCAGCAAGGCCGGCACCCATGTCGCCGCCGGCACGGTGAACGCCCTGCCCTTCCCCAGCGCCTATTTCGATGCCGTGGTGAGCCTGGATGTCCTCTGCCATGGCGGCGTCGAAGAGGCAGCCGCCCTGGCCGAATTCCGCCGCGTCCTGCGGCCGGGCGGCCTGCTGGTGCTGAATCTGCCGGGCCATGAATGGCTGCGTTCGGCGCATGACCGGCGGGTGCACAATGCCCGCCGCTATGACCGCACCCGCGCGGCGACGCTGCTGGCCGGGGCCGGGTTCGAGAGCCCCGCCTCGCGCCACTGGAATTCCCTGCTGCTGCCGCTCATGATCGTCCAGCGCAAGCTGCGCAAAAGCGATGAGGGCGCGGCCTCGGATGTGGCGCCCTTTCCGCCCTGGCTGGATGCCAGCCTCTATTCCGTCTGCCAGTTGGAGGCGGCGCTGCTGGGCGCCGGGCTTCGCTTTCCGGCAGGCGGCTCCCTCCTCGCCACCGCAACCCGCCCTTCGGATCCCGCATCGCCATGACCGAACACCCCATTGGCCTGAGCATCATCGTCCCCGTCTATCGCGGGGCGAGCACCATCGGGCGCCTGGTGGAGGCTGTCTCCCTGCTCAAGCCCGCCGGCGGAATCGAGATCATCCTCGTCAATGACGGCAGCCCGGATGACAGCGGCGATGTCTGCCGGCGCCTGGCGGAGACAGCGACCGTGCCGCTCACCTATATCGAGCACGCGCGGAATTTCGGCGAGCATAATGCGGTGATGACAGGGCTGCGCCATGCCCGCGGCGCCTATGTCATCAACATGGATGATGATCTGCAAAACCCGCCGGAGGAGGTGATCCGCCTCTATGACCACGCAAGGCTCGGCGGTTGGGACGTGGTCTATACGCGCTACGCCAAGAAGGAGCATGAGGGCTGGCGCAACCTGGGCAGCCGCTTTGCCAACAAGGTGGCGGACAGCCTGCTGGACAAGCCACAGGGGCTCTACCTTTCCTCCTTCCGCTGCATGAGTGCGATGGTGGTGCAGGAAATCACCCGCTATTCCGGCCCCTACCCTTATATTGACGGCCTGATCATGCAGGTGACGCAGCGCATCTCCTCGATCGAGGTCGCGCATTACGCACGCGCCGATGGCGTCTCCAACTACAACATGCGCCGCCTCGTGCGGCTGTGGCTGAACCTCGCCACCAATTTCTCGGTGCTGCCGCTGCGCCTGGCGATCTTCGCCGGTGTGGGCATGGGGGTGCTGGGCTTTGTCCTCGCCATCGTGGTGATCATCGAGGCGGTCTTCTTCAACACGCCCTCCGGCTGGGCCTCCACCATGATGCTGATGCTGCTGATCGCCGGGGTGCAATTCACGATCCTGGGCGTCATGGGCGAATATCTCGGCCGCGCCTTTCTCTCGGCCAATGGCAAGCCGCAGGGTGTCGTGCGCGAAGTGCTGCGCCCGCGCGAAAAGGTGCTGGGCGAATGACGCTGTATTGGGGCGCGCTGATCGCCGCCATCACCTCCTCGCTGATCGGCCAGGTGCTGCTCAAGATGGGGGCCGAGGCGGTGCAGGGCGTCAGCTTCATCAGCCAGATGCTGCGCTGGCAGACCATGCTTGGGCTTTGCTTCTACGGCAGCGGGGCGATGCTCTACATCGCGGCTCTGCGCCGCATCCCGATGAGCGTAGCCCTGCCCTGCACGGCGGCAAGCTATGTGGTGATCGCTGCCATCGGCTGGTATTTCTTCGGCGAGACGCTGGGTACCCAGAAGATCGCCGCCATCGCCCTGATCGCGGCCGGCGTGGTGCTGCTGGCCGCTGCCTGAACGCGACAAGCCGGCGATTGATCCCGCTTCCCGCCCATGGGGGGCGGCGTTATGCGCCGTTGCATGCTCATCCGTGACGCCCGCGATTCCGACCTGCCCGCCATCACCGCCATATACGCCCATTGGGTCACGCATGGGCGCGCCAGCTTCGAGCTGGACCCGCCCGACCTTGCGGAGATGACGCGCCGGCGCGCCACGGTGCAGGCGGGTGGCTATCCGTATCTGGTGGCCGAACACGCGGGCCAGGTGCTGGGCTATGCCTATGCCAGCCTCTACCGCGCGCGGCCTGCCTATCGCTTCACGGTGGAGAACAGCGTCTATGTCCGGCCGGGCGAGGCACGCCAGGGTGCCGGGCGGGCGCTGCTGGATGAACTCGTCACGCGCTGCACGGCCAGCGGCTTCCGGCTGATGATCGCCGTCATCGGCGACAGCGCCAACACAGCCTCCATCCGCCTGCACGGCGCGGCCGGCTTCCAGCACGCGGGGCTGCTGCCCGGCACCGGCTGGAAGCATGGCCAATGGGTGGACACCGTGCTGATGACGCGTGAGCTGGGCGCCGGGCGCGGCACGCCGCCAGGCTGAACGGGCTACAGCAGCCCCTCGCGCCGGAAGCTCGTGTGCGTGCCGTTGCCGAGGATCAGGTGGTCATGCAGCACGATGTCGAGCACGCCGGCCGCGGCCTTCACCTGCTGCGTCATCTCGATATCCGAGCGGCTCGGCGTCGGATCGCCCGAGGGGTGGTTGTGCACCAGGATGAGGGCTGTGGCATGCAGCTCGATGGCGCGCTTCACCACCTCCCGCGGGTAAACCGGCGTGTGGTTCACGGTACCGCGCGCCTGGGCTTCATCGGCAATCAGGCGGTTCCGGCTGTCCAGGAACAACACGCGGAATTGCTCCACCTTCTCGCGCGCGAGGCGGGCGGTCAGGTAGTCCAGCAGCCGGTCCCAATTGTTCAGCACGGGCTGTTCGGCCACCTCGGCCTGCATCATGCGAAGGGCCGCGGCCTGCACCAGCTTCAGCGCGGCGACGCTGTGCGGCCCGAGGCCCCGCGTGGCGAGCAGAGTGTCATTCGGCGCCGCCATGAGCCCCGCGAAACTGCCATACTGGTTGATCAGGGATTTCGCGAGCGGCTTGGTGTCGCCGGTCTTGAAGGCGAAGAACAGCAGCATCTCCAGCACTTCGTAGTCGGCAAGCGCATCCGGGCCGCGATCCAGCAGCTTGTCCCGCATGCGGCCGCGATGGCCGTGCGGGCCGGTGGAAGCAAAGGGCGCTGGATGGCCGCCCCGGGTGAAGGGTTGCGGCGCTTCGGCGAAGCCGCGCGCCGGGGGGCGGAGGGGCGCTTCCGCCTGCACGGCGGCGCGGCGGCCGAACCATTCACGAAGCCAAGCCACGCGCATTCCTTAACCGAATTGCTACCCAAGGTAGCAATTCGGAAAAGAAATTCAATCAATTACCTGTGGCAAGCACCCGCCACACCGCCTCGGGCGTTGCCGGCATCGCCACGTCAGCCCCCACCGCATCGCGGATCGCCGCCATGATGGCCTGGGGGGCGGCGATGCAGCCGGCCTGGCCTGTGCCCTTCACGCCCAGCCCATTGGCGAGCGTCGGCTGATCCTCGCGCAGTTCCACCCGCAGATCCGGCAGATCGGCCGCGCGTGGCATGGCGTAATCCATGAAGCCGGCGGAGAGGAGTTGCGCCGTCTCCGGATCATAGGCGATGCGCTCCATCAGCGCCTGGCCGATGCCCTGCGCCACGCCGCCCATCACCTGGCCGCGCGCCAGCATGGGGTTGAGCAGGCGGCCGTAGTCATCCACCGCCGTGTAGCGCAGCAGCCGGATCTCACCCGTCTCGGGGTCCAGCTCGATCTCGGCCGCGTGGGCGCCATTGGGGAAGGTGACGAGATCCACGCTATGGGCGACTTCACCCTCCAGCGTGCCTTCCTCGGTGGCGATTTCGGCCAGCGTCAGGCCGCGTCCATCGGGAAGGCCGAAGCGGCCGGCCGCATAGTGCAGCGCATCCGGCATGCATTGCAGCAGCCGCGCCGCGACCGAACGCCCATGCGCCAGCAACACGCCCGCCGCCTGGCGCATCGCCTCACCGCCCATATGCAGGCTGCGGGCGCCGCCATGCCCGTTGCCACGCTCGATGCGCGCGGTATCGGCCTGGACATAGCGGATATCGGTGATCGGGATATCCAGCAGATGGGCGATGTATTGCGGAAAGCTCGTCTCATGCCCCTGCCCGTTGGACTGGGTGCCGATGGCAAGTTCCACCAGCCCATCGCTGGAGGCGCGCAGCCGCGCCCATTCGCCCGGCGCACCGCGCGCCGTTTCCAGGAAGCAGGTCAGGCCGAAACCGCGCCGCTTGCCGCGCGCCGCGCTCTCCGCCCGCCGGGCGGCAAATCCGGCGCGATCCGCCAGAACGGCGCATTCATCGAGGCGGGCGGCAAAATCGCCATCACGAATTTGCTGGCCCAGCGCCGTCCGATGCGGATAGGCGCGCACCATGTTCAGCGCCCGCAGCGCCTGCGGGTCACGGCCCGTTTCATGCGCCGCCGCCTCGATCATCATCTCCACGATGAAATTCGCCTCGGGCTTGCCGGCGCCGCGATAGGCCTCCATCGGCGCGGTGTTGCTGAAGGCGCCGCGTGCGGTGAAATGGATGGCCGGGATGTCGTAGCAGCCGCTCAATGCCGTGGCCGGCGTGTGGCTCGCGCAATAGGGTCCGTTGGAGGAGAGATAGGCTCCCATCTCCGAAACCGCATCCACCTCCAGCGCCAGGATGAGCCCTTCGGCGTCCAGCGCCAGCCGCGCCGTCGCATCCATGCCGCGACCATGGGCGGAGGCCGCGAAATCCTCGGCCATTTCCGCCACCCAGCGGATGGGCCGGCGCAGCAGGCGGGCGGCATGCAGCAGCACCACATGCTCGCCAAAGGCCACGTTCTTCACGCCAAACCCGCCGCCCACATCGGGTGCGAGCAGATGCAGCGCCTCGGGCGGGAGGCCCATGGCCGCGCAGATCTGCCCGCGGATGGCGTGCATGTTCTGCCCGTTGAGATGCAGCGTCAGCTGGCCATCCTCCAGCAGCGCCAGCGCCGCGCGCGGCTCGATCGGCGCGCAGGTCACGCGCTGGTTGGGGATGTGTCGCGTGGTGACATGCGCCGCCGCCTGCATGGCTGCCGCAACGGCCGCCGCATCGCCACGGCGCCAGACGAAAGCGAGGTTGCCCGGCACCTCGGCATGGAGCTGCGGCGCGCCTTGGGCCAAGGCGGCGCCAGTCGTGCTGACCGCGTCGAGCGGGGTGTAATCCACCTCGATCAGCTCGGCTGCATCCTCGGCCGCTTCGCGGGTTTCGGCGATGATGCAGGCTACAGCCTCCCCCACATGCCGCACGCGGCCCTGCGCCAGCGCGGGGCGTGGCGGGATGAGCAGCGGACGCTCCGCCTCCAGGATGGGAAGGCAGGGCAGGCTGCCAATGCCACCCGCGCGAAGATCGGCCCCCGTCAGGATCAGCTGCACGCCGGGCACGGCCCGCGCCGCATCCAGCATGATCCCGCCCAACGCGGCATGGGCATGCGGGCTGCGCAGGAAATAGGCCTGCAGCGTGCCCTCCGGCGCGGCCTGGTCGCTCATGTAGCGCCCCTGCCCACGCAGGAAGCGATCATCCTCTAATCGCCGGATGGATTGACCGAACATGCGTGCCTCCCGAAAGCCCCGGGCGGTTTTACGATGAAATGTCGCGCCGCGTCAGGCCGCCCGCATTTCCCCCAGCATGACCGAGAGCTCCGCACGCAGCGCCTCGCCCTCGCCGGCCACGGTATCCGTGCTGCCGGTGAGCTGCGCCACGGCGCGCTGGGCCGCCGCCACACCCTCCCCCACGGCCTGGATCTGCGTCGAGACGGCATCCGTTCCGGCCGCCGCCTCGGCCACATTGCGGGCGATTTCACGCGTGGCGGCCCCCTGCTGCTCCACGGCGGCGGCGATGGCGCCCGCCACCTCATTGATCTCGGCCACCACGGCGCCGATGCCCTGGATGGAGCGCACCGCGGCCCCCGCCGCCGCCTGGATCGCGCTGATCTGCGCGCCGATATCGCCCGTCGCGCGGCCGGTCTGCGCGGCCAGGCTCTTGACCTCGCTTGCCACCACCGCGAAGCCCTTGCCAGCCTCGCCCGCGCGCGCCGCCTCGATGGTGGCGTTGAGTGCGAGGAGATTGGTCTGCCCGGCGATATCGCTGATCAGCCGCACCACTTCGCCAATCCTTTCGGCTGCGCTCGTCAACTCGCGCATGGTCTCATCGGTGCGCTGGGTCTCGTCCAGGGCGCGGCCCGCCACCTGGGCCGCCTGGGCCACCTGGCGGGTGATTTCGCCGACCGAGGCTGCAAGCTCCTCGGCGGCCGCGGCGACCGTCTGCACATTGCCGCTGGCCTGGCCGGCACTGGCGGAAACCTCGCCCGATTGCAGCGCCGTCTGATCGGCGCTTTCGCGCAGGGCATGGGCGGCCCCGCGCAATGCGCCGACCTGCTCGCCCAGCCGTTCCGCCACGCCGCCGATCGAGCCTTCGATCCGCTGTGCCAAAGCGAGTCGCGCGGCACGGCGCTCGCCCTCGGTCGCGAGGCGCTGGGCCTCCGCCGCGCGCTCCAGCGCCTCGGCGCGGGCAGCCTCCAGCCGCATCGCTTCCAGCCCCTGGGCCAGCTTGGCGAACTCGTCGCCTCCCTCGGTGCCCGGCACTTCCGTCGCATAGTCACGCGCCTTCAGCCGTGCCGTGGCCGCATCAAGCCGGGCCAAAGGCCGCAGCACGCGGCGCAGCAGCAGCCAACCCGAGAGAAGCAGCCCCAGCACCGCCGCGATAACGACCGCGAGTGCCACGCCGGCGCGCCACTCGGCCGCCCACACCAGCCCCGCCAGACGTTCCTCGGTGACCAGCGTGGCGGCGTCGCGCACCGCCAGCAGGCCGCCGATCAGGGGTGTGGTGCGCTCGATGAAGGCCGGGCCGCTCATGCGATGGGGCCCGGCTTCGGCCTGGGCATGGGCGAGGTTGCGGAATTCCTCGAAATAGCGCTGCCGCGCCACGTTGATCGCGGCCACCAGCCGAGGTTCCACCCGGACCGTGGGGTCCGCCTCGATCAGGCGCCAGGCGATATCCACCGCACCGCGTGAGGCTTGCACCGTGGCGCGTTCCTCCGGCGTCAGCGCGCGATTGCCGGAGATGACATTGGCCACCGTGCTGCGCTCCCGCCCCGCGGCGTCACGCGCCAGCCAGGAGCCCTGCTTGAGGGTGTTGACCCGCGCCACCATGGGATCAATCGCCCCGCCCTGTTGCAGCAGCGTGGCCCAGATGCCCTGTTGCAGTTCGACGAAGCCGGACATCTCGCGGAAGAAGCCGCCCCGGGCGAATTCGGCCTGGCGTTCCGCCATGGGGCGGGCCAGCTCCGCATCGGCCCGGCTGCGCAGGCTGGCCAGGCGCGTGAGGCCCTGCTCCAGCTCGCGCAGCATGCGCGCCACGTCGCTGCCCTGGCTGCGCTGCATGGCGCCGCGCACCTCCGCCAGCTTGGCATCGAGCTGCTGGCGATGCCGCCCGATCGCGGCCTGGTTGTCAGCCGAGACGGCGGACGCGGCGCCGAGCGCCGCATTCGTGATGGCCCGCTCCAGCAGGAGTTCGAACAACCCCTCATTCAGCCGATTGCCGGCATGGTCCATGCGCAGCGCCTGGGCGGCGGCGCCCCACTCCACCCAGGCGGCGCGAAGCGACAGGCCAGCAGGCACGATGGCGAGGCCCGCAAGCAGCAGGCACCCCCCCAGGATCGGGGCGCGCACGGAGCGCAGAATGGACGACATGCCACACCTCAAAGGGTTCAGAATGTCCGGACCATCCACCGCCGGGCGTGAAAAATCCGCTAACGCCCCGGCCGCGTCGCTTCCGCCAGTCCGAACATGCCGCGCAGGAAGCCGGGCGTGACCATGGCCAGCGGGTTGACCGTCACTTCCGCGTCATCGGGGGGGCCTTGCGCGCGGAAGGTGGCCGCGAAAACGCCGCCGCCGGCTTCGGGGCTGAAAAGGCGGCCGACCAGCGGCAAATTCCCCAGCAGCGTGTTGAAGAAATAGGCCGGCACGATGGTGCCATCGAGGTCCAGGATCACGCGCTCCCGCAGCACCCGCCCACGCGCCGTCAGCCCGAGCGAGGCAGAGAATGCCCGCGCGTCGTTCAGCCGCAGCTCGGTCGCTGAGAGGCTGAAGGGCACCACGGCGCGGCTGAACACCAGGCCCGATCCGCCCTGCACCGCCTCCACCAGCCCAAACAGCGTCATCGCCTGGAGCAGCTTGCCGAGGGCCGGGGCATTGCGGACGGTAAAGCTCTCGAGCTCCGCGGTGCCGGTCAGCGGCACGCCGGGGCGGGATTCGGCGTATTCCGCATTCACCTGCATCCGCCCGCCATCAATGGTGCCGATCAGCCCCATGGCCCGCAGCAAGGCGCCGCCATCCTCGGCGGTGCCGCGCAATTGCCGCGCCTCGCCGCGCGGCGTCATGGTGAGTTCAAAGGCGCCGGCCTGGCGGCTGGTGCGGCCGCGCACCATGGCCTCGCGCAGTACGCCGGCCGTATCCAGCCGGCCGCGCGCCTGGGCGGAAAACACGTCCCGCCCTGGGGCGAGCATCACCTGGTCAAAGCGCAAATCCAGCGAGAGCGGCGTCTGGGTGGTTGGCTCGGCAGCGGGGGCGGGCTCGCGCTCGCGTGCGGCCCCGCCCGCGACATGCCCGGCCGGGCCAAAGATGGAGCGCAGATCCAGCACCGGCCCGCGCAGGGTGATCGCCCAGGGGCCGCCCGGCGTCGTGGGGGCCCGCGCATCGCCAACGAGGCGGCTCCCGCCAAAGCCGGTCTCCTGCAATTCGACGCGCTCGATCCGCCCGGCGCGCGCAACGGCACGCGCCCGCAGGGCCAATTCCAGCGCCTCGATGCGAATGCCCTCGATGCTGGTGATCTGGTCGCCTTGCAGCCGCAGCACGGCCTCGGCCCGGCCGGGGCTGCCGGCGGGCTTGGTCCAGCCCAGCGGCGTGAAGCTCAGCACCGAATCCCGCAGATCGCCCCGCAGATTGACCACATATTGGCCGTTGCGCCGCCGCTCGGTCCGCGCCTCCAGCGCCACCGGGCCGCTCAGCAGCCCGCCGGTGTCAAAGCCCAGTTCGGCGATGCGCCTCGCATCCGCCCGTGCTGTCAGCACCTCCCGCGTGACGATCTGGCTGGCCGGGCCAGGGCGGAAATCAGCCTCGACCGCGACGCGGACGGGCACCGTGTTCAGCACCGCCGCGCCATTGAGGCGCAGCTGGTCATTCTCGATCGTCATCTCGAAATTCGCATCTTCGAGATCGCGGTTGAACAGCACCCGCGTAAGGCGCGCGTTGCTGACCCGGGCCTCGGCACTCAGCCGGACCATTTCGGGCGGCAGCGCCTCGATCAGCGGAAAGGCGATATTGATCCGGCCCACCTGCGTGCCGGAGGCCACCTGGACGGGAAAGGGACGGCGCTCGAACAGCTTGAGGCGCGGGTGGCGCAGCAGGGCCACCGTCTCGGTCAGCGGCCCGGCCATGTTGATGGACATCTCGGTATTGGGCAGGGCATCGGGCGGCAGCAGGAAACGCAGGGTGGAGCCACGCAACTCCAGGCCGCCCGGCTGGCCCGCGCCATTGTCCTGGCGGCCCGCCGTGGTCTGCACGGTGATTTCCGTCAGGGTAAAATTGGCGCGGCCGGCCACACCGCGCATCGGCGGGATGGGGCGCAGCCAATGCAGCACGCCTTGCTGCAGCTCCGCCTCGCCCGAGACTTCGGTCACCTGCGCGGCGGCGAGACCTGCCGCGCTTTCGGCCCGCAGGCGCCAGCGGCCGTTGCTGACCTCACCCGCGGGGATGTTCTCGACGATCCAGGAGCGGGCGCCATGCGCCACCGCCCTCGGCCAAAGAATGGGCAGGTCAGCGAAGGAGAGCCGGTCCAGCTCCAGGTCCAGCGCGCCGCTCCAGCGCCCCGCATCCAGCCCCGCGGCGCCCGAGGCACTGACGGTGCTGGCCGGGCGGTCGGGGACGCCCAGGCGCAGGTTGAGCGAGTCCAGCACCAACTGCGTGGCGTTGGCGCTGCCCCGGATTTCTCCGCTCTGGAGCTCGATGCCCGCCCCTTCCGGTGTCACCACCCGGGTCGCTGCCAGGTTGACGGAGAGGTTGCCGCCAAGCGGCCGCCAGTCGCCAAAGGCCGCATCCGTGGCGAAGTCCAGGCTGGCATTGCCCGCATGCAGCATCCCGCGCGGCAGGCTGCGGCGGACGGCGTCACGCGCATCCATCGCCACACCCTCGGGCCAGAGGCGCGGAATATCGGTCAGGTCCAGATGCTCAAGGCCGATGGTCAGGCTGCCGGTCCAGCCCTCGCCCTCGCGCGTCAGCCGGCCATCGGCCAGCAGCAGCGTGCCTTCCTTGGCCCTGCCCGGGTCCGGCTTGAGGCGCAGGCTGAGCCCGTCGAGCGCGAGGCGCGCCGGACTGGCATTGATCTGGAATTCGGCGCGGTCCACCGCCAGGGCCTGGCCATCCGGCGTGACGAGCTGCGCATCGGCCAGAATGGCCATCAGGCTGCCACTCAGCGGTCGCCAGGTGTTGAAGGCGGCATCGGCGGCGAGGCCGAGGCGCAGGGTGGCTTCGGCCAGCGTGCCATTGGGCAGGGCCAGCCGGGCCGCTTCCCGCGCCTCGGGGGCCAGGCCCTCGGGCCACAGGCGTGGCAGGTCGGCGAGGTCCAGCCGGGCCACGGCGGCATTCACGCCGCCCTCCCACCCCGCCTGACCGCGCGTCAGGTCGCCATCGGCTGTCAGCACCATGCCCTCGGTGCCGGCCAGTTGCAGCACGGCTTCCTCGAGCACGATCCTGGACCGATCGCCCAGAAGCCGCGCCGAGAGCCGCGTGAAGGGCAGCCGCGAATCACCCGCCAGCCGCAGATCGCCGCCCTGCTCGGCCTGCAGGGTCAGGCCAAAGCCGGTGGGGCGCCCGGACGCGTCGAACTCGCCCGAGGCCTGGATCGCCACGGGGGCGTCGAGCATGCGAAGCGGGGCCAGGGGCGGCAGGATCTCCGCCACATCGCCGGGGCGCAGCACGGGCAGGTCCATTCGCAGGGAGAAGCGCAGCGGCGAGCCCCGGATGCGGCCCAGCAGATGCACCGGGATATCCACGCCGGCCACCCGCAGCGTCGCCTCGCCATCGCCCTCCACGCCGCCATGGGCCAGGCGGCGCAACTCCATCTGCGGGTCCTGCAGCGCCCAATCCCGGCCGAGTGCCGCATCGCGGATCGTCACATGCCCGCCCGTCACGCGAATGCGGCGGAGCGAGGTGTGCGTGGCGCGCTCCTCGGGCGGGGCCATGAGATCGGCCAGCATCTCGCCGGTGTCATCCGGGGCGTCGGTGGCGGGGGTATCGCCCGCCGGGCTGGCCTGAGCAGTGGCGCTGCCGCCGATATCCAGCGCCAGCGCGCCCTCGGTATCGCGCAGCAGCGTCAGGGTCGGCCCGTTCAGCTCGATGGTGGCGGGCGCCAGCACACCCCGCAGCAGCGGGCCGAGTGCCAGCGTCATGCTGGCATCGGGCAGGCTGGCGCGCAGATGCCCGGCACGGTCATGCAAGGTCACGCCGGAGAGGCGAATATCCAGCGGCGCGCCATCGCCATGCCAACCCTCCCACGCGATGGCCGCGCGGCGAATGGCCAGCCGCGCCTCGCCATCCGGGCGGTTCACCGCGGCTTCGATGCGGCGCGCCAGGAAGCTGGTCTCTACCTCTCCCTTGGAGAGCCGCCAGGCGAAGACGCCCACGGCCAGCCCGAGCAGCATCGGCATGGCCACCACGAGGCCGAGGCCCAGCCGCAGCAGCAGGTGCCATGGCCGCAGCTTCCGGGGATGCGGCGCGCGCCGGGCCGGCAATGGGATGGGGGCTTGACCCTGGCTCATCCAGGCGGCTCCCCTGCCGGATGATGAACCCGAAACCCCTGCATGATCCGGCCGCGATTCTCCGGCTGCGCAGCCGCCTTGCCGAAGGCGATGCCGCCCAGCAGGCCCTGGCCACGCGGGAAGATGCGGCCCCCCTGCTCGATGTGATGGCCGCCCACAGCCCCTATCTGGCCGATCTCTGCTGGGCCGAAGCGCCGAGCCTGTTGCGCCTGCTCGACCGTGGCGCGGAGGATGCCATGCAATGCGCGCTGGATCCCCTCACCAAGGCGGACCCGGCCTCCCCGCGCGATGCGGTGATGAGCCTGCTGCGCCGGGCCAAGCGCCAGGGTGCCCTGGTGGCGGCGGCGGCCGACCTCGGCAGCCTCTGGCCGCTGGACCGCGTGACCGGCGCGCTGAGTGACCTGGCGGACCTCACCATCGACTTCGCCTGCGCCCATCTGCTGCTGGATGCCGCGCGGCGCGGCCAGATCAAGCTGGCCCGCACCAAGGGCGAGCCGAAGCAGATCACGAAGGGCTCGGGCCTCATCGTGCTGGGCATGGGGAAGCTCGGCGGACGCGAGCTGAACTACTCCTCGGATATTGACCTCTTGCTGCTGCATGACCCTGACGGGTCTTCCTATCACGAAGAATTCGGCGCGGCTCCCTACATCCGGATCGCGCGGGACCTGGTGCGCCTGATGGAGGAACGCACGAGCGAGGGCTACGTCTTCCGCACCGATCTGCGCCTGCGCCCGGACCCGGCGGCAACCCCGCTTTGCGTGAGCGTTCCCATGGCCCTCTCCTACTACGAAAGCCTGGGCCAGAACTGGGAGCGCGCGGCCATGATCAAGGCGCGCCCCGTGGCCGGCGACCGCGCGGCGGGCGAGGCTTTCCTGCGCGAATTGCGCCCCTTCATCTGGCGGCGTCACCTGGATTTCGCGGCCGTGGCCGATATCCATTCCATCAAGCGGCAAATCCATCTGCACAAGGCCGAACGCGGCGCGGGGGGCGAGATTGCCGTGGCGGGGCATGACGTCAAGCTTGGCCGTGGCGGCATCCGCGAAATCGAGTTCACCGTCCAGGTGCTGCAACTCATCTGGGGTGGGCGGGACCCGGCGCTGCGGGACCCGACGACGCTGGGCGCCCTCTCCCTCCTTGCATCCGCCGGCAAGATGGACCGGCGCGCCGCGGCCGACCTCGCTGATGCCTATGTGTTTTTGCGCAACACCGAGCACCGGCTGCAAATGGTGAATGACCGCCAGACGCACCGCCTGCCGGAGGAGCCCGATGAGCTTGCCCGCATCGCGAGCTTCATGGGCTATCCAGATACCGCCAGCTTCGCCGAAGCGCTGACCACGTTTCAGCGCCGCGTCCAGGGGCATTACAGCCACCTCTTCGAGGCCGCCCCCCAGCTGACCGCGACCGAGGGTGCCGGGAACCTCGTCTTCACCGGGGTCGAGGATGATCCGGAAACGCTGGAGACGTTGCGCGGCCTGGGCTTTGGCGAGCCGGCCTCGATCGCGGCCATGGTGCGCGGCTGGCATCACGGCCGCCCGCGCGCCACCCGCAGCGAGCGCGCCCGCGAATTGCTGACGGAATTGATGCCCGGCCTGCTCAGGGCCTTTGGCCGCCAGCGCGAGCCGGAGGCCGCCATCACCCGCTTTGACCGGCTGCTGGGCCAGCTCTCGGCCGGCGTGCAGTTCTTTTCGCTGCTGCACCGCAACCCGCGGCTGATGGATCGCCTCGCCGCCATGCTCGGCGCGGCCCCGCAACTGGCCGACCACCTGGCACGGCGGCCGGCCGCGCTGGAGGGGTTGCTCGCCGGCAGCTACGCCGCGCCGGGCGAGAAGCCTCTGGCTGCCCTGCCCGCCCTGCTGCGCGAGGCGCGGGATTTCGAGGAGGCGCTGGAAGCCACCCGCCGCCTCGTCACCGAACGGCTGTTCGAGGTGGATGCGGCGGAGCTGGAGGGCAGGCTGGACGCGGATTCCAGCGGCGAGGCCCGCAGCGCCGTGGCCGAAGCCGCCATCGCCGCCCTGTTGCCCGGGGTGGAGCGCGACTTCGCCCGCCGCTTTGGCCGCGTCTCGGGCGGCAGCCTGGCCGTGCTGGCGCTGGGCAAGCTCGGTGGGCGGGAAATGCTGCCCAATTCCGACCTCGACCTGATCATGATCTATGAGCATGACCCGCAGACGGAAGCCAGCGAAGGCGGGCAGCGGGCGCTGGCACCCTCGGAATACTTCATCCGCCTCTCGCACCAGATCGTCGCGGCACTGACCACGCCCGGGCGCGATGGCCGCGCCTTCGAGGTGGATATGCGGCTGCGCCCCTCGGGCAATAAGGGGCCGGTGGCGGTGCGGCTCTCCGCCTTTGCCCGCTACCACGCCGAGGAGGCCTGGACCTGGGAGCGGATGGCATTGACGCGGGCGCGCGTCATCGCCGGCCCGGCCGGCTTGACGCGCCAGATCGAAGCCGCACTCGATGCCGCCCTGACCGCGGCGCGGGACGCCCCGGCCGTGCTGCGCGATGCCGCCCAGATGCGCGGCCGCATGCTGCGCGAATTGCCGGCCGATGGCCCCTGGGATCTGAAGGCGATGACCGGCGGGCTGGTGGAGGTGGAATTCATCGCCCAGGCGCTGACGGTGGCGCATGCCGCCCGCCACCCCAAGCTGCTGCGCCGCACCACCCGGCTCGTCCTCGGCGAACTCGGCCAGGCCGGGCTGCTTGATGAGCGCGAGGCCGCGACACTGATCCAGGCCGAGCGGCTGTGGCGGGCCATGCTGGGCCTGCTGCGCCTGACGGTCGGCAAGTGGCGCGTACCGGAATTGCCCATCACCGTGGAGGAGGCGCTGCGCCATGGCGTCGGCACGCTGGTGCATGAGGAAATCCTGAGCATGGCGCATCTGCGGGAGGTGATGCAGGCCCATGCCGCAAGCGTGCGCGCCAGCTTCCTGCGGCATATCGGCCCGCTGGGGCCTTGAGACGCGGCGCTGACCTGCGCGAGGCTGCCTTTCACCCAGGAGGGACCAAGTTGCGATGAAGCTTTTCATGGCGGCGCTGCTGACCGAGACCAACACCTTCTCGCCCCTGCCGACCGGGCGCGCGGCCTTCTACGGCAACCGCTTCAGCCGGAACGCCGGCAGCCTGGAGCCGCCCTTCTGGGGCAATATCCCGCTGATCGCCTGGCGGCGCATGGCCCAGGCGGCGGGGATGGAGGTGGTGGAAAGCCTCACTGCCAACGCCCAGCCCGGCGGCACCACGGTGCGTGCCGCCTATGAGGAACTGCGCGAACTGATCCTGAGCGACCTTCGCGCCGCCGGCCCGGTTGAGATCGTGCTGCTCAACCTGCATGGCGCCATGGTGGCCGAGGGCCACGACGATTGCGAAAGCGACCTGGTGCGGCATGTGCGGGAGATTGTCGGCCCCGATGTGGTGATCGGCGTCGAGCTCGACCTGCATTGCCACCTGGATGAGACCCTGCGCGAGAACGCGGATCTTGTGGTGATCTACAAGGAGTACCCGCATGTGGACATGGCGGAACGGGCCGAGGATCTGTTCCGCCTGGCGCTGCGCACGGCGCGGCGGGAGATCCGGCCGGTCATCGCCTACCACCCGCTGCACATGATCAGCATGTGGCATACGCCGGTGGAGCCCATGAAATCCCTCGTCGCCGGAATGCTGGTCGCCGAGGCGCGCGGCGACATCCTCTCCCTCTCCTTCGCGCATGGTTTTCCCTGGGGGGATGTGCCGCATGTCGGGGCGAAGATGGTCGCCATCGCCGATGCTGACGAAGCGCTCGCCGCACGCACGGCGCAGGCCTGGGGCGAGCGCCTCTGGGCGGTGCGCGAGGCGACGCGCAAGCATTTCGACACACCGGACCAGGCGATTGATGCGGCGCTCGCGGCCCCAGGCGGCACCATGGTGGTCGCCGAAACCTCGGACAATGCCGGCGGCGGCGCGCCATCCGATGGCACGGCCATGCTGGCGCGCATGCTGGCGCGCGGCGTGCGCGATGCCGCGATCGGGATCTTCTGGGACCCGATTGCCGTCTCCTTCGTGCATGAAGCCGGCGTGGGCGCCGTCATGCCGCTGCGGCTGGGGGGCAAATGCGGCCTGATGTCGGGCGATCCGCTCGATCTGATGGTGCGGGTGCATGCGGTGGCGCAAAGCCACGTGCAATCCGGCCTCTCAGGCGGGCGCAGCGAGATGGGGCCCTCGGCCTGGATCGAGGCGGAAGGCATCCACATCATCATCGGCAGTGAAAGGCAGCAGGTGTTCCATCCCGATGCCTTCACCGGAATGGGCTGCACGCTGCAGGACAAGCGGCTGGTGGTGGTGAAATCCTCGCAGCATTTCTACGCAGGCTTCGCGCCCATCGCGCGCGAGATCCGCTATTGCGCGGCCGAGGTCGGCATCCTGCGCGATTTCGCCGCCATCCCGTATCGGCGCTTCACCGGGGCGTATTGGCCCAAGGTGGAGAACCCGTGATCCGACAGGCGGCTACAGATAGCGCTGGATATCCAGCGTGCTTTCGCGCCCCACCTTGTCCAGGCTTTCGCGGATGAAGAGATCCGCGGCGTCGCGGCCGTAATCGCGCAATGTCGTCAGGAAATCCCAGTCGCCGTTGAATTTGGTGCTGAGCTTGAAGGCGCGCATGCGCTCCTCATCCTCGATCGCATGCAGGAAGATGCGGCGGTAGCGCGGCTGTTCGAGGCGCCCGGAATCCAGCATGCGCTGCACAAAATCAATGGCGCGCATCTCGCTCATGAGGGAGGCGTTGAAGCTGATCTCGTTCAGCCGGTTCATGATGTCGCTGGTGCTGGTCGGCAATTCGGGGCGCAGCAGGGGGTTCAGCTGCACCAGCACGATGTCCGCGGCCATGCGCTCATGATACAGTGGCCAAAGGGCCGGATTGCCGAGGTAGCCGCCATCCCAATAGGCCTCGCCGTCAATCTCGACCGCCTTGAACACATTGGGCAGGCAGGCGGAAGCGAGCAGCGCATCCACCGTCATCTCGGCCCGGGTGAACACCTTGGGCTTGCCGGTGCGCACATTGGTGGCCGAGATGAACAGCCGGATCGCCGATTTGTCTTCCCGCAACCGCGCAAGGTCGAGGCTTTCATCCAGCGACTTGCGCAGCGGGTTGAACTCCATCGGGAAGGGATTCATCTGATAGGGCGACATCAGCCGCGTCATGGTGTCGAACGCGTTCCACGCCATGCTGTATTTGAGGTCCCAGCCCCATAGCGCCTTCTCCAGCGGCGTGGCCTTGAGGGGCGAGACGGCGAATTTGGCGCCCAGCGAACGCCAGAAGCGGTTCAGCGCATCCTTGGCCCCCATCCGCCCGCCTTCGAGCAGGCCGAGGGCGAGGATGACGCCATTGATGGCACCGGCCGAGGTGCCGGAAAGCCCGTCGAACTCGATCCGGTCATCTTCCAGCAGGCGGTCCAGCGCGCCCCAGGTGAAGGCACCATGCGTGCCGCCGCCCTGCAAAGCGAGGTTGATGCGCCGGGTGGTCTTCTGCGCGATGACGGCGGAGGTGAGAGTGGCGTTGATGTCCATCAGGCGGCGAGCCAGCCGCCGTCAATGGACAGCGCCGCGCCATTGACCCCACCCGAGCCGGGACCGACGAGCCACAGCGCCATGCGCGCCACTTCCTCCACTTCGATCCAGCGCTTGGAGGGCTGCTTGCCCAGCAGATGCTCCTTCAGGGCCACCTCCTCGGAGACGCCGAATTTCTCGGCCAGCGGCTTCACCTGGGCTTCGGCCAGCGGGGTGCGGACAAAGCCGGGGCAGATGGCGTTGCAGGTGACGTTGGCCTGCGCGATTTCCAACGCCACGGATTTCGTCAGCCCCACCACGCCATGCTTGGCCGCCACATAGGCGGTCTTGTAGGGGCTCGCCACCAGGCCATGCGCGCTGGCGACGTTGATGATGCGGCCATGGTCGCGCGCCAGCATGCCCGGCAGGGCGGCGGCGATCGCGTGGAAATTGCTGCTCAGGTTGATCGCGATGATGGCGTCCCACTTCTCGGCCGGGAAATCCTGCACGGGCGAGACGAACTGGATGCCGGCATTGTTCACCAGGATATCGAGCTTGCCGAACTCGGCCTCGGCGGCCGCCACCATGGCGCGCACCTCGGCAGGCTTGGACATGTCGGCCGGGCTGTAGGGCGCTGCGGCCACGCCCATCAGGGCGCCGATCTCGGCCCGCGCGGCCGCGATTTCCTCGGGCTTGCCGAAGCCATTGAGCATCACGCGCGCGCCGGCCTCGGCGTAAATCTTGGCGATGCCCAGGCCGATACCGCTGGTCGAGCCGGTGATTAGGGCAGCCTGCCCCGCCAGAATCCGTTCCATGCGCCTTGCCTCTGCCCTGAATTGTGCACTGCGATACCGCGAAACCCAGGATGGCTCAACCACGCGACAAACGCGACAGAGCGGGCGATCACGCCGCGACACAGCGGCCGCATATTCCCCTCACGACGCCGGGCACCCCGGCTCACCCTCTCGGAGACACTCCCATGCGCCAGATCATCCTCGCCACCGTCACCCTGATCGCCTTCGCGGCCCATGCCGATGCCGCCTCGCGCATCCCCGCCCCGGTGATGACCGGCATCCAGCTCGCCGGCGGGCTGGGCCATGGCGCCCGCCCCGCTCTGCCGCGCGATGCCCAGGCGGCGCAGGCCACCCAGCTTGCCCAGATCGCGGCAGCCAAGGCCGAATAGAAGCCTTGCGCGGGGGCGCATGGCAGGGGTTAATGCTGCTCCGCAACACGCGCTGGAGAAGTCCCCATGTCTGCCGTCCAGGACCCTGCCGCCGCCATTCTGATCGAGCAGCGCCAACAAGCCCGCATTGACATGGCCGCCGCCCATCGCCTGGCCGTGCTGCATGATTTCCATGAAGCGATCGACAATCACTTCACCCTGATGGTGCCCGGCCGCCCTGGCCGCTTCTACCTCAACGCCTATGGGCTGCACTGGTCCGAGGTGACCGCCAGCAACCTCATTGAGGTCGCGTATGACGGCACCGTGCTGGAGGGCTCCGGCCCGGCCGATCGCAGCGCCATCTGCATTCATGCCCCCATCCATGAGATGACCGGCGCGGAGTGCGTGCTGCACACCCACATGCCCTACGTCACCGCCATCTCCCAGCTTGAGGACATGACGATCGAGATGACGGGCCAGAGCGCGCTGCAATTCCATGGCCGGATTGCCTATGACTACGACTATAACGGCTTCGCCATCGAGCATGAGGAAGGGGCGCGCATGGCCGCCCTGATGGACGGCAAGCCCATCCTGATGCTGGCCAATCACGGCGTGATCGTCACCGGCAACTCGGTCGCCCAGGCCTATCACCGGCTCTATTACCTGGAACGCGCCTGCCGGACGCAGATGTTCTCCATGTGGACCAACGCCCGCCGCCGCTTCGTGAAGGAGGAGGTGCTGGAAAAGATGAAGGCCCAGGCCGCCTGGAAGGACCCGACGCTGTCCATGACCGGGCCGGAATATCACTTTGCGGCGTTGAAGCGCGTGCTGGATAAGCAAGACCCCAGCTACGCGGATTGAGGGGGACCCGGTCCCCCTCAAACTCCCCCAGCCAAAGGCCCTTGGAACCCGTCAGTCGGCGGTGGCACCTGAGGCGCGGACGATGGGCACCCAGAGGGCGATTTCATCGCGGACGAATTGGGCGAAGCGCGCGGGGGAATAGCCCCGCATGGCCGGCGTGCCCATCTCGTTGAAGCGCCGTGCCACATCCGGGTCCGCCAGCGCCTGATCAATCGCGCTCCACATGCGCTCCGTGATCGCGGGCGGCAAATTGGGCGGGCCGAAAATGCCGAACCAGGAATAGGATTTGTAGTTGGGCAGCCCGACCTCGGCCGCCGTCGGCACTTCGGGCATCAGCGTGGAACGCTCATCCGTCGCGACGAACAGCGTCCGCGCCTGGCCATCGCGGTGGAAGGGCAGCACCTGGCTCGGGATGTCGCTGGTGAACTGGATGTCGCCCGCAATCAGCGCCGCATAAACCTGCCCGCCGCCACGATAGGGCACATGCACCGCCGTGGTGCCGGTCTGCGCCAGGAAACTGGCGCTGCCGATATGCCCCGAGGAGCCGACGCCGCTGCTGCCATAGGAAAAGCGGTTGGGCTGCGCGCGCAGCTGCGCAATCCAGTCGGCCGTGTCGCGCACCTGCAACCCGCGCGTGGTGACCGTGTGACAGATCGGGATGAAATTCGTGGGCGAGATCGCCGTCAGATCCCGCACCGGATCATAAGGCAGGTTGCGATACAGCCCGACCGCGAGCCCGGTGGAGGACAGCGTCGCCAGCACGAAATTATAGCCATCCGGCGCGGATTTCGCGACGAAATCCGTCCCCACGGTGGAGCCGGCACCAGGCCGGTTCTCGACAATCACATTCTGCCCCAGGACGGCGGCGATCTTGGGCGCCAAAAGCCGCATCGTGATGTCCGAGCCGCCGCCCGTGCCGAAGGGCACGATCATGCGGATCGGCCGGTTCGGCCAGGGGCCGCTTTGCGCGCGGGCGATGCCCGGAGCGGCCAGGGTGGGCGCGACAAGCAAGGCGAGGCTGGAGCGGCGGGTGATCGTCATCGGCAGGGCCTCCGGGGCTGCGGCAGCATGGCGGTGCGGGGCAGTTCCTGTCCATCACGGATGCGCGTGACCGCCACGCAAAAGCGGGACATGCTGCGGGCAAGAACAACGCCCGGAGGATTCCCATGCCCCATGTCACGCGCCGCGCCGCGATGGTCCTGCCGCTCCTGCCGCTCACGGCCCGGGCCGAGGATTGGAAGCCCGCCCAGCCGGTCCGCATCCTCGTCCCGGCGGCCCCGGCCGGCACCACGGATATCATGGCGCGGCTGATGGCGCCGCGGCTGCAGTCGCGCTGGGGCGTGAATGTCGTGGTCGAGAATCGCGCCGGTGCGGGCGGCACCATCGGCACGCTGGAGCTGGTGCGGGCGCGGCCGGATGGCTTCACGCTCATGTCCGGCAATATCGGGCCGCAGGCCATCGCCTATTCGCTGTTTCGCAACCTGCCTTATCGCGCGGAGCAGATCGCCTGCATCGCCGGCACCATCCGCGGCCCCAATGTGCTGGTCGTGAACAATGACACGCCGGCCCGCAATGTCGCGGAATTGGCCGCATTGCTGCGCGCCCGGCCCGGGCAGATTCCCTACGCTTCCACGGGTGTGGGGCAATCCACCCATCTCTCGCCCGTGCTGATGCTGCAGATGCTGAACGCCCAGGCCATCCATGTGCCCTTCCGCGGCTCGGGCCCTGCCCAGGTGGATCTGCTGGCCGGGCATGTGGCCTTCATGATTGATAACCTGACCGGGGTGATGGAGCACATCCGCGCCGGCCGCGTGCGGGCCCTGGCCGTCACCAGCGCCGAGCGCAGCCCGCAGCTGCCCGATGTTCCCGCGCTGCGCGAAACCCTGCCGGAACTGGCCGGCTATGAGGTGAACACCTGGTTCGGCGTCTTCGGCCCCGCCGGCCTGCCGCCGGGCGTGGTCACCACGGTCAATGCCGAGGTGAATGCCTGGCTCGACCTGGCCGAGACCAAGGAGCGTTTCACCGCCCTGGGCGGCGTGCCGCTGCGCCTCTCCCCCGATGAATTCGCGGGCTTCGTCGCGGGCGAGACCCGTAAATGGGCCGAGGTGATCCGCCGCGAGGGCATCCAGATGGATGCGGGCTAGGCCGCCTCCGGCCGCGGCGAGTTGTGGAACTGGGCGATGCGCCAGGCTTCGCCCCGCCGCGTCACCAGCATGCTGACGCGCAGCGGGCGAAGAATCTCGCCGCTCACGATTTGCCAGCGCCCCGAGATCATCACCGCGCTGTCGGAGAGCGGCAGTGTGGTGCCGGATATCCACTCCGCGCGGCGCTGGTTCGGGCGCCATTGGGCGAAGCTGCTGAAATAGGCACGGACCTGCTCCGCCTCGGTGGCGAGGTCCGGCGCCGCGGTGCCCCAGAATAGCGCATCGGGCCAGAAAAGCCGGGCCGCCGCCGCCCCATCTGCGGCGGCGAAGCTGGCCAGGAATTGCGTAAGGACGGCAGTGGCTGGCTCAGATTCGCCGGGCATCAGGCTGGGGGTTCCTTCCAAGCGGCGCCGGATCGGCGCAAGATTCGCCCGGGCATTTGATCGGACCCCGTGCATGACCACAACCAACCACCCCGAAGGCGAGCCCTGGACCTGGCCGGAGCCGGTCTGGCGCCGCATCACCGGCCGTGCCCGCGCCGGCCGCTCGCTCAGGCCCACCGCCTGGCCGAACGGCGCCCGGTGCGCCGTGGCCCTCTCCTTCGATGCGGATCACGACACCATCCCGCTGCGTGACGGCGATGAAAGCCCGATGCGCATCAGCCAGGGCCAATATGGCAACCGCCAGGGCACACCGCGCATCCGCCGCCTGCTGGAGCGCGAGGGCGTGAAGGCCAGCTTCTTCTATCCCGCCGTCTCCGCCTTGCTCTATCCGGATGAAGCCCGCGCCGTGGCCCAGGATGGCCATGAAATCGGCATCCATTCCTGGATTCACGAGCGCAATACCGTGCTGCCCTATGAGGTGGAGCGGGACCTCGCCTTCCGCGCGCGGGACACGCTGGAGAAGGTGACCGGCCAGCGCCCGGTCGGCATGCGCACCGCCAGCTGGGATTTCTCGCTGAGGACGCTGGATATCATCCGCGAGATGGGCCTGCTCTATGACAGCAGCCTGATGGCCGATGACGACCCCTATGAATTGCTGGCCGATGGCGAAGCGACCGGCATCGTCGAACTCCCGCCCGAATGGATTCGCGATGACGCCGTCTATTTCAACATGAACCGCTTCTCCGCCCTGCGGCCCTACACCCCGCCCTCCGCCGTCGCCGAGATCTTCCTGGCGGAGCTGGATGGGGCCTGGGAGGAGGGCGGGATGTTCCTGCTGACCATGCACCCGCATTACATCGGCCATCGCAGCCGCATGCCGGTGCTGGAGAAGGTGATCGCCCATGCCAAGGCGAAAGGTGGCTGCTGGTTCGCAACCCACGCCGAAATCGCCCTCTGGTGCCGGGACCACGCCGCCGCATGACGGCGGATAAGGAAGCGCGGCGCGCGGCCGCCTTGCGCGCCAATCTGCGCAAGCGCAAAGCCCAGGCACGCGCGCGGGCCGAGGCACCCCAGACATCCGCCGATGGACGCGAGGCCCCCAAGGCGGCTATGCCGACGCCTCCTGAAAACCTCCGGAAAGAGCCCTGAATGCCCATCATGCCCGACCACTGGATCCGCCGCATGGCGACCGAACACGGCATGATCTCGCCCTTCATTGAGGCGCAGAAGCGTGAGGGCGTGATCTCCTACGGCCTCTCTTCCTACGGCTATGACGCGCGCGCGGCCGATGAGTTCAAGGTTTTCACCAATGTGGACAATGCGGTGGTGGACCCGAAGGAATTCTCGGAAACCGGCTTCGTCACGCGCCGCGGCCCGGTCTGCATCATCCCGCCCAATTCCTTCGTGCTGACCCACACCATCGAGGTGTTCCGGGTCCCGCGCGACATCCTCGTCGTCTGCCTCGGCAAATCCACCTACGCGCGCTGCGGGCTGATCGTGAACGTGACGCCGCTGGAGCCCGAATGGGAGGGCCAGGTGACCATCGAGATCAGCAACACCACCCCCCTCCCCGCCAAGGTCTATGCCAATGAAGGCATCTGCCAATTCCTGTTCCTGCAGGGCGCCAGCGCGCCCGAAGTGAGCTATGCCGACCGCGCCGGCAAATACATGGGCCAGCGCGGCGTGGCCCTGCCAAAGCTGTGATGGCCGCAAGGGGAGTTCCCCAGCGCCGCCCAAGGGCATAGCATTCATGCGTATGCAGGGCTTGGCAGGGGCGCCTTCCGGCACCCAAGGAAGCCTGCATCCCGGAAAGACATGCTATGAGCAGCTCGGCTGAGACTCACCCCGCCGCCCCGCACCACCTGCCGATCTTCATCCCCGGGGCTGACGGCAGCGATGGCCTGATGTGGATCACGGGTGCTATCCTCGTGGTCTCGGTCGTCGCCTTCGGCCTGTTCTTCCTCCGGCTGCACACCTTGCCGGAACGGATGGCGCATCGCACCCACAAGCTGCAATTCGAGATCGTGGCCGTGCTCGGCCTGCTGGCCCTGTTCACGCATATCCACATGTTCTGGGTGGCGGGTCTGCTGCTGGCGCTGATCGACATCCCGGACATTGTCAGCCCGATGCGCCGGATCGCGGGCTCCAGCGAGCGCATCGCGGGGCTGCAACCGGGCGGTGGCGACATGGACGCGGCCATCAAGGCGCAGGCCGCATTGCCCCCCAAGACGCAGGGGCACTGAGCCATGCTGGAACTGATCCTCTGCTCGCTGCTGACGATCCTGCCGGACTACCTGTTCCGCCGCTTCGTGCAGGGCAAGCGCTTCGGGCATGAGATCACGCTGTTCTCCGTCTGGTTCGAGCTGCGCTGGGGGATCGTCACCTGCCTTTTGCTGGCGATCAGCCTGATCACGCTGGTGTTCTACTTCCACCCCTCGACCATCCATGTCAGCTCGGTGTTTCGCACGGTGCCCATCGTGCCGCAGACCAATGGCCGCGTGGCCGAGATCTACGTGCGCGGCAGCGAGCCGGTGGCGGCCGGTGCGCCACTGTTCCGCCTGGCCGATGAGAGCCAGCGCACGGCGGTCGAGACGGCCCGGCGTGCCGTGGCCCAGGTGGATGCGGCCGTGCTGGTCGCCCGCGCCGACCTCGCCGCGGCCGATGCGCGCGTCCTCGAAGCCCAGGGCGCCCTGCGCCAGGCGAGTGACGAGCTGGCCATGCGCCAGGCCCTGCGCGATGTGGCGGCCCGGCGCGACGTGGAGCGCATGCAGGTGACGGTGCAAACCCGCGAGGCGGGCGTCGCCGCTGCCCAGGCCGCGCGCGAGGCCGTAGCCGCGCGCATCTCCGACCAATTGCCGGCTGAGCGCGCGAGCACCGTCGCCGCCCTCGCCCAGGCCCAGGCCGAGCTCGACAAGACCGTGATCCGCGCCGGCGTGGCCGGGCGGGTGGAGCAATTCCTGCTCCAGGTGGGGGATGTCGTGAACCCCTTTGCCCGCCCGGCCGGCGTCCTCGTGCCCGATGACCTTGGGGCCCGGTCGCCGCGGCTGGTGGCTGGCTTCGGCCAGATCGAGGCGCGCGTGCTGCGCGTCGGCATGCTGGCCGAGGCGAGCTGCGTTTCCCTGCCATGGACGGTGATCCCGATGGTGGTCACGCAGGTGCAGGGCTTCGTCGCCGGCGGGCAGGTGCGTGGCGGGGACCAGCTGCTCGATGCCCAGCAATTCAGCCGGCCGGGCACGGTGCTGGCGACGCTGGAGCCGCTCTACAAGGATGGCCTGGACAATGTGATCCCGGGCAGCAACTGCATCGCCAACGCCTATACCTCGAGCCATGAGGAATTGTCGCAGCCGGGGATCGGCACGGCGCGGGCCATCGGGCTGCATGTGGTGGATACGGTAGGGGTGGTGCATGCCATCCTGCTGCGAATCCAGACGTTGCTGATGCCCTTCAAGGCGCTGGTCTTCGGTGGGGGGCACTGAGCGCCGGTCCCGGAGAGGCCCTCGGCCCGGCAAGGCGGGGGCCAGGCTGACCTGAACCCTCCCATGCGGCCGGCGCGGTTGTCTTGGCCTTGGGCCGGTGGCACATGACGCGGGCGGCAGGCTGGCTTTCAGGATTGGGCAGAGATCACGATGGACCGGATACGCATCCGCGGCGGTGTTGCGCTGAACGGCACGGTGCCGGTCTCGGGCGCCAAGAACGCGACCTTGCCGCTGATGGCGGCCGCCTTGCTGAGCGATGGGCCGCTGGTGCTGACCAATGCGCCGGACCTCGCCGATATCGCCACGATGCGCGCCCTGCTGGTGCAGCACGGCCTGACCGTGGAACATGACCGCCAGGCGCGCACATTGACGCTGAGCGGGGGGGCGAACAACCTCGAAGCGCCCTATGACATCGTGCGCAAGATGCGCGCCTCGGTGCTCGTGCTCGGGCCGCTGCTGGCGCGGTATGGCAAGGCCCGCGTCTCCCTGCCCGGTGGCTGCGCCATCGGCACGCGCCCGGTGGATCTGCACATCAAGGGGCTGGAGCAGCTCGGCGCCGAGATCGAGATCAATGCCGGCTACATCGAAGCCCGCGCCCCGCACGGAAAGCTGCGCGGCTGCAAGATCATCTTCCCGCAGGTCAGCGTGGGTGCGACCGAAAATCTGCTCATGGCCGCCTGCCTGGCCGAGGGCGAGACGGAGCTGGTGAATGCGGCGCGCGAGCCCGAGATCAGTGACCTTGCCATGTGCCTGATGCGCATGGGCGCGCGGATCGAAGGCATCGGCACCGGCACCCTGCGGATCGAGGGCGGCGCCAACCTGATGCCCGCGACCCACCCCATCGTGCCCGACCGGATCGAGGCCGGCACCTATGCCTGTGCCGCGGCCATCACCGGCGGCACGCTGCATCTGCAAGGTGCCAAGATGGAGCATCTGGGCGCCGTGGCCCGCGTGCTGCGTGATGCCGGCGTGGATGTGGCCGAAACCCACACGGGCCTGACCGTCAGCCGCATGAATGGCCTGCGCGGCGTGGATGTGGTGACCGAGCCCTTCCCCGGCTTCGCCACCGACATGCAGGCGCAATTCATGGCGCTGATGTGCGTGGCCGATGGGGCCGCCATGATCACCGAGACCATCTTCGAGAACCGCTTCATGCACGTCCCGGAACTCATGCGCATGGGGGCGCGGATCAATTTCCACGGCACTTCGGCCATCGTGCGCGGCGTGCCGAAGCTGGCCGGCGCCCCCGTGATGGCGACCGATCTGCGCGCCTCGGTCAGCCTGATCCTGGCGGGGCTGGCAGCCGAGGGGGAGACCATCGTCAACCGCGTCTATCACCTCGACCGTGGCTATGAGCGTGTCGAGGAGAAGCTGGCCGCCGTCGGCGCCGATATCGCGCGGCTGCCCAATTGATGGACATGCCGATGGCCCTGACCGAGAGCCTGGCCGGAACCGGGCTGATCCTGGCGCTGCCCAAGGGCCGCATCCTGAAGGAACTCGGCCCCGTGCTGGCGCGCGCCGGCATCATCCCGGCCGCCGATTTCGCCGACGAAGACAGCCGCCGCCTGCGCTTCGAAACCAATGACCCGAACCTCGACGTGGTGCGCGTGCGCCCCTTCGACGTGGCGACCTTCGTGGCGCATGGCGGCGCCCAGATCGGCGTCTGCGGCGGCGATGTACTGATGGAATACGACACCGACCAGATCTACGCGCCGCTCGATCTGGGGCTCGGCCGCTGCCGGGTCTCGGTGGCCGAACAGGCGGTGACGGCGGGGCAGGACGATGCCTCGCGCTGGTCGCGCATTCGCGTGGCCACCAAGTATCCCAATATCGCGCGCCGGCATTTCTCCGCGCGCGGCGTCCAGGCCGAGGTGGTGCATCTGAACGGGGCGATGGAATTGGCACCCTCGCTCGGCCTCTCCCGCGTCATCGTGGACCTGGTGCAGACGGGCTCGACGCTCAAGGCCAATGGGCTGGTGGAGACGGAGGTGATCGCGCATGTCACCTCACGCCTGATCGTCAACCGCACCGCGCTGAAGACCCGGCCGGAAGAGATCGGCGCTTGGATTGCGCGGTTTCGGGCAGCACTCACCTAGAGTCTGATCGCCTTTGGTGGAATCACCAAAGGCGCGGCTCAGCCTTGCAGCAAACCACCCAGGGGCGCTGCACCTGGACCCCGCCAAAGGCCGAAAGGCCTTTGGAAACCATGAGTGGAACATGCAGTTCATCAGCACCAGTGACGCCGGGTTCGAGACAGCCTTCACCGCCATCCTCGAGGATGGACGCGATACGACGACGCGTGTGGACGCCGCCGTTTCGGCCATCATCCAGGAGATCCGCGCCGAGGGTGACGTAGCACTGCTGCGACTGACCACCCGCTATGACGGCTGGGCACCCGCCGATACCACCGCGCTGCAGGTCACCGTGGCGGAGATGGATGCAGCCGTCGCCAGCATCGAGCCCGGCCTGATGGCGGCGCTCGATCTCGCCGCCACGCGGATCGAGGCCTTTCATCGCGCGCAATTGCCGGCCGACCTGGTGCTGCCCGGCACGGATGGCGTGGCCCTCGGGCTGCGCTGGAATCCGCTGGATGCGGTGGGGCTTTACGTCCCGGGCGGCAAGGCCGCCTATCCCTCCTCGGTGCTGATGAATGCCATTCCCGCGCGGGTCGCGGGTGTTGCGCGGCTGGCCATGGTGGTGCCGACACCTGGTGGTGTTCTCAACCCGCTGGTCTTGGCCGCCGCGCGACGCGCCGGTGTGACGGAAGTCTGGCGGATCGGCGGCGCGCAGGCTGTCGCGGCCCTGGCCTGGGGCACGGCCAGTATCGCCCCCGTGGATCGCGTGGTGGGGCCGGGCAATGCCTATGTGGCCGAGGCCAAGCGCCAGGTCTTTGGCCGCGTCGGCATCGATTCCATCGCCGGCCCGTCGGAGGTGCTGATCCTTGCCGATGGCAGCAACAACGCTGGCCATGTGGCGATGGACCTGCTGGCCCAGGCCGAGCATGACGAGGCCGCGCAATCCATCCTCATCACCGATGACGCAGCCTTCGCACAGGCCGTGACGCGTGAGGTGGAGGCCGCACTGACCACCCTGCCCCGCCGCGCCATCGCCGGCGAAAGCTGGGCCAGGCATGGCGCCGTGATCCTGGTGCGGGATTGGACTGAGGCGGTGGCGCTGACCAACCGCCTGGCGCCCGAGCATCTCCAGATCATGACGCCCGATCCGCAGGCGCTGTTCTCCCGCATCCGCCATGCCGGTGCCGCCTTCCTGGGCCGCCATACGCCGGAGGCCATCGGCGACTATGTGGCCGGGCCCAACCATGTGCTGCCGACGGGGCGGACCAGCCGCTTCGCCTCGGGGCTTTCCGTGTTTGACTTCCTGAAGCGCACCACCTGGGTGGAAGCCAATGCGGCGGGGCTGGCCGCCATCGGCCCGGCCGCCGTGAAGCTGGCCGAGGCCGAGGGGCTGGGCGCGCATGCGGCGAGTGTGGCGCTGCGACTTTAGCAACCTGATCCGGGACGCCTGACCGATGAACCTCGCCCGCCTCCTCGCCGCCCGCGCGGCCGCCGGAAAGCCCATCACCGTCGGCGTCATCGGCGCGGGCAAGTTCGGCGCGATGTTCCTCGCCATGGCGGCACGCTCGCCCGGCATTCATGTCGCGGTGATCGCCGATCTGGCGCCGGCCAAGGCGCGCGAGAATCTGACGCGGATCGGCTGGGCGCCTGAGCAGTCCGCCGCCGGCAGCCTGGATGACGCCCTCGCCACCCGCGCGGCCTTCGTCACCGAGAATGCCGCGCTGGTGAATGATCCGCGCATCGAGGTGGTGGTGGAATCCACCGGCAATCCGGCCGCCGGCATCCGGCACGCGCTTGCCGCGATCGCGGCGGCCCAGCACATCGTCATGGTCAATGTGGAGGCTGATGTCCTGGCCGGCCCGCTGCTCGCCGCGCGCGCGGCCCAGGCCGGCGTCGTCTATTCCATGGCCTATGGCGACCAGCCGGCCCTGGTTTGCGAGATGGTGGACACCATCCGCGCCATGGGCCTGCCCGTCATCGCGGCCGGCAAGGGCACGAAATACCTGCCCATCTTCCATGCCTCCACGCCCGAGACCGTCTGGAGCCATTACGGCCTGACGCCCGAGCAGGCAGCGGCCGGCGGCATGAACCCGCAGATGTTCAACTCCTTCCTGGATGGCACCAAATCCAGCATCGAGATGGCCGCCATCGCCAATGCCACGGGCCTGCTGCCGCCCGAGGATGGCCTCGCTTTCCCACCCTGCGGCGTGCAGGACCTGCCGCATCTGCTGCGCCCGCGTGAAGCGGGCGGCATCCTGCCGCGCAAGGGCATGGTGGAGGTCATCAGCAGCCTGGAGCGGGACGCCCGCCAGGTGGTGGGGGACCTGCGCTGGGGCGTCTATGCCGTATTTGAGGGCGAGACGGATTATATCCGCCGCTGCTTCTCGGAATATGGCGTCCACACCGACAGCACGGGGCATTACGCGGCCCTGTGGCGGCCCTATCACCTGATCGGGCTGGAACTCGCGGTGTCCGTCGCTTCCGTGGCCCTGCGCCGCGAGCCGACGGGATGCAGCGAGGCCTGGCGGGGCGATGCCGTCGCCACCGCCAAGCGTGCGCTGCGCGCTGGCGAAATCCTGGACGGCGAAGGCGGCGCCATGGTCTGGGGCAAATGCATCCCCGCCGCACGGAGCCTCGCGGAGAGTGCGCTGCCGATCGGCCTCGCGCATGGGGTCAAGCTGCTGCGGGACGTGCCGCAGGGCGCGGTGCTGCGGCAATCCGATGTGGCATTGGATGCGGCGCAGGATGCCGTGCGGTTGCGGCACGAGATGGAGCACACGGCCCGGGCCGGCATGACTCAGGGCTGAACCGGCCGGGCGGCTCCGCCCCTCCCCCTTCTGGCCGCCGGGCAAGACCGCTACGCTTCCCGCAACGAAATGGAGGAAGCCCGCGTGAAGAACCTGTTTGACCTGACTGGCAAGGTCGCCATCGTGACCGGTGGCAGCCGTGGCATTGGCCGCGCCATCTGCGAACGCCTGGCGCAGCATGGCGCGAAGGTGGTGGTCAGCAGCCGCAAGCTGGAGGCCTGCCAGGAGGTGGTGGACAGCATCACCACCCAGGGCGGCACGGCGATGGCCGTGGCTTGCAATATCGGCCGCAAGCCGGAGTTGCAGGCGCTGGTGGATACCACCGTCGCCAGCTACGGCCGGATTGACATCCTGGTGTGCAATGCGGCGGTGAACCCCTATTTCGGCCCGACGCAGGATATCCCCGACGAATCCTACGACCGCATCATGAACTCGAATGTGCGCAGCAATCTGTGGCTGTGCCAGATGAGCATCCCGGGCATGGCGGCGCGGGGGGGCGGTTCGGTCATCATCGTCAGCTCGATCGGCGGCTTCCGGGGCTCGCCCCGCCTGGGCATCTATGGCGTGTCCAAGGCGGCGGACATGCAGCTGGCGCGCGCATTGGCGACGGAATGGGGGCCCTCCGGCGTGCGGGTCAACGCCATAGCGCCGGGCCTGGTCAAGACGGATTTCGCCCGGGCGCTGTGGGAGGACCCGGTCAATCTGAAGAAGCGCACCCGCGACACACCGCTGCTGCGCATTGGCGAGCCGGATGAAATCGCCGGTGCTGCGGTGTTCCTGGCGAGTGCGGCCTCGGGCTTCATGACCGGCCAAAGCATGGTGATTGACGGCGGCGTGCTGGCCGGGCCGCCATGGCTGGGCGAGGAGTGACGCGGCGGCCCTGAATGCAGCCGGCGGCCAATGTGCCGCCGGGTTCACTGGGGAGAGGGCGCCCGAATGACGCAGGCCCATCTTCCCGAAGACCCCGGCCTGGGCATGCCGTACGGGTGGTTGCCTGCGGCGGCATGACGGCTTCGACGGCCGAACGCTATCGCCGAGGCAGGTTTTGCGCGGACAGGAACGGTTTCACCAATCGCGAAGACGGTGGAACCGCTCCAACGCCTTGCGAGGACGCAAGGCGTGGCGGAGCGTCAGCGGCTGGTCGTCTCGGGTGCGGCGTCTTCGGCCGGAGGGGCCACATGGCGCGGCTGCGGCATGGGCAGGGTCTCCGCCTCACCCGCCAATTCGGCCTCCAGGCTGGCCGGGCCGCTGCCATCCTGCGCCTCCTGGCCCTCATTCGCCTGGTTTTCGCCCTGGTAGCTCTCGCCGCCCTGCTCGCGGTAACGGCGATCCTGCTGGGGCTGGGCCTGCTGCTGCACGGCGGCCATGGCGCCGAGGATGCGGAAGTAATGCTCCGCATGCTGGAAATAGCCTTCCGCCGCCACGCGATCGCCACCGCTGGTCGCGTCCCGGCCAAGCTGGAGGTATTTTTCGAAAAGCTGCTGAGCGGTGCCGCGCAACCGGACATCCGGGCCGCTGGAATCGAAAACGTGGTTACGGTTCAGGGGCTGATTGCCGCTCCCACCGCCGCTGCCGCCGCCCGCAGAGCGAAACTGCCCGCCGCCGCCGCCGCCATTGCCACCACCGCCGCCATGGCGATGGCCACGGCGCATGCGCTTCATGTTCATTCGTGTTTGTGCTTCTGCTGTCTGATGCTGCCGCGCAGGTCTGAAGTCTCCACGCTGGCTGGGTGTCGTCCGGCACCGCGCCCTTTCGGGTGGTGGCGCCCATCGGCCGGCCTCCGGCCTGTGCTGACAAACATCACCCTAGACTGAACAATTCGTCCCGCCAACCGGATTCTGCGATTTTTTCAACACCAGGGCGCGTTCGATGCCACCCAGATCAGCGCGAAGCCCCGCCACCGCCAGCCCCTGGGCCGCAGCCAGTGCCGAAACATCGGCAGCCTGGCCGGCACCGAGTTCCAGCACCGCGACCCCATCCCGGGCCAGAAGCCGGGGCAGATCGCCCAGGATCGCGCGGTAGGCGAGAAGCCCATCCGGGCCGCCATCCAGCGCGCTGGCGGGCTCATGCAGGCGGACCTCGGGCATCAGGCCCGGCAGGGCGGCGGTTTCGATATAGGGCGGATTGGAGAGGATGAGATCGAACCGCCCCTGGAGCGACTCCGCCCAATCCCCGGCCAGGAACGCGGCACGCTGGCCCAGGCCATTGCGCCGGGCATTGCGGGCAGCAAGCGCCGCTGCCTCGGGCCGCAGGTCGAGGCCGATACCGAAGGCCCCGGGAAACTCGCTCAGCGCCGCAAGCAGGAGGCAGCCCGTGCCCGTGCCCAGATCAAGGATGCGGGCCGGCCGGATGTCCTGGGCCAGCGCCGCCTCGATCAGCGTTTCCGAATCGGCGCGGGGGATGAGTGTCTCGGCGCCCACCTCCAGATCGAGCGTCCAGAACCCCGCCTGCCCCAGGATGCGCGCCATGGGCAGATGCGCGAGGCGTTGCTCGATCGCCACGCGGAAGGCCGCGATGGCCTCGGGCGGGACGGGGGCGCGTGGCTCGCGCAACAGGGCCTCGGTGGTGCTGCCCATGGCATGGGCCAGCAGCATCCGCGCCTCGATGCGCGGGTTTTCGATGGCCGCGGCGCGCAGCATCTGGCCGGCCTGGCAGAGAAAGGCGCCGATGCTCTCGCCCGGCTCGCACTTCATCCGTTGGCGGCCAGGCGCTGGGCTTCATCCTCGCTGATCAACGCGTCGAAGATCTCGGCCATCTCGCCCATCATCACGCGGTCAATCTTGTGGAGCGTGAGGCCGATGCGATGGTCCGTCACGCGGCCCTGGGGGAAGTTGTAGGTGCGGATGCGCTCGCTGCGATCCCCGGTGCCGACCTGGCCGCGGCGGTCGGCGGCGCGGGCGGAATCGAGCGCCTGGCGCTGCGCGTCGTAGATCTTGGCGCGCAGCATCTTCATGGCCTTGGCCTTGTTCTTGTGCTGGCTTTTCTCTTCCTGCATCGCGACGACGGTGCCGGTCGGGATATGGGTGATGCGCACGGCGCTGTCGGTCTTGTTCACATGCTGCCCGCCCGCACCCTGGGCGCGGTAGGTGTCGATGCGCAGATCCTTGTCCTCGATGCGCACATCCACTTCCTCGGCCTCGGCCAGCACAGCGACGGTGACGGTGGAGGTGTGGATGCGGCCCTGGGTTTCGGTGGCCGGCACGCGCTGCACGCGGTGCACGCCGCTTTCGAATTTCAGCCGGGCGAAGACCCCCTGCCCTTCGATCTCGCCCGTGGCGGATTTGATGCCGCCCAACTCGTTTTCGTCGTATTCCAGGATGGTGAAGCGCCAGCCGACGGATTCCGCGTATTTCTGGTAGGCGCGGAACAGCTCGCCGGCGAAAAGCCCGGCCTCGTCACCGCCGGCCGCGGGGCGGATTTCCAGGATGGCGTTGCGCTCATCGGCCGCATCCTTGGGCAGCAGCATGAGGCGGATTTCGCGCTCCAACCTGGGCAGGCGATGCTTGGCGTCGAGCAGCTCGGCCTCGGCCAGTTCGCGCATCTCGGGGTCGCTGAGCAGGGCTTCGGCCTCGGCCTGCGCGGCCTCCAGCGCCTGGTAGGCGCGCACCTTCTCGACCAGGGGTTCGAGGCCGGAGAGCTCCTTGGACAAGCTGCCGACCTGCGCGCCATCGGCCGTTTCCAGCTGCGCGCGGAGTTCCTCGGCGCGGATCATTACGCGGTCCAGTGAGGTGGGAAGGCTCACTTCTTCAGCCGCTCCACCAGCGCGGCAAAGGCCACCTGCTCCTGCGTGCCGGCATCGAGGTCGCGCAGCTGGGCGACACCTTGCGCCGCCTCGGTCTCGCCGATGATGAGCGCCGCGCGGGCGCCCTGCTTGTTGGCGCGCTCCATCCGGCGCTTGAGATTGCCGCGATAGCCCATCTCGGCGCCGATGCCGGCCGCGCGCAGGGATTGCAGGATGCCCAGTGCCACGGCTTCTTCGGCCTCGCTCACCGGGATCACGGTGACCAGGCGCGGGGCGGCGGGCGTCAGGCCGGCCTTCTCCATCAGCATGGCCAGCCGCTCCACCCCGGCGGCCCAGCCCACGGCGGGCGTCACCGGTCCGCCCATCTCCTCCACCAGGCCATCATAGCGGCCGCCGCCCATCACGGTGCCCTGGGCCCCCAGACGGTCGGTCACGAATTCGAAGGCGGTGTGGCTGTAGTAATCCAGGCCGCGGACGATGCGCGGGTTCTCGCGGAAGGGCACGGCGAAGGCCGCGAGATGACGGCGCAGCGTGTCCCAGTGGGCGCGGGCATTGTCGGTCAGGAAGGGCTCGATGGTCGGCGCATCCGCCACCAAGGCGCGGTCCTGCGCCTCCTTGCTGTCAATGATGCGCAGCGGGTTCTTCTCCAACCGGCGCTGGCTGTCCTCGCTGAGGGCCTCCCGATGGGCGGTGAAATGCGCGATCAAGGCGGCACGATACGCGTCACGGCTGTCCGCGTCGCCCAGCGTGTTCACCTCCAGGATCACGCCCTCATCCAGGCCGAGTTCGCGGATGATGTGATAGCCGCAGGCGATGACTTCGGCATCGGCCAGGGGTTCGGCGGCCCCCAGCACCTCGGCGCCGATCTGGTGGAATTGGCGGTAGCGCCCGGCCTGCGGGCGCTCATAGCGGAACATCGGGCCGGCATAGAACACCTTGCGCGGCAGGGCCTGGGTCAGGCCGTTGGAGACGAGGGCGCGGCAGACGCCGGCGGTGTTCTCGGGGCGCAGCGTGACGCTTTCGCCGCCGCGATCCTTGAATTCGTACATCTCCTTGCTGACGACATCCGAGGTCTCGCCCAACCCGCGGGAGAAGACGCGCGTGTCCTCGAAGATGGGGGTCGCCCATTCCTCGAAGCCGTACAGGGCCGAGATGCGGCGCGCGGTCTTGATGACGCGGTGGTGGCGGCGGAATTCCTCGCCGATGAGATCGCGGGTCCCGCGCGGGGGCTGGAGCTTGATGCTGGACATGATGGGGATGGCGGGTAGCGGCTGGCGGGCCGGGCGGCAAGGGTTCGGCGTGACGGTTCAGGGGGCGATGATCTGGAGGCTGGGGAAATAGGCGCGATAGCGGCTGGCCTCGCGCGTCAGCAGGGGCAGGCCCGCATGCAGGGCATGGGCGCAGATGAAGAAATCCGGCAGCGTCCCCAACCGCGTGCCCCCCTGGCGGCGATAAGCGAGATGCGCGCGCGCGGCGAGGATGAGTGCCGGCTTGGGCGAACGCTCGACCCCCACGCCGAGCAGGTCGAGAAAGGCATCAACCTCCCCCCGGCGGCAAAGCCGACCGAGATTTCGGCATAGACCACATCATTGATCCGGAAGGCACCGGCGCGGCGACGCTCCCGCAGCCGGGCACTGGACCAGGCGAACCATTCCCCCTGGCCCTCGGCGATATCGAGCAGGATATTGCTGTCCAGGAAGGTCACGCCGCGTCGTCATCGCCGCGCAGCAGGCGCATGACCTCATCGGTGGAGAGGCCATCAAGCCCCTTGGCCATGCCCCGCGCGCGCGCGATGCGTTGCGCATAGGCATCCTCGGGGTCCAGGGCCTTGCTGATGGCGATACGGCCATCCGGCAGCGCTTCGAATTCGACGCGATTGCCAGGCACCAGCCCAAGCCTGTCCCGGATAGGCTTGGGGATGGTGACCTGGCCTTTGATGGTGACGGGCATGCCCATGGGTATTACCTCCGACAGGCGAGGTAATACCATCTGCGAGATGGCGGCCGGCAAGGATAAAACCCCTGCCGGGCCGCGCCCCCTACCCCTGCAAAAGCCCCCAAACCTGCGGCGCCATCAGCGGCATCCGCACCTGATCCGCTGCCTGCGCCCGGCCGCTGCGCGCCAGCGCATCCGCCACCGCATTCATCACGGCCGGCGTCGCGCCGATCGTGCCCAATTCGCCCACGCCCTTCACGCCCAGCGGGTTGGTCAGGCAGGGGATGCTGGGGTCCAGCTTCGTCGCGTAATCGGCCACCATATCGGCGCGCGGCAGGCAGTAATCCATGAAGCTCGCGGTCAGCGGCTGGCCGGTCTCGGCGTCATAGATCACATGCTCGCACAGCGCCTGGCCGATGCCCTGCAAGGCACCGCCCACCACTTGGCCCTCCACGATCATCGGGTTCACCACCCGCCCCGCATCATTCACCGAGGCGTAGGAGGCGACCACCACCTCACCCGTCTCGGGGATCAGCTCGACTTCGCAGATATGGCAGCCATTGGGCCAGGTGGGGCCCGAGACGCTGCTGGTGCTGTCCATGAAGATGCGCCCCTCCGGCTGGCGCGCGGCCAGTTCGAACAGGCCGATGGCACGGTCCGTGCCGGCCACGGTGAACAGACCGGCGCGGTATTCGATATCGGCGCTTGCCGTTTCCAGCGCCTCGGCGGCCAGGTCGCGCGCTTCATCCACGGTCTTGTCAGCCGCCACCTTCACGGCCGAGCCCGCGGTGAAGAGTGAGCGCGAGCCCGCACTGCCAAAGCCGCTGCCGCGATCACTGTCGCCGAAGACCACCTGGATGCGGTCCAGTTCGACACCGAACACATCCACCGCCAGCTGGGCGTAGCTGGTGGCGATGCCCTGCCCCATGCCCTGGGTGGTGGCGTAGATCTCGATGCTGCCATCGCCCTTCACGGCGATGGTCACGCGCTCCTCGAACACATTGCCGCCGGTCCATTCCAGGAAGGTCGCGATGCCGCGTCCGCGCAGCCGCCCCTTCGCCTGTGACGCCGCCGCGCGGGCGGGGAAACCGTTCCAATCCGCCAGGGCCAGGCCCTGATCCATGATCCGCTCGAACGAGCCGCTGTCATAGGTCATCGCCATGGCGTTCTTGTAGGGCATCTGGGTGGGGGCGATCATGTTGCGCCGGCGCAGTTCCGCCGGGTCCAGCGCCATCTTGCGGGCAGCGGTGTCGAACAGGCGCTCCAGCAGATAGATCGCCTCGGGCCGGCCGGCGCCGCGATAGGGGCCGGTGGCCGCCGTGTTGGTCAGCACCGCCTTGAAGGTGAAATCCACCAGGCCGATGTCATAGATGCTGGTCGAGACCCAGGGCCCCACCAGCAGCTGGATGGCGACGCTCGCATTGCGCGGATAGGCGCCCATATCGGCGATGGTGCGCACCCGCAGCGCCAGAACCCGGCCCTGCGCATCCAGCGCCATTTCCGCTCGACTTTCGGTCGCGCGGCCATGGAGAGCAGACAGAAAATCCTCCATCCGCGTCGCCGCCCACTTCACCGGCCGGCCCAGCATGCGGGCGGCATAGGCGACCACCCCCTCCTCCGGGTTCAGCCCGGTCTTCATGCCGAAGCCACCGCCCACATCGCCCACCAGGACGCGCAGCTTGTCGGTCGGGATGTCGAGCAATTCCTTGCAGATGGCATCCCGCACGCCCGAGGGCATCTGGCAGGAAAGGCGCAGCGTGATCCGCCCCGTCTCACCGTCATATTCGCCAAGGGCCACGCGCGGCTCCATCGAGACCGGCGCCAGGCGCTGATTTTCGATATCGAGGCCGACCACATGGGCGGCACCGGCAAAGGCCGCTTCGGCGGCGGCGGCATCGCCATAGCGGCTTTCGGCCACCACATTGCCGGCAGCACCTTCCCAGACCAGCGGCGCGCCCTCGGCCGCGGCATTCCCGGGGCCGATCACGGCCGGCAGCGGGTCGTAATCCACCTCGATCGCCTCGGCCGCGTCGCGCGCCTGGGCCAGCGTCTCGGCGATCACGGCGGCGACGGCCTCGCCCACGAAGCGCACATGGCCGGTGGCCAGCACATCGCGCGGCGGCGCCGTAAGCGGCGAGCCATCGGGCCGCTTGAAGGGCAGCGCCACCAGCAGCGGCTTCACGCCCGCCGCCACCAGATCCGCCCCGGTCAGGATGGCCACCACGCCGGGCAAGGCCGACGCCGCATCGGTGTTGATGGAGACCAGTCGCGCATGCGCGTGGGGCGAGCGCAGGAAGACCATGTGGGTGACGCCGGCCGGCGCGAAATCATCGGTGAACTGGCCCTGGCCGGCGAGCAGCGCCTTGTCCTCGATGCGGCGCACCGCCTGACCACTGCCGAAGCGGCCGATTTGCGGGGGGTTTCCGTCGGGCATGGTCACGTCCTTGGTGTTGCGGAGACGAGCCTAGCAGGCGGGCTAAGCGCCTGACGAGAGCTTCAGCCGGCCCCCTTCAACCCGCCCTGGCCAGAACCCAGGCCAGCGCCACCGGCAGCGCCGCCAGCGCGAGCAGAAGCGCCGTGGCCCGCCAACCCTTGAGGCGCGCGCCAAGCCGGCCGCCCAGCATCAAAGGCGCCACGGGTGCCAGTGCCGCCGCCCAATCCGCCGGCGCCCCCCGCGCGAGAATGGGGCCCGCGACCAAGGCCGCCAGCAGCATGGCAAAGGGCAGCCTGGCCGCATCCGCCATCACCGCGCCCCCGGCCAATTGCTGGCCAAGCGCCGCAGCCAGCAGGATCATCGCCAGCATCACCCAGGGGCCGGCAAGGCCCGACGCCAGGAGCCCCGCGAACAGCGCGGCCGCGGCCAATACCCCGCGCCAGGGCGCCGCAACCTCCAGCAGGAGCACGGGAACCAGCAGGGAGAGCGCCAGCATGACGGAAGCCGCGCGCAGCAGATCAGCCTCGGTCAGGGGGGCGCCGGCCATCCACCACGCGGTAAAGCCCGCACCGCCCAGCGCGAGGCTGAACAGCAGCAAGCCCCGCCGGCCCGAGGCCAGGGGGGCTGCCATCAGCAACCCCGCCAGCGCCAGCATCGGCAGCCGCTCGGCCAATTGCCGCGGCGAGGCATTCACCACCCCAAGCAGGAGCGTGACGCCAAGCAGCGCGGCCAGGGCAAGCCCCAGCCCCGCCGTCGCCGGCCGCTTGCGCCAGCGGAACAGCCCGGCCCAGAGCAGCGCCAGGGCAAGGGCGGCCAGTGCGGCGGTGGCTTCAATCATCGAATCGGGCAGCATCTGGCGCAGCTTGCCTCACTCCCCCCTTGGGAAGCTATGCTGCATCGCGGAACGGAAAGGTTGCGGCATGTCGGAAACGCGCGTGAAGGAAACCCGGGTCAAGATCTGGGATGGCTGGGTGCGGCTGGTGCATTGGTCCATCGTCATCCTGATCCCGGTTTCCTACCTCACGGCCCGTTCGCACAACATGGATTGGCACATGCGCAGCGGCTACACGCTGCTGACGCTTGTGATCTTCCGCATCCTCTGGGGCCTCGTCGGCTCCGAGCCCGCGCGCTTCATGACCTTCCTGCGCTCGCCCTTCGCGGCGCTGGCGCATCTGCGGCATGTGAAGCGGGCGCCGGGGCCGGACCGGGAACTCACCCACAACCCGGCCGGCGGCTGGATGGTGGTGGTGATCCTGAGCGTGCTGCTGACCCAGGCGGTGACGGGCCTTTTCACCGATGATCAGATCTTCACCCGCGGCCCCCTGGCGGGCCTGGTCAGCGGCGCCTGGAGCGACCGAGCGGGCTTCATCCATATCCGCCTGATCAATGTGATCGGCATCGTCATTGTCCTGCATATCGCGGCCGTCATCTGGTACCGCGTCAGCCTGGGGCATGATCTGGTGCAGGCGATGATGATCGGCACCAAGCCCATGCCCCAGGGGACGACGCCGCCCAGGATGGGGCATCCAGTGCTGGCCCTCGCGCTGCTCGGCGCCAGTGCCGGGCTGGTGAACTGGATCTCGCGCTTCGGTTAGCGGGCTGTGGCGCCACATGGGCGCAGCGGGGAGCCCGAGGGGCCAGCCCCTCGGGCTCCCCGGCAGGAAACTCGTTTCCTGCACCTTCGTCAGGGGATGTGCGCAACCGAAATTCCCAGAAACTGGGCTTCCTGGTGGGGTTGACCGCAGAGCGGAGACAAGGCAAGAGGGCAAATCCCTCTCGCTTCCTGGCCTTCCTCAACAACCTCCGGAGGGCCGAGCCAGCCGTCCAGCGCCCTACGCCGCCAGTGCCCAGCCCGTCCTGCAGGCGGTCAGCGTGCTTTGCACCGAGGGCGGCATGGCGATGGGCATCGGGTTGGTCAGGCTGCCGGCGCCATTCACATTGGGCACCGCCATGCCGAGCAACCGGCCGCATTCCTGCAGGATTTCCCGCAAGCGCGCCTTGGTCAGGCCCTGCGTGGTCAACAGCGCCGTCAGATGCAGGTTCAGCGCGGTCTTCCTGGCCCCCGTCACGGCCGGCATGGCGAGCACATCCTTCAACGCATAGATCAGCGCCCGCTGGTCATCGCCGGCGCGCATCACCGGCAGCACGGGCGATGGGGTAAAATCCAGCTCCGTCTCGGTGAAGTTCTCGGCAAGGCCTTGCAGCCAGGTCCAGCCATCCTGCAGGTCCACCAGCATGGCCTCGGCCTTGGGCTTGGGGCCGGCCACCATATCGGGCCATTTGCGCGTCCCGCAGGGCGAGAAATCTTCGCTGATCGCCTTCCAGTCATGCGGCACGAAGGTCTGCGAGGTAACATGGGGCGCCGAATTCTCGCAGCCCACCATGATGCCGGCGCACTGCCCCACGTCCTTCGCATTGAAGTAGATGTAGAAGTGCCCGTGCGCGCCATCGGCCCGCACCACATTGCCGCTGAAGGGATTGGTGTTGCCATCCCCGCCCAGCGCCACATTCACCCCGAAATGATTATGCTCTGAGATGTTCTTGAAGAAACCGCGCAGCCCGGTGGATTTGCCGCGCTTCTCCTCCATCCGGTAGCGCCGGCTGCCGATGATCGGAATGCCAGGCTCACGGTCCTTCAGCGCATGCGTCGCGGCGGAGCGGGTGATCAGGCGGCCGGCAGCGGCGACTTCGGCCGTCAGCCAGTTGAAGAAGGCCTGGCCTGCATTGTCATAGGCGGTCCGCACCGGCAACTGGATGATCAGCCGCCCGCCATGCGAGAGGAAGGCCCCCATGGGCAGGTTGTTGGCCTCGGCATCCGCCCAGGTGAACTGGCCCGAGCGGGTGTTCGTGTTGCACATCACGCCCGAGAGATAGAGCACGCCGAACAGCTTCTTCAGGAAGGTCGCAATGCTGGGATCCCCGGGGCGCACCAGGGCGCCGCACCACATGGCAGCATCGAAGGTGAACTGGTCCGTCTCGGGCTTGCCCGTCCAGTAGCGGTCGAGATTGGCATAGGCTTCCGTCTTGCTGCGCGGCCGGCCCATGTTGAGCAGGCCGCTGGCGATGAGATTGCCGTAGTCGCGCACGCCATTGGTGATCTTGGGCATGTCGTCCTCCATGGGTTCGTTGCCGAGGCCAGGCGGCCGCAGGGCACCCAAACATGTAGCCAGATGGGCAGGCAGAAGAGAGCAGAGGTTTCCGATCGGCGCGACAGTCCGCACCGATCATTGACGATACGGAACAGCCTGGACCGCGACGAACGCCCCGGCAAGCGGCCCCTGCGTCCGGGGCGTGGGTCCTGGCCCCGCTTTTGCTAGGCGGCAGGCATCCAACAACCAGGATCTGCCCTGAATGTCGTCCAACTCCTTTTCACGTCGCGATCTTTTGGCCCTGACCGGGGCCGCCACCGCCGCCACCCTGCCCTTCTCCTGGGCGGATATGGAAGCGCATGCCCAAACAGCGGGCGGGGAACGCGTGCTGCGCTATGGAATTTCCATGGCCGATATCCCCCAGACCACCGGCCAGCCCGATCGCGGCGCCGGCGCCTACCAGTTCACCGGCCACACCCTCTATGATCCGCTGGTTGCCTGGGAGATGGACGTCTCGGACCGCCCGGGCAAGCTGGTTCCCGGCCTCGCCACCTCCTGGGAAGCGACTCCGTCGGACCGGACGAAGTGGGAGTTCCGCCTGCGCCCCGGCGTCACCTTCCATGATGGCTCGGCCTTCAACGCCGATGCGGTCATCTGGAATTTCGAGAAGGTGCTGAACGCCCAGGCGCCGCATTTCGATAATCGCCAAGCCGCCCAGGTCCGCCCGCGCCTGCCCTCCGTCGCGAGCTATCGCAAGATTGACGACATGACGGTGGAAGTGACCACCCGCGCGGTGGACAGCTTCTTCCCCTACCAGATGCTGTGGTTCCTGATATCCTCGCCCGCGCAATATGAGCGCCTGGGCCGCAGCTGGGATCGTTTCGCGCAGGAGCCCTCGGGCACCGGCCCCTTCCGCCTGGGCCGCCTCGTGCCGCGTGAGCGGGCCGAGCTGATCAAGAACCCGACCTACTGGAACCCGGCCCGGGCACCCAAGCTCGACCGCATCATCCTGATCGTCGCCCCCGAGACGGTGACGCGCACCAACGCCATCCTGACCAACCAGGTAGATATCATCGAGAGCCCCGCACCCGATCTCCTGCCGCGCCTGCGCCAGGCTGGGGTGCGGATCATCGAGAATGTCACCCCGCACGTCTGGAACTACCATCTCAGCCTCGCCGAGGGTTCGCCCTGGCGCGATGTCCGCCTGCGCCGCGCCGCCAACCTCGCCATCAACCGCGATGAAGTCGTGGCGCTGCTGGGTGGGCTGGCCAAGCCGGCGGTGGGCGTGGTGGACCCCTCCTCCCCCTGGTTCGGCAATCCGGAATTCCGCATCCGCTTCGATCCGGCCGAGGCGCGGCGCCTGCTGGCCGAGGCCGGCTTCTCCCGCACCAACCCGCTGCGCACGCGCTTCATCGTGCCGTCAGGCGGCTCGGGCCAGATGCTCTCCATGCCGATGAACGAGTATATCCAGTCCGCCTGGCGCGAGGTCGGCATCATCGTGGACTTCCAGGTGGTGGAGCTGGAGGTGCTCTACACAGCCTGGCGCCAGGGCGCGCTCGGCGAGATCAGCCGTGCGGGCAACATCACCGCCAACAACGTGGCGTATCTTACGAGCGACCCGCTCTATGCCTTCATCCGGTTCTTCCACTCGGACCAGATCGCGCCGCGCGGCGTGAATTACGGGCATTATCGCGATGCGGATATGGACACCATCCTCAACGCCGCGATGAACAGCTTCGACGAGACGGAGCAGAACCGCCTGATGCAGCGCGCGCATGAGAAGGCGGTGAATGAGGCGCTGTGGGTCTTCGTGGTGCATGACACGAACCCCAAGGCGGCGGGCCGAGCGGTGCGCGGCTATGTGCCGGCGCAGCATTGGTTCCAGGATCTGACCACGCTGGCTTGACCTGATGCGAGGGGGCTTTGCCCCCTCGACCCCCAGCAGGGGACTGGTCCCCTGCACCCCTGTCTATCGAAGGTGCAGGAAACTAAGTTTCCTGCCGGGGAGCTTGAGGGGCAGAGCCCCTCAATTGCTGCTGACGGCAGGCCCCAACCCGGCATTCTTCGCCGCAGGATGCCCCGGATTGCGGAACCGCAATTCGCCCTCCGGCGCGCAATCGCCCAGCGCGAAGAACTCCTGCCGCGTCGTGCAGGTCACGGCCACCACCAGCTTGGCCTCAGGCTCCGTCAGGAAGCGGCGGATGACGCCCTCCAGCTCCAGCGTATCGCGCAGCGCATTCCATTCGGCGGCTTCGAGGTCATCGAGGAAGACGGCGACGATGCCCGGCCGCTCACCGGAGAAGCGCGAGGTGGCCGCAGCCGCCGCGCGCCGCTTCACCGCCTGCGAAATCTCATTCTCGCGGCCGGCGCGGGCCGCCATCACCAGCACGCTGCCGCTGGAGGGATCGGCCGTCACCGCCAGATGGGCCTCCACCCCGAAGACTTCGCGCAGCCGGGCCGGCAAGGCGCGCTGCGGGTCGCTCGCCGCCTGCGCGCCGGCCAGCACCAGCGGGTCCAGCTTCAGCACGGCATCGGCGCTGGAATCCTGCCGCTTCTCGGCCGCCAGCATGGTGGTGATGCGGCTGTGCAACTCGGAAAGCTGGGTCTGGTCCGTGACCCCCTCGGGCAGCGTCATCTTCAGGATGTAGCGGCCGGGATGGGCCGCGAGCCAGGTTTGCAGCTCGGGGTTCACGCGGTCCACGAGGCGGGCCCAATCGCCCTTGAGCAACGGGCGCCCCTCCTCGGCCGAGACGGTTTCGCACACCACCTCAGCTGCGGCACCGTCGCGCTGGATCAGCAGGTCATAGGCCGTGCCGTGCAGCAAACCGTCGAAGGAGACCTGGAAGCCCCGCGCGCGCAGCAGCGCCGCGGTCCGGACCAGGTGGAACAGCGGCACCAGAGTCGCGTGGCCGGTCAGCCCCTCACCCACCAGCGCCCGCAGCCTTGCGCGCGGGCCCTCGGGGAGGGTCTTGGCCAAGTCGGCCGCTTCCCGCGCAAAAGCCAGCGCGCGGCGTTCGGCGCGGCCGGCCTTGGCCAGGAGTTCGGGCTTGGAGAGCCGGGCCAGAATCAGTTCCAGCGCGTGGCGCTGCTGCATCGCCCGCCCAGCCAGCGAACCCGGCTGCAGCCTGGTGCCCAGATCCGCCATGCGTTTCCGCCAGACCACGCCGCCCGCCAGGGCAACAAACGCCTTCAAGGCCGTCGGGTCCGTCTTGGGGTCCCACTGGGGGTCCGGATGGGGCATGGGTTCTCGATGTGTTTCGTGCGCGAGGATGTCGCGCAACCCACAAAACTTAGCGGTTTCGTTCCAGGACCTCAACGGGGTTTATCCGCGCGGAAGCCGCCCGATGACCGGCGCGCCCGGATTTTGCGCCCGATGTCGCAGCAGATGATCCGCCAGCACGCAGGCGAGCATCGCCTCGCCCACCGGCACGGCGCGAATGCCCACGCAAGGGTCATGCCGGCCCTTGGTCAGGATATCGGTGTTGCGCCCCTCCTGCGTGACAGCCTGGCGTGGCGTGAGGATGGAGGAGGTCGGCTTCACGGCGAAGCGCGCCACGATGGGCTGGCCCGTGGAAATGCCGCCCAGCATGCCGCCCGCGTGATTGGCCAGGAATTCCACGCTCCCATCATTATTGCCCCCTTGGCGCATCCGCATCTCATCCGCGTTTTCCTCGCCCGAGAGTGCGGCCGCGGCGAAGCCATCGCCGATCTCGACACCCTTCACCGCGTTGATGGACATCAGCGCGCCCGCGATATCGGCGTCGAGCTTGCCGTAGATCGGCGCACCCAGCCCCACCGGCACGCCCTCGGCCTGGACCTCGATCACGGCGCCGATGGAGGAGCCGGATTTGCGCACGCCCGCCAGCAGGGATTCCCACCGGATGGCGGCAGCAGCATCAGGGCACCAGAATTCATTCTCGGTGGTTTGCGCCCAGTCCCAGGCGGCGCGGTCCACGCCATCGGCCCCGATCTGCACCAGGGCGCCGCGGATGATGACCCCCTCGCCCAGGACCAGCCGCGCAATGGCGCCGGCGGCCACGCGCATCGCCGTCTCGCGCGCCGAGGCCCGGCCGCCGCCGCGATAATCGCGCACGCCATATTTCCACTCATAGGCGATATCGGCATGGCCGGGCCGGAAGGCCTGCGCGATCTCGCCGTAATCCTTGCTCCGCTGATCCTGGTTTTCGATCATGAGCGCGATGGGCGTGCCCGTCGTGACGCCCTGGAACACGCCCGAGAGGATGCGGACCTGGTCCGGCTCCTGCCGCTGGGTCACATATTTGCCCGAGCCTGGACGGCGCTTGTCGAGGAAGGGCTGGATCCAGGCCTCGTCGAGCTTCAACCCGGGCGGGCAGCCATCCACGACGCAGCCGATGGCCGGGCCATGGGACTCGCCCCAGGTGGTAACGCGAAAGAGGTGGCCGAAGCTGTTATGCGACATGGTGGAACCGCAACTAGCGCAGAGCCGCATGATGCGCCATCAGGCAAGCCATGCGTTCCGCGCTGATCCTGCTTCTGGCCCTGGCCGCACCCGCCCAGGCGCAGGTGACGGAATTGTGCCGGCTTTACCCGCGCGATGGCGAACACGCCAATTGCGGGCTTTGCGGCGGCCCCGGCTGGCGCAAGGCGGATGGGCGCTGCGCCCGCTGGAGCGATGTGGGCGCACCGGATTGCCGGGCCCTGCGCCGCGAACTCAGCGATCCGGCACGTTGCGCGCAGCAGCGCGAAAGGGGCCGCAGCCCGGGGCGTTGACGCCATCGCGGCACGATCGGATGCGGGTTACGCTGCTTCGTGCACCCAGCCTCCCCCCTGCTCGCCACCCTCGTCATTGCCCTGGCCCTGGCCTTTGCCTTGGGGCTGGGGGCGCGGATGCTGCGCGTCCCGCCGCTGCTGGGCTATATCGCGGCGGGCCTGATGGTCGGGCCGCATACGCCCGGATTCGTCGCCGATGCGAGCCTGACTTCCGCCATGGCCGAGATCGGCGTCGCCTTGCTGCTGTTCGGCGTCGGCCTGCATTTTCGCCCGCGGGATCTGTTGACGGTCTGGCGCGTGGCCCTGCCCGGCGCGCTGGCGCAGATCACGGCTGGCACGGCCCTGGGCGCCATGCTTGGCCATTTCGCCTTTGGCCTGGGGATGGGCCCGGCCATCGCCCTGGGCATCGCACTCGCCATCTCCTCGACGGCGGTGGCCACCCGCAGCCTGGAGGAGCGCGGCAGGCTGGGTGGCGAAGCCGGCCGGCTCGCACTGGGCTGGCTGGTCGTTCAGGATCTTGTCGTGGTGCTGGCCCTTGTGCTGCTGCCCGCCATGGCGGCGGGTGGCGATGACAAGGGGCTCCAGATGGCCCTGGCGAAAACCGGGGCCCAGCTCGTCGCCTTCCTGGTGGTGATGGCGGTGGTTGGTCGCGTCATGCTGCCGCGGCTGCTGGCCCTGGTCGCGGCCACCGGCTCGCGGGAGTTGTTCACGCTCGCCGTCGTGGTCGTGGCGCTCGGGACGGCGTTTGGCTCGGCCGCGCTGTTTGGCGTCTCGCCGGCGCTGGGCGGCTTTTTCGCCGGCGTGCTGCTCGCCGAAAGCCCGCTCGGCCATCAGGCCGCCGCCGAGACCACGGCGTTGCAGCGGATCTTTGTCGCGCTGTTCTTCGTCTCGGTCGGCATGATGGTGGACCCCCTCGCCGTCGTGGCCGCGCCGTGGCTGGCGCTGGCGGCCCTGCTGGTGATCCTGCTCGGCACCGGGGTGGCCATTCTGCTGCTGCTGGTGGCGCTGCGGGTGGCCTTGCCCACGGCCGCCGTGGTCGCCGGCAGCATGGCGCAGATCGGCGAGTTTTCCTTCGTGCTGCTGGAACTCGCCATCGGCCGTGACATCCTGCCTGGCGAGGTCCGCGCCCCGCTGCTGGCCGCCGCGACACTCGCCATCGTGCTGACCCCCGTCTCGATGCTGCTGACCGAGCGGCTGGCCGGCTATGTGGGCGGGGCGGGGCGCTTCCAGGCCTGGCAGGCGCGCAGGGCCGGCGCGCACCCGCTGCCCCCGCTGCCCACCAAGCCCTCCGGCCATGCCGTGATCGCGGGCTATGGGCGGGTCGGGCGCGTGGTGGCGCAGGCGCTGGTGGAGCACGGCATCCCGTTCATCGCGATCGAGGCCGATCACGCCCTCGCCGAGACACTCCGGCAGGAGGGTATCGCGGTGATCTGGGGCGATGCGGCGCAGCCCGAAGTCCTGAAGGCGGCACATCCCGAAGCGGCGCGGCTCATCGTGCTGGCGATGCCGGATGCCTTTGGCTGCCGGCGCGTTCTGGAGCTGGCCCGCGCGGCCAACCCCAACCTGGCCGCCGCCGTCCGCGCGCATACCGAGGAGGAGGCAGCGCTTCTCGGCAAGCTCGACGGTGTCGGGCTGGTGGTGATGGGTGAGCGGGAGATCGCGCTTGGCATGGCCGGCTTCGCGCTGCTGCATTTCGGCGTCGAGTCGGCGGGCATGCAGCGCACGGTGGATCAGCTTCGCGCCCTGGCGGCTTCGGGGGCGACGGCCTGATCAGCCGGCTTTGGTTTCGTCCAGGCGGCAGGCCATGAGCAGCGTGGCCGCCGTCACCCCGGCCACGCGCAACGAATCCGCTTCGGTTCCGTAGGTCCTGAAGCCGGCGCGCTCATAAAGCCGGATCGCATCCGGGTTGGCTGCGCCCACCATCAGCTGGAGCACCGCCACGCGCGGCCGCGCATGGGCCATGCAGGCGGCCAGAAGTGCGGCGCCCAGCCCCTGCCCGCGCGCCTCCTGGCGCACATACATGCCCCAGAGATGGCCGATATGGCGGCGCTTGAGCATCGGATCGCCCCGATAGGCCAGCATGCCGGACAGACATCCCGATGCGCCCTCCGCCACAAACACATCGGACCGCGTGAGCGCCTCGCCGAACCAGGAGAGCGGCTTGCCCGCCTCCTCCTCGAAGGCGGTCCCGTAGGCGGCGGGGGCCAGGCGAAGCGCCTCCAGCCGCAAGGCCCGGAACGCCTCGGCGTCGTCGGGCGTGAGGCGTCGCAGGGGCATGGGCCGCGCCTCAGCTCTTTTCGATGGTCAGATCCGGCGCATCGGGGTTCTTCATCCCGACGATATGGTAGCCGCAATCCACGTGATGCACCTCACCCGAGACGCCGGTGCTGAGCGGGCTTAGGAGATACAGCCCGGCCCCGCCCACCTCATCCAGCGTCACATTGCGCTGCATCGGGGCGTTGTACTGGTTCCATTTGAGGATATAGCGGAAATCGCCGATCCCGCTTGCCGCCAGCGTCTTGATCGGCCCGGCGCTGATCGCGTTGACCCGGATACCGTCGGCACCGAGATCGGCCGCCATGTAGCGCACGCTGGCTTCCAGCGCGGCCTTGGCGACACCCATCACATTGTAGTGCGGCACCCATTTCTCAGCACCCAGATAGCTGAGCGTGAGCAGGGAACCGCCCTCGCTCATCAGCGCCGCGGCGCGGCGGCCGGTGGCGGCGAAGGAGTAGCAGGAGATGTCGAGCGCCTGGAGAAACGCCTCGCGCGGGGTATCGAGGAAGCGGCCGCGCAGATACTGCTTGTCGGCGAAACCCACGGCATGCACGAAGAAATCGAGCTTGCCCCAGCGTTCCTCGACGGCGCCGAAGGCAGCGTCCATGTCCTCGTCGCTGGCAACGTCACAGGGCACCACGAATTCACTGCCGACACTCGCGGCAAGCGGCCGGACGCGCTTTTCCAGCGCCTCGCCCTGATAGGTGAAGGCCAGTTCCGCCCCCTGCGCCGCGCAGGCCCGCGCGATGGCCCAGGCGATAGAACGGTCATTGGCGACGCCCATGATCAGGCCGCGGCGACCCTGCATGAGGGTTCCCGTCGGCAGAGCGGGGGCAGAATCTTCCTTCATGGGGTTCCGTGATCCGGTTGCGGGGGCCAAGTGGTGGTGGCACATGCCCCACAACCGGGCAAGGCCCCACAGGATGTCCGCATGACCGAAGACCCCTACGCCCTCTTCGCCGACTGGCTCGCCGAGGCCACGCGCACCGAGCCCAATGACCCCAATGCCATGTGCCTGGCCACTTCCACGCCGGATGGCCGGCCTTCCGCACGCATGGTCCTGCTCAAGGGGCAGGATGCGCGGGGCTTCGTGTTCTACACCAACCTCGAATCGCGCAAGGGTGGCGAATTGGCCGCCAACCCGCATGCCGCACTTTGCTTCCACTGGAAAACGCTGACTCGCAGCGTGCGAGTCGAAGGCCCCGTCGAGCCCGTGAGCGACGCCGAGGCCGATGCCTATTACGCCTCCCGCTCGCGCGGCAGCCGCATCGGCGCCTGGGCCTCACGCCAGTCGCGCGAGTTGGAAGGGCGCTGGGCGCTGGAGAAGGCCGTTGCGGAATACACGGTGAAATTCGGCGTGAGCGAGATTCCCCGCCCGCCGCATTGGTCCGGCTTCCGCCTGGTGCCGGCGCGCATCGAATTCTGGCGGGACATGCCCTTCCGGCTGCACGAGCGGCGCGTCTTCCTGGCGGCCGATGGCGGCTGGAAGCTTGAGACGCTCTACCCCTGATGCCGACGCCCGCCGCCGAGCCCGTGGCGGTCCCCGCAACCAGTCTTGTGGCGGTCCCCGCCGGGCAACGCGAAGCCGCGGAATTCCTCGCGCGCCTCACCGGGGGCAGCGTGGTGGAAACCCATATCTCCGCCGTCTTCCTGGGGGCCGAGGAGGCGTTCAAGCTCAAGAAAGCGGTGGATTTCGGCTTCCTCGACTTCACCACCCTGGCCGAGCGCGAAAGGCTGACGAAGTTTGAGCACGCGCTGAATGCGCCGCATGCGCCGGGCCTGTATCTCGGCGCCGTGCCGATCACGCGCGGCGCCGATGGCACGCTGCGCCTGGGGGGCGAGGGCACGCCGCTGGAGTGGGTGCTGCGCATGAAGCGCCTGCCGCCCGAGGCGTTTTTCGCCGGCGCCGTGCCGGATGCCCTGCTCGATCCGCTGGCCGATGCCGTCGTGGCGCTGCACGCAGCCGCGCCAGGCCGGGACGCCGATGGCCGCATGATCCGCGTCATCACCGGCAACCAGGCGGCCGCACTCTCCGCTGGCCTCGGCGAGGCCCGCGTGGCCGCCTGGGCCGAGGCCGCATTGGCCGCCGAAGCCCGCCTTGCCCCGTGGCTCGGCCAGCGGGCTGCCCAGGGGTTTGTGCGCCGCTGCCATGGCGACCTGCATCTGGGAAACATCTGCCTGCTGGAAGGCCGCCCCACCCCCTTCGATGCGCTGGAATTCGACGAAGCGCTGGCGACGATCGATGTCGGCTATGATCTCGCCTTCCTGCTCATGGATCTGGAGCAGCATGGCAGCCGCGCCGCCGCCAACCGTGTGCTGAACCGCTATCTGGCGCGCACGGGCGATGTCGCCCTGCTGCGGGGCTTGCCGCTCTGGCTCTCGCTGCGCGCCCTGATCCGCGCCCATGTCGCCGCCCGCTCAGGTCAGGATGGCGCCGCACTGCTGGACGCGGCGCTGGGCTATTTGCAGCCCCCGCCAGCCCGGCTGGTCGCGGTGGGGGGCTTGCAGGGCACCGGCAAGTCCTTCCTCGCGCGGCGTCTCGCGCCGGAGCTGGGCGCGGCGCCGGGGGCGGTGATCCTGCGCAGCGATGAAATCCGCAAGCGCCAGGCCGGCGTCACTCCGGAAACCCGCCTGCCACCGGCCGCCTATGCGCCCGAGGCCAGCGCCTCCGTCTTTGCCGAATTGCGTGATCTGGCGCGCATGGCGCTTGCGGCCGGGCACTGCGTCATCGCCGATGCCGTGTTTCAGCGCCCGGCCGAGCGCGATGGGCTGGCGGCGCTCTCCCCCGGCTTCACCGGCCTCTGGCTGGAAGCGCCGCTGGATCTCCTGCGGGCGCGCGTCGCGGCGCGGCTGGCAGCCCCCGTGGGCGATGCCTCCGACGCAACGCCCGATGTGCTGGAGGAAGCCGCGCGGCGCGACGTCGGGGAGATCACCTGGCATCGTTTGGATGCCGCGGCAGGCACCGAGGTCATGGCCCGCAAGTTACTGGACTTGCCCCCCCCGGTTTCGCCATAAGGTGGCCATAATTGGTTGAGGGATCAAAAACATGGCCTATCGCCGCCTGCTGCTGCCGATGACCGGAACCGCCGCCGGGGAAGCCGCACTTGCCACGGCATTGATGGTGGCGCGCATCTGGGGGGCGCATGTGCATTGCCTGCATGTGCGCGTGGATGCGCGTGACGTGGCCCCCCTGGCCGGGGAGGGCCTCTCGGGCGCCATGATCGAGGAGATGATGGCCGCGACGGAACGCGAAAGCGGCGACCGCGCCGGCCGCGTCCGCGCCCTGTTCGAGCGTTTCGCCGCGACGGCCGGCGACATCACCATCGCCAATTCGGCCGAGACGGCGCTGAAATCCGGCGGCCCCACCCTCTCCTTCGAGAGCATCGCGGGCCGTGAGGAAGATGTGGTGGCGCAGCAGTCGCGCCTCTATGACATGGCCGTGGTTCCCCACCCCGAGGGGGGCGAGGATGTCAGCAGTTCGGATGCGCTGCATGCCGTGCTGTTCGATTCCGGCCGCCCCGTCCTGATCGCCCCCCGCGTGGCGCCCGCGACGCTGGGCACGCGCATCTGCTGCGCCTGGAACGGCACCGCCGAATCGGCGGCCGCCATGGCCGCCGCCCTGCCCTGGCTGCACCGCGCCGATGCCCGCCGCATCCTCTACGCCGATGACTACCAGCGGCGCGGGCCGAAGGTGGAGGGCATCCTGGCCTATCTGCACTGGCACGAGGTCCAGGCCGAGGCGATGCAGTTCAAGCCGGTGACGAAGGATGTCGGCGCCGGCCTGCTGGGCGCCGTGCGGGACTTCCAGGCCGATCTGCTCTGCATGGGGGCCTACAGCCATTCGCGGCTGCGCCAGCTGATCCTGGGCGGCGTGACGCGGCATGTGCTGGAAAATGCCGATGTGCCGGTGCTGATGTGTCGCTAGGGCAGCATCCGTTCCAACGGAATCGTTGGAACGGATAAAGATGCCCTGAAATCAAGGCGCTGGAGGTTGTTCCGTGAGCCCTTGCGAGCGGGCCAACCTCCAGGCCGGGCGGAAGCGGCTTTTCTGACGGAGGCCGGAGTCGTTTCACCCGCAGCGAAGCCGACGAGACGCCTCCAGGCTGCTGTTTTCACGCATTTTCCGGGTCGCTGTGCGCAGCTGCGCCGCCGGCATCACGGCCCTGAATGACGCCCATCACCGGGCGTGAGTGGAAACCGCGCGGTGAAGGCCTTATCTGGCTTCCAACGCAGCCACAAACCGGCGCGTCAGGACCACGTCATGATTGATATCCGCCCCTTCAATACCCTCGGCAACGCCAATTTCGGCTGGCTCAACGCCCGCCACCATTTCTCCTTCGGTCACTATAACGACGCCGCCCGCATGGGCTGGGGCCGCCTGCGCGTCTGGAATGATGACGAGATCGCCGCCGGCACCGGCTTCGATCCGCATCCCCATCGCGACATGGAAATCATCACCTATGTCCGCGAGGGCGCGATCACCCACCGCGACAATATGGGCAATGAGGGCCGCACCGAGGCGGGCGACGTGCAGATCATGTCGGCCGGCACGGGTGTGGTGCACAGCGAATACAATCTGGAACCCACGACCACCAAGATCTTCCAGATCTGGATCCTGCCCGATCTGCGCGGCGCCAAGCCAAATTGGGGGGCCAAGACCTTCCCGAAGGCCGAGCGCGAGGCGCGCTTCGAAGTGCTGGCCGGCGGGCGTGAGGGCGATGCGGAAGCCGGCGCCCTGCCGATCAACGCCGATGCCGCGGTGATGGCGACGACCCTGGCCAAGGGCCAGGAATTGAAGCTGACCCTGGCGCCGGGCCGCGCCGCCTATCTGGTGCCGGCGCGGGGCAGCGCCACGGTGAATGGCCAGATGCTGGGCGAGCGGGACGGTGCCGCGATCGAGGGCGAGAGCGAGGTCACCATCATCGCAAATGATGAGGCCGAACTCGTCCTGGTCGAAGTCGCGGCCTGACGCTGCAAGGGCTTGGGGCCAGGCGCAACCTGGCCCCAAGGGCAGCCGGCTACGGCCGGGAATGGGTCATGTGACGCGGCGCGAAACCGTTTCGCCCGCCCATCCGGTGAAGCCCTCCTGGAGGTTGGCGGCTGCCGCTCGCCGGTCAGGCGCGGCGGAAGGCCGAGCGAGGGATCAGCCCTCGCCCTCCGGCTCCAGATCCACATTCACTTCCAGGCGATGCTCGCCGCCGCCCAGCAGGACGCCGCGCAAAGGCGAGATATCCGAGAAATCCCGCCCCCAGGCGAGGATCACATGCTCATCCCGCACGACGATTCCGTTGGTCGGGTCCAGCTGCACCCAGCCCCCCCCCTGGCCATGGCCTTCGCCCAGCCAGGCCGAAACCCAGGCATGCGACTGGTCCGCCCCGCGCCTTCGCTTCTGCCCCGGCGGCGGGCGTGTGCGCACATAGCCCGAGACATAGCGCGCCGGCAGGCCCAGGCCCCGCAGCCCCGCCAGCATCACCTGCGTGAAATCCTGGCAGACCCCGCGCCGCTCCCGCAGCACCTCCGCGATAGGTGTCGTGATGCTGGTCACACCCGCCTGAAAGACGAATTCCTGCCGCATGCGGCGGTTGAGCTCCAGCAGCCCTTCCAGCACCGGCCGGCCGGGCGGAAAGGAAATCCGCGCATAGGCCGTCGCCTCGGCCAGGATGGGGACATGCGCCGTGGCTTGCAGGAAATCCGCCGTCTCGGCGGCGTGGGCGCTGGCTGCTACCTTCTCCCACGGAAGGGTTTCGGCGGCGGGCGGCGGCGGCTCGAAATCCACCTCGACCAGGCTTTCCGCCGTCACCTCGAAGCTGGTGTGCGGCGCCACCAGGAACAGCCGGGTGGCGGCATTGCCGAAATGATCATGCGTCTCGGTGTGGTGGTCCGGCCGGGGCAGGCAGGTCAGCCGGGCGGAGAGCACGCGCTGGCCCGGCAGCGCCCGGGGTTTCAGGTGCAGCAGATGCGCGGCCAGGTCCACGGTCTGGGCATAGCCGTAGGCGGTGCGGTGTCGAAGCCAATATATCATTGTCGCCATTGTGACGGATGGCTGGCGCCGCGCCTACCGGGCCAGCCGAGGATTACGCCTCGATGACAGCGGCCTCGCCCACATCCACCCCCAGGACCCGGGCGGCGGGAAGCAGCGCGAAATAGCGGCGGGACACCTGGTCCGAGAGGGTCGCGATCTCGGCCGCCATGGCGCGCAATTGCGGGGGCAGCAGCGTCGTCGCGGCCTCGGCCTGGTCGGAAGCGGCGAGCAGCCGGGCGGTGATCCCCTCCGCCTGGGCCAGAAGGCGCTGCACCTCCCGCACGGTGCCGTCCTCCGCCTCCTCAGTGATCTCCCGCAATGCGGCGGCAATGGCGTCAAGCTGGAATGCGAGCCCGCGCGGGTTGGAAGCATCCGCCAGCACCAGGTCCAGCGCCGGGGCGGGTTGCAGCACCGCGAGGTACCGGCTGCGATAGGTGATCACGCTATCGCAAAGTTCGAGCGTCAGGCGAAGCCCGGCCTCGATTCGGGCCGCCGGCGCATCCAGCGCCACCGCCACTTCGCTCGCCACCGCATGGGCGCGCTCCATGCGCCGGCCCAGCTCCAGGAAGAGCCGCGCACCGCCGCGCACCATATTTTCGGAGGCGATGCCCGCCACCGCATTGGCGAAGCGGAGCGAGGGGAGCAAGGCGCGCGCCAGATCGGGCAATTCGGCGGCGGCATTGTCCAGCGCCTCCTCCGCGGTGCGCAGCGTTTGCGTCAGGGTGGCGTGCATGTCGGCGGTCAGCCGGTCCCGCACGGATTCGATGAGGGAGCCGATGGTGCCCTGCAATTGCCGCACAGCCGGCCGCGAATCGCGCTCCAGCGCGGTGGCGAGGGCGGAGAGGCTGCCCGCGCTGGGCCGCGCCTCCTCATCCAGCAGCTGCGCCTCGCGCAGGCAGATGGCGAGGGTGCCAAGCTCGGCCAATTCGCGCGGCAGGGGCGCACCCCGGCGCAGCCGCGTGATGGTGGCGCGCATCAGCCGTGCCGCGAGGTCCAGCCGTTCCACATAGCGGCCCAGCCAGAACAGGTTATCCGCCACGCGGGAGGGAATGGCCCCGGCGGTGCGGCGGATGGCGATGGGCGGGCCGCTTTGCGCGGCCGGGCCGATGATGGCCTCCGAAGTGTCGGCCGGAACCCAGACATCCTTGCACCAGCCGCCACCCGGCAGGCGCCCGGTCAGCTTGGCACCCGGTGTCACCAAGCGCGCAATGCCGCCGGGCAGCACATGCCAGCCCGCGCCGTCGGAGACGGCGAACATGCGCAGCACGAAAGGCGCCGGCGTCAGCGCCCCGTTTTCGAGGGAAGGCGCCACCGGCAAGGCCGGCAGGGCGATGGCGGCGACACCGCCCTGGGCCGGGCGCGCCATGGTTTCTGATGAGGCGCCCTGCCCGGCCGGGCGGAAAATCCAGCTTGCATACCCCTCGGGCAGCGGCGGCACGGGGCAGGAAGGGTCGGGCAGCCAATGGGTGGGCAGGTTGTTGAGGGACAAGGCTTCACCCAGCATCTGCGGCGCGAGCGGCGCGAGATAGGCGCACAGCGCCGGCGCCTCGCCCAGCGCGGCCCCCGGGGCATTCAGCAGCGTGAGCGCGCCATGGCGCACCGCATCCAGCATGCCGGGCACGCCGCTGCCCGCCGGCGCCTCGGGCTGGTCCAGCGGATCGAGGGCCGCCGCATCCACGCGGGAGAGCACCACATCCACGGGCTGCAATCCGCCCAGTGTCTTCAGGAACAGCGCACCGCCACGCATGGTAAGATCGCCCGTCTCGACCAGCGCGCAGCCGAGTTCCCGGGAGAGCACCACATGCTCGAACCAATGCGGATCGCGCGTGCCGGGCGAGAGCAGCGCGATGGCGGGATCATTCATCCCATGCGGGCCAAGTCGGCTCAGGGAATCCTGCCAGAGGTCGAAAAACGGCGAGATGCTGCGCGGCTGGCTCGCGCGCGCGACCTCCGGCATGCCGGCCGCGATCAGCCGGCGATTTTCGCGCAATTGCCCGAGGCCCGAAGCCAGGCCGGTGCGGTCCTGCAACACGGCCCAGCTGCCATCGGGCGCGCGCACCAGGTCCACGGCATAGAGATGCAGCAGGGGCCTGCGCGGCGGCCCCTTGCCGCGCCGCGCCGTGCGCTGGAAGGCCGGGCTGCCAAAGATCAGCGGGGCCGGGATCTGCCCGCCCGCCAGCAATTCCTGCGCGCCATAGAGATCGGCCAGCACCGCATCCAGCAGCCGCGCGCGCTGCGCAACGCCGGCGGCCAGCGCCTCGAACTCCTCGATCTGGATCGGCAGGGGCAAAGGGTCCAGCCGCCACAGCGCCGCCCCGGACGCACCAGGCAGCAGCGAGGCCACGCCATCATCGGCCATGGCACGCGCCAGACGCTCACCGCGCTCGGCGAGGCCAGGGCGGCCAAGACTGCCCACCACCCCCATGATGCCCCGCCAATGCGGCCGGATGCGCCCCTCGCCGGAGACCATTTCATCAGGTCCGCCGGCGAGCAGATCAGCCATTTTCGCCACCACCCGCGAAGGCCCTCAGGTCGAGGGTGCAAGGGTGCTCCAGGCTCGGCCGGGGTTCCGCCACCTGGGTGGCGCCCGCGGTGTGGCCATGGGCGAAGAAGCGCGAGCGGCGCCGCGCCTCGGCCGAATTGGCGTTGACCGGGAAATCCTCATAGGCGCGGCCGCCCGGATGCGCCACGTGATGCGCCAGGCCACCGAGCGAACGGCCGCTCCAGCGGTCCTGGACATCCAGCACCAGCGGGGCCTGGGCGCGCACGGAAGGATGCAGGGCCGAGGGCGGGTCCCACGCCTTGAAGCGGATGCCGCCGACGAATTCGCCGGCCCGGCCGGTGGGCTGCAAGGGCACGGCGACGCCATTGGCGGCGAGCAGGAAGCGCTCCGGCACCCAGTTGGTCACGCGGGCCTGCACACGCTCGGCGCTGCTGTCCACATAGCGGACGGTGCCGCCGGCGGCCTGTTCCTCGCCCAGCACATGCCAAGGCTCCAGCGCGCTGCGCAGTTCCAGGCTCATGGCCCCCCCTGGGCCGGCCACGTTCACCTCGCCGATCTGCGGAAAGCGGAATTCGACATGCGGGGCGAACCAGGCCGGATCAAGCCCGAAGCCAAGCTGGCCCAGCTCCTCCAGGGCATCCGTCAGATCGGCCTTGGCGTAATGCGGCAGCATGAAGCGGTCATGCAGCGAGGTGCCCCAGCGCACCAGCGAACGGCGATAGGGCGTCTCCCAGAAGGCCGCCAGTGCTGAGCGCATCAGCAGCATCTGCGCCGCACTCATCTGCGCATGGGGCGGCATTTCGAAGGCGCGGAATTCCACCAGGCCACGACGGCCGCTGGAGGAGTTCGGGTCATACATCTTGTCGATGCAGAACTCGGTGCGGTGCGTATTGCCCGTCATGTCGGCCAGGATGTTGCGGAACAGCCGGTCCGTCATCCAGGGCGGCGGATCGCCACCCATGCGGTCGAGCTCGCCAAAGGCGATGTCGAGTTCGCGCAGCGCATCCATCCGCGCCTCATCCACGCGCGGATGCTGGCTGGTCGGGCCGATGAAAAGCCCGCTGAACATGAAGCTGAGCGAAGGGTGGTTGTGCCAGAAGGAGACCAGGCTGCGCAGCAGATCGGGGCGGCGCAGGAAAGGCGAGTCCTCCGCCCGCGCCGCGCCCATCACCACATGATTGCCGCCGCCGGTGCCGACATGCTTGCCATCCTGCATGAATTTCTCGGTGGCGAGGCCGACCTGCCGGGCTTCCTCGTAAAGCTGCTCGGTGCGCTCCACCATTTCGCGCCAGGAGGTGGCGGGGTGGATATTGGCCTCGATCACGCCCGGATCGGGGGTGACGGAGAAATGCTGCACCCGCGAATCCTCGGGCGGCATGTAGCCCTCGATGAAGACCTTGCGGCCGGTCTCCTGGGCCGTGTCCTCGATGGCGGCGATCAGCTCCAGCCAATCCTCGATCGCGTAGAGCGGCGGCAGGAAGACGTGGATCATGCCGCCGCGCGGCTCGACGCAGAGCGCGGTGCGGACCTGGGAGGGTTCATCCATGCCCACTTCCGGCGCCGGCTGCGGCGTCGGGCGCTGATCGGCCGGCAGGGCATAGGGGTTGGTGCCGGCACCCGGCGTGCGGAAGCTGGCGCGGATCTGCTCCAGCAGCGGCAATTCCGTCTTGGGCGCGAAGGGATCGGCCGGGCTGTCCAGCTCCTTGGCGAGTTCCGCAGGGTCCACCCAGGGCAGCGAGGCAAGCGGCAGGCGCAGCCCCATCGGCGCATCGCCCGGCGTCAGGAACAGCGTGTCGTCGCGGAAGAACCAGCGGCCCGATTGCCAGCGGCGCTGCCCGCCCTGCACGACGCGGCGCAGCGGCAGGACGGTGCCGGTCGGTGTCGTCAGGCCACCGCGGAACAGCCGCGCGAAGCGGGCGCGCTCCAGCTTGTCACTCAGCTTGCTCGCTTCAGCCACGACATTCGCGGGCAGCCGACTTTCGCGCCAGAGGTAGTAGTGGATGTCTTCATAGGCCGCATTGGCCAGTTCCGGCGGCACTTGCAGGCGCTCGGCCAGGCTCGCCGCGAAATGCGCGGCCGTCTCATGCGTCGCGTCATCCGTGTCGTCATCCGAGGCGAGAAGCTCGGGGTTGCGCCACACGGGCTCCCCATCCAGCCGCCAATGGGCGGAGAGCGCGAAGCGCGGCAGCGGCTCGCCCGGATATTGCTTGCCCTGGCCGGTGTGGATGACCGCCCCCTTGGACCAGAGCGGGATCAGCCGGCGCAGCAGGCGATTGGCATAGAGGCGCTTGGTGGGGCCCAGCGCATCGGTGTTCCATTCGGGCGCCTCGCGGTCCGTAGCGGCGACGAAGGTCGGCTCGCCACCCATGGTCAGGCGCATGTTCTGGCGCGCCAGCGCCTCATCCACGCGGTCCCCTGCGGCGCGGATCGCGGCCCAGGTTTCGTCGGTATAGGGCTTGGTGACGCGCGGGATTTCAGCGAGGCGCGTCACCGCCATCTCGAAGCCGAATTCCGTCTCTGCCTTCTCGATCAGGCCGGAGATGGGGGCGGCGGAGGCGGGCTCCGGCGTAGCCGCCAGGGGGATATGCCCCTCACCCGCCATCAGGCCGGAAGTGGCGTCAAGGCCGACCCAGCCCGCGCCCGGCAGATAGACTTCGGCCCAGGCGTGCAGATCGGTGAAATCGGCCGTCGGGCCCTCGGGGCCGTCCAGCGGCTTCTGGTCCGCAACGAGCTGGATCAGGTAGCCGGAGACGAAGCGCGCGGCGAAGCCCAGGTGGCGCAGCGCCTGCACCAGCAGCCAGGCGGAATCCCGGCAGGAACCCCGGCCCTCGCCCAGGGTGCGCTCCGGGTCCCACACACCGGGCTCCATGCGCACGATGTAGGAAATACGCGACTGCACGAGCTGATTGATGAAGACCAGGAAATCCACCATGCGCTTTTCATCGCGCGGGACCTCGGCCAGCAGGGATTTCAGCAGGGGGCCGGGTGTGGCCAGCTTGCGGAAGGGGGCAAGCTCCTCATCCAGGATGTGGTCGTAGGTGAAGGGGAAATTCTCGGCCTCGGGCTCCAGGAAGAAGTCGAAGGGGTTGATCGTCGCCATGTCGGCCACGAGATCAACGGTGACCTCGAAGGATGTGACGCGCTCGGGGAAGACCACGCGGGCCTGGAAATTGCCCTGCGGGTCCTGCTGCCAATTGATGAAATGCGGCTGCGGTTCGACCTTCAGCGAATAGGCGAGGATGGGCGTGCGCGCATGCGGGGCGGGCCGCAGCCGGATGGTTTGCGGCCCGAGCGCCACCGGCCGGTCATAGCGATAGGTGGTGCGGTGCGTGAGGGCAGCGTGAATGGACATGCGCGCGGATATTCCCAAGGCAGAATGCTGCGCTGCTTATAACTATCTTTCGCAGCCCTGGCAGCCAATGGATTCGCTGTTTTTGGCCGGTGGGTCCCGGCCCCGCGCTCAGCGGCCCTTGAAAACCGGCGCCCGCTTCTCCCGGAAGGCCTTCAGCCCCTCCTGCAAATCCTCGCTCGCCTGGCTGGCCTTGGCGCGGTCAAGCGCCCCCTGCACGTCGAATTCCTGGCGTGCGATCTCGTTCAGGCTGCGCTTCACGCCCTGCACGGCCAGCGGCGCCATGGCGGCCAGCCGCTCGGCCAGGGCATCCACCCGGGCATCGAGTTCGGCGGCGGGCAGCATCTCGGTCAGGTAGCCGATGGCGAGCATTTCGGGGGCCAGGATCTTCTCGGCCGTGAGGAACAGCTTCTTGGCGGCGTTCAGCCCCAGCCGGCTGACGTAGCGCAGCATGCCCGAGGGATAGTAGTGCAGCCCAAGCCGCGCGGCCGGCATGAACATCTCGGCCGTGTCCACGCCGATGCGGAAATCGCAGCACAAGGCGAGATCGGTGGAGCCGCCATAGACGCCGCCATTCAGCCGGCAGATCGTCGGCACGCGGAGGTTTTCGAGGGCACTCGCCACCCCCTCGAAGGAGGGCGCATCCTCGCGCGCCGTGACTTCGGCGCCCGGGCGCTCGGCCATGTCACCCAGGTGATAGCCCGAGGAAAAGGATTTGCCCGTCCCGGTCAGCACCATCACCCGGATCGCAGGATTGGCCTCGATCGCCGCGAAATGCTCACCGAGCATGAGAAGATCGGCCGGCTCGATGCGGTTATGCACGGCCGGCCGGTTCAGCCGGATGGTTGCGCGCGCGCCCGAAATGCTCAGCAGAGGCGTGGTCGCCTCGGCATGCGTGCCATCCATGGTCGTTCTCCCCGATACTGCCTGGCAGGATACAGGGAAGGGCTGGCGGCGGAAGCCTCGCTTCAGTGGCGATGCGCCGGCGTCCGTGCCCCGGCCGCCTGCACCGCCAGCTGGACCGTCACCTCGCCCGCCTGGGCGAAGCGCAGCGTGACCGGGATGCTCTGGCCGTCATTCATCGGCCGCGTCAGGCCGATCAGCATCAGGTGCAGCCCGCCCGGTTGCAGCGTGACCTCGCCATTCGCCGGCACCGGGATGTCAGTCACCGGGCGCATGCGCATCACGTCGCCATCGCGGATATGGGTGTGCAGTTCCATGCGCCCGGCCGCGGGGGACGTGGCCGAGACCAGGCGATCCGGCGTGGCGCCGGTGTTGCGGATGATGAGGTATCCACCCCCCTGCATCCCCTGCCCCGCCGCGCGGGTCCAGGGATTCACGATGCGCAGGGCACCGAGTTCCGTGACGGTGTCGTGGGCCAATGCGGGGCCGGCCAGGGGCAGAAGCCCGGCGGCGAGGATCAGGCTGCGTCGTGTGCTCATGTCAGGGTTCCTTGTTGTTGTTGTGTCAAAGCGAGGCCGGGCGCGGCTGGTTGGCGCGGGCCTCGATGCGGCCGGCGAGGCGCGCAAGGCGCGTCGCCCCCCGCGCCACCACCGCTGGGTCACCATGCGCGCAATTGTGCTGAAGCTGGATCAGTTGCGCCTCCATCGCCGTTCGTTCCTCGGCGCGGGCATGCGGGATCGCGGCCTCCACGGCCTCTGCCGCACCCAGGGTGGTGGCGGTACAGATCTCCGTCATGGCGCGTTCCAGCTCGTCCGGATCGCAGGCTCCCGCTGGCGCGGCGAGGAGAAGGCAGCACAGGGCAAGCGGCGCGCGCATCAGCGTGCCCCCAGGCGCAGCGTGGCAGCCGGGCTGCGCGGGCGGGACTGCTCGGCCGTCGGCAGTTCGATCCAGGCGTGCTGCGCACCGCCTTCGCAGCGCTGCATCACGGGAAAGCTCAGCGTCGCCCCCGCCATGTCCGGCGCGCGGATGAGCAGGACGAACTCCTCGTAATGCGCATCGGGCAGCGGCCCGCCGCGCCAGGCGATACCGGAGGGCGCCTCCCGCACCAGGCCATGCCCGCCGGAGACGGGACGGGGCAGCGGCCGGGTCTCGATCGCGATCTCCCAGCCGGGCTTGGGCATGGGCCGCGCCATGGTGATTCCCTCGGGCAGGGCCACCTCGATCGCGATCGTGGCTGCGCCCGCGCAGCCATGCCCGACGCGAAAGGCGAGGCGGGCGTAGGAATTGGCCGGCACCTCGGGGGGCGCGATGGTCACATGCGCCGCCGCGGGCGTCGCCAGGGCCAGCAGCAGGGTCAGGATGCGTTTCATGATCTGGTTCCTTCAGAAGCGGTAGCGCATGCCGGCATAGGCGGTGGTGCCGTAGCCGGGTTCAAAGAGGGCCGCATTCGGCAGCGCCACATTCGTCACGGAAGTGGAGCTGATGTAGCGCTGGTTGGTCAGGTTGCGCGCCTCGAAGAAGACGCCCATGCGGCCATCCATGAACTCGCCACCCGCCCGGAGCCCAAGCAGGAGATAGCTGTCGGTCCGCACGGTATTGGCGTTGTCGGCGTAGAAGCCGGACGGCACATAGTCGAGGTTGGGCGCGACCCAGAGGCCGGAGGGATGGCGATAGCGCGCCTCGGCCCGCAGCACATGCGGTGGCGCGCCCGGAAGCTGGTTGTTGCCATAGACGCGATCCCCATCGAAGCGGAAATCGCTGTAGGTGTAGGCGAGGCGAAGCGTCGTGCTGTCCTGCGGGGTGAGCGTGCTTTCCAGCGCCAGGTAGCTGGCCGCCAATTCGACCCCTTGATGAATGGTCTTGTCAGCGTTGCGGGCAAAACTCGTGCCTGATGTCGGGCCCGCAAAGATCTGGATTTCCTTGTCAATCCAGGCGCGGTAGAGCGCCGCCTCGTAGGTGAAGGGCCCGGTCTGGCCACGTGCGCCAACCTCCAGCGTCACGGCCCGCTGCGGGTCCAGCAGGGCAAAACCGCCGAGCGGCACCAGCGCCACCAGGTCCGAGAGGGTCGGCGGCTCGGTGGACCAGGTGACATTGCCATAGAGCTGCGCCGTCGGCGTCGCCTGCCAGAGCAGGCCGGCGCGGGGGTTGATGAAGCCCCAGCTGCCCTGGCCGCCCAGCGCCCGGTTGAGGCGGTTTTCGCTGCGCCGCATGGCCTGCCCACCGGACAGGCCGGCCACCAGGGCCAGGTCGGGCAGAATATAGAAGCTGTTCTCGACATAGGCGTCCGAGGTCGCGGCCGTGTCCCAGGCGGCGAAGGTCTGGGCGCCGCGCACGCCGCTGAGATTGGCAAAGCGCCGGTTGTCGTTCGTGCCATAGGCGTAGTTCACTCCGGCGACGAAGCGGTTGCGAAAGCCACCCAGTGTCCCGTCCCGGATGATCCGCCCGAACAGGTTGAAATCATTGGTCTGGTTGTCGATGTACTGGAAGATCGGATGGTCAAGCTGCCGCCCGACATAGCTGCCGCCGAACTCCACCCGAGTATCCGTGTTCAACTGGATGGCGGTGATGGAGCCCAGGCGAAAGCTCTCGATGTTGCGCTGGTAATTCAGCCGCACATTGGCGGCATTGGCGAGGCGGGGCGTCTGCGTCGCCGAATTGCGCGAGACGGCGCCCGGAATATCCTGCTGGATCGCGTTGTAGGTGAAATACAGCCGTGTCTCGGCATTCTCGGCGATGCGATAGCCGAGATTGGCATTCATCCGCCCGGCACTGCCCGACGAGTTGTTGCGCCAGCCATCCTGGCTGGACATCGTGCCATTCACCCAGCCATCCCAGGGCCCGGTGGCGCCCCCCATGGCGATGTTGCCGCGGGCGAAGCCACGGCTGCCGCCCTCCATGCGCAAGGCGACCCCCTGCCCTTCGGCCTGGCGCCCGGTCGGCGTGACGAAGTTGATCGCACCGCCCAGCGTATTGGCCCCAAGCGCGAAGCCGTTGCCGCCACGGAACACCTCGGCCCGCATGAAGCTGGTGGGGTCCAGCTCCTGCAGATCACCGCTGCCATCAGCCTGGTTGATCGGGATACCGTCCTGGAACACCCGCACCCCGCGCAGATGGAAATTCCGTGCCAGGCCCGAACCGCGGATCGAGAGCCGGGAATCCTCACCCCATTTGGGCTGGGCGAAGATGCCGGGCGTGAACTCGAACATGTCGCGCACGGAGAGCGTGCCGGGGCGGTCGAGGAACTGCGACGCGGGCACCATGGTATTGGCGCCTGGCGAGGACCAGAGCCTCACCTGCGCCTGGGTGTTGCTGTCCACCGTGAGAGCGGGCTGCGGCGCCGTCACCACCGTATCGGGGGCGGCGCGAATTTCGGTTTGGGCCAGGGCGGGCATGGCAAGAAGAGGCGTGCTCAGCAGCACGCGGCGCAATAGCGACATGGTGGGGAATCCATCACAGGCAGGAACAACGGCGCGCCCGGCAACCGGGCGGCGCGGGCGGGGTGTTCAGACCGTGAAGGGAGGGGCGCGCGTCGAATATGGCGGAGCGTGGGCCGCCGGGCGCAGATACCGGGTTCCGGGCGCATGCCAGGCCAGCGCCTCGCCCAGCCAGGCCGGGCCGGCCAGCCTTGGCGGTTCCGGCAGGAGGATGCCAGGCAACCCATGGCAGATCGGGCAGAAGCCGCCCTCACCGCCGGGCGTGTGTTCCGGCGCGGGATCGCCCTGCGCGTCGAGGCGAATGCTGCGCATGCCATCGGTCGAGCAGATCTCGATGATCATCCCCTCGCCAGCGCCCATGCCGCGCAGGCAATGCGCGACTGCGATGCCCGACTGCAGGAACAGCAGGGCCGCAAGGACGCGTATCAACAGGGGACGAAACCGTGCCACGTGGGAAGGTCTAGGCGAGGAAGCCGCGCACCTCAAGCCGCCAGGGCGTATTCCACCTCGGGCGTGTAGACCGCCGCCTCCTTGCCGAGCTGGGAGGAGTAGAGGACGAAGCGCTCCACCATCACGGCATCGGTGCGGAACAGGTTATGCGCCTGGATGAAGCCGGCGAGCTTGGGCGGCGCCGCGGCTTCCGTCCGCGCCAGCGTGACATGCGGTGCGAAGCGCTTGCGTTCCGCTGGCAATCCAGAGCGTTGCAGGGCGGTCTCGATCTTGGATTGCAGATGCGCCAGGCCCGGGCTGCGCTCCGCCACCACATGCAGGGATTGCACCCGCCCCGCCTTTTCAAAGGTGCCGAGGCCCGAGAGCCGCAACGCGAAGGGCTTGGCGCGGATATTGGCCAGGGCGAGGTCGAGTTCCTCGGCCAGGTAGCCGGGCACCTCGCCGATGAAGCGCAGCGTCAGGTGGTAATTTTCTGGCCGCACCCAGCGGACCCCGGGCAGGCCGCCTGTGAGGGAAGCGAGGCGATCCTTCACTTCCTCTGGGAGTTCAAGGGCGACAAAGAGACGCATGGGCCAAGACCCCCTTCCCGGATTCGCCCCCCTATCCTGCCGGGGGTGACGCCACGCGGTCCAGCAGTTGTTCTGTGGCGGGCAGGATATGCCGGATCATTTCGGCGACGCCGCGCGGATTAGGGTGAATGCCATCGGCCTGGTTGAGCGCCCGATCGCCGGCCACGCCCTCCAGGAAAAATGGAACAAAAATCAACTGGGGCCGTCGGTTGGATGCCTCGGTGAAGACGGCGTGGAAGCTTCTGGCATAATCGGCCCCCAGATTTGGAGGCGCATGCATGCCCGCGAGCAAGGTGGGGATCCGCCGTGCTTCCAGCCGGCTGAGGATGCTCTCCAGCGCCTCGGCCATGCGGGGGGGTGGCAGGCCCCGCAGCCCGTCATTGCCGCCGAGAGCCACCATCGCCGCCTGGGGCCGGTCCGCCATCGCCCAATCCAGCCGGGCCGCGCCGCCCGCCATGGTATCGCCCGAAACCCCGCCATCCAGCACGCGCACCGCGCGCCCGCGCGCCACCAGCGCCGCCTGGAGTTGCGGCACGAAGCCCTCGCCGCGCGGCAGCCCGTAGCCGGCGGTGAGCGAATCCCCCAGCGCCAGAAGCCGGATCGGCGCGGGATTTTGCGCAGCGGCACCTGTCGCAAACAGCAACAGGCCCTTTTGCAGCGCAGCGCGCCGCCCATATGCGACCATCATGGACAATGCCCAAATCTCCCTTGCCCCGCTGATCGCGGCGCGCGACCTCACCTTCGAAGTGGGGGGCTCGGCCGGCCGGGTCAACATCCTGAAGGGCGTCAGCCTCAGCATCGGTGAGGGCGAGGCCGTCGGCATCATCGGCCCCTCCGGCTCCGGCAAGACCTCGCTCCTCATGCTGCTGGCCGGGCTGGAGCGCGCCACGAGCGGCCAACTCATCGTCGCCGGACGGGACCTCGCGCGGATGAGCGAGGATGACCTGGCCCGCTTCCGGCGCGAGGAGGTGGGCATCGTCTTTCAGTCCTTCCACCTGGTGCCGACCATGACGGCGCTGGAAAACGTCGCCATGCCGCTGGAGTTCGCCGGCGACGAGCATGCCTTCACCCGGGCCGAGGCCGCGCTGAAATCGGTTGGCCTCGGGCATCGCATCACACATTATCCGGGCCAGCTTTCGGGCGGCGAGCAGCAGCGCGTGGCCGTCGCCCGCGCCTTTGTCGCGCTGCCGCGGCTGATCCTGGCCGATGAACCCACCGGCAATCTGGACCGCGCCACCGGCCTTGCCGTGATGGACCTGCTCTTCGACCTGCGGGCGAAATTCGGCACCACGCTGATCCTCATCACGCATGACCCGGCCCTGGCCGCCCGGTGCGAGCGGCAAATCCGCATCGAGGACGGGCTGATTTCCAGCGACACCGCCACCATCCCCCTCGCCGCCGAATGAGGAACCTTCTCCTCGGCGTGAAGCTGGCGCGGCGGGAGCTGCGCGGCGGGGTGAAGGGGCTGCGCATCGTGCTGGCCTGCCTGGCACTGGGCGTCGCTGCCATCGCGGCGGTCGGCACCTTGCGGGCCGGCATCGAGGCCGGCCTGCAGGCGGATGGCGCGCGTATCCTGGGCGGGGACCTCGAAATCCGCGCCGGAAATGAGCCAGCCAGTCCGGAAGCCCTCGCCTGGGTCCGCGCCCGAGGCGGCGTCATCAGCGAGGTGGCGCTGCTGCGCGCCATGCTCATCGCGCCCAATGGCGAGCGCACGCTGGTGGAACTCAAGGCGGCCGACACGCTCTACCCGCTCTATGGCACGCTGACGCTGGACCCGGCGCAGCCGCTCACCGGCCCCATGCTCGTCGCCGAGCCATCGGTGGCCGAGCGCCTCAGCCTCACCCCCGGCGACGAGGTCCGCCTGGGCGAGGCGCGCATCCGCTTCGCCGGCCGCATCGCCGAGGAGCCGGATCGGGTGGCCACACCCACCGTCTTCGGCCCGCGCGCCATCATCCCGCTGGAGCTGCTGGCCGCCACCGCCCTGGCCCAGCCGGGCAGCATGATCACCCATGAATACCGCATCCGCCTGCCCGAAGGCGCTTCGGCCAAGCTGTTCGGCGCCGAGTTGAGGGCGGCCTTTCCCGCCGCCCCCTGGCGCATCCGCCGCGCCGACCAGGCCGAGCCCGGCGTAAACCGCTTTCTCGATCGTGCGGCCTCCTTCCTCACTCTGGCCGGCCTGACGGCCCTGCTGGTGGGCGGGATTGGCGTGGCGACGGGCGTGCGCGCCTGGCTTGACGCCCGCAGCCGCACCATCGCCACGCTGCGCTGCATGGGCGCACCGACGGCGGCGATCTTCTCGGCCTATCTGTTTCAGGTGCTGGTGCTCTCGGCCCTTGGCATCCTGATCGGCTTGGTGGCCGGCTGGGGGCTGACCGTGCTGGCCGCCTCGGCCTTGAGTGGCGCCCTGCCCGTCCCGGCGCGGATCGGGATCTACCCGGCACCACTGGCCTTGGCCGCTCTCTACGGCGTGCTGACCGCACTCACCTTCGCGCTCTGGCCGCTCGGCCGCGCCGGGCGAATCCCCGGGGCCGCACTGTTCCGCGATGTGCTGGGGGCTGGCGGCTTCTGGCCCGGCTGGGGGGTGGCCATCGCCAATGCGCTGGCGGCGACGGCGCTGGTCACCCTCGTCATCCTCACGGCCGAGCAGCGCTTCTTCGCCATGGCCTTTTGCGGCGGCGCGGCGGCGGCGATGCTGCTGTTCCGCCTTGGCGCCTGGGGGTTGATGGCGGCGGCGCGCGCTCTGCGCGGCATTCGCCGCCCGGCCTGGCGCCTCGGCCTCGCCAATCTGCACCGGCCCGGCGCCCCCACGCCGATCATGCTGGTGGCACTCGGCCTGGGGCTGACCACGCTGGCTGCCATCGCGCAGATCCAGGGCAATCTGCGGGCCGCCATCGGCAATGAAATGCCGGCCCGCGCGCCCAATTTCTTCTTCATCGATATCCAGCCCGACCAGGTGGCGCGCTTCGACAGCCTGGCCCGCGAGACCCCCGGCGTGGACGAGGTGCGCCGCGTGCCCAGCCTGCGGGCCCGCATCTCCGCCGTGAACGGCACCCCGGCCGAGCAGGTGCGCGCCACGCCTGAGACCGCCTGGGCGCTGCGTGGCGACCGCGGCCTCACCTATTCCGCCCGCATGCCCGAAGGGACGCGCATCACCGAGGGCGCTTGGTGGGCGGCGGATTATGAGGGCCCGACGCTGGTCTCCTTTGACGCCAACCTGGCGCGCGGCTGGGGCATCGGCCTGGGTGACACCATCACGGTGAATGTGCTGGGGCGTGAGATGGACCTCAAGATCGCCAATCTGCGCAGCGTGGAATGGCGTTCGCTGGGGATGAACTTCACCCTCATCGCTTCGCCCGGGCTGCTGTCCTCGGCGCCACACACGCATATCGCCACCGTGCGGGGCGATCCGGCGCAGGACCAGAACCTGCTGCGGCGGATCACCGATGCGCTGCCCAATGTCTCGGGTATCCGCGTGCGTGAGGCGCTGGAGCAGGTGGGCGTGCTGCTGGGGCGCATCGGCACGGCACTCACGGCCGTGGGCTCCATCACGCTGATGGCCGGCGCCCTGGTGCTGGCGGGGGCCGTCGCGGCCGGGCAGCAGCGCCGCATCCGCGAGGCGGTGCTGCTCAAGACGGTGGGCGCCACCAGGGGGCAGATCCTGCGCGCCTTCCTGGTGGAGTTCGGCGTGCTGGGCGGCTTTGCCGGGCTGCTGGCGGCGCTGGCCGGGACGGCGGCGGCCTGGGGCGTGGTCGTCGGCATCATGCGGCAGGAATGGGTATTCCTGCCGGGCACTCTTGCGCTGACAGTGGCGGGCTGCATGTTCCTGGTGCTGGCCTTTGGCTATGCCGGCACGGCCATGGCGCTGCGCGTCCGGCCGGCCCCGTTGCTCCGCAACGAGTGAATCTTGGCGGACAGGCTTCCGAAATCCATTGAACCGGATTACAGAAGTTCCATATGATACGGGCAAGGGCATTCGCCCTGGCCCCGGCCTTTCATGGCCCTGGCCTTTTGGAGGATCGAACACAATGGCTTTGCAACCCGAATCGCGCTGGACGCAGCCTGCTCAAGGCTGGGGCCGCACCGCGGGTGTGGACGCCGCGGCGATTGACGCCGGTCTGCGCGCCTACATGCTCCGCGTCTACAACTGGATGGCCTCGGGCCTGCTGCTGACGGCGATCGTCGCCTATGCGGTGGCCAGCATTCCGGCTGTGTCCGAGCTGTTCTTTACGGTCGTCCGCACGCCGCGTGGCCTCGCCACGGCGCCGACGATCCTCGGCTATGTCGCGATGTTCGCGCCCCTGGCCTTCATCCTGGCGCTCTCCTTCGGCATCAACCGGATGAGCAAGTCCACGGTGCAGGCGCTGTTCTGGGCCTTCTGCGGCGTCATGGGCGCCAGCATGGCGAATATCTTCGTCATCTATACCGGCGCCTCGATCGCCAGCACCTTCTTCATCACCTCGGCCACCTTCGCCTCGATGAGCCTCATCGGCTACACGACGAACCGGGACCTGACGAAGCTGGGCAGCTTCATGCTGATGGGCCTGATCGGCATCATCCTCGCCTCGCTGGTCAACATCTTCCTGGCCTCGCCGGCGATTGCCTTCGCGATCTCGATCCTGGGCGTGATCATCTTCTGCGGCCTCACGGCCTATGACACGCAGCGGATCAAGAACGACTACATCGAGCATTCCTACGCCGAGGGCACGGATGAAGCCGGCAAGCGCAGCGTGATGGACGCGCTGGGCCTCTACCTGAACTTCATCAACCTGTTCCAGCTGCTGCTGTCCTTCATGGGCAACCGCAACCAGGGCTGATCCGGCAACCAGCCGCATCAACGAACGAAACCCGGCGGAGCCATCCGCCGGGTTTTTTTGTGGGGTTGGGGGTGGATTCCTGGGTGGCCGGGGCGCGGCGCTTCCCCGGCTCACCCGCCAGGACATCAGCTGTCCTGGACCGTCAGTTGCGATGGCGAAGCATGGTGCCGGGGACGAGCATCGGGGAAGCCACGGCGATGGCATCCCGCTTCCTGCGCGCCACTCTCAGGCGCGGTTGCAGGGCAGGACCTTGTAGCCGCTCGATTCGATCGCCTGGACCGCGCTGGCGCGTTCCAGCATCGTCTCGGCACTCACCAGCCCGGCGGCCAGATCCACCACCACCCGGGCATGCGCATCCCGCGCCTGCAGCGCCTTCGTGACGCTTTGCACGCAATGGCCGCAGGTCATTCCCTCGACCTGCATTTCAATGATGGGCATCGGCAATTCCTTTCATGTGGACGAGGCCATGTGGTCCAGGATCGGGCATTCGGGCCGCGCATTGCCCTGGCAGGCCTGGGCCAGATGCCGCAGGGAATCCGCCACGGCCTTGAGCGAACGCGCCTTCTCCTCAAGGGCATCAACGTGGCTGAGGGCGATTCGTCGCACCTCGGCACTCTGCCGCCCGTCATTTTTCCACAGTGCCAGGAGGCGCTTCACTTCGGAGAGTGGAAACGCCAGGTCCCGCGCATGCCGGATGAAGCGCAGGACCGCGACGTTCTGCTCCGTATAGGCACGGTAATTATTGGCCCGGCGCTGGGGCGTGATCAGGCCCAACGTCTCGTAATGCCGGATCATCTTGGCACTGACCCCACTCGCCATCGCTGCTTCGCCGATGTTCATTTGGCTTCCTCCCTCGCACTCCCTGGCGGGCGCCAGCGCGCCAGCAACAAGGCATTCCCCAGCACCGAGACGGAAGAAGCCGCCATGGCCGCCCCCGCCAGTGCCGGTGACAATCCGCCGAAGGCCGCCAGCGGCAGGCCGGCGGCGTTATAGGCAAAGGCCCAGAACAGGTTCTGGCGGATCTTCCCGCGCGTCCGGCGCATCAGCTCCAGCGCCTGTGGCACCAGCGCCGGATCACCGCGCAACAGCGTGACCCCCGCCGCCGCGATGGCCGCATCCGTCCCGGTCCCCATGGCGATGCCAAGATCAGCCGCGGCAAGGGCCGGGGCGTCATTCACGCCGTCGCCCACCATTGCCACGCGTTCGCCCGCATCGCGCCAGGCGGTAATCCGCGCGGATTTATCGGCCGGCAGCAGCCCAGCCTCGATCTCGGCGAGCCCGAGCCTTGCCCCCAGCGCGCCGGCCGCCGCCGGGCTGTCGCCCGAGAGCACCACGACACGCAGCCCCATGGCCTTCAGCGTGGCCACGGCCTGCGCCGAATGGGGCTTCACCGCATCCTCGAAGGCGAGGAGTGCCAGCACCCGCCCCCGTTCCACCAGCCAGGCCAGCGTCCGCCCCTGCGCCGACTCCGCCACGGCGGCAGCCGTCAGTACCGGATTGGGCGCGGCCCCCGATTCGATCAGCAGCCGGGGCGAGCCCAGGCTCAGGCGCCGTCCCTCCACCTCGCCCTCGACACCGCGCCCCGGCAGGGCGCGGAAGGCGCTGACCGGCGGCGGTGGGGCGCCATGCGCGACCAGGACAGCGCGCGCCAGCGGATGCTCGCTGCCCGCCTGCAAGCCGGCCGCGAGACGCAGCGCGCCGGGCTCACTCTCATGCAGGGCGGCCAGGATGGGCTTGCCCTCGGTCAGCGTGCCGGTCTTGTCGAAAGCGACCAAGGTGATGCCCGCCGCACGCTCGATCGCTTCGGCATCGCGCACCAGGATGCCCGCGCGCGCCGCCGCCCCCGTCCCCGCCATGATGGCGGCGGGGGTGGCAAGGCCCAGCGCGCAGGGGCAGGCGATCACCAGCACCGCCACGGCGTGCATCAACGCGACTTCCGCCCCCGCACCGGCCGAGAGCCAGCCCAGGAAGCTGAGCAGCGCGATGCCGATCACCACCGGCACGAAGATCGCCGAAATCCGATCCACCAGCTTCTGGATCGGCGCGCGGCTCGCCTGGGCGGCGGAAACCAGGGCGGCCACACGGGCCAGCACCGTCTCCTCACCCACGGCGGTGACGCGCATGATCAGGCGCCCATCCAGCACCACCGTCCCGGTGGAAAGTGCCGCACCCGGGGATTTGGCCACCGCCTCGCTCTCGCCGGTCAGGGCACTTTCATCGAGGCCCGCCTCGCCTTCCGTCACCACGCCATCGGCCGGCACGCGCTCACCCGGGCGGATCACCACCAGGTCCTGCAATTTCAGCAGCGCGGCTGGAACCTCGCGCTCGGCCCCGGCATCGAGGCGCATGGCCGTGCGCGGCTTGAGGTCGAGCAGGGCGCGGATCGCGCCCGCCGTCGCGTGCTTGGCGCGCGACTCCAGATGCTTGCCGAGCAGCACGAAGAAGATGACGAGGGCCGAGCCCTCGAAGTACAGATGATGATGGCCGCCCAGCCACTGCCAGACGGACAGCGCATAGGCGGCGCTGGTGCCCAGGGCGACCAGCAGGTCCATATTGCCCGTGCGCGCCCGCAAGGCGCCCAGCGCGCCGCGATAAAACCGCGCGCCCAGCACGAATTGCAGCGGCGTGGCCAAGGCCAGTTGCCACCAGCCGCCGGGCATCCAGTCCTGCCCCAGCCCCATGCCCAGCATGCCGACCAGGAAGGGCGCGGCCAGCAGGCCGGCCAGCGCCAGCTCCAGAGCCTCCCGCGGGAAGCGCGCTTCGGCCGTGCCGGAGGAGACGCCATAGCCCGCGCGGTCCAGCGCCACTTCCAGCGATTCCAGCGTGGTGCCGGCCAGCACCTGCAGGGTCGCGCGTTCGGAAGCGAGGTTCACGGCCACCGCCAGCACGCCGGGCACGGCGGCCAACGCGCGCTCCACGCGGCTGGTGCAGGAGGCGCAGCTCATGCCCGTCACCTGCAGCTCGATCACCTGCTCGCGCAGCCCATAGCCGGCCTTGCGCAAGGCTGCGTCCAGCGCGGGCAGCGCGGCCGTGCCCGTCACCTCGGCCATTTCACTGGCGAGGTTCACCTGAACGCCGGCAACGCCAGGGACCGCCTCCAGCGCATGGCTGACGCGGCCCACGCAGGAGGCGCAGCTCATGCCCGAAACGGGCAGCGAGATCTTCGGCAGGGGTGTGTGTCGGTCCATCATGATTCCGAGGTGGCACTTGCCATAGTGGCAGGGTCAAGGGGACCGCACCTTGCGCTGGCGCAAAGTGATGGGCACATCCTCTGCTATGCGCCTGCTCCTGATCCTGCTCGTCCTCGCCCTGTCCGCATACGCGCCGGCCGCTTTCGCGCAGAATGCCGCCGAGCCGCCTGGCTTTCGCGTCGTGAACCGGGCGGGCGGCGATGCGACGCAGTTGTTCGCCGTGCGCAGCCCCCGTGGCGGCCAGGGCGACTGGGGCGGCAACCTGCTCCGCCCCGACCGGCCGCTGACCGAGGGCGGCGGCTTCCGCGTCAACCCCGCCGCCGATGCCGGCTGCCGCTTCGATCTCCGCCTGGTGCTGGCCGATGGGCGCGAGGCCGTCCTGCGCGACCAGGATATCTGCGTGAATCGCAATATCGACCTCGCCAATGCCGGCCGCCCCACAGCGCCGGCCGCCGCGCGCCCGCTCCCTGTCGCCTCACCCGCCAGCCGCGAAACGCCGCTCGCGCAGCCCAACCAGCAGGCGCGCCAGGTTTCGACCGGGACGGGATTTCTGATCGCGGATGAGCGGGTGATGACCAATCATCACGTGATTGACGGCTGCAACCGCGTGCTGCTGCGCACCCCCTCCGGCCATTGGCTCGCCGCCAGCCCGCCCGCGCGGATGGATGCGGCGCTCGATGTCGCGCTGCTGAACGTGCCCGGGCTGGTCGGCCCGGCCCTGGCCTTCCGCACCGGCCCCGCCGTGCGGCGTGGCGAGGGCGTGGTGGCCTATGGCTTTCCGCTCGCCGGGCTGCTGAGTTCCGACCCCAAGCTGACCCGGGGCGAAGTGAACGGCTTGCGCGGGATTGGCGACAACCCCAACCAGTATCAGATCAGCGCCGAGGTGCAGCCGGGCAATTCCGGAGGGCCGCTGGTGGACATGCAGGGCCATATCGTCGGCGTAGTCGTCTCCAAGCTGAACGCCCAGGCCGTCAGCCGCCGCACCGGGGATATCGCGCAGAATGTGAATTTCGCCGTCCAGGGCCAGGCGGCGCTGGCCTTCGCCCGGCGCGCCGGCGTGCAGCCCCGCGTCGTGGAATCCACCGGCCCGGAGCGCAGCACGGCCGATGTGGGTGAGATCACCCACCGCAGCACTGTCTTCATCCGCTGCGAGAAGTAGCGCCCACCGCCACCGGGAGGCTTCTGCACCGAGCCCGGCGGGTCTAGCCTTGGGGCCAGCCAGGCAGGGAGCATCGTCATGGGTGCCGGTTCGCGAAGTGCCTTGGAAAACATCCTGGCCTATGCCACGGGCGAGACGCGCCCCGAGGATTTCGAGTTCTACCTGACCCAGAACCCCGAATTCTGGGAGCAGCAGGTCTCCTTCCTCGGCAATGGGCATTGTGTGCCGCTGGTCCAGGCCGCCTGCGGCGCGCCGGTGACGATGCTGTGGCGCAAGGGGCCATGGGTGCGCGCCAATCCGGCCATCCCGCGCGGCACCGCCATCGCCACCTTCACCCCTGCCGGCCGCTACGCCAATCTCGACACGGGCAACCATGCGGCGGTCTATCTGGGGGAAACTTCGGAAGGGCTGATGGTGGTGGATCAGTGGCAGACCCGCACACCCGCCCGCCCCGGCCGCCGCCTGCTGACCTTTCGGGGCGGCGATGGCAGCCCGAGCAATGATGGCGATGCCTTCTTCGTCATCCTGACGCCGCGCCGCATCACCAGCGAGGAATTGCGCCAGGCCTGGCTGTCACTCCTCAGCTGAGGGGCTGGGCTGCCCCCTCGCGGAGTTTCGCGGCCTTGGGTAGTGTCTGCTCCATCCAAGGGAGAATTCCGCATGCAACGCCGTGTCCTGCTTGCCGCACCCGCGCTGTCGGCGCCGCTGATCAGTGTCCAGGCCCAGGGCCAGGCTGGCGCACAGGCGCCGCGCATCATCACGGAGGAATTCATGGTGCCCGCCAGCGATGCGGGGATCGAGATCTTCGTGCGCAACAAGCGGCTGGAGAGCATGACGAGCTTCTCACCGGGGCGCACGCTGATCATGGTGCATGGCGCGACCTATCCGGCGCATACGGCGTTTGACCTGCCGCTCGGCGGCCTGTCCTGGATGGATTACATCGCCGGGCGCGGCTTTGACGTCTGGTGCATGGATATTCGTGGCTATGGCCGCAGCACCCGCCCGGCCGAAATGTCCCAGCCGCCCGAGGCCAATCCGCCGCTGGTGCGGGGCGAGACGGCGGTGGGCGATATCCTGAGCGTATCCAACTTCGTGCGCGGAAGGCGCGCGATCCCCAAATGCGTGCATCTCGGCTATTCCTGGGGCACTGCCCTGATGGGCCGCTTCGCCGCCGAGAATCCCGCCGTGGTGGAGCGCCTGGTGCAATATGCGCCCGTGTGGCTGCGCCAGGGCGCTTCGCTCGCCGATCCGGGCGGCACGCTCGGCGCCTATCGCTTCGTGACGCAGGACGCGGCGCGCGCCCGTCGCGGGGCTGGCGTGCCGGAGGCGGCACGCGCGGGGCTGGTGCCGCCTGGCTGGTTCGAGCATTGGGCCGGCGTGACCTGGGCGACCGACCCTGACGGGCTGCGCCGCAACCCGCCCGCATTGCGGGCCCCCAATGGCAGCGTGGCGGATGGCCGGGAATACTGGGCCGCCGGACGGCCCTTCTATGACCCCGCCAGGATTACCGCCCCCACCCTGCTGGTACTGGGCGAATGGGACCAGGACACGCCGCCCTACATGGCGCAGACGCTGTTCCCGCTGATGACGGCCTCACCCGGCAAGCGCCTTGTGGTGCTGGGTGAAGGCACGCATGGCATGTGGATGGAGCGCAATCGCGGCGCGCTGTTCCAGGCCGTCCAGGTGTTCCTTGAGGAGGCCGCAGCATGAGCCAGTTCCCCGCAAACCCCACCATCTGCTTCGCCCATGTGGCCTATCAGGTGGGTGCGCGCTTCGAAGCCCGCGGCGCGCCCTTCCCCTATTTCGAGGTGCGCAGCCTGGATGAACTCCAGACCCGCATCGGCGAGGCGGATGCGCTGGTGGTCAGCGGCTTCTGGCGCAACACGCTGCCAACGCTCACCAAGCGGCTGAAATTCGTGCAGTCGCTCTCGGCCGGCACGGACCAGTATGACCGGCCGACCTTCAAGGAGCACGGTATAGCACTTGCCTCGGCGGCAGGCGGCAATGCGGCGGCGGTCAGCGAGCATGCGGTGAGCCTCATGCTCGGCATCACGCGCAAGCTCTTCATCGCGCGCGATGACCAGCACAAGAAATTCTGGTCCGGCATGAAGGGCGATTTCACCCAGCGCGAGGATGAGCTGAACGGCAAGACCGCCATCGTCATCGGCATGGGTGCCATCGGCAAGCGGGTGATCCGCGTGCTGAAGGCGCTGGACATGACCGTGATCGGCGTGCGCGCCAACCCCGCCTCGGGCGCTGAGGGTGCAGATGAGGTGCATGCCACCTCGGCCCTGCCGCAGATCCTGCCGCGCGCGGATTTCGTCGTGCTGGTCTGCCCGCTGACGCCCGAGACCACGGGGCTGATCAATGGCGCGGCCCTCGCTGCCATGAAGCCAACCGCCTATCTGATCAACTGCGCGCGCGGCAAGGTGGCGGACGAGGATGCGCTGATCGCGGCCTTGCAGAACAAGGTGATCCGCGGCGCCGGCCTCGATGTGATGGCGACCGAGCCGCTGCCCGCGGAGTCGCCCTTGTGGACGCTGCCCAATGCCTTCTTGACGCCACACACGGCGGGCGAAACCTGTGCCTATGAGGATAACGTCCTCGACCTGATGATGGAGAATATCGCGCGGCTGCAGGCTGGCCGCGAAGACCTCGTGAACCGGATCGTCTGAATGATCGTGCTCTCCCCCCGCTGGCTCTGGTGCGCCGAAACCGGCCTGCGGGAGGGGGCGCATCTGATCATCGCGGGTGACCGCATCGCCGATATCGTCAGCGAACGCCCCAACGGCGATGCCCAGCGCATCGAATTGCCGGACGGGCTGCTGATGCCGGGCCTGATCAACCTTCACAACCATGCCTTCTCGGCACCGCTGTTCCGGGGCCTGGCCGATGACATCCAGCCCGGTGATCTGCCGGGGCATATCCTGTTCTCGCTGCTCATGCCGCTCGGTGATCTGGTTTCCGAGATCATGTCGGCCGAGGCGATCGGCGATGCGGTGGAAATGTCGCTGCTGGAAAGCCTGATGACGGGCACCACGGCGATGCTCGATATCTGGCGGCCGCAGCAGCATGAATTCGTGCCGCGCGCGACCGGCCTTGGCCTGCGCACATGGTCCTGCCCCTACCTCTTCACCCAGCCCAACCTGACGATGGATGAGGCGGGCCAACCCGCATGGCGCGGTGCCGATGCCAGCGATGCCAGCTTCGATTTCGTGATGCGCCTGCATGCCGAGCGGCATCAGGGGCCGGATGGCCTCGCTTCCATCGGCTTCGGCCCGCATGGGCCGGACAGCAACTCGCCCGCGCTGCTGCGGCGGATTGACCGCGCGGCACGGGAACTGGGCGCCATCGTCTCCATCCATTGCGCGCAGAATCCCATGGAAGTTGCCGCCGTGAAGGCCGCCCATGGCAAGGGCAGCGTGGCGCATATCGCCGATTGCGGCCTGCTGCGGCCGGGCGTCATCCTGGGCCATGCGATGTTCGCGACGGATGAGGAAATCGCGATGGTGCGCGATGCCGGTTCCACCATCGCCTCCTGCCCGCTCGGCTTCGCGCGTTCGGGGCGCGGCGTGCCGCTGGCGCGTTTCCTGGAATCCGGCGTGCGGCTCGGCATCGGCACGGATGGTGTGACGCTGGACATGGTGGATGAGTTGCGCGCCGCCGCCATGCTGGCCAAGACGCAATCGGGCCGTGCAGGCTTTGGCAGCGCCGAGCGTCTGTTGACCGCCGCCACGCGCGATGCGGCGGATGCGCTGCAACGCCCCGACCTGGGCCGCCTGACCCCGGGCAGCCGCGCGGATGTGGTGATGTTCGACCTCTCCCGCCCGCGCTACCAGCCGGTCTGGAATCCGCTGCGCGCCCTGCTCACCAATGGCCAGGGCAGCGATGCGCATACCGTCATCACCGCCGGCGAAATCCGCGTACGGGACCGCCAGCTGCAACGCGGCGATGCCGCCGCCATCACGCGCCGCGGGCGCGCCGCCATCGAGGCCGTCTGGGCCGAGGCCGCAAGGCGGGGCGCCATTCCGGCGAGCCTTGCGGCACAAAGGGAATTCGCATGAAGCGCCGGCTTTTCATCGCAGCAGGGCTCGCAACGCCCGCCTTGGCGCCTCTCCATTCAGCATGGGCCCAGCGCCGGCCCTTGCGCATCATCGTCCCCTTCCCGCCCGGTGGCGCCGTGGACAGCCTGGGCCGCATCCTGGCCGACCGGCTGACGCCGGTGCTGGAGCAGAATGTCATCGTCGAGAATCGCGTCGGCGCGGGCGGCGTGGTGGGGGCCGATACAGTGGCGAAATCAGCGCCGGATGGCGGCACCCTGGGCATTGTGGGTGCCGCCAGCATCCTCGCCGCCCCCTTGCTGCAACCCGCCATGCCCTTCGATGCGATGCGGGACCTGATGCCTGTCACGCAGATCACCGACGCCGCCGTGCTCTGCGTGGTGAACGCGGATACGGCGCGGCGGGAGAATTGGCGCAACCTGGCCGATATGCTGGCCACGGCGCGCGCGCGTCCGGGTGCGATCCGCATGGGCACCACGGGTGTGGCCACCGTCTCGCACCTGGCATTGTCCGCCATCGCCTCGGGGGCTGGCGTTGAGTTCCTGCACGTCCCCTATCGTGGCGGCGCCGAAGCGGTGCAAGCGGTCCTGGCGGGCGAGGTGGATGGCGTCTGCGATCTGCCGCCCACGCTCTCACCGCAGGTGACGGCCGGGCGGCTTGTGGCGCTGACCGTCTCCTCCCGCGCCCGGCTGCAATTCCTGCCCGATGTGCCATCCCTCGGCGAAGTGCCGGCTTTGGCGGGCTTTGATATCCGCAGCTGGAACATGCTGATGCTGGCCGCCGGCACGCCGGAGGCCGAGCGCGCGCGCCTCTTTGCCGCCCTCACCCGTATCGGCCGTGACGAAGGCTTCCGCGCGGCCCTGCGCCCGCTCTCCTATGATGCCGTCGTCTCGGACAGTCCCGAGGCCGCCCGGCAATTCATCACCGAGGAAGCGCCGCGCTGGCGCGAATTGGTTCGGCTTTCCGGCGCACGGGTGCATTGAACATGACGACCGACCAGACCATCGCGGCCATCCGCGCCCATCCCGGCTATCTGAAGGCCTGCGAGGTGATGCGCGCCGAGCATGATCGCACCGTCAGTGACATCATCACATTGACGGAAATCCCAGCACCCCCCTTCGCCGAGGAAAAACGCGCGAGCGCCTATCTCGACATGCTGCGCGCCCATGGGCTGGAGGAGGTGACGCAGGATGAAGTGGGCAATGTGATGGGCCTGCGCCGCGGCTTCGGCAATGGCGATATCCTCGTCGTCGCCGCCCATCTGGACACGGTGTTCGCCGCCGGCACGGATGTGCGCGTGCGGCGCGAGGGCACGAAGCTCTTTGCCCCCGGTGTGGGCGATGACACGCGCAGCCTGGCCGTGAACCTCGCCTTCCTGCGCGCCATGGATGCGGCGGGGCTGCGCACGCGGCATGACATCCTCTTTGTCGGTGATGTGGGCGAGGAAGGCCTCGGCGATCTGCGCGGCATCCGCCACCTGTTCGCGCATCATCCCAAGCGCGAACGCATCCGCGCCTTCCTGACGGTGGACAGCCCGGATGTGGATCGCATCGTCACCGGCGGCATTGGTTCGCGCCGGTATCGCGTGACGTTCCGCGGCCCCGGCGGGCACAGCTACGCCGCCTTCGGCCTGGTCAATCCCATGTATGCCATGGCCGAGGCGGCACGAACGCTGGCGGCGATCAAGGTCCCGCGTGAGCCTGTCACGACCCATTGCGTGAGCGTGGTGTCCGGCGGCACCTCGATCAACGCGATCCCGGAGACGGTGACGATGGAGGTGGATTTGCGCTCCGCCAGCGCCGAGCAGCTGGGCCGGCTGGAAAAGCAATTCCTGGAGGGCGTGCACGCGGCCGTGGCGGGCGAGAATGCGGCCCGCAAGGGCGAGATCGCGGCCGAGCTCATCCCCGTGGGCGACCGCCCGGCCGGGCATACGCCCAACGGCTCGCCCATAGCGCGCCTGGCTTCGGCGGCGGTGGCGGCCGAGGGCTATGCGCCCAGCTTCGAATGGTCCTCCACCGACGCCAATATCCCGATGAGCCTGGGGATTCCCGCGCTGCGCATCGGCTCGGGCGGCACGGGCGGGCGGGCGCATTCGCTGGAGGAGTGGATTGACGTGGAGATCGAAAGCTCGCTGCGCGGCATGCGCGCGAGCCTCGCGACCATCCTCGCCATCGCGGAAATGGAAATGGCGGAATAACCGCCAACCTGGGAGAGAGACATGTCCATGCAACGCCGAAGCCTGCTCGCCGCCAGCCTTGCCGCCCCCTCACTTGCGCAGGCGCAGATCGAGTGGCGCCCCACGCGCCCCATCACCTTCATCCTGCCCTTCGCGGCCGGTTCGGGGACGGATGCCGTGGCGCGCGTGCTGGCGCAGATGCTGGGGGCGGAGCTGGGCGTGAACATCACGGTGGACAACCGCGCCGGCGCCAATGGCACGATCGCGGCCGCGGCCGTGATGCGCGCCCCTGCCGATGGCCACACGCTGTTCATCACCACCAACACCACGCATGGCGCCAATTCCTGGCTGCTGAAGCGAATGGATTATGACCCCATCGCCGATTTCACGCCGATCTCGCGCCTTGGCCAATATGTGTTCTGGCTGACCGTCGGCGCCGATGTGCCGGCGCGCAACTTCCAGGAATTCGTCGCCCTGGCCCGCGCCAGGCCCGGCCAGATCAGCTACGCGTCGGGGAACGGCACGGGCATCGTGGCGGGTGCGACCATCGCGCGCCTGGCGGGGGTGGAGATGCTGCACGTCCCCTACCGCTCCACGCCGCCCGCGCTGACCGATGTGCTGGCCGGGCGCGTCACCGCGATCGTGGTGGACCTGACACCGACCCTCGGCCATGTGCGGGACGGGCGGCTGCGGGCACTCGGGCAGACCAACAAGCGCCGCTCGGCCCTGATCCCCGACGTGCCGACGCTGGATGAGGTGGGGCTGACCGGCTTTGACCTGCAAAGCTTCGCCGCCATCTTTGGCCCCGCGCGACTGCCGGCCGAAGTGGTGGGCACGATTTCGGCCGCCATGCAGCGCATCGGCGCGCGGCCCGAATATCGCGCCCGGATGGCCGAGCTCGGCTTCGATGGCTTCACCTCCACGCCGGAAGAACTGAACCGCTTCGTGGTCGAGCAGATCGCCGCCTGGGGCGAGATGATCCGCGGCGCCGGGATCGAACCCGAATAGGATGGCCCGGCGGCGGCGCAAAACCGGCTTCTGGGGCCGCCTCCTGCTGGGCCTTCTGGTCCTGCTGCTGGCGATTCCGCTCGGCGCCTTTGGCCTCCTCTGGTGGACCTTGCCCTCGGACGCGACGGAATTGCGCATCGAGGGGCTGACGGCGCCCGTGCGCATCACGCTGGATGAGGCCGGCATGCCGCGCATCCAGGCGGCGAATGAACGCGATGCCGCAACCGCCATGGGCTATCTCCATGCGCGGGACCGGCTGTTCCAGATGGAGATGATGCGGCGCGGTGCCGAAGGCCGCCTCTCCGAGGTCGCGGGCAGCGCCTCGCTGCGGCTTGATCGCTTCAGCCGGACGCTCGGCCTCAGGCAGCGCGCCGAGGCGGATTTCGCGGCACTGGATGCCGAGACGCGCGGGCTGCTGGAGGCCTATGCGCTGGGTGTGAATGCGCTGATCCGGGAGCGCGGGCGCTTCGCGGCACCCGAATTCCTGCTGCTGGGCCAACCTGAGCCCTGGCAGCCGCAGCACTCGCTGCTCTGGGCCAAGGTGATGGGGCTTTGGCTTTCGGGCAATTGGCGCACGGAGTTGGAGCGCGCGCGGCTGGCCGCGGTGCTGCCGCCGGAGCGCCTCTGGGACCTTTGGCCGGCGGACCGCACGGCCGGTCGGCCGGATGTGGCGGCGCTGCCAGGGCTGGAGCGCATCCTCGCGGCCATACCGGTGTTTGGCACCGACGCCCCCCTGCCCGCCTCTGCCTCCAATGCCTGGGCGGTGGCCGGTTCGCGCAGCGCATCGGGCGCGCCGCTGCTCGCCTCCGATCCGCATCTGGGCTATGGCGCGCCGGTGTTGTGGTATCTGGCCCGGGTGGAGCTGGCCGATGGCCGCATGCTTGCCGGAGCCACGGCACCTGGCACGCCGCTGATGATCATCGGCCGCAACGCCGATCTCGCCTGGGGCTTCACCACCACCCATTCCGACACGCAGGATGTCTTCATCGAGACGGCGGATGCGGTGCGCCGGACGCGCACCGAGATCATCGGCGTGCGCGGCGCCGAGCCCGTGATCCTGGTGGTTCGCGAGACCGCGAATGGCCCGGTCATCTCCGATCTCGAAGAGGCGCCGCGCAGCGATGTCCGCCTGCTCAGCGTCCGGATGGCCAATCTGGAGCCAAATGACACCACGGCACGCGGCATCCTCGCGTTGAACCGTGCCAGGAACATCGCCGATGCAAGGGCGGCGGCGGCACTGATCGCCTCGCCCCCGCAAAACCTCATGGTGGCGGATCGTGCGGGCGGGATCGCGATGTATCTCACGGGGCGCACCCCCGTTCGCGCCGCGGGCGATGGCAGCCTGCCCACCCCGGGAGATCAGCCCTGGACGGGCTTCGTGCCCTTCGACGAATTGCCGCATGTGGAAAATCCGGAGACGGGCCTGCTGGTCAACGCCAATAACCGCGTGAGCCCGGAGGGGCACCCCGTGCATCTCTCCCGCGAATGGTATGCGGATTGGCGCTTCCGCCGCATCCATGAGCGCCTGGCCGCGCAGGAGGTGAATGGCCCCGCGGAATTCGCCGCCATCCAGATGGACGCCGTCTCGCTCCTGGCGCGCGAAACGCTGCCCTTCCTGAACAGCCTGCCGCGCGGGACGGGCGCCCTTGGCCAGGCCCAGGCGCTGCTGGCCGAATGGGATGGGGAAATGGCGGCCGGATTGCCGCAGCCGCTGATCTGGAATGCCTTCGCCCGCCGCATGCCGCTGCTTGCCTTGCGCCAGGCGCGCGTGGCCGATGCACCTGCCCGCGCGGAATTCCTGCGCTTCCTGCTCACCTCGGCCGAGGCGGGCTGGTGGTGCGGCGGGGATTGCCGGGCCATGGCGGCGCTCGCCCTCGCGGAAGCTGTGGCGGAACTCGCCACGCAATTCGGCCCGGACCCGGTTGCCTGGCGCTGGGGCCAGGCGCATCAGGCGCGCTTCGAGCATCCTTTGCTGCGCTTCATCCCTGGCATGAACCGGGTGATCGGCCTCAGCGCGGCTGTCTCCGGCGATGGCGAGACGGTGCAACGCCAAGGGCTGCGCGGCGGCGGCGCGGAGCCCTACCAGGCCATGCATGGCGCGGGGCTGCGCTTCGTGGCCGATCTCGGCGGTCCGGAAACCAGCTTCGCGATCATCGGCACCGGCCAATCGGGCCATCCGCTCTCGCGCCATTGGGGGGACCTGCTGGAAGCCTGGCGCAGCGGCGGCATGCGGCAGCTCGGGCGTGAAGCGGCGCAGGTTTCGGCCACCATCCGGCTCGCGCCGTAGCCCTTATGCTGCAACCTGTTCTGCTGGGGCTGCTGGCCTCCTTTGTCGGCTTTGCTTCCTCCTTCGCGGTGGTGTTGGCGGGCTTTGCCGCGATGGGCGCGACGCCCGAGCAGGCGGCCTCCGGCCTCGTCATGCTGTGCGTGCTGATGGGGGCGCTGGGGGCTGGGTTTTCGCTGGTCTGGCGCATGCCGATCTCCATCGCCTGGTCCACGCCCGGGGCTGCGCTGCTGGTGACGACGGGCGCGCCGGAGGGCGGGTTTTCCGCGGCCGTGGGCGCCTTCCTGGCGGCCTCGCTGCTGCTGGTGGCGGCCGGGCTGTGGCGGCCTTTCGCCCGCGCCGTGGAGCGCATCCCGCCGCCCATCGCCGCCGCCATGCTGGCGGGTGTGCTGCTGGATCTGTGCCTCGCGCCCGTACGGGCGGTGGGGGCGCTGCCATGGCTGGCCCTGCCGGTGGTGCTGGCCTGGGCGGTGATGCTGCGGCTGAACCGGCTCTGGGCCGTGCCGGTGGCGGTGGTGGTGGCGGTGGCGGCCTTGCTGCTGGGGCCGGGGCTGCCCGGAGCCGGCGGCTGGGAGGCACCGCGCCTCGTCTGGGTGACGCCCAGCTTCGAGTGGGGCGCGATGGTCGGGATCGCGCTGCCGCTGTTCCTGGTGACCATGGCCTCGCAGAACCTGCCTGGCTACGCGGTGTTGCAGGCGAATGGCTACAGGCCGGAGATGCGGCCGGTTTTCCTGGTGACGGGTGCGGGCAGCTTCCTGGGTGGGTTTTTCGGCGGGCAACTGGTCAATCTGGCGGCGATCACGGCCGCCTTGTGCGCCGGGCCGGAATCCCATCCCGATCCCGCGCGGCGATGGGTGGCGGGCCTGGTCGCGAGCCTGGGCTATCTGGGCTTTGCGCTGGTGGCGGGCATCGCGGCGAGCGTGGTGGCGGCCGCCCCCCCCTTGCTGATCCAGGCGGTGGCAGGCCTGGCCCTGCTGGCCTCGCTGGCGGGCGCGCTGACTGCGGCCATGTCGGTGGAGGCGTTGCGCGTGCCGGCGATCGTGACCTTCGTGGTCTCGGCCTCGGGGTTGAGCGTGGCGGGCATCGGCGCCGCGTTCTGGGGCCTGCTGGCAGGGGGCGCGCTGATGTGGATGTTGCGCGGCAAGTGACCGGGGGCCGGGGGGCGCCCTGGCTTACTTCTGGCTGAGGATGTTGCGGGCCTCCGCCGGCGAGGCCGCGTGCTCCCCCAATTCCTCGACGATCCGCCTGGCCCGCGCCACCAGCGGCGCATTGCCTTCCGCCAGCACGCCGCGCGCCAGATAGAGATTGTCCTCCAGCCCCACGCGCACATGCCCGCCGAGGATCACGGCCTGCGCCACCATCGGGAATTGCGCGCGGCTGATGCCGAAGGCGGACCAGAGGCCACCCGGCGGCACAAGCTGCCTGAGCGCCAGCATGGCCTCAGTGGTGGCGGGCGCGCCCCAGGCGATGCCGAGGCAGAGCTGGAACCAGGGCGGCGCCTCGAACAATCCGCGCCTGACCATATCGGCCGCCAGCATGGCGTGGCCAAGGTCGAAGATTTCCAGTTCCGGCTTCACGCCGGCCGCTCGGATCATCTCCGCCATCTGGGCCAGATGGGCCGGCGTGTTCACGAAGGCGGCCGGCCCGAAGTTCATGGTGGCGATGTCGAGCGAGCAGATATCCGGGCGCAATTCCAGCACATGCGCCACGCGCTCCGCAGGCGTCGCCATGCCCTTCGGCCGCGAATTGATGTTTGGGTCCTCGCCGGGGGCGAAGCTGGCGCCGGGGCCGGTGGTGAGGTTGATCAGCACATCACTGCCGGCATCGCGGATGCGCTGCACCGTCTCGCGATACAGGGCCACATCGCGTGAGGGCTTGCCCGTCTCGGGGTTGCGGACGTGGATATGGACGATGGCCGCACCGGCAGCGCGCGCCGCCAGCGCTTCGCTCGCCAGTTGCGCCGGTGTGATGGGCACGTAGGGCGAGGCGCCGGTGCTGTCCGCACCGCCGGTGAGCGCTGCCGTGATGATGACGGGGCGGGTCATGCGGCGAGGATTCCTTCGACGATCTCCTGGACGGAGAGTGCCTCCTGAAGGGTGGCCAGGTCCACCGCCTCGCCGCGCGTGAGGGCGGCGAGCTTGTCGAGCTGGCCCGAGAGCGTCAGGGGCCGCATTTTCTCATTGGGCAGGGCATCGGGAGCGGCATGCCAGGTGCCGGCGGGCGCAAGCTTCTCGGCGAAGGACCAGTCGCGCAGGCGGATCGCACCCTGCGCCCCCTGGATGCGGGTGATGTTGTGGTCATCGGCGAGGGTGATGCCAACGCCGCCCGAGATCGTCACCGGCACATCGCCGGCCGAGAGGCGGGCGGCGATGGCGGTCTCGCTGCCGGCTCCGGGCGGATAGGTGACCCGCGCGGCTTCCAGCGCCAGCGGCCCGACCAGGCGCTGCGCCAGGAACAGGAAATGCGAGATGACCTCACGCGTGAAGCCGCCCTCGGCACGCTCGGAGAGCCAGGAGGCGGCCCCCTGCTGCCAGCCGCGCGGCCAGGCGGCGAAAGCGGCGCTGATGTCGATGCCGTGGATATTGCCGATGCCCGGCAGCCATTCGCGCAGCTGCGCGATGGAGGGCGAGGAAGCCATGGGGAAGTTCACCGCCGCGCGTTGCCCCTTCGCGGCCGCCACGAAGGCGCGGGCAGCGGCGAGGTCCGAGGCGAGCGGCTTTTCCAGGAACAGCGCCCGTCCGGCCGCCAACACCTGCTGGCCCAGCGCGATATGCGAGGCGGGGGGCGAGGCGATGTAGACCGCGTCACTCGCCGCGATCACGGCCGCCGCATCGGCGCTCATCGTGAGATCGGGCGTGATGGAAGCGAGCCGCGCCACGGCGGCGGCACCCGGGTCCCAGACGGCGGTGACCCGCGTATTGCCATGCGCCAGGGCCGCGCGCATCAGCCGCTCGCCCATGATGCCCAGGCCCAGAATGCCCAATTTCAACGGTTCATGCATCGTAAGGCAGCCCCACATATTGTTCGGCAAGGCCGGTGCGCGCGGCCTCGGAATTCACCAGGTAATCGAGTTCAGCGACCTGCACCCGATGCTCGAAGGGGTCGTTGTCGCTGAATTTGTGCAGCATGGCGGTCATCCACCAGGAGAAGCGTTGCACTTTCCAGATGCGGCGCAGGCAGGTCTCGCTGTAGCGGTCCATCAGCGCCATGCCCTGGCCGCGGTAGAACGCCACCAGCGCCTGGGCCAGCACGCGCACATCAGCGACGGCGAGGTTCATGCCCTTGGCCCCCGTGGGGGGCACGATATGCGCGGCGTCGCCGGCCAGGAAGAGGCGGCCATGGCGCATGGGCTCCGCCACGAAGCTGCGCATGGCGGTGACGCCCTTTTGGAAGATCGGCCCCTCATTCACCCCACCGAGGCGCTGATGCAGCCCTTCCCAGATGCGCGCATCGGACCATTGGGACAGGTCCTCATCCGGCGCGCATTGCAGATAAAGGCGGGAGACGGTGTTGCTGCGCATGGTGGCGAGCGCGAAGCCATCGGCATGGCGGGCGTAGATCAGCTCATGGCTGATCGGCTTGGCCTCGGCCAGGATGCCGAGCCAGGCGAAGGGGTAGACGCGCTCATAAACCCGCAGCACCTCGGGCGGCATGGCGGCGCGGGAGGGGCCGTGGAAGCCGTCACAGCCGGCGATCACGTCGCAGCGGAGTTCGCGCGGGCTGCCATCGAGCGTGAAGGTGATGCGCGGCTGGTCGGTGGTGATGTCATGGATCGCCGCATCCTCAACCTCGAAATGCAGCGGGCGGCCCGTGGCGAGGCGCGCGGCTACCATGTCCTTCACCGCCTCCTGCTGGCCATAGATGGTCACGCGCTTGCCGGTGAGGCCGTGCAGATCAATGCGGTGGGATTGGTCGTTGAAGCGCAGCTCCATGCCGTCATGCGCCAGGCCCTCGCGGTGCAGGCGGGTCGCGAGGCCGGCTTCGGTCAGCGTGTCCACGCTGCCCTGTTCGAGCAGGCCGGCACGGATGCGGCCCTCGATATAGGGGCGGGATTTCGCCTCGATGATGACGCTGTCTATGCCCGCACGGTGCAGCAGGTGCGCCAGCAACAGCCCGGCAGGCCCTGCCCCCAAGATCCCCACCTGTGTCCGCATGGCCAAACCCCCGCTACCCTCAACCCCGGCAATGGCGCAGAATGCGCCAGACGACAACGGGGATGATGATGGACCAGCCGCGCCGCATTGATGTGATCTCGGACGTGATCTGCCCCTGGTGCTGGATCGGCAAGCGGCAGATGGAGCGGGCGCTGGCCATGCTGGACCAGAACTTCACCATCCATTGGCGGCCCTATCAGCTAAACCCTGACATGCCCGCCGAAGGAGTGGAGCGCGCTTCCTACCGCGCCGCGAAATTCGGCAGCGTGGAGCGGGGCGCGGAGCTGGACGCCAATGTCGCCGCCGCCGGCCGCGCCGTGGGGCTGGAATTCCGCCATGACCGGATGCTGCGCACGCCCAACACCATCGCGGCCCATCGGCTGATCCGCTGGGCGGGCGAGCCCATCGTCGAGCCCCTGTTCCAGGCCTATTTCCACGATGGCCAGGATATCGGCGACCATGCGGTCCTGGCGGCCATTGCCGCCACCATCGGCCTGGATGCCAAGGCATTCCTCGCTTCCGACGAGGGCGATGCCGAGGTGCGGGCCGAGGATGCGCATTTCCGCCGCATCGGCATCAATGGTGTGCCGAGCTTCGCGCTGGACGGTGCCGTAATGTTCAGCGGCGCCTATCCGGCCGAGCATATGGCGCAGGTCTTTGGCCGGAAGGCCGCCTGATGCAGGCCCTTCTGGACCGGGCCGCCGCGCTGGGTGAACGCCTGCGCGCGCGGGGCGAGACCATCGCCATCTCGGAATCCTCCTCGGGCGGGCTGGTTTCGGCGGCTTTGCTCGCCCTGCCCGGCGCCTCGGCCTATTTCGTGGGTGGGGCGGTGACCTACACCACCACCGCGCGCGGCGTTCTGGTCGGGATCACGCCAGAGCAGATGGTAGGGCTGCGTTCCTCCAGCGAGCCCTATGCGATGCTGCTGGCCCGCACCATGCGCGAGCGGATGGGCACGACATGGGGCCTGGCCGAGACGGGGGCTTCGGGGCCGACAGGCAATCGCTATGGCGATGCGGCGGGCCACACCTGCTTCGCGATCTCGGGGCCAGTCGAGATGGTGCGAACGCTGGAAACCGGCCAGGCCGAGCGCTGGCCGAACATGCTGGAATTCGCGCTGGCCACACTCGGCCTGCTGGATGAGGCGCTCAGCGCGTGAGCGGCGCGCCGGCCAGCCAGGCCTTGCCATCGGCGTAAAGCGCTTCGACCTCCGGCCCCTTCAGCCCCGGCATATCCCGCTTCACCGCATAGCCGATGCGGGTCTGCAGATAGGCTAAATGCCGATAGCCCTCCGGAAATTCCGCGAGCAGCGTGGCATCCAGCGAAAGTCGCGCATCGGGGGCGATGGGGTCCATCCGGTCCTTCTCGTAGATCGGCTGGCGCAGCAGCAGCTTCCAGACGCCGTCGTGCTTTTCGATGAAATCATAGAAGCGGCCGGTGCAGACCACATCCACCAGCACGCCCTCGACCTCGGCGCGCTGGCTGATGGTCATCTTGGTCTGGCTGATGGCGCGGCTGCCCACGATCTCGCTGCTATGCCCGCCCAGGAAATGCAGGATGGAGACGCCGCGATTCCAGCCCTCGATGGAGGCCGTGATGAACTCGGCGGCCGTGCCCTGCTTCCAGGTGGCCATCATCCGGCCCTCGGGGTGCCAGCAGGTGGAAAAGCGCTGCCAGTCGCCGGCATCGCGCCAGACCGCCCAATTCTCGATCAGGGCGCGGATTTCCAGAGCGTCGCTCATCAGGGCTTCGCCGCGATGATGGCACCCGACAGGCTGGCGGGGATACGGTCCTTCCAGGCGCCGGAATCCACCGCGGTGATGAAGTCCAGCACGGCACGATTGAAGGCGTCGGGGTCTTCCAGATTCATCGTGTGGCCGCATTTCGGCATGACCAGCAAAGCCGAGCTGCTGATGGTGCGCTTGAGGTAGATGGCGGGTTCCAGCGTCGGGTCATCCTCATCGCCCGCGATGATGAAGGTGGGCAGCTTCAGCTTGCGGAATTCGGCATCCAGCTCGAACAGCGAGGGCCGTTCGCGCTGCACGCCGAGCATGGTCAGCGCCGAGCCTTCGGTGGAGTGCTCGGCCATCTGCGCCTCGAATTCGGCGAAGCCGCGCGGGTCCTTTTCCTCAAAGACCAGCCGCGTCGGGCCATGGGCGTAGATGGTTGCGAATGTCTCGATGCCGCCCGCGCGCAGCTTGGCGACGGAGCCGTCAATCTCGGCCTGGAACTGCGCACGCTTATCGGGTGCCGCGCCATAGCCCACGCCGGCCGCCGTCAGGCTGCGCGCCAGATGCGGGTGGCGAAGGCCCAGATGCAGTGTCGCGAAGGCGCCCATGGAAAGCCCGACGACATGGGCGGGCGCCAGGTTCAGCGCGGTGATGACAGCGGCGATATCATCCGTCGCGCGGTCCTGGCCGTAGGATTTCGGCGTGGAGGGAACGCTGCTGGGCGGGTAGCCGCGGGCATGGAAGGCGATGCAACGGTAGCGCCGGGCAAAGAAGCGAAGCTGCGGCTCCCAGCTGCGCGCATCGCCGGCGAATTCATGGGCGAAGACCAGGGGCGTGCCCTCACCCGCTTCGATGTAATGCAGGTCAACGCCATCCTCGGTGCGGATGCTGGGCATATGGGCTGGGCTCCTTTGTCGCGGGCGTAACTTGCGGCGGGGGGCGCGGCGCGGCAAGGGAGGCCGGCCAGCCAGGAGTGTCCCATCATGCCCCGCCAAGCCCTCGCCTTCCGCGTCGCCATGCGCCATCCGGGCGATGTTTCCGCCATCGCGGCCCTGTTCGAGGAGGGCGCGCTGAACCCTGCGGAAGTGGTCGCCATCCTCGGCAAGACCGAGGGCAATGGCTGCGTGAATGACTTCACCCGCGCCTATGCCGTCAGTGCCCTGGCTGCGATGCTGGCCGGGCGTCTCGGCACCACGCCGGAGGCTGTGATCGCACGCGTGGCGCTCGTCATGTCGGGCGGCACCGAGGGCGGGCTCTCGCCGCATTTCCTGGTGCTGGCGGTGCGCGAGGTGACGGCGCCCGCGACCGGCGCACTCGCCATCGGCATCGGCTTCACGCCGGATTTCGCCCCCGAGGAGATCGGCCGCCTGGCGCAGCTGCGTGCGACGGCTGAGGCCGTACGCGCCGCGATGGCCGATGCCGGCATCACCAACCCGGCCGAGGTGCATTACGTGCAGGTGAAATGCCCGCTGCTGACCTCGGCGAAGGTGATGGAGGCTGCGGCGCGCGGGCAGAGCGTCGCCACGCATGAAACCTATCCCTCCATGGGGCTTTCGCGCGGGGCGGCGGCACTCGGCGTGGCCCTGGCGCTCGGCGAAATCCCCGAGGCCGCACTGTCGGATGCGGTGATCGGCGCCGATTGGTCGCTGCATTCGGGCCGCGCCAGCTGCTCGGCCGGAGTGGAGTTGGAGCGTTGCGAGGTAATCGTGCTGGGCAACAGCCCCGATTGGGCGGGCGATCTCATCATCGGGCATGATGTGATGGCCGATGCGTTGGATTTCGGCGCGGTGCAGCGGGCGCTGGCGTCGGTCGGCCTCGCCGCCCCCGGGCAATTGGAGGCGGCGGCGCGCGGGCAACTGGTCGCCGTGCTGGCCAAGGCCGAACCCGCGACGACGGGCAGCATTCGCGGCCTGCGCCACATCATGAATGACGACAGCGACATCAACGCGACGCGCCACGCCCGCGCCTTGGTCGGCGGCGTCATCGCGGCGGCGGTGGGCCGCACGGACCTCTTTGTCTCGGGCGGTGCGGAGCATCAGGGGCCGGATGGCGGCGGACCCGTCGCGGTGATCGCGCGGCGATAAACCAGCGGCGGGGACTGGAAACCGGACGCGATTGGTCCTATTTGAATGGGGCCGCAGGAGAACGCCGGTGCTGAAACTCTCCAGATTGACCGATTACGCCGTGGTGGTGCTGTCGCGCATGGGCCGGACGGATGCTCCGTTGCTCAGCGCGCCAGGCATTGCCGCACGCACCGGCCTGGCCGAGCCGACGGTCGCCAAAGTGCTGAAAATCCTGGCCCAATCTGATATCGTCGAGGGCTTGCGCGGCGCCCGCGGCGGCTACCGCCTGACCCGCCCCTTGAGCGAGATCACCCTGGCCGAGGTGGTCGTCGCGTTTGACGGCCCCATCGCGCTGACCGCCTGTGTGGATGGCGGCATGGGCGGCTGCGAGAGCGAGCATCTCTGCCCCGTCCGGGGCCGCTGGGACCCGGTGAACCATGCCATCCGCGCAGCACTGGCCGGCATTTCCGTGGCCGAGCTTGCAAGGGGCGGCTGCGGTGCCAGTTCCATGACCATTCCTGATCACTTCGCCGCCGCCGAGTAGGAGCGCATATGCCTGCCGTTGCAGAGACCCTCGAGACCGTCCAGGCCGCCAGCGATGGCGGCTACAAGTGGGGTTTTGAGACCGATATCGCCATGGAATACGCGCCCAAGGGGCTGAACGAGGATATCGTTCGCTTCATCAGCGCGAAGAAGAATGAGCCCGAATGGCTGCTGGAATGGCGGCTGAAGGCCTATCGCCACTGGCTGAAGATGGAGGAGCCCGACTGGGCCGCCGTCAACTATCCGAAAATCGACTACCAGGACGCGTATTACTACGCGGCCCCCACCAACAAGGTGGTGCCGAAGTCGCTGGACGAGGTGGACCCCGAGCTGCTGCGTACTTACGAAAAGCTCGGCATCCCCCTGCGCGAGCAGGAGCGGCTGCAGGGCATCGCCGTGGATATGGTGTTCGACAGCGTCTCCGTCGCCACCACCTTCAAGGACCGGCTGTCAAAGGATGGCATCATCTTCTGCTCGATCAGCGAGGCGGTGCATGAGCACCCCGAACTGGTGCAGCAATATCTGGGTTCCGTGGTCCCGCCGGGCGACAACTACTTCGCCTGCCTGAACTCGGCCGTCTTCACGGATGGCAGCTTCGTCTTCATCCCCAAGGGCGTGCGCTGCCCGATGGAGCTTTCCACCTATTTCCGTATCAACGCCAAGAGCACCGGCCAGTTCGAGCGCACGCTGATCATCGCCGAAGCGGGTTCGCACGTCTCCTATCTGGAAGGCTGCACCGCGCCGATGCGCGATGAGAACCAGATGCACGCCGCCGTGGTGGAGCTGGTGCTGATGGATGACGCGACCATCAAGTACAGCACGGTGCAGAACTGGTACCCGGGCGATGCCGAAGGCAAGGGCGGCATCTACAACTTCGTCACCAAGCGCGCCGCCTGCCGCGGTGCCCGCAGCAAAGTGAGCTGGACGCAGGTGGAGACGGGTTCCGCGATCACCTGGAAATACCCCTCCTGCATCCTGCTCGGCGATGACAGCGTGGGCGAGTTCTACTCGGTGGCCATCACCAACAACCACCAGCAGGCCGATACCGGCACCAAGATGTGGCATGTGGGCAAGAACACGAAGTCCACGATCGTCTCCAAGGGCATCAGCGCGGGCAAGGGCCAGAACACCTATCGGGGCCTCGTGAAGATCAGCCCGAAGGCGACAGGTGCCCGCAACTTCACGCAATGCGACAGCCTGCTGATCGGCGATCAATGCGGCGCGCATACCGTGCCCTATATCGAAAACCGCTGCGCCACCGCGAAGATCGAGCATGAGGCCACCACCTCGCGCATCGCCGAGGACCAGCTGTTCTACTGCCGCTCGCGCGGGCTCACGCAGGAAGAGGCGGTGGGGCTGATCGTGAACGGCTTCTGCCGCGAAGTGCTCAAGGAATTGCCGATGGAGTTCGCCGTGGAAGCACAGAAGCTTCTGGCGATTTCGCTCGAAGGGAGCGTTGGTTAAGTCATGTTGAAGATCGAAGGCCTGACGGCCGAAATTGATGGCAAGCAGATCCTCAAGGGGATCAATCTCGAAGTCCCGACGGGCGAGATCCACGCCATCATGGGCCCCAATGGTTCGGGCAAATCCACCCTCTCCTACGTGCTGAGCGGGCGTGAGGGCTATGAGATCACGGGCGGCACCGCCAGCTTCAACGGCATGGACATCCTGGCGATGGCGCCGGAGGAGCGCGCGGCTTCGGGCCTGTTCCTCGCCTTCCAGTATCCGGTGGAATTGCCGGGCGTGGGCAATGCGAATTTCCTGCGCACCGCACTGAACGCCATCCGCAAGGCGAAGGGCGAGCCGGAAGTGGACGCCATGGCCTTCCTCAAGCTGGCCCGCGCCAAGCTGAAGACGCTGCAGATGAGCGACGACATGCTCAAGCGCAACGTCAATGTCGGCTTCTCGGGTGGTGAGAAGAAGCGCAACGAGGTGCTGCAGATGGCGCTGCTGGAGCCCTCTCTCGCCATCCTCGACGAGACGGATTCCGGCCTCGACATCGATGCGCTGAAGATCGTGGCCGATGGCGTGAATGCGATGCGCGGCCCGAATTTCTCGGCCCTCGTCATCACGCATTACCAGCGCCTGCTGGATTATATCGTGCCGGACCGCGTACATGTGCTGATGGGTGGCCGCATCGTGAAATCCGGCGGCAAGGAACTCGCGCTGGAGCTGGAGGCGGAGGGTTACGCCCGCGTGGCCGCATGAACGCCATGACCTCTGGCGGTTTCGTCGCGCGCTTCGAGGGGCTGCGCGCGCATCTCCCTGGCGGCCGCACGCCCTGGGTGGCGGCGCTGCGCAGCGAAGCGGCCGAGCATTTCGCGCTGGCCGGCCTGCCTGGCCGCAAGCTCGAAGCCTGGCGCTACACCGACCTTACCCCCATCGCCCAGGCGGGCTTCACCGAGGCGCTGACGCTGGTGGTGGAAAACCCGGCCCTGCCGCCGATGCGCGCGGCATTCCGCGCCGTCTTCGTGGATGGCCGCTTCGCCGAAGGGCTCTCCGTGCTGCCCGGCTGGTGCCGCTCCCTCGCCGCCCATCTGGGCGATGCCGAGGGGCTGCTCGGCGCCATCGCGCAAAGCCTGCCCGTCGTCTCGCTCAACACCATGCTGTTCGAGGATGGCCTGCTGCTGGACCTGCCGGACGGGGCGGAGGGCGGCGCGCTGGAATTGCTGAGCATCGTCACCCATACCGAGCGGCCGATCGCCTTTCATCCGCGGCATCTGCTGCGCATCGGCGCGGGCGCTTCGCTCACGCTCATCGAAACCAGCATGGGGCCGAATGGCGCGAGCTACCTCCATAATCCGGTGTTCGAAATCCATGTCGGCGCGGGTGCGACCCTCTCCCATGTGCGCATCCAGCGTGAGGGACGTTCGGGCTTCCAGCTCTCCACCGTGCTGGCCGCGGTGCAGGCTGGCGGCACTTATGATAATTTCACGTTGAACGCCGGCGCCAAGCTCGTTCGCAACGAGATCCACACGGCCCTCCTCGGCCCCAAGGCGGCCTGCCACATGAATGGCGCGCAGCTGGCGGGCGACGGCCAGCACGCCGACACCACCACCTTTCTCGATCACGCGGCCCCCGACTGCGCCAGCCGCCAGACCTACAAGACCGTACTGGCCGGCAAGTCGCGCGGCGTGTTTCAGGGCAAGATCCTGGTGCGGCAGGTGGCGCAGCGCACCGATGGCTACCAGATGAACCAGGCGCTGCTGCTCTCCGAAGAGGCCGAGATTGACGCCAAGCCGCAGCTCGAAATCTACGCCGATGACGTGAAGTGCAGCCATGGCGCGACGGTCGGCGCGCTGGATGAGGCGCAGCTCTTCTACCTGCGCGCCCGCGGCATTCCGGCCGAACAGGCCCGCGCCATGCTGGTGCAGGCCTTCCTGGTCGAGGCCATCGAGGGCGTCACCCACCCCCTCGCCCAGGCCGCCCTGGCGGAAGCGACGGATGGCTGGTGGGAACGCGAGGTCGCATGATCCGCGCAGCCGCTTCACACCTCCGGGCTAACGCCTTCCAGCGATCGGATGCGAGGTAATGGATACGAACATCGCCTCCGGCTTTGACGTCACCCGCATCCGCCAGGATTTCCCCATCCTGTCCACGCAGGTGCGCGGCAAGCCGCTCGTCTTCCTCGACAGCGGAGCCTCGGCGCAGAAACCGCGCGTGGTGATGGACGCCATGACGCGCGCGATGGAGACGGCCTATGCCAATGTCCATCGCGGCGCCTATCACCTCAGCGAAGTGGCGACGGAAGCACATGAGGCAGCGCGCGGCGCCGTGCAGCGCTTCCTGAACGCGGCCGAGCCGGAGGAAATCATCTTCACGCCCAATGCCACGGGCGCCTTCAACCTCGTCGCCCACAGCTTCGGCCGCGCCATGCTCAAGCCTGGCCAGTGCGTGCTGGTGAGCGAGATGGAGCACCATGCCAACCTCGTCCCCTGGCAGATGCTGCGGGATGCGGGCCTCGGCATCGGGCTGCGTTTCGTGCGCGTGACCGATGCGGGTGAGCTCGATCTGGAGGACCTCGCCGCCAAGCTGGCCGATGGCAAGGTGGGACTGGTGTCCGTCACCCACATGTCCAACGTGCTGGGCACCGTGACACCTGCAGCACAGATCGCGCGCATGGCGCATGAGGCCGGCGCCCGCGTGTTGTTCGATGGCAGCCAGGCCGCCGTGCATCGCGCCGTGGATGTGCGGGCGCTGGATGCTGATTTCTACATCTTCACCGGCCACAAGCTCTACGGGCCCACTGGCATTGGCGTGCTCTATGGCAAGCGCGCGCTGCTCGATGCCATGCCGCCCTTCTTCGGCGGCGGCGACATGATCGAGACCGTCACGCTGGAGCATTCGACCTTCGCGGCCGCCCCTGCCCGCTTCGAAGCCGGCACGCCCGCCATCATCGAAGCGGTCGGCCTGCACGCGGCGATTGACTATGTGAACGCCATCGGCATGGCCGCGATCGAGGCGCATGAGCGCGCCCTGGTGGACCACGCGATGCGCGCGCTGACCCAGGTGGAGGGCCTGGCGCTGCTGGGCGGGGCGCAAGATCGTGGCGGCGTCTTCGCCTTCACGCTGGAGGGCGTGCACCCGCATGACCTCTCCACCTATCTCGACCGTTCGGGCATCTGCGTTCGCGCCGGCCGCCATTGCGCCGAGCCGCTGCACACCCGCTTCGGGCTGGAGGGCGGCAGCACGCGGGCCTCTTTCGGGCTTTACACGACGCGGGGAGAGATTGATTTCCTCGCGACGAAGCTGACCGATGCGCGGAGGTTCTTTGCGTGAGCGCGCCGGCGGGATTTGACGAGCTGCAGGACCTCTACTCCAAGGTGCTGCGGGACCTTGCCCGCAATCCGGCGCATCGTGGCCGGCTGGAGAATGCCACCGCCACCGCGCGCGGTGACAACCCGATGTGCGGGGACCGGGTAGAAATCTTCATCAACCTCGATGGCCCGCGCATCACGGAAGCCATGTTCACCGGCCGTGGTTGTGAAATCTCCCAGGCCAGCGCGGCCCTGCTCACGGAGCTGGTTCGCGGCAAGTCGCCAGCTGAGGCCCGTGCCCTTGGCCAGGCCGTGGCGCGCCTCGCCCGCAGCGGCGAGCGCGACGAGACCAGCGAGGATCTCGCCCGCCTGTCCGTCTTTTCCGTCGTGAAGAATTTCCCGAGCCGCGTGAAATGCGCCACCCTCGCCTGGCACGCGCTTGATGCCGCGCTTGCGGGCGTGAAGGAGACCAGCAGTGAGTGAAAATGCGACCCATGGCAGCTGGACGCCCGCGGGCGAAGCCCTCCCCAAGGTTACCGAGGAGGGCGTGATTGCCGCCATCAAGACCGTGTTCGATCCGGAAATCCCGGTGGATATCTACGAACTCGGCCTGATCTACGCGATCGAGCTTGGCGATGACGGCAAGATCAAGGTGGAGATGACGCTGACCACCCCGTCCTGCCCCTCGGCGCAGGAATTGCCGAGCATGGCGGAAGAAGCCATCCGCCAGATCCCTGGCGTGACCGACTGCGAGGTCGAGATCGTCTGGGATCCGCCATGGGATCAGTCACGCATGAGCGAAGATGCGCGCCTTGCGCTCAACATGTTCTGAGGGAGACACGCGATGAGCACCACCACCGCCACCCCGCGTATCCGGCGCGAATTGCCGCCGCTGATGACCCTGTCAGACAGCGCGGCCGAGCGTTTGCGCGGCCTCTACGACAAGGGCGAAGCCGGCAAGCTGCTGCGCATCGGCGTCAAGACCAAGGGCTGCTCCGGCATGGCCTATGACCTGAGCTTCGTCGAGGAACCAGGCCCGGGCGATGAGCGCGTGAACGACAAGGGGCTGACCATCCTGGTGGACCGCAAGGCCACCCTGCATTTGATCGGCACCGTCATGGATTACGAGGTGAAGCCGATGAGTGCCGGCTTCGTCTTCGTGAACCCGAATGAGAAGGGCCGCTGCGGCTGCGGCGAGAGCTTCCACGTCTGAGGCACCTCAGCTGAACAGGCTGTAGAACATCCTCAGGCTGGTGGCTGCCAGGAAGATCGCGAAGGCGCGCTTCAGCCAGATCGGCCGGATGGTATGCGCCAGCTTCACGCCCCAGGGTGTGGCGATGATGGAAGTCGGCGCGATGAGCGCGAAGCCGATCAGGCTGACATAGCCGAGCGAGAAGGGCGGCAGGTTCGGATCACTCCACCCGCCCCAGATGAAGCCGATCGTCGCCGGCACCGAGATGATCAGCCCGAATACGCTGGAGGTCGCGACCGCCGCGCGGATCGGGTAGCCGAACATGGAGAGGATGGGCACGCCGAGCGTCCCGCCGCCGATCCCCATCATCGCACTCACGCTGCCCATGCCGATGCCGAGTGCCGCACGCGGGGGCCCATCGGGCAGCTTCTCGGCCACGCGGAAATCAATGCCGGTGAAGCCCATATTGAGCGCCACCAGCAGCGCCACCATGCCAAACACCGCGGTCAGCCCCTCACCCCGCACATGCACGGCGAGTGCCGTGCCCAGGGCGACGCCCAGCATCATGGGCAGCCAGATCGAGCGCAGCAGCGCCTCATCCATGGCGCCCGAGGCCCGGTGCTTACGCGCCGAGACGATGGAGGTGGGGATGATGGTGGCCAGCGACGTGCCGACGGCCAGCTTCATCTGCATCGCCTCAGGGATACCAAAGAGCGGGAAGACATTGAACAGCAGCGGCACGATGACGATGCCCCCGCCCACGCCCAGCAACCCCGCCAGCGTGCCCGACACCAGGCCCGTTGCCGCCATCGCCACCGCAAGCCCGGCCAGCCACCACATCTCGTTCATCGCGCATCATGACCCTTGTGTTCGCGCATGCGTGTAACCGCAGCGTCATCCGGCGCGAAGCCCCACCTTCCCGCCTGGCGCATCGCGTTCTAGCCTTGTCCTGAACAACGGCAGGAGGAATCGCGCCATGATGCTCAAGGACAAGGTTGCCATCGTCACCGGCTCAGGCGGTGGCATCGGGCGGGAAATCGCCATCGCCATGGCGGAAGCCGGTGCCAAGGTGGTGATCAACGACATCGGCGCCTCACTGGGCGGTGAAGGTTTCTCCACCAGCCCGGCCGAGCAGACCAAGGCCATCATCGAGCAGAAGGGTGGCTCGGCCGTCATCAACACCGACAGCGTTTCCGAATGGGAGAACGCGAAGAAGATCGTCCAGACCGCCATTGATGCCTTTGGCCGCGTGGATATCGTGGTGAACAATGCCGGCATCCTGCGCGACCAGATCTTCCACCGGATGACGCCGGAGGAATGGCTCTCGGTCATCAATGTGCATCTGAATGGCAGCTTCTTCGTCAGCCGTGCGGCGGCCGAGCATTTCCGGAAACAGGAGAGCGGCAGCCTGGTGCATATCACCAGCACGAGCGGCCTGATCGGCAATTTCGGGCAGGCGAACTACTCGGCGGCGAAGCTCGGCATCGTGGCACTCAGCAAGTCCATCGCGCTGGACATGAAGCGCTACAATGTGCGCTCCAATTGCCTCGCACCCTTCGCCTGGAGCCGCATGACAAGCAGCATCCCGGCCGAGACGCCGGAGCAGAAGGCGCGCGTCGAGCGCATCATGCGCATGGGGCCGGAGAAGAACGCGCCGCTCGCCGTCTTCCTCGCCTCGGACGCGGCGAAGGAAGTGACGGGCCAGATCTTCGCGCCCCGCATGCATGAGCTGTTTCTCTTCAGCCAGAACCGGCCGATCCGCTCCGTCCACAGCGAAAGCGGCTGGACGCCGGAGAAGATCGCCGAGATCGCACTCCCCGCCTTCCGCGCGAATTTCGTGCCGATGGAACGCTCGGGCGATGTGTTCAGCTGGGATCCGATCTGAACGTGAATTTCCAACTGAACGAGGAACAAGCGGCTTTTCAGCAGGTGGTGCGCGGCTTTGCCGAGCGCCACCTGGCGAAGGGCGCTGTTGAGCGCGCGCACACTGTCGGCTTCCCTTGGGATGTCGCGAAGCTGATGGCCGATCAGGGCCTGTTTGGCATCATGATCCCAGAGGAGGATGGCGGCGCCGGCGGCACCGTCTTTGACGCCGTGCTGGCCATGGAGCAGATCGCCCAGGTCTGCCCGCGCAGTGCCGATGTGCTGCAGGCCGGCAATTTCGGCGCTTTCCGGACCTTTGCCGAATATGCCTCCCCGTATCAGAAGGAACGCTTCTTCAAGCCGCTGCTGGCCGGTGAGGCCGTGGCCGCCGTTGGCATGACCGAACCTGACGCAGGCTCGGCCCTGACCGACCTCAAGACCTTCTGCACGCCGGATGGCGAGGGCTTCCGGCTGAACGGCCAGAAGGTCTTCACCACCAACTCCGCCGAGGCCAATGTCTTCGTCATCTATTGCCGCTTCGGGCCTGGCGTGGGTGGCATCGGCTCCGTGCTGGTGGAGCGCGGGATGGAGGGTTTCCGCCTCGGCCAACCCAGCCTCTACATGAATGACGAGGAGTGGTGCGCCCTCTACTTCGACAATGTGTATATCCCGCCCGAGATGGTGCTGCTGGGCCCGGGTGGCTTCAAGAAGCAGATCGGCGGCTTCAACGTCGAGCGCGTGGGCAACACGACGCGCGCCCTGGCGCTGGGCGAATACTGCTTCTCGGCGGCGCGGGAGCACGCTGGCACGCGCGCGCAATTCGGCCGCAAGCTCATGGAGTTCCAGGGGCTGCAATGGAAATTCGCGGAGATGCGCGTGGCCCTCGATGGCGCGCGGCTGCTGCTCTATCGCGCGGCGATCAATGCCGGGCGCGGTTTGCCGGATGGGCAGGAAGTCGCGATCGCCAAATACGCCTGCAACCAGGCGGGCTGGATGGCGTCCAATGAATCCATGCAGGTCATGGGCGGCACGGGCTACTCGAAGGATCTGCTGATCGAATACTGCGTCCGCCGCACGCGCGGCTGGATGATCGCGGGCGGCAGCCTGGAGGTGATGAAGAACCGCATCGCCGAGGGCGTGTTCGGCCAGAGCTTCTCGCAGCGGCCGCCGCGCGCATGAAAAATGCGCCCAGACCCCATCCCTTAAGTCATGGGGTCTGGGGCCTCTCGGCCCCAGCCGCCGGAGGCCTCTTTCTTTGAAGGAACTCCTGGCCCCCCGCAGCATCGCCCTGATCGGCGCCTCCGGCGACCCCACCCGCCTCACTGCACGCGCGCAAATCTACCTCCGCAAACACGGCTACACGGGCGCCCTGCACCCCGTGAATCCCCGTGCGCCCGAAGTCCTGGGCGAGCGCGCCTACGCCACCGTCGAGGAGATCCCGGGCGAGATCGACTTCGCCTACATTCTCCTCAACACCGAGCATGTCGAAGGCCAGATCGCTGCCGTTGCCGCCAAGGGCGCCAAGGTCGCCTGCATTCTGGCCGATGGCTTCGCCGAAGCCGGCCCCGAGGGCCTGGCCCGCCAGCAGCGCTGCCTGGATGCGGCGCGCGCTGCCGGCCTGCGTTTGCTCGGCCCCAATTCCATGGGCCTGATCAACATCCCCGCGCGCATCGCCGTCAGCGTGAATGCGGCGCTGGAGGCCGAGAGCCTGCCCGCCGGGCGCGTCGCCCTGGTCAGCCAATCGGGCTCCATGCTGGGTGCGATCATGTCGCGCGGTGCGGCGCGCGGCATGGGCTTCAGCCACCTGATCGCGACCGGCAATGAGGCCGACCTCAGCGCCGGCGAAATCGCCGCCATGCTGGTGGATGACCCTGGCGTGGATGCGGTGATGCTGTTTCTGGAGGCGATCCGCGCGCCGGAGCATTTCGCGCATGCCGCCTGGAAGGCGCATCAGGCGGGCAAGCCGCTCATCGCCTATAAGCTCGGCCGCTCGCCTTATGGGGCGGAACTCGCCACCAGCCACACCGGCGCGCTCGCCGGCTCCGACGCCGCGGCCGAGGCCTTCTTCCGCGCCCATGGCATCCTGCGCGCCACCATGCTGGAGAGCTTTCTGGAACTCCCCGCCCTGGCCCTCGGCCGCCGCCCCATCGCCCACCCGCATCGCGCCGTCTCCGTGCTGACCACCACGGGCGGCGGGGGTGCCATGGTCGTGGATGCGCTGGGGGTTGCCGGTATCGAGGCGCGCGCGCCGGACAGCGCCGCATCCGCAGCACTGGCCGCCGTGAAGATGCACAGCCATGGCCGCCTGCTGGACATGACGCTGGCCGGCACCAAGCCTGAGCGCATCGAGGCCGCGATCCGCGCCCTGAACGAAGCCCAGGATACGGATGCCATCATCCCCGTCATCGGCTCCTCCGCGCAGTTCCGCCCGGCCGATGCGGTGGCGGGCATCCTGGCCGCGGCCGCGCATGTGCGCCCGCTGGCGGCCTTCCTGGTGCCCCAGGCCGATGCCTCGCTGCAGCTCCTGGCCGAGGCCGGCATCCCCGCCTTCCGCACGCCGGAAAGCCTGGCCGATGCGATGCGCGCCTATCTCGATTGGCGCGCGCCGCTGGCCGCACCGCATGTGGCGCTACCCGAAATGACGCTGCCCGACGCGCCGGATGAAGCCGATGCGCGTGACCTCTTTGCCGCCCTCGGCCTGCACACCGCCTGTTCGCGCGATCTGGAGGCGGCGCATCGCTTTCCCGTCGCGCTGAAAATCCTCTCGCCCGATATCGCCCACAAGACCGAGGCGGGCGGTGTCACGCTCAATATCCCCGACACGGCGGCACTGCGCGAGGCGGCCAGCGCCATGCAGGCCCGGGTGGCGGCAGCCGAACCCAAAGCAAGGCTGACCGGCTTCCTGATCCAGCCCATGGCGCGCGGCCTGGCCGAGGTCATCCTCGGCTTCCGGCGTGACCCCGAAGTGGGGCCCATCGTGCTGCTCGGTGCCGGCGGTGTCCTGGCGGAATTGCACCGCGACGTTGCCATCCGCCTCGCCCCCCTGCACGCCGCCGAAGCGCGCGAGATGATCGCCGAGGTGCGGAGCTTGCGCGTCATCGAAGGCTGGCGTGGCCTGCCGCGCGGAGATGTGGAGGCGCTGGTGCAGGCCATCGTGGCCGTCTCACGCCTCGCGGCGATACCCGCGATCCGCGAAGCGGAAATCAATCCCCTGATGATTCACGAGACGGGCCTGACCGTCGCTGATGCCTGGATGGTGCGCGCATGACCGACCCCCGTTCCCTGATCGAGGCCCGCTTCGGCCATCTCCCCTTCGAGCCGCCCGCCGAAATCCCGGCCGGCCTGGCCGCCCTGCTGGACCGCCGCGTCACCCGCCGCTTCAAGCCCGATGCCATCCCGGAGCCGCTGCTGAACACCGTACTCGCCGCCGCGCAATCGGCGCCGAGCAAGAGCGACATGCAGCAATTCTCCATCGTGGTGCTGGAGGATGCGAAGCGCATCGCCGCCATCGCGGATTGGATCGGCACCATGCCCTGGATCAAGGATGCGCCGAACCTGTTGATCTTCTGCGCCGATATCCGCCGCAACCGCGACATCTGCGAACGTGCGGGCCGCGAGCACGCCAATGACAACCTGGACACCATGCTGAACGCGACAGTGGATGCGGCGCTGGCCATGGGCATGTGCATCGCGGCGGCCGATGCGGCGGGGCTTGGCACCTGCCCCATCTCCTATGTGCGCAACCATATGGAGAAGGTGGCGCCGCTGCTTTCCCTGCCGAAGGGCGTCTTCCCCATCGCCGGGCTCTCGCTCGGCTGGCCTGCCGCGCGCAATGAAACCAGCGCCCGGCTGCCCCCTTCGGTCGTGATCCACCGCGACCGCTATTCGAGCGAGGGCGAGGCCCAGGCCCTCAGCGCCTATGATGCGCGGCGCGAGCGCGCCAAGCCACGCTATCCGGAAATCCATGGCCCCGCCCCGGAAGGCTGCAGCTGGACCGAGAATGTGGCCCGGCAACTCTCGGTGCCAGAGCGCGCCGGCTTCCGCACCTGGCTGCGCTCACGCGGCTTGGCGCTTGACTAGGCATTCCCCGACCCGGGCGGATGACAATCCCGGCGGCGCCGATGCCGGTGGCCGCAAGCCCCGCCGCGCCGTCCGCCCCAAGGATGCGGCCAGCCTGATCCTTTGGCGCGATGGCCCCAAGGGCATCGAGGTGCTGATGGGCCGCCGGCACCGCGACATGCGCTTCATGCCGGGTGTGCTGGTGTTTCCCGGCGGCCGCGTGGACCTGGCGGACTACCGCGCGCGGTTGGCCAGTGACCTGCCGGCGACAACGCGGCGCATGCTGGAAATCAGCGCGCGGCCCTCGCTCGCGACGGCCCTGGCCGTCTGCGCCTTGCGCGAATTGGAGGAAGAGGCAGGGCTTGTCCTGGGGCAGATGGTGGCGGGGCGGTTGCACCCCGCACTCGCCCCCCTGCACTACCTGACCCGCGCCATCACGCCGGCTGACCGGCCGATGCGCTTCCATGCGCGCTTCCTGATCGCCGAGGCCCGGCACGCGACGGGTGACATCCGCGGCTCAGGCGAGTTGGAGGAGGTGCGCTTCTTCGCCCTGACGGAGATTCCGGCACAGCCGCTGGCGAAGATCACCGCGATGATCCTGGAGGAATTCGTGGCCTGGATGGCGCTGAGCCCTCAGGCCCGCGGCCGGCGCAAGCTGTTCAGCATCCAGGGCCGCGACAATCGGCTGCCGGAGGGTGCCGGCTGAGCCTGCCGCCATCCGTCAGCGAGATGGACTTGGAATAGGATGGAACACGGCAGATCGGCAGCCAGTCACCCCGGCACGGCGCGCCCGATCGCCAGGAAGTCCGCCGCCACCAGACTTGCACCACCCACCAGCGCCCCGTCCACTTCGGGCAGCGCCAGGATTTCCGCCGCATTGGACGGCTTCACCGAGCCGCCATAGAGCAGCCGCGTCGTCCGGGCCGCCGGCCCGAAGCGCTCCACCAGCGCCATGCGCATCGTCGCGTGCATGGCCACGATATCGCGCTCTGTCGGCGTCCGCCCCGTCCCGATGGCCCAGACCGGCTCATAGGCCACAACACCGCCTGCCGTGATGAAGCCATAGGGGATGGAGCCGGCCAGTTGCTTCTCCACCACCGAATCCGCCAGCCCCGCCAGGCGCTCGGCCTCCGTCTCGCCCACGCAGATGATGGGGATCAGCCCGGCCGTCAGCGCGGCTTCCGTCTTGGCCAGCACGGCCGCGTCATTCTCACCATGGTTGGTCCGCCGTTCGGAATGGCCCAGGATCACATGCGTCGCGCCCACATCACGCAGCATGGTCGCGCTGACATCGCCGGTATGCGCGCCGTGATGCGCCGCGTGGCAATCCTGCGCACCCACGGCGACGCGGCTGCCCAGCATCAGCGCCGCCACCGCATGCAGATGGACGAAGGGCGGGCAGATCAGCAGATCGACACTCTCCACCCCCTCGCGCAGCGCGTCAGCAAGGCGCGCGGCCTCACGCTGGCTGCCATTCATCTTCCAATTGCCGGCGATGAGCGGACGGATCCCGGGGGTCATGATCTAGCCCTTTTGCAAGCCATTATTCTCCGGCCAGCCGCCCGGTTTGGCAACCGCCCGGCAAACCGCTATTCGCCTCGAATGATCACCGCAATGCGCCGGCTGGCCGGCACCTGGTTCGCCAAGCTCCTTTTCGTCCTGCTCATCCTCTCCTTCGCCGTCTGGGGGATCGAGGACATGCTGCGCAATATCGGGCGGGACACCGCCGTCGCCCGCATCGGCAGCGATTCGATCGAGGTCGAGGAAGCGCAGGAAGCCGCCCGGCGTGAGCTGCAGCGCATCCAGCGCCAGCTCCAGGGGCGCATGGAAATGGATGCGCGCATCCGCCGCGCCGTCGCCGAACAGGCGCTGGAGGGCCTGGTGCTGGACCGCGTGCTCCGCCAGGAGCAGGGGCGCATGCGCATCGTCGTCCCCGATGACGTGGTGCGCGACTACATCTTCCAGATCCCCGGATTCGCCGGCCTCGATGGTCGCTTCTCGCGCGAGACGTTCAACAACTTCCTGCGCAGCAACGACATGACCGAGGCCCGCTTCCTCGATCTGCTGCGCACCGATCTCGGTCGGCAGCAATTGTCGGGCGCCGTGCGCGCCGGCGCCGCCGCCCCCGATGCCCTGGCCCGCCGCATGCTGGCCTGGACGATGGAGCGCCGCACCGCGACGCTGGTCGAACTCCCCTTCGCCGACGCGCCGGAACCGGAGGCGCCGAGCGAAGCCCAGCTCGCCCGCTATCATGAGAACAACGCCCGCCAGTTCTCCACGCCCGAATACCGGGATGTGGCGCTGGCCACGCTGAACGCCGCCCGCCTGATGGCCGAAGTCGAAGTGAGCGAGCGCGATCTGGAGGATGGCTACGCCGCCAACCGCGCCCGCTACGAAACGCCCGAGAAGCGCGAGGTCTTCCAGGCCCTGATGCAGGATGAAGCGGCGGCCCAGGCCATCGCCACCCAATGGGCGGCCGATGCGGATTTCGCCGTGATCGAGGCCGCAGCACGCGCGGCGGGTGGGTTGGCCACCCCGCTTGGCCTCTCCACCCGCGCCGAGCTGCCCCTGCCCGCCCTGGCCGAGGCGGCCTTCGCCCTCCCACCCGGCGGCATTTCGGCCCCGGTGCGCACGCCCTTCGGCTGGCACGTCCTGCGCGTCGGCACCATCGAGCTGGGCGCGCAACGCAGCCTGGATGAGGTGCGCGCCGAATTGCGCGCCGAAATCCAGGCCGAACGCGCCGCCGATCTCGCCTTTGAGCGGGTGAACCGCGTCGAGGATGCGCTGGCCGGCGGGGCGAGCCTCGCTGAAGCCGCGCGCCGCTATTCCCTCGGCTATGTCGAGGCGCGGCTGGATGCTACGGGCCGCGCGCCGGATGGCACGGAGGTTGACCTTGGCCTGGCACCCGCCGTCCGCCCCGCTGCCCTGCGCGCCATCTTCACGGCCGAGCGCGGCGCGGCCCCCCGCCTTCAGGAGGGCGAGTGGGGCTTCCTCGCGGTGGATGTGCGCGAAGTGACGCCACCCGCCCTGCGCCCGCTGGAGACGGTGCGTGAGCAGGTGGTTGCGGGCTTCCTGACCGCCGCCCGCCGCCGCTGGCAGGAGGAACGCGCGGCCGCGCTGCTGGCCGCCACCCGCGCCGGCCAGACCCTGGCCGCCGCCGCGGAGGCCGCGCAGATCACCGCCGAGGAGCTTGGCCCCTTCGGCCGTGAGGCGGGCGGCGGCAACCCCATGCCGCGCGACCTGCTGGCCCCGGTCTTCGAGTTGCGCGGCAATGCCGCCACCATGATCGAGCGCCCCCTCTCCTTCGCGGTGGTGCAATTGCTGGGTGTCACGCCGGCCGATCTCTCGGCCGAGACGGAGGCCCTCACGACCCTGCGCGGCGAGACGGCGCAGGCGATGGCCGAGGATTTCGAAGCGCAATATCAGGCGGCGCTGCGTGCGCGGGCCAATGTCCGCATCAATCCACGCCTGGTCGAGCAGATGGCAGGCAATTGAGATGATCGGCTTCGCGGAATTCCGGGCAGGCTTCGCCGCCGGGCAATCGCAGCTTCTCTGGCGTGAGCGCGTGGCCGATCTGGAAACGCCGGTCGGCAGCTTCCTCAAGCTCGCGCATGGGCAGGCGCATTCCTTCCTGCTGGAAAGCGTCGAGGGTGGCGCCGCGCGTGGGCGTTTCTCGGCCATTGGCATGGCGCCGGACCTGATCTGGCGCTGCCGTGCCGGGGCGGCCGAATGCAACACCCAGGCGCTGGCCGCGCCGCACGCCTTCGAGCCGGAAACCCTCCCGCCGCTGGAGGCGCTGGCTGGCCGCATCGCCGCCATCCGCATGACTCTGCCGCCAGGGCTGCCGCCCATCTGCGCCGGGCTGTTTGGCTATCTGGGCTATGACATGGTGCGCCAGATGGAGCGCCTGCCGGCCACCAACCCCGATGTGCTCGGCATCCCCGAGGCGGTGATGATCCGCCCAACGCTGGTCGCCGTCTTTGACCATGTGCGCGATGCGCTGACGCTGGTCACGCCCGTCTGGGCCGATTGCGGGCTGGACGCCGAGGCCGCCTGGGCGCTCGCGCAATCCCGGCTGGATGAGGCGGAAGCAGCGCTGGATCGCCCCCTGCCCCGGCCCGCACCTGCCGCGCGCCTGCCCGCCCCGCCCGCGCCCACCTCCAATTTCACGCCCGAAGGCTACATGGCCGCGGTCGAGCGCGCGCGCGAATATATCCGCGCCGGCGATGCCTTCCAGATCGTGCCAAGCCAGCGTTTCTCAGCCCCCTTCGCGCTGCCGCCCTTCGCGCTGTATCGCGCGCTGCGCCGCATCAACCCCGCCCCCTATCTGACCTTCTTCGATTTCGGTGGCTTCGCGACCGTCGGCGCCTCGCCGGAAATCCTGGTGAGCGTAAAGGAGGGCGAGGTCACCATCCGCCCGCTGGCCGGCACCCGCCGCCGCGGCGCGACGCCCGAGGAAGACCTGGCCCTGGAAGCCGAGCTGCTGGCCGATCCGAAGGAGCGCGCCGAGCATCTGATGCTGCTCGACCTTGGTCGCAATGATGTCGGCCGCGTTGCCGCCATCGGGACAGTGAAGGTGACGGCGCAATTCCGCATCGAGCGTTATTCCCAGGTGATGCACATCGCCTCGGAAGTGCGCGGCCGGCTGCGTACTGGGCTTTCCGCGCTGGATGCGTTGCAGGCGGGCTTCCCGGCCGGCACGCTGTCGGGCGCGCCCAAGGTGCGGGCGATGGAAATCATCGAGGAGCTGGAACCCTCGCGGCGCGGGCTTTACGCGGGCGGCCTCGGCTATTTCGGCGTGGATGGCAACATGGATATCTGCATCGCGCTGCGGACCGCCCTCGTGAAGGAGGGCGTCCTGCATGTCCAGGCCGGCGCCGGCGTCGTCGCCGACAGCGACCCGCGGGCCGAGCATGAGGAATGCATCCAGAAGGCCAAGGCGCTGTTCCGCGCGGCGGAAGAAGCGGTCCGCTTCGCAGCCGGCGGCCGCTGAGGCTTGCCGATCAGGTAACGCCCGGCTTGCCGCATCACGCGCCGCGCGCCAGCATGCCGCATGCGGGATGCCCTGACACAGTTGCTCGATGACCACGAAACCGGCTTTGCCATCGGCGTCATGGGCGCCATCGGCGAGTTCATCCGGGATGCGGAGGAGCCAGCCACGGCCAGCCCGCTCGGCCGCATCACCGCGCGCGGTGGCATCGCGCTGCGCCTGGATCACGCGACAGCCCGGCTCATCGCCTGGGAGGAGCCCTCCAGCGATCCGCGCCTCTGGCGCCAGGCTGCGGCGCTGCTGCTGCCCGAGGCGGAGGCGGCGATGGGTGGCGCTGCGCTCGTCACCGAAGTCGGCCCCGATGCCGAGGCGCTGCGCGCGGAGGATCGCGCGGCCATCCTCTTTGACATGGGGGTCGGCTTCGCCCATCTGCGCGCCGGCGTGCGCACGGCCGATTCCGGCCTGATCGCCACCTTGCGCGCGGGCTGCGGGATGGCGCTGCTCGATCCGGCCAACCCCGCCGCCATGGCCATCATTCATCAATCGCCGCACCGCGTCTTCCTCTCGAAGCTGGCGCGGATCGAGGTATATCAGCCGATCCCGCCGCCTGATGGCCGCTCGCCCGAGGGGCCGCACACGCATCTGCTGCCCAAGCTGCTCGCCACCGGGCGCGCCCATGCGGCGACCAGCCCGATCCCCGAGGGCTGGGTGAGCGTGCTCGATATCTTCCCGGCGCATCCGCTGCGCACGCCCATGCTGGAGCCCCGCGCCTTCGATGCGGCCCGCCATGCGGCGTTCCAGGCGCTGCTGGAACGCTTCGGCCTGCCCGGAATGCTGGCCGCCAAGCAGGAAGCCCGCGCGAGCGGCGCCGAAGCCGGCACGGACCGGCACAGCCGCGGCGCCGCCCGGGTAGCACTCCGCCAGATGGCAGCCGAAGCCGGCGCTTGACCGGATGCCGGGGGTGCGGGCAGTTTGCCGGTCATGCTCCTGCTCATCGACAATTATGACAGCTTCACCTTCAACCTGTTCCACTTCCTGGGGGACCTGGGCGTGGAGCCGGTGGTGCGCCGCAATGACGCGCTGACCGTGCAGGACGTGTTCGCCATGCGGCCCGATGCGGTGGTGCTCTCGCCCGGCCCCTGCACGCCCAATGAGGCGGGGATCTGCCTGCCGCTGATCGCCGCTTGCGCGGAGGCGAAGCTGCCCCTGCTGGGCGTCTGCCTGGGCCACCAGGCGATCGGCCAGAATTTCGGCGGGACGGTGCTGCGCGCGCCCGAGCCCGTGCACGGCAAGGTCTGGGATGTGCTGCATGAGGGGCGCGGCGTTTTCGCCGGCCTGCCCTCGCCCTTCCGCGCCACGCGCTATCACTCCCTGATCGTCGAGCGCGCCACCCTGCCCGCCGAACTCGAGGTCACGGCGGAAACGGAGGACGGCCTGATCATGGGGCTCTCGCACCGCGAATTGCCGATCCATGGCGTGCAATTCCACCCCGAAAGCATCGCCTCCGAACATGGGCACGCGCTGCTGAAGAACTTCCTGTCCGCGGCGAAGGTCGCGGCCTAGCGCGCTGCCAGGGAAGGAGCAGGAAGCGCGAGGGCTTTGCCACCGAGACAAGCGGTAGCTTGGATCTTCGGCTTTGCCAGTCCCGCAATGCCCGGATGAAGGTGCGGGATCGGGGCTGGGCCTTCGATCCCATGGCGAAGGCTTTCCAGCGCCGCTCCACCAGACGCGTCGTCGGCGAAGCGCCCCCAGGCCTTATTGCCATGCTGTCTCCGCACCGCCGCACGGAACCGCACGGCTTGAAAACCAGTTACGCGGAGGCCATCGCCAGGATCGCCCCATCGGCGCCTTGCAGCAGCACCGCGACACGCTCGCCCGCGCCACGCGGCACCTGTTGGCGCAAGGCCGCGCCCTGCCAGCCGCCGAGGGGGGCGATGCTGCGCACCACATTCCCATAGGCCAGGCGCCTTCCGCCATTCTCGCCGCTGCGGATCTCGGTGACGTGCAGCGGATCGAAGCCGATCAGCCACAGCATCCCCGCGCCCGAGCCCGGCCCCACCTCCACCACCACGCCATTCTCGCGCAGACCGAGCGCGATCTCGGCGCTGCCGGCCGGGGCCGCCTGGCGCAATTCCGCCAGCACGGCCGCGCGTTCGGAGCCGATGGCGTCGCGCCGGCCCTGGATGACCAGCTGCGGCGTATAGACCTGGCCGGCATAGCGCCCTTCGCGCAGCAGGGCGGCGTAGCGCCGCTGCCTCTCGGTCGCCGCCGGCAGGGAAAAACGATCCTTCCAGCCCAGCCGGTCCCAGTAGGTGACGTGGAAGGAGAGCGCCAGGATCTCCGGCCGGTCGCGGATCAGCTCGATCAGCAGCGCATCGGCCGGCGGGCAGGAGTTGCAGGATTGCGAGGTGAAGAGCTCGGCCAGGATGGCATGCGGCCGCGCTTGCGCCATGCGGCCCCGCAGGATGGCGGCGATGGGCAGGACGGCGAGCAGCGGGCGGCGTTGCATGGGGCGTTCTCCGGTGGCGCGGAGATACGCGCCACCTTCCATTCGCCACGCGGTGCCGCGCGGTTAGCAGGCGCTATGCCGTCATCGCGGGAACGGCGCGCGCCAGGCCGCCATGCAGGTCCAGCAGGCGCTCATGCCAGGCAAACACCGCATCATCCTCCGCGAGAAGTGCGAAGGGGCTGACCACGCGCGCCCACATGAAGCTGCCGAACACGATGTAGTCGGCATAGTCCGGCTGCGCCCCGCCGAGGAAGGGCTGCATCCCCAGCGTGCGGCGCAGCGGCGCCAGGCTCGCGCGGAATTCCGGCAGCCGCGCCTCCCGGTCCGCCGTCACCTGCGTGAGCTTCATGCCGAAGCGCTTCTCGCGGCTTTCCGTGAAATAGGCGGCATCCGCCTCGCCCAGCAGGGCCACGATATCCGAGACGATGAGCCGGGCCACGCCGGCACTCACCACCGTATCGGTCCAGGCGGCGATGAAGCGATAGGTCTCGGGCGGCCCCTGGAACAGAGCGGCTGCGGCGGGATGGGCGCGCTCCAGATGCAGCGCGATGTCCCAGCTATCGGTCACCACCGCATCGCCATCCAGCAGGATGGGCACCGTCTTGCCGCCATGCGCCGCCAGCCGCGCCGTTTCGGTGAAGCGCCAGGGGATGATCTCGGCATCAAGGCCCTTATGCGCGAGCGCCATGCGGCTGCGCCAGCAATAGGGGCTGAAGCGCCGGGCGGGATCGCTGCCGACGAGTTCGAAAAGTTGGCGGGCCATGGTTCAATTGCCTTTCGGAGCAGGTGTGGCGCGGCTCACGCCAGGATTTCGATCACCACGCCATGCTCCTGATCGAGGCGCGACGTCTCGTGATCCGTCTCATTCGTGTCGCTCAGTTCGAGGTTCAGGAAATCCACCGAGGGCGCGGTGAAGAAAGGCCCCGCGTGCCAGGTGCCGGCATGCAGCGCCAGCGCCACGTCACCACCCATGCGGAACAGCTTGATCTCCTCGGGCTCCGGCGCGTCACCAGGCTCGGCGAGGCCGATGAACCACTCCTCGCCCTTCATGCTGGCCAGGCACTGCGTCACCCGCGCATGCCGCGTGATGCCGCGGATCTGCAGCGGCTTGTGGCGCAGCCGCATGATGTAGAGCCGCGGCGTGCCGGCGCTGAGATCGAGATCGGCGTCGCCCGCGCCGAAGGGCGTGCCGTCATCGCTGGGTTCGATCAGCGTGCCGAAGGGCGCGATGCTTTCGGGCGTCGCCATGCGGGGCATCAGGCGCAGGATTTTCGGCGGGGTCGTCATGGGGCTCTCCGGTTCAACGGGGGGGCAGGAGGGGGGGGCGCAGCAGGGCGCCGCTGAAGGCAAGGCGCAGCGTCGCGGCCGCGATGGCGCCGATCACCAGCGTGGCGATGGCCAGCATGCCAAGGCCGATCCAGCCCGGGGCGATCTTCATCGTCGCCGTCGCGAAGGCGGCAAGCGGGAAGGTGAAGGCCCAGTAGCTCAGCGCGAAGCCGGCGCCGAGCATGGGGCGCAGCACCATCAGCAGCAGCGCGAAGGTGAAGGCGGCCAAGCCATACAGCGCCAGGAAGGCCGGCAACGGCCCGCCCAGCGCCTCGATGGCCAGCGCCCCCACCGCACTGGGCGCCAGCAGGATGGCGAGCGAGGGGCGCAGCGGCGGCGGCAGCGGCGCCTCGAACAAGCGGCCCAGCAGCAGCGGCTGCAAGCCGAGCCAGAGCAGCATGCCGACGCCGAACAGCATCCAGCCCAGCGCCTCCAGCCCCAGCGGCGCGCAGAAGATCGGCGCCAGCACATTGCCCACCAGGGGGATCAGCAGCGGCGGCACCAGCATGGCGGCGCTGCCCTCGCCGCGCAGCACGCGCGCCAGCAACGCGAGGCCAATGGCCAGATGCAGCGTGATGGCCAGCAGCAGCAAGCCACGCGCACCCGCGGCCCAATAGGGCGAGAGGCCGGCCGCCGTCAGCATCATGCCGATCGAGGCCGCCCCCACGAAGCCGCAGCGCAGCGGGTTGCGCCAATCCGCCAGCGCGGCCTCGCGGTGCCGAAAGGCGCGCCACAGATGCAGGCCGAGCAGCCCGGCCCAGGCCAGGGCCGTCAGCGCCATCAGCGCCTCGCTCACCGGCCAGAGCTGCATATGCCGCCAGGCGAGGCCCAGCCCACCCAGCCCGAGCGGGATGGCCAGCAGCGGCAGCGGCAGATGCGCGAGGCTGCGCGCCTGCGGGATCGGTTGCACGTCAGTCAAAGCGGCTGGCATCCACGGTCACGCCGTGATCCAGCGGCCCATGCCCCGCGCCGAAGCCCGGCGCGCCCTGGATCGCCGCCCGCACATAGGCCCGCGCGCGCCGCACCGCGGGCTCCAGCGCAAGCCCCTGCGCCAGTCCCGCCGCGATGGCCGAAGCCAGCGTGCAGCCCGTGCCATGGGTATGGCGGGTCGCGATGCGCTGATCCTCATAGCGATGGGTGCCCTGCGGCGTGACCAGCAGGTCCACCAGCAAATCCCCCTCCATATGGCCGCCCTTGAGCAGCACGGCCCGCGCGCCCATCGCCAGCAGCGCCGCGGCCGCTTGATGCATCCCGGCTTCATTCGTGATGGCCAGGCCGGACAGTTCCTCGGCCTCGGGCAGATTGGGCGTGATCACGGCGGCGAGCGGCAGCAGGCGGCGCTTGAGCGTCTCCACCGCATCCTGCGCCAGCAGCCGGTGCCCGCCCTTGGCCACCATCACCGGGTCCGCCACCAGCGGCACATCCGCCGCGCGCCAGGTGATTTCGTCACACACCGCGTTGATCGTCGCCACGTCATGCAGCATGCCGGTCTTGATCGCATCGGCACCCAGATCCTCCAGCACGGATTGCATCTGCCGGCGGATGAATTCGGGTGCCACGCCCACCACGCCCTGCACGCCCAGCGTGTTCTGCGCGGTCAGCGCCGTGATCGCCGTCATGGCGAAGCCGCCCAGCGCCGTCACGGCCTTGATATCGGCCTGGATGCCAGCGCCCCCGCCGGAATCCGAGCCGGCGCAGATCAGGACCCGCCCCTTCATGCGGCCAGCTTCGCGCGGATGACGCCGCAGAGCCTGTCCATGGATTCGGTCAGCATCTCCTCCTCCTCCGCCTCGACCATGACGCGGATCACGGGCTCGGTCCCGCTGGCGCGGATCAGCACGCGGCCATGCGTGCCCAGGCGCGCTTCCTCGGCCGCGATCGCCGCCTGCACGCCGGCATCCTTGAGCGGTGTGACGCCCGAGAAGCGGATATTCACCAGCCGCTGGGGCAGCGTCTCGAAGCGGCGGCACACTTCGCTGGCGGGGCGCTTCTCCTCGACCAGCACGGCCAGCACCTGCAAGGCCGCGACCAGGCCATCGCCGGTCGTGCCGAAATCGCTGATGATCATGTGGCCCGATTGCTCGCCGCCCAGGTTGCAGCCGAGTTCGCGCATCCGCTCCCCCACATAGCGATCGCCCACGGCGGTGCGATGCAGCGCGATATTGCGCGAGGTGAGGAAGCGCTCCAGCCCCATATTGCTCATCACGGTGGCGACCAGGCCGCCGCCCTTGAGCTTGCCCTCCCGCGCCCAGGAATCGGCGATGACGGCCAGGATCTGGTCCCCGTCGATCACCGTGCCGAGTTCATCCACCAGCACCACGCGATCCGCATCGCCATCCAGGGCAATCCCCAGATCGGCCCGGCGTTCGCGCACCAGCTCCGCGAGCGGGCCGGGCGCGGTGGAACCGACGCCCCGGTTGATGTTGAAGCCATCGGGCGCCACACCCACGCTGACGACCTCGGCGCCCAATTCCCACAGCACGGTGGGCGCCACCTTGTAGGCCGCGCCATGCGCGCAATCGACCACAAGGCGCAGCCCCTCCAGCGTGAGCCCGCGCGGGAAGCTCTGCTTCACGGCCTCGATATAGCGGCCCGGCGCATCCTCCAGCCGCGAGGCGCGGCCGAGCTTGGCCGGCGTGACCAGTGCCGAGCTGAGGTCCCCGGCCATCAGCGCCTCGATGTCGCTTTCCTGCTCGTCGGAGAGTTTCAGCCCATCGGGGCCAAAGAGCTTAATGCCATTATCCTCATGCGGGTTGTGCGAGGCGCTGATCATGACGCCCAGATCCGCGCGCAGCGAACGCGTCATCAGCGCGATGGCGGGCGTGGGCAGCGGGCCGACCAGCACGACGTCAATGCCGGCGGAGACGAAGCCCGCCGTCAGCGCGGGTTCCAGCATATAGCCCGAAAGCCGCGTATCCTTGCCGATGACGACGCGGTGGCGATGATTGCCACGGTTGAAATACTTGCCCGCCGCCTGGCCCAGGCGCAGCGCCGTCACCGCATCCATCGGCGCCTTGTTCGCGGTGCCGCGAATGCCATCCGTGCCAAACAGCTTGCGGCGCGCGGGGGCTTGGTGGGTATCGGGGCTCATCGGCGGCGCCTTTTTTCTGGCCATGGCGCGATTGCTACCGCCGCGTCGGGATGGACACAATCGCTGGCGCGGGCCAGCCTTCCCGCATGCCATCCGCCATCGCCCGTGCCGAGGAATTCTGCGCCCGCTTCGGCCTGCGCGCGCCGATTCTCCAGGCGCCCATGGCCAGCGCCTCCCCCGTCGCTCTCGGCATGGCGGTGGCCAATGCCGGGGGCATGGCGGGTCTGGGCGCGCTGCAGATGGGCCCGGACGAGATCGCGGGCTGGGTGCAGGGCTTCCGCGCCGCCAGCAATGGCGCCTTCCAGATCAACCTCTGGGCGCCCGACCCGCCCCCCATCCGCGACCCTGACCGCGAGGCGGCGGCCCGCTTGGCGCTGGGAGAGCTCGGCCCGCTGCCGGAACCGTTGGGCGATGGCCCCTTCCTGCCGGATTTCGCCGCCCAATGCGCGGCGGTGCTGGCGGCCCGCCCGCCCGTGGTTTCCACCATCATGGGCCTGTGGGAGGCGGATTTCATCGCCGAGCTGAAGGCGCGCGGCATTCTGTGGATCTGCAACGCGACCACGCTGGCCGAAGCCCGCGCGGCCGAGGCCGCCGGCGCGGATGCCATCATCGCCCAGGGGGCCGAGGCGGGCGGGCATCGCGGCTCCTTCACGCCGGAAGCGGCCGAGGCGCAGCTGATCGGGCTGTTCGCGCTGATCCCGCGCTTCGCCGATGCGCTTTCCGTCCCCGTGATCGCGGCGGGCGGCATCATGGATGGGCGCGGCATCGCGGCGGCACTCACGCTCGGGGCCAGTGCCGTGCAGCTCGGCACGGCCTTCCTGCGCTGCCCGGAAACCGCCCTCGCCCCCGCCTGGGCCGATGGCCTGGCCGTGGCGGCGCCCGAGGATACGGTGCTGACCCGCGCCTTCTCCGGCCGCCTGGCACGCGGCATCGCCAATGACGCGACCCGCGCCTTCGAGGGCACCGCCCCCGCGCCCTATCCGCTGCAACGCGTGCTGACCACGCCAATGCGGGCCGAGGCGACGCGGCAGAATGACCTCAGCCGCATGCAGGCCTGGGCCGGCCAGGGTGCAGCCATGTCGCGCGCGGAACCGGCCGGCGAGGTGGTGCGCCGCCTCTGGAGCGAGGCGCAGGCGCTGCTGCCCTGAGCCCTTCATGGCATGCACAGCCTGAGGTAGCGCGGGATATGCGCCCGGCCGCCGACCATCCCCATCAGGTTCCGCAAAGGCCGGCCCCAGCGCAGCACGAAGCGCCCGAAATTTTCGCGATGGCGCATTTGCAGCGCCACCAGCCTTTTGGACAAATCCGGATCAGGCAGCATCCAGGCCGGCCCAGGCAGGGCGCCGAGAAAGCCCAAACGGCGGGCGAGCACGATGATGCCCATTCCGCGCATTCGGTAAGCCCGCCGGGCCGCGCGAAAGATCAGGCGCCGCAACTGCTGCAAAGGGTGGCGGGGCCCGAGATCGGCCAGGGCCTGCAACAGGCGCTCCCACAGCCCGGCCTCGGTCAGGCGGCGGAAATGCCGGGCGATGGTGGCGCCGGGGCCGTATTCGGCCGGCATGGCGCGCCAGGGCGCATCGGTGGAGAGCAGGTGGAACATGCCGTCCATGCGGTGCCGCGGATCGCTCAGCGGGCGGCCCTGCGGGGCGGCGCGCGCCAGGAAGGGCTGCAGGGCGGCCCATTGGCGGTCAGTGAGGCGGGTGAAGGGGATGCGTTGGATCATTTAGGAATTTATGCCGTTAATGCCCTGAAAGTCAAGGAAATTGGGGAGCCACGGGCTCCCCAAACCCCTGCGGCAACATCGGGAAGCGCGATGTTTTGCTGGCCTCAAAGCGCCAGCACGAAGCTTTCGCCAAACCCTGGCACCCGGAAATCCTGCGCCCCACGGGCCGCGCGGAGCCGCGCGGCGGGCTCGTCAATGCCCTCCTGCGTCAGCTTGAAGGTGCCGAAATGCATGCCGATGGCGGTCCGCACGCGCAGCTGGTTCTGCGCCTCGATCGCCTGCTCCGGCGTGATGTGCACGGCCTGCATGAACCAGGTGGGCTCATAGGCGCCAATCGGGATCAAGCCCACGCCAAAGCCGCCGAAATGCGCGCCGATCACGTCCAGATGCCCACCCGCCGCCGTATCGCCGACGAAGATGAAGCGGCCCCCGGATGCGGCTTCCACCGCGAAGCCGCCCCACAGGGCGCGCGCCCGGTCGCGGATGCCGCGGGCCGAGAAATGCCGCATCGGCAGATAGGTGGCGTGGTGGCCGCCGGGCAGCGCCGCCCCCTCGCCCCAGTTGAGCTCGGTCGCACCGGGCACGCCGTTGCGCGCCAGGAATTCCGCATGCCCTAGGCCGGTGATCAGGCGCGGCTGCCAGCGGGCATGCAGGGCGCGCAGGCTCGGCAGGTCCAGGTGGTCGTAGTGCCCGTGGCTGAGCAGCACCGCATCGATGCGCGGCAGCGCATCCAGCGCCAGCGCCGGCGGCCGGACGCGCCGCGGCCCCCACCAGGAGAGCGGGCTGCAACGCTCGGAGAAGATCGGATCGGTCAGCAGGGTGGTGCCATCGGCCAGCCGCACCAGGAAGCTCGCATGGCCGATGAAGGTGAAGGCGGCGTGTCCCTCGGGCACGGCATGGGGCGGCGGCGGCTGGGGCGGGTCCGTGACCGCCGGCGGCCAAAGCCGGCCCTTGCCCTCCAGCAGCATGCGCGCCACGCGCGGCAGGGCCTGGCCGGCGGGGCCGCCATCGGGGTTGCGGAATCGGCCCTTGGCGTCGCGCTCGGCGGGTTGGATCTTCACGCGGCTCTCTTGGCATTGCTGGCCGCGCCGGGGCAAGGCTCAACCGCGCAAGGCGATGCCCAGGCCCAGGGCCAGGAGCCCCGCGAAGAAGACCCGCTTGAACATGGGCTCCGAAAGGCGGCCGCGCAGCCGCGCCCCCAAAGCCTGCCCGGCCAGCGCTGGCAGCAGGGCCAGCGCCGAGCCGATCACACGCCCGCCATCCAGCAGGCCCGAGCCGCCGAGCAGCCCGCCCAGCGCCAGGGTTGAAACCAGGAAGGCAAGCCCGAGTGCGCGCACCAGCTCATCCCGCGTGAGGCCGATGCCCTGCAGCCATGGCACCGCCGGGATGACGAAGACGCCTGTCGCCGCGGTCAGGGCGCCGGTGGCGGCCCCCACCAGCGCCCCTGCCCGCTCCGGCCAATGCGGCCGCCAGGCCAGCAGCCCCAGCGCGCCATAGCAAGCCAGGGCCACGCCCAGCAGCAAGGCCCCGAACCGCCCGCCGAACCCGCCAAAGGCGAGGCCGCCCAGCAGCGTCCCCAGCACCACCCCGGCCAGCATGGGCCAAAGCCGAAGCGTGAGGCGCCAGGCCGCCCGCGCAGGGGCGATCTGCACGAGGTTGGTGACAAAGCTGGGCAGCAGCAGCAAGGCCGCCGCCTCGGCCGGGCTGGCCAGCAGCGTGAGCAGCGCCATGGCGATGGTGGGCAGCCCGAGGCCGATCAGCCCCTTGCTGAAGCCGGCCAGGAGGAAAACGAGGGCGATGAGTGCGGAATCAAACATGGCCCGAGGCTAGTGCCCCGGGCCATGCCATGCTTCGGAAGGAGCCGAAGCGATCAGATCTTCGTCTTGTAGACGTCGATGATGTCGGACAGCAGCTGCAGCGCCTCGGCCTTCGGGCGCTGGAAGGCGTTGCGGCCGACGATGGAGCCATTGCCGCCACCCGCATGAATGGCGCGCACCTCGGCCAGCAGCGCATCCGCACCCTTGGCCTCACCGCCCGAGAACACGACGAGGCGACGCCCGGCGAAGCAGGCCTGCACGATATGCGCGATCCGCGCGGCCGCATCCTTCACATCCACCGGATGCGCCTGATAGGTCTTCTTCGCCGCATCCAGGAAGATCGCATCCGTCGGCGGCTTTACCTTGATGATGTGCGCCCCGGTGAGGGCCGCGATATGCGCGGCATAGGCGGCGATATCCAGCGCCGTCTCACCCACCTTGTCCAGCATCGGGCCACGCGGATAGGACCAGGTGACGACGGCGAGGCCGACGGACTTCGCCTCGGCCGAAAGCTCGCGCAGTTCCTCCATCATCTCGAACTGGTATTCGGAGCCCGGATAGATGGTGAAGCCGATGGCCGAGCAACCGAGGCGCAGCGCATCACCCACCGTGGCCGTCACGGCCTGGTCCTTGGTGGTGGAGAGGCTGTTGCTGCTGTTCACCTTCAGGATGGTCGGGATGCAGCCGGCGTAGGATGCGGCGGCGGCCTCCATCGGCCCAAGCGGCGCGGCATAGGCATTCAGCCCGGCCTCGATCGCCAGCTCGAAGTGGTAGCGCGGGTCATAGGCATCGGGGTTGGGCGCGAAGCTGCGGGCGGGGCCATGCTCGAAGCCCTGGTCCACCGGCAGGATGACCATGCGGCCCGTGCCGGCGAGCTTGCCCGTCATCAGGATGCGGGCAATGTTGCCCTTGGTGCCGGGGTTGTCGCTCTCATACCAGGAGAGGATGTCCTTGACCTTGCGCGTCAGCTTCATGGGGCGCTTCCTTTCGATGATTCCGGACGTAGCGTATTTTACGGATGGCCGGCTCTCTAAGCCAGATCGAGCCAGCGTGCCAGATGCTTCCGCCCCTGGGGCTTGCGCAAATCCACCCGCGCCAGGTCCAGCGCCGGCGGGGCCGAGGGCAAAAGCCGCGCACCCATGCCCTGCGCCAGCCCCGCCAGCGCCGGGAAGGCCGCGACATGCGGCGCCAGCACGACGCAGGCGAATCCGGCCCGCAGCGCCGCCAGCGCATGGCCCGGCGCATCGGCCGCATCCAGGATGCCAAGGCCCAGCGCGCCATGCGGCGCCAGCAGTGCGGCAAACCCGGCCACACCCAGATAGGCCGCCGCCCCGGGGGCTGAGAGCAGCGCCACATCCTGGCCCGCCGCCAGTTCCAGCGTGACGGCGACATCGCGCGCCGCATGCACGATCACGGCGCGCCGCGCGCCGATCCGCCATTCCTGCGGTTGACCCTGGCCCGGCTGCATGTCAACGCTTTCCCATGTGAAGCGCTGCGACGTCCAGCGCCCCGGAGCAGTCCTTGGACCAGAACGACATCACCCTTCTCGCGGCGGAACGGCTCGAAGCCGCGCTGGAACGCCTGGCCACCTCGCTCGAAGCGCGGTTGGCGGCACCGCCAGCCGCAACCCGCCAGGAGGCTGGCGCTGCCCCGCAGGACATGGTTCCGCGCGCCGAGGTGGAACGCCTCTCCGCCCGGCTCGACGAGGCTTTGGGCCGGCTGCGCGCCTTGCTGGGCGATGATGCCGGTTCCGAGATCTGAGAAGGGAGGCTCCGATGGGCCAGGTCAATATCCGCGTGAATGGCTACAACCACACCATCGGCTGCAAGGATGGCGAGGAACAGCACGTCCAGGACCTCATCGCCCAGCTGGAGGAAAAGGTCCGCGTCATCCGCTCGATGGGCGGGCAGTTCAGCGAATCGCGGATGCTGCTGCATGTGGCGCTGCTCTTTGCCGATGAAGCCAATGACCTGCGGATGGATCTGGCCCGGATGCGCAGCCAGGGTGCCGTGGGCGGCACGCCGGCCCCCGCCGCCGCCGACCCGCGCCTGGCCGAGCGCCTGACGCGCATGGCCGAGCGGATCGAAGGCATCGCGACCGCCATCCAGCAGCCCTGACGCCCAGCACCGCCCCCGCACGCCCAGGCAATCAGGCGAGGCGCAGCCGCCCCTGCATCAGATTGACCACTTCACGCTGCGTGGCGCGCTGCAGCCCGCTTCCCAGCATTTCATTCAGCGCGCGGCGGATCAGCCGGTCCGGCGCGTTGCCGGCATCGGCCATGGCCCAGTGGCTGAAGCCACGGCTGGCAATCCGGTTGCGGCAGAGCAGGCGCACATCGCAATGGCGCGGATCGGTGAGGAGGCGCGCATAGATCGCGTCCAGCGCCGGCTTCTCGCCCTCCAGCACCTGGGCGAACCAGCGGCGGCTGCGCAGCAGGGCTGCCGGTCAGCCCGGCCTTGGGATTGTGCAACTGGGCGGAGAGCAGGATCTGGCTGACGCGGCGCGCCGCCAGATCAGGCTCCTGCGTGGTCGGCTCGCTCACATAGATCAGCCGCTCCAGCTCCGGCTGGATCTCGCGCGGCTTCCGGGCGATGGCGACGCGCTGCAGCAGCGCATCGCCAGCCAGGCGGAGCAGCAAGGCCGGCGTCACCAGGCCCCGCCCCGCCGCGAGCTGCGCCATGTCCAGCAGGGAGATCGCCACCTGGTCCCGCGGGGCTTCCGCCGGCATGGCAGCCAGGAGGGGCTTGTCGTCCTTGCGGCTCATTACGCGGGGTGCATCATCAGGTGCGTCATGACTGGGGAAACTGATCCTGGCCGTTGGTTCCTGCATGCACCCTTACGTTGCGCTGCACCATCCCGCTCGGTCCGCAGGCGCAAGGAAGTTTCGCAACCCCGCCACGCTCTGAGCGGGCCACGCATTCCTTGCCATTCCGGGCCCGAGCGCCTACCTGCAAGGAGCGAGGCTGCCCGGTGCGTCCGGTAAGACATCCCCAGGGCCAATACGCATCTCCCGGGAACTGGCGCTGGTCGGGCCGTGGTCCGACTACCTGGTGCCCACCTGCTTATGGCAGGCCTTGGGAGGATGCATGTACCAACGGCCAGGGTGGCTTCGCACTCCCCTCACCTGGCGCCGTCACAGCGCCCCATGCCATCCCTACCGGCAGGAGCAGCGCGAGCCTTCGCCACCGAAATTGCGCCGTGCGAAATCCCGGGCATCCGTGGCGAAGTTGAAGCTCTGCAACAGGCATGCGCCCGAGCCCCGCGCGCTGCGCATCTGCTCCGGCGTGCGGCTATCCACCTCGATCTTGTTGTTGGCGCAATAGACCGAATACCGCGTCTGCGCCGCCGCCGGCAGAGCCATGCCCAGCACGGCCAGGATGATCAGGATGCGCATCATTCGCCCTCCGTTATGAACGGAGGTTGCGCCGAAACGGCCAGCCTCGAAAGCAAAAAGGGCGGGCCAGGTTGCCCTGGCCCGCCCTATTTCATGCCCTTGAAGGGCTGGGCTGGTTCAGCCCGCCGCCTTCATGATCTCGTCCGCCACGTTGCGGGGCACGGGGTCATAGTGGTGGAACTGCATGGAGAAGGACGCACGGCCCTTCGTCATGCCACGCAGGTTGGAGATGTAGCCGAACATCTCCTTCAGCGGCACATGCGCGCGAACGATGACCGAAGTGCCGGCCATGTCCTGGTTCTGGATGACGCCGCGGCGGCGGTTCAAGTCACCCACCACGTCGCCCACGTGATCCTGCGGCGTGGTCACTTCCACATCCATGATCGGCTCGAGGATGACGGGGCTCGCCTTCTTCATGCCTTCGCGGAAGCAGGCCTTGGCGGCGATTTCAAAGGCCAGGGCGCTGGAGTCCACGTCGTGGTACTTGCCATCCACCAGGCTGTACTTGAAATCCACCGTCGGGAAGCCGGCCAGCACGCCGGTATCGGCCTGCACCTTGATGCCCTTGTCCACCGCCGGGATGTATTCCTTCGGCACCGAACCACCAACGACCGCGTTCACGAACTCGATGCCCGTGTTGCGCTCCTTGGGCTCGAAGATGATCTTCACCTCGGCGTATTGGCCCGAACCGCCCGACTGCTTCTTGTGGGTGTAGGTTTCGGTATGCGTCTTGGTGATCGTCTCGCGATAGGCCACCTGCGGCGCGCCGATGTTGCAATCCACGTTATATTCGCGGCGCAGGCGATCCACGATGATTTCCAGGTGCAGCTCGCCCATGCCGGAGAGGATGGTCTGGCCGGTTTCCTGGTCGGTCTTCACGCGCAGGCTCGGGTCTTCGCCGGCCAGCTTGCCGAGGCCGATGGACATCTTCTCCACCGCATCCTTGGTCTTGGGCTCGACGGAGATGTCGATCACGGGCACCGGGAAGGCCATGCGCTCCAGGATCACGGGGTCTTCCTGGCTGGCCAGCGTGTCACCCGTGCCGGTGTCCTTCAGGCCCACGAAGGCCGCGATGTCACCGGCGATGACTTCCTTGATTTCCTCACGCTTGTCGGCGTGCATCTGGAACATGCGGCCGATGCGCTCCTTGTGGCCCTTGGTCGTGTTCATGACCATATCGCCCTGGCGCAGCACGCCCGAATAGACGCGCACGAAGGTGAGGTTGCCGTATTTGTCGTTGATGATCTTGAAGGCGAGGCCGGCGAAGGGGCCATCCGTCTTCACCGGGATGATGCGGCGCTCGGCCGTCTCATCCTGACCTTCCTCGGGGGCGACCTTGATGCCTTCCACGTCCAAGGGGCTCGGCAGGTAGTCAATCACGGCATCCAGCAGCGGCTGCACGCCCTTGTTCTTGAAGGCCGAGCCGCAGAGCACCGGGCGGAACTCGCCCGAGATGGTGCCCTTCTTGATGCAGCGCTTCAGCGTCTCGACCGAGACATTGCCGTCGGCGAAGTATTCCTCCATCGCCGTCTCATCAATGCCGACCGCGGTGTCGAGCAGGATCTGGCGGTATTCGGCCACCTTGTCGGCCATATCGGCCGGGATCGGCGCCTCGTGATAGAGGGCGCCGAGTTCGTCGCCTTCCCAGATCAGCGCCTTCATCTCAACGAGATCCACGATCCCCTTGAGCTGGTCCTCGATGCCGATGGGCAGCTGCAGGGCCACCCAGTTGATGCCGAGCTTCTCGGTCAGCGTTTCGGCGGCCTTGTAGAAATCGGCGCCGGTGCGATCGAGCTTGTTGATGAAGATGATGCGCGGCACGCGATACCGGTCGGCCAGGCGCCAGTTGGTCTCGGATTGCGGCTGCACGCCGGCGACGCCTTCGATGATGAAGATCGCGCCGTCGAGCACGCGGAGGCTGCGATTCACCTCGATGTTGAAGTCGATGTGGCCGGGGGTGTCGATGATGTTGATGCGGTTATCATTCCACATCGCGGTCACGGCGGCGGAGGTGATGGTGATGCCCCGCTCGCGCTCCTGCTCCATGTAGTCGGTCGTGGTGTTGCCGTCATGGACTTCGCCGATGCGGTGGCTCTTGCCGGTGTAGTAGAGGATGCGCTCCGTCGTCGTCGTCTTCCCCGCGTCGATATGCGCGGTGATGCCGATGTTGCGAATCTTCTCGAGCGGTGAATGAGCCACGGTCAGGCCTCCATGCGGCAAGGCAGGACAGCGCCGGAGTGGCGCCGCCTGCCCCAATGTCTTGCGATCAGGATAAATCAGTGGTGCGGGAGATGCCCTCTCCCGCGTGAATTTGCAAGCGGTGTGGCGCGCAGGTCAGACCAGCCCGGCGCAAAACCGCTGGATGCGCGTGCAGGCCTCCACCAGCGTCGCGTCATCCGTCGCGTAGCTGATGCGGAAATGCCCGGGGAACATGAAGGCCGAGCCGTGCACGGCGGCCACACCCTCTTCCTCTAGCAGCGCCTCCACGAAGTCGGCGTCGGTCTCCAGCTTGCGGCCGCCCTTGGTGGTCTTGCCCAGGCAGGCGTTCAGCGAAGGGTACACATAGAAGGCACCCTCGGGCTTGTGGCAGCGCAGGCCCTCCGCCTTGTTCAGCATCTCCACCACCAGGTTGCGGCGGCGCTCGAAGACCTTGCCCATGGCGGTCACCGAATCCTGCGGGCCGTTCAGCGCCTCGATCGCGGCGGCCTGGCTGATGCTGCTGGTGTTGCTGGTGCTTTGCCCCTGCAGCTTGTCCATCGCCTTGATGAGGGCGAGCGGCGCGCCGGCAAAGCCGATTCGCCAGCCGGTCATGGCATAGCCCTTGGAGCAGCCATTCATGGTGATGGTGCGGTCCCGCAACCGGGGCTCCACCTCGACGATGGTGGCGGGCTTGAAGCCGTCAAAGGCCAGCTTCTCATAGATGTCGTCGGTGAAGATCCAGACATGCGGGTGGCGCAGCAGCACATCGGTGAGCTGCTTCAGCTCCTCGGCATTATAGGCGGCACCGGTGGGGTTGGAGGGGTTGTTCAGGATCAGCCACTTGGTCTTGGGCGTGATCGCCGCTTCCAGCTGCTCGCCCGACATCTTGAAGCCCGAGTTCATGCCGCACGGCACAAAGACCGGCGTGCCCTCCGCCAGGGCGACAATGTCAGGATAGCTGACCCAGCAGGGGGTGGGGATGATCGCCTCATCGCCCGGATTGATGGTCGCCAGCAGGGCGTTGAAAATCACCTGCTTGCCGCCGGTGGTGACGATGATTTCCTCGGGCTTGTAGTCGATCCCGCTGTCGCGCTTGAACTTGGCCGCCACCGCGCGGCGCAGCTCCACCGTGCCCGAAACATCCGTGTACTTCGTCTCGCCGCGCTGGATGGCAGCGATGGCGGCATCCTTGATGTTCTGGGGCGTATCGAAATCGGGCTCACCGACCGAGAGGCTGATCACGTCACGGCCGGCCGCCTTCAGCGCGCGCGCCTTGGCCGTGATGGTGATGGTCTGCGAGGGCGAGATGCGGTCAAGCCGATCGGCGGTGAGGTGCATGGTCTTCCGGGTCCTGAGAGGTGTCGGACCCTATTCCCGTGCCGGCTGCGTTTCAACCCGGCCGGGCCGGACAAAAGCGACAAAGCCCGGCCAACAAAAAAGCCGCCCCGAGGGGCGGCTTTTCGTGGTGAGGGCCGATGAAGCTCAGTGCTTCACGTCAGCCCAGACCTTGCGCTTCACGGCATAGGTCAAGCCGCCCAGGATGGTCAGGAAGATCAGCACCTTCACGCCCATGGCGCGGCGCGTTTCCATCTCAGGCTCGGCCGCCCAGGCAAGGAAGGTGACGACGTCGCGCGCCATCTGGTCCACCGTCGCCTTGGTGCCGTCGGCGTATTCCACCTGGTCATCATTCAGCACATTGGGCATGGCGATCTGGAAGCCGGGGAACCAGCGATTGTAGTTCATCCCGTCCATCATCGTCATGCCATCCGGCGGGTCGGCATAGCCGGTCAGCAGGGCATGGATGTAGTTGGCGCCATCATGCCGCGCCTTGGTCATCACCGAGAGATCGGGCGGATAGGCGCCGTTATTCGCGGTGCGCGCGGCCTGCTCATTCGGGAAGGGCCGGCGGAAGCGATCCGGCACGCGGCCGGGGCGCTCGAACATCTGGCCTTCATCATTCGGGCCATCCGTCACCGTGAAGGTGGCGGCGATTTCGCGCACCTGCGCCTCGGTCAGGCCGAGATCCATCAGGTTGCGGTAGGACATCTGCCGCATCGCATGGCAGGCCGAGCAGACTTCCTTATAGACCTGGAAGCCGCGCTGGGCCGCGGCGCGGTCCACCGTGCCGAACAGCGAGTTGAAGCCGAAGCGCGCATCCGGCGGATGCAGCGCCTCACCGGCCGCCAGCACAGGGCCGGCGGCGAACAGCGAGGCAGCGAGGGTGAGAGCCTTGAGAAGACGCATGGTTTCAGGCCTTTTCCATCGGCTTGGCGACGGCGGCACCGGGGATCGGCCCACCACCCAGGCTCGCCTTGGCGCCGAGCACCGCGCGGGAAATGCTTTCCGGCAGCTTCATCGGCAATTCCAGGCGGCCCATCGCGGGCAGGACCACCAGGAAATAGGCGAAGTAGATCATCGTGCAGATCTGGCTGATCAGCACATAGGGCTGCTCGGCCGGCTTGCCGCCCACCCACATGAGGACGAAGAAATTCACCGTCCAGAGCATGAAGATGATGCGCGTCAGCGGGCGGAAGCGCATGGAGCGCACCTTCGAGGTGTCCAGCCAGGGCAGGAAGAACAGCACGATGATGGCCGCACCCATGAGAACCACGCCGCCCAGCTTGTCCGGCACCGCGCGCAGGATCGCGTAGAACGGCAGGAAGTACCATTCAGGCACGATATGCGCGGGCGTGACCAGCGGGTTGGCCGGGATGTAGTTGTCGGGGTGGCCCAGATAGTTCGGCGCGAAGAAGACCAGCGCCGCGAAGACCGCCAGATACACCACGATGCCGACCGAATCCTTGATCGTGTAGTAGGGGTGGAACGGAAGCGTGTCCTGCGGGCCCTTCGGCTCGATGCCGAGCGGGTTGTTCGAACCCGTGATGTGCAGCGCCGCCACATGCAGGAACACCACGCCCACGATCATGAAGGGCATCAGGTAATGCAGCGAGAAGAAGCGGTTCAGCGTCGGGTTGTCCACCGAGAAGCCACCCCAGAGATAGGTCACGATGGTCGGACCCACCACGGGGATAGCACTGAACAGGTTGGTGATGACGGTAGCGCCCCAGAAGGACATCTGGCCCCAGGGCAGCACGTAGCCCATGAAGGCCGTCGCCATCATCAGCAGGAAGATGACCACGCCCAGCATCCAAAGCAGCTCGCGCGGCGCCTTGTAGGAGCCGTAATAGAGACCGCGCCAGATGTGGATATAGACCACGATGAAGAACATCGAGGCGCCGTTCATGTGCACATAGCGGATCAGCCAGCCGAAATGCACGTCACGCATGATGCGCTCGACGCTGTCAAAGGCGTAGGCCGTGTGGGGAACGTAATTCATCGCGAGGAAAATGCCGGTCGCGATCATGATCATCAGGTTGATCATGGCCAATGCGCCGAAATTCCAGAAATAATTGAAGTTCCGGGGGGTCGGAAACACCCCGTACTCCTTCTGGATCATCGTGATGACCGGCAGGCGCTGGTCAACCCAGCGCAGGACCGGATTGGCGACCTGAGAGTCGTGCAGACCCATACCCATGGTGCTCGTCCTCAAAACGTAACGCCCCTGATGGGGGCGATGGGGCAGCGTGGGACCATACCCCGCGCCCGGATTGCCTCAGCCGATGCGGATCGCCCGGTCGGAGGTGAAGGTGTAGTCGGGAACCAGCAGATTGGCCGGCGCGGGCCCTTTGCGGATGCGGGCGGAGGTGTCGTAGTGGCTGCCATGGCAGGGGCAGAACCAGCCATTGTAATCGCCCTTGGCATCCGTGGACTTCTGGCCGAGCGGCACGCAGCCCAGATGGGTGCAGACGCCGACCACCACCAGCCAGGGGTCCCGCTGGACGCGCGACTGGTCGGTCGCGGGGTCCTTCAATTCGCTCATCGGCGTGGCGCGGGCGGCGGTCAGTTCCTCGGCCGTGCGGTGGCGCACGAAGACCGGCTTGCCGCGCCACATCACCGTGACGCTCTGCCCCACGGCGATCGGGCTGATATCCACTTCGGTGCTGGCCATGGCCAGCACGTCCCGGGACGGCGCCAGCGAGCCGATGAAGGGCCAGACAATGGCGCCCACACCCACCGCGGCAAAGGCCGTCGTCGTCAACTGGAGAAAATCGCGCTTGGTGACGCCCGGGGCGCTGCCCTCGGCCGTCGTGTGCGATGCCATCGTGTCCGCCATCCAGCTCACCTTTCCGTTCCGCCGGATGAACCGGCTGAAACCCACAACTCAGGCGCCGCACAAGCCTTTGCCGGCACCCCGCCTCACGCTTGCTGCCTATTAGGGATGCTTCCCGAAACTGGCAACCGCGCGCAGCCTTAAGAACACGCAATCGGCCGCGAAAAACCGGCCTCCCGGAAAATCCCCCCGGGCTGGAAGCCGCCGCCTTTGGTGATAGGCTGACCGCATGAGCGAAACCCCTACTCTGACCCCCTCCTCCCCCATGCCCGCCCCCTTGGCGCACCCCCTCGCAGCACCGGCCGAGGCCTGGTTCGCCGAATTGCGGAACCGCATCTGCGCCGCCTTCGAATCGCTTGAGGATGGCCTGACCAGCGGGCCGCATGCCGATCTCCCGGCGGGGCGCTTCACCTACACGCCCTGGCAGCGCCCCGAGGGCGGTGGCGGCACCATGGGCCTGATGCGCGGCCGCGTCTTTGAGAAGGTGGGCGTCAACGTCTCCACCGTGCATGGCGAATTCAGCCCCGAATTCCGCAAGCAGATCCCGGGGGCCGAGGAAGACCCGCGCTTCCTGGCCACGGGCATTTCCCTCGTCGCGCATCCCCGCTCCCCCCGGGCGGCCACGGCCCACATGAACACGCGCTTCATCCTGACCAGCAAGGCCTGGTTCGGCGGCGGCGGCGACATCACGCCGATGAACGTCACCTCGCCCGAGAGCCTGGAGGATGCGGCCTTCTTCCACGCCGCCTATCAGCGCGCCTGCGACAAGCACGACCCCACCTATTATCCGCGCTTCAAGCAATGGTGCGAGGAATACTTCTTCCTGCCCCATCGCGGCGAAACCCGCGGCCTGGGCGGCATTTTCTACGACTGGCTGGGGGATCGCACGCCCGGGCGCGGCGCCGATCTGGACTTCGCCTTCACGCAGGATGTCGGCCTCGCCTTCCTCGAATCCTACCCCGCCATCGTCGCCCGCCGCATGCATGAGGCCTGGACGCCCGAGGAACGCCAGCACCAGCTGCTGCGCCGCGGCCGCTATGTGGAGTTCAACCTGCTGCATGACCGCGGCACGATCTTCGGCCTCAAGACCGGCGGCAATGTCGAAGCCATCCTGATGAGCCTGCCGCCCGAAGCCGCCTGGTAGCGCCTGGGGCGGGCTCCTTTCGCAAGGGCTCATCGCACCAGCCCCGGCTTATTGCTTCTCGGGCATCGTGATCGGTTTGAACGGATGATGCCCTATTCGGCGCCCGCGAGCGCCGTCAGCACCGCCTCGCCATAGCGGGCGAGCTTGCTCTCCCCCACGCCCGGCACGCCGCGCAGCGTGTCGAGGCAGACCGGCCGGCGTGAGGCGATCTCGGCCAGGGTCGCGTCATGGAAGATCACATAGGCCGGCACCTGCTGTGCCTTGGCTTCGGCCTTGCGCCATTCGCGCAGCGCGGCAAAGAGCGGGTCATCGGCCGCCGGGCGCGGCGCATCGGCCCGGCCACCCCGCGCCGGGCCGCGGGTGCTGCGCGGGCGGATGATCTCCTCGCGCAGCATCACCCGCTCCTCGCCCCGCAGGATGGCGCGCGCGGCTTCGGTCGGCACCAGCTCGCCGTGATTCTCCACGGCGATGTCGAGTGCGCCCTGCGCCACCAATTGCCGCGCCACACCGCGCCAGGCGCCTTCCGGCACATCCCGGCCCACGCCGAAGGTCGGCAGCTTGTCATGCGCGAATTGCGCGACCTTGTCGGTCAGCTTGCCCTGCAGCACGTCCACCAGATGCCCCAGCCCAAAGCGCGACCCGGTGCGCAAGGCGGCCGAGAGCAGCTTCTGCGCCGCGATGGTGCCGTCGGTGAGTTTCGGCGGCGCGGCACACACGTCGCAATGCCCGCAATCCTGCGCCAGATCCTCGCCAAAGCAGCGCAGCAGCACACGCCGGCGGCAGGTGCCGGCTTCGGCGATGCCCACCATGGCATCGAGGCGCATGCGCTCGATCCGCTTCTGCTCCTCCGAAGCCGGGCTCGACTGGATGCGATGCCGCGCGAGCGAGATATCGCCCGCGCCATAGAGCAGCAGGGCCTTCGCCGGCAGCCCGTCGCGCCCCGCCCGGCCGATTTCCTGATACCAGCCCTCCGGCCCCTGCGGCAGCGAGAGATGCGCGACGAAGCGCACATCCGGCCGGTCAATACCCATTCCAAACGCAATGGTGGCGCACATCACCACGGCATCGCCGCGGGCGAAGCGGCGGTGCAGATCCCGCTTGTCCTCGGCGGGCATGCCCGCATGGAAGGGGGCCGCGTCATAGCCATCGGCGCGCAGCCAGTCCGCGGTCTGTTCGGCCCGCGCGCGGGTGCCGCAATAGACGATGCCAGCCCCCCGCCCATCCGAAGCCTCGCGCAGGAAGGCGCGAATTTGCTCCCGCTCGCGGTCGCGCGGTTCGGCCGCCAGGTGGATATTCGCGCGGTCGAAGGAGGCACGGAACACCGGCGCATCCTCCAGCCCCAGCTGCGCGCGGATATCGGTGACGGTGCGCGCATCGGCGGTGGCGGTGAGTGCGAGGCGTGGCACTTCGGGAAAGCCCGAGCGCAGGAAGCTCAGCGCGCGGTATTCGGGGCGGAAATGATGCCCCCATTGGCTGATGCAATGCGCCTCATCCACCGCGAAGAGCGCGATGTTCTGCTGCGAAAGCCGCTCCAGCATGCCATCCATGCCCAGCCGCTCGGGGCTGATATAGAGCAGCTTCAGCGTGCCCTCATTGATGCCGCGCCAGACATCACGGCGCTCATTTTCCTCCAGCTCGGAATGCAGCGCGGCGGCGGCGACACCTTGCTGGCGCAGGGCCGCCACCTGGTCCTCCATCAGCGCGATGAGCGGCGAGACGACGATGGCCAGCCCGTCCCGGCAGAGTGCCGGCACCTGGAAGCACAGCGACTTGCCGCCCCCCGTGGGCATCAGCACGAGGCCGGAGCCCCCGCCCATCACATGCTCGACGATCTCCGCCTGCCGGCCGCGAAACCCCGCATGGCCAAAAACTTCGCTCAGCACATGGGCGGGGTCACGCATCCCGGCTTTCGGCATCAGGGTGTGGCGAGCCGGATCTCGACGCGGCGGCTTTCGACGGGCGCCATGTCGAAGGGCACTTCGCCACGGCCGAGAATGAAGACGCGCTCCGCCGGCACGCCGTATTGCCGCAGCAATTCCGAGACATGCCGCGCCCGCTCCTCGGACAGGGCGCGGTTGAAGGCGGCGCCGCCGACCGGGCCGGCATAGCCAAAGACATTCACGCGCACATTGGAAAACCGGGCCGCCGCCTCGGCCGCGGATTGCACGACGGCGCGCGCGGGCGCGTCCAGCGTGTCGCTATCTTCGTTGAAGAACACCACGCGCACCGGCTCGGCCGCGGGATCACGGTTGAGATTGGCGCAGGCGCCCAGCAGGGGCAGCAGGGCAAGCAATGAGAGGGTCCGGCGATGCATGGCGATTCTCCGTTGAGAGTTGTGGTCGCGGATGCAACGCATCAGGTCAAGCGCGGTTGACTCAGCCCGCCGCCGGCAGAAGCCGCCCACCCGCCAGCCGCAGCACGCGGTCCAGCGGTTCGGCGCCGGTCAATTCATGCGTGATGAGCAAAAGGCTGCGCCCTTCGCAGGCGGTGGCCAGGGTCGCCATGAAGCCGCGCTCCGCCTCGGCATCGAGGCCCACCGTCGGCTCATCCAGGATCAGGATGGCGGCCGGTGGCAGCAATGCGCGCGCGAGGGCGATGCGCCGCCCCTCGCCGCCGCTGAAGCGGGCGCCGCCTTCCCCGCAGCGTGTCTCCAGCCCTTCGGGCAGGCTGCGCACGAATTCCGCGACCCCGGCCTTGGCCAGCGCCCGCCACAGCGCGGCATCCGGCGCCTCGGGGGCGGCCAGGCGCAGGTTTTCCGCGATACTCACATCAAACAGCCGCGCCTGCTGCGAGAGGCAGATGATCCGCTGGCGCAATTCGGGGCTGGCGAGTTGGCCGATCTCGGTGCCGCCCAGGGTGATCGTGCCGGATTGCGGGGCGGCGAATTTCAGCAGCAGCGCGGTCAGGCTGGACTTGCCCGCCCCAGAGGGGCCCAGGATGGCCACGCGCTCCCCCGCGCGCAGGGTGAAATCCAGCTGTTCCAGCACGGGCGGCGCATCAGGCCGCCAGCCGAAGGTGACGTTGCGCAGCACGAGGTCATTGCCGGCGGGAAGTGGCGCGGGGCTGGCGGGTTCCGCCACCGGGGGTGCGGTATCCGCCGCCTCGAACAGCCGCCGCGCACTGGCCGCCGCCGCCGCCAGCAGGGCGCCGGCACGCGGCATCAGCCCCAGCGACTCGGCCGCCGCGATGGCCAGGAACAGCGCCAGCACGGCCAGCGCAGCCCCGGCCGAGCCGGTCGCGAGCCCCCAGCCCAGGGCGGCCAGCACCGCGACCTGCGTGAGGAAGCTGCCCGCCGTGCCCGCCGTGGAGGAGCGCCAGGACAATTCCCGCTGCGCCGCCATCAGCGTCGCATCCGCCTCGCGCAATCGCGCCAGGGCCCGGGCCTCCCCATTGGCGGCCAGCGTATCCTCCAGCCCGGCGATGGGGTCCACCACGGCGGCCCGCAGCGCGCCGCGCTCCTCGGCCGCGCGCTGCGCCGCCCGCGCGGCGGCGGGTGCGAGCAGCAGCGGCAGCAGCAAGGCAAGGCTGAGCGGCCCGACCAGCAGCACCATCAACAAGGGCTCGGCCCCCAGCAAGACGGCGATGGCGGCCACCACGGCCATCGCCGCCGCCGCCGGAACCAGGCCCCCCAGATAGAGGCGGTCCAGCGCTTCGACATCGCTGATGACGCGCCCCAGAAGATCGCCCGAGCCGCGCAGGCCGATGCCGGCCGGCATGCGCTCCGCCAGGCGCCCGAAGAACCACACCCGCGTATCGGCCAGGGCCTGGAAGGCGCCGGCATGCGAGGCCATGCGCTCCCACCAGCGCAGGAAGGGCCGCAGCAGCACGAGCGGCCGCAGCCAGATCAGCGCGGCCACGCCGACCAGGCCCACCGCCCCGGCCCCGGCCGCGACACCCTTGCCGGCCAGCGCCAGCAGCGCGACGCCGCTCAGCGCCGAAAGCATGCCGATGATCAGGCCCAGGATCAGCGCATTCCGCCGCGGTGCCCAGAGCCGCAGGATGCGCGCAAGGTCAGCCCACATGCTGCGCCACCTGGCGCTTGCCGCCCAATTCGATCACCCGGCCGGACAGCCCCATGAGCTGGGCCGAATGCGTCGCGATGATCACGGTGCGGCCGGTGCAGAGCCGCGCGATGGCCTCCATCACCTCGGCCTCGGTGCCGGGGTCGAGGGAGGCGGTGGGCTCATCCAGCAGCACGAGCGGCGAGTCGCGCAGGAAGGCGCGGGCCAGCGCCACGCGCTGCGCCTGCCCGCCGGAGAGGCCAAAGCCCCCCTCGCCCACCAGCGTATCCAGGCCCTGCGGCAGATCCGCGGCGAAGGCCATGACGCGCGCGGCCTCGGCGGCGCGCAGCACATCCGCCTCGCTCGCCTCGGGCCGGGCCAGCAGGATGTTCGCGCGCAGGGTGCCGCCGAACAGATGCGCCCGCTGGCCGATATAGGCGCTGAGCCGGCGCAATTCGGCGGGCTTGAGGCGCGTCGCATCCTGGCCATTGATGGCGATGCGCCCGGCACTGGGCCGCACGAAGCCCATCAGCAGCTTGAGCACGGAGGATTTGCCCGCCCCCGATGGCCCCACCAGCATCAGCGTCTCACCCGGGGCGAGGGCGAAGGTCAGCCGGGCCAGGGCCGGCTTGTCCATGCCCGGATAGCGCAGCTCCACCTCATTGAAGACGAGCGCGACGCGCGGCGGGATTTCCTCCAGCAGCAGCCCCTCGGCCGGCGGGGCTTCCAGCAGCGGCGCGATTTCGGCCGAGGCGCCGCGCGCCGACATCGCCTCATGATAGGCCTGGGAGAAATTGCGCAGCGGCACGAAGAACACCGGCACCACCAGGATGCAGAACAGCGCCAGCGTCGGGTCGGTGGATTGCGGCGCCAGCAGGATGCCGTGCCGCCAGGCGAGGTAGCCGAGCGTGAATCCCGCCAGCAATTCCAGCGCCGCACTGGAGAGAAACGCCACCCGCAGCACGCGCATCGTACGCAGGCGGAATTCGCCGGCGGCAACGCCGAGGGCGCGTGCCTCATCCTCGGCGCGGTTGAATTGCACCAGGGTGGAAAGCCCGCGCAGCCGGTCCACGAAGCGGCCCGAGAGCCGGCCCAGCACATCCATCTGCTTGCGGCTCTCCACCGCCGCACCAATGCCGGTCAGCGCCATGGCGACCGGCACCATGAGGCCCATGACGGCCAGCACCAGCGCACTGGTGGCATCGGCCTGCGCCACGATGAGGATGATCAGGCTGGGCGCCAGCACGGCCAGCACCGCGGCCGGCACCCAGCGCGCGAAGAACCCGTCCAGCGCCTCGACCCGGTCCACCAGGAGCGTCGCCTTCTCACCCACGCCGCGCGGATCATCGGGGCCGAGTTCGAGCAGCCGGGCAAAGAGGGCCGCCCGGATTTCGGCCCGCGCCCGCTCCCCCGCCGCCTGCTGCGCGACCTCCTGCGCCATGCCGAGCCCGGAACCCAGCAGGGCCAGCGCGCCGGCCGCCGCCCATTCGCCCCAGCCGCCGCCCGGAAAGCCCAGGATCGTCGCCAGCAGCCGCGCGATGAGAAAGACCAGCGTCACCTGGCAGAGGATGCCGGCCAGGCCCAGGCCAACAGGCAAGGCCACGCGGCCACCCTGGGCGCGTGCCTGCCGCATGAGCCAGGCCGAACCTTGGCGACCGTTACGAGGCGATTCCATTGCCGCCAAGATTAAGTGAGAATTTCGTGGAGCGCCACGCCCCAACCCTATGCTCCGGGACCCAGGCGTCTGCCCCCGCATCTCGCCCCGCCACTTGCGCCTGCGTCTTGCCGGCCCGGCCCTGGGGGGCCAGATGAGCGCCTCCTTCAGAGACGGGTTTCCCATGCTCCCCCATCACGGCCGCTTCCCCTATTCGCCCTGGACCGCCCGCACGCGGGAAAGCTGGCCCTTCGGCCGCAAGCTCGCGGTGTATCTGGGCGTGAACCTCGAACATTTCGCCTTTGGCGAGGGCCTGGGGGCCGAGCTCGCCCCCGGCGGCCCGCAACCGGATGTGCTCAACCATGCCTGGCGCGACTACGGCAACCGCGTCGGCGGTTTCCGCCTGATCCAGCTGCTGGACGAATTGAACCTGCCCGCCACCGTGCTGCTCAACAGCGCGATGTACCAGCACGCCCCCGAGCTGGTCGCCGCCCATCGCGCGCGCGGCGACGAGATGGCGGGCCATGGCCGCACCAACAGCGAGCGCCAGAGCACCCTGCCCGAGGCCGAGGAAGCCCGCCTCATCCTCGACAGCACCGCCGAAATCCTGCGCCAGGAAGGCCAGGCCCCGCGCGGCTGGCTCTCGCCCTGGATCGCGGAGAGCCGCGTCACTCCCGATCTGCTGGTCGAGATGGGTTACCGCTACACGCTGAACTGGTGCATGGATGACCAGCCCGTCTGGATGACGACGCGCGCGGGCCGCCTGCTCAGCATCCCCTACCCGCAGGAGGTGAACGACATCCCCGCCATCATCGCGCGCAAGGATGGCGCCCGCCACTTCGCCGACATGATCATCGAGGATTTCCACGAACGCCTGCGCCAGACGGCCGATGGCGTGCCCCAGGTGATGGGCATCGCGCTGCACCCCTATATCATCGGCCAGCCCTACCGGATGCGCGCCCTGCGCGAAGCGCTCTCGGTCATTGCGGCGCATCGGGATGCGGTCTGGATCACCACGGCGGGCGGCATCCATGACCATTGCCTGACCTGGCCCGAAGGCAGCATCGCCTGATGCGCGCCCTCCTGCTCGCGGCGCTGCTGGGCCTTGCCGCCTGCGGCGCCACCCAGCCCACGGCCGAGACGCCGCGCACGGTGGAGAGCGTGGATGTCTCCCGCTATCTGGGCCTCTGGCATGAGGTGGCGCGGCTGCCGCAGCGCTTCCAGGACAGCGCCTCGCTGCGCTGCGAGGAGGTGACGGCCGAATACGCGCCCCTCGGCGCCGGGCGCATCAGCGTGGTGAATTCCTGCGTGAACGCGCTGGACCCGGCCCGGCCGACCCGTGTGGCCCGGGGCGAGGCCTATGTGGTGGAGGGCAGCAACAACACGCGGCTGCGCGTCAGCTTCTTCTGGCCCTTCCATGGCGATTACTGGGTGCTGGGCCTCGACCCCGACTATCGCTGGGCCCTCGTCGGCGCGCCCTCGCGCCGCTCCCTGTGGCTGCTCTCCCGCACACCTAGCCTGCCGCCGGCGGAGCTGGAGCGCGCCTTGGCGATTGCGCGGGCGCAGGGCTTCGACCTCGCGCCGCTGGTCCTGAGCGGGCGGTGAGATGGCGGCGGCCACGACGCCAGGGGGGCAGGCCAGGCCCGCCGCCGAACCCGTCCGGCCCGATGCGGTCATGATTCGGCCTTCGAAACGCCCGATGCGGTGCTAAGCTGAGCATCGAGGCAACAAGGCGTCACCCGTCATGTCCGATCCATCCTCCAGCCGGCTCCGGCGGCGGCTTCTGATCCTCTCCGTCGGCGCGGCGGGGCTGGCCATCCCGCAACCCGCTCAGGCCGTGAGCGACAGTGACCCGCGTGACCCGGCGGGGCGCGGCAGGCCACAGACCGGCACCTCCGACAGCGACCCCAATGATCCGGCCGGCCGCGGCCGCGCGCGGACCGGCACCTCGGACAGCGATCCGCGTGACGCTGCGGGACAAGGCCGCGCCCGCACCGGCCAATCCGACAGTGACCCGCGCGACCGGCCAGGCCAGGGCCGTGCCCGCACCGGGCAATCCGACAGCGATCCGAATGACCGCCCCGGCCAGGGCCGCGCCCGCACCGGGCAATCCGACAGTGACCCGCGGGACCGCGCGGGCTTTGGCGGCTATCGCTATCGCCCGGAGGAGCGCCGCTGATGCGGGCCTGCCTGATCGCGCTCAGCCTGGCCTGCGGCTCCGCCCAGGCCAGCGCGCCCGACCCCGCCAGCCTGCTGCAAGCCTGGGCCGCCGCCTATGCCACGAATGACGGCGCGCAAGCCGCCGCGCGCTACACCGCCGACGCACGCCTCTGGGGCAGCGTCAGCCGTGAGCAGACGGTGGGCAGCGCCGCCATCGCCGCCTATTTCGCGCGGGTGCGGCCCGGCGCCACCGGCATTGATGTCCGCTTCGGGGAATTCGCGCTGCGCATGCTGGCACCCGGCATCGCCGTCGCCTCCGGGCACTACACCTTCCTCCGCCGCCTGCCCGATGGCAGCGAGGGGCAGGAGCCGTCGCGATTCAGCATGGTGATGGTCCGCGGCACCGATGGGTTGTGGCGCATCGCGGATCACCACTCCTCACGCCTGCCGCGCTGAGATAGCTACTTCCTGGGCGCCTCGCTGGAAAAACCAAAGGCGTGAAGCAGCCCCGCCATCCATTCAACGGCGCGGTCCGGGAGGTCCGCCAAGCAGCGGCGCTGGGCACTGCTTAGCTCCACGCAGCGTCCATCGGCGCGGCCGTGCGCCGATGGGAAAGTCGGGTTGGACCGACCTGCTGGCCGCTGGGCCGATATCAGCTGCGCTCCCTGGCGTCAGCCGCCGACTGGCCGGCAATTCGTCAGGCGCACGGCGGCGGGGCTCCCTCGGGTGAGAGGCCCCGAGTCATAGCGATCGCCGACACCCGACCCGAGGCTAATTCGCGGGGTATTGATCGAAACCGTTCCGAACTGCGTCTCCTGCGAGCGCGAGCCGATGCCAGCCGGGACGGCTATTTCAAGCGAAAGGTTCGGGATCGTGATGGTGGCGGAGTGGTCGCGGGCCAATTGCGCGAAGTTCTCAAAGCTGACCGAGACGGTATAGCCCTGACGCGTGGGGTTCCTGTTCTGCAGTAACACCTCGTAGGTGTAGCCGCCGGGGATGGGGAGCTTTGGGCGCACACTCTCCACCACCACCAGGCCCGCACAGAGGGCCGGCTGCGTCACCGGCGGCGGCCGCGTGAAGCCCTGTGGCTGCTGCTGGGCCAGGGCCGGGGAGGCGGAGAGCAAGGCTGCCACCAGGACTGTCTTGCGAAGCATAGTCTCTGCTTCCTTTCTGTGTCGCGTGAGCCTAGACACCCCAGGATCATGCGACACCATCACATGATAAATCCAATCGGCAATGGCGATTGTCGCCATTGGTGAAGCTGCGATGTGCCGCGCAAGCCAAATTCGCGGAAACCCCGCCTGGGTTCAGCGGCTCCGGCGCGGCCCCGCGAGCCAGGGCTGGCTTATGGCGCGGTTCCGAAAATCCGTTGCAGCACGCGGTCGCCCACGCGCAGGTTCAGCCGCTCGGCCGTGCCGCCGGCCACCTCGATGGTGGCGCGCACCGGGCCGCGGCTGTCGATCGTGGCCAGGCTCTGCGGGACCGCGCGCTCATGGATGCGATGGATGCGCCCATCGGCCGCTACGAACAGCATGTCCAGCGGGATGAGCGTGTTGCGCATCCACATGCTGCTCTCACGCGGGGCGCCCCAGTCGAAGATCATCGCGTCATCCGGCGCCATGCTGGTGCGGAACATCATGCCGATCATCTGGTCGGCCGATTGCACCGCCATTTCGGCGCGGAACGCATGCCGCGTGCCATCGCGCGTCACGATGACCATCGGCTCCTCCGCCAGCCTAGGCTGCGGCCGGTCTATGCCGGGCTGGGCCTGAGCCAGCGTGGGGAGGATGAGGGCGAGGGCCAGGAGGATGCGCTTCATGACGCGGATCATGCCACAGCTTCCAGCCCCTGGGCGAGAAGGGCCGCGACCTCGGGCCGGATTGGGCCTTCGCGCGGCGCATCGGCCAGGGTGGTGAACCAGTGCTCCGGCGGATTGCGGCCGGCGGCGCGGTGGAAGGTCAGGCCGCGCAGCACCGCCTCGGCGGCCGCGGGCAGGCGCGCGGGGACCGGGTGGTTGTTCAGCACGGCCCAGCCCCGCGCCCAGCAGCGCGCGACGGTCCAGGGGTTGTAGCCCCCGCCGCCCAGCAGGATGAAGCGCGGTGCCGCGTGCATCACAGCCGCGATGAATCCGGCATGGGCGTTGTTGGAGAGGCTGAGTTTTGCCAGCGGGTCCTCCTCCAGCGCATCGGCGCCGCATTGCAGCATGATGGCCTGGGGCCGCAGCTGGGCGATCAAGGGCAGCACGATCCCGTGCAGCAGGGCGCGCATCTCGCTGTCATTGAAGCCCGGCGGCACGGGCAGGTTGAGCGCATGGGGCGCGGCGTGGCACGCGCCGGTGAAGGGCCAGCGCCCGGCCTCATGGATGGAAAGCGTGGTGACGCGCGGCTCCTCCGCGAAGGCCATTTCCACGCCATCGCCGTGATGCGCGTCAATGTCGAGGTAGAGGATGCGCGTCAGGCCCTGGTCCAGCCATTCCATGACCCCGAGCACGGCGTCATTCACGTAGCAAAACCCGCTGGCCCGCGCCCGCTGGCCATGATGCGTGCCCCCGCCCGGCACATGCACGATGCCCCCCATGCGCGCCGCCAGCAGCACGCCGCCCGCGCTGGTGGCGGGGCGGCGGAACACCTCGCGATAGACGGGGTTGCCATCGGCGCCGATGCGGTAGCGCTCACGATCCTCGGGCGGGATGGCTTGCCTGTCCTCGGCGCGTTGCAGGGCGGCGATATAGTCGGCGTCGTGAAAACGCGTGAGTTCGGCGACACTCGCCATCGGGCTGTCGCGATACTGCGCGGGCGGCAGCCAGCCCAGGGCGCGGATCAGATCAAGCGTGGTGGAGACGCGCGGAATGGCCAGCGGGTGCTTCGGGCCATAGGTGGAGCGGCGGTAGATCTCGGAGCTGATGAGGAGGGGTTGCGCCAAAGTGAAAGGGCCTCCGGCGGCTGGGGCCGAAAGGCCCCAGACCCCATGAATTTTTCATCTGATCCGTAAGTGGAGTTGGGTACGCACAAAGGAAAGGGGTCTGGGGCCGCCCATCCTTGACGACGGGGCCCCAGCCGCCGGAGGCCTATTGCGGCATCGCCGTCGGGATGATGGTCCGCACCAGGCTCGCATCCAACTCTTCATATTTATGATAGCCAATCGTCTCATACAGCTCCGCGCGGGTCTGCATGCGGTCCACCGCGTTCTGCGCCCCGCCCTCGGCGGCGATCTGCGCGTAAAGCTGGTCCCAGGCCTTGGCCGCGATGCGCAGATGCGTCACCGGCCAGATCACCATGTCATAGCCCAGCGCCTGGAACTCCTCCTTCGTCAGGAAGGGCGTGCGGCCGAATTCGGTCATGTTGGCCAGCAGCTTCACGCCGGGCATCCGGGCACGGAACTCGCGGAACATCTCCACCGTGGTCAGCGCCTCGGGGAAGATCGCATCGGCGCCGGCATCGAGGTAGCGCTTGGCGCGCGTGACGGCGGCGTCCATCCCCTCAGCTGCCACGGCATCGGTGCGGGCGATGATGTAGAGGTGGCGGCGGGCGCGGTGCGCGGCGGCGATCTTCGCGCACATCTCATCGGGGCCGGCCAGCTTCTTGTCGTTCAGGTGGCCGCATTTCTTGGGCAGCAACTGGTCTTCCAGATGGACAGCCCCTGCCCCCGCATCCTCGAAGCTGCGGACCATGTGCATGACGTTCAGCGCCTCGCCATAGCCGGTATCGCCATCCACCAGCAGCGGCAGGCCGGTGGAGCGCGCCACCTGCCGGATGAAAAAACAAACATCCTCGATGGTGATCATGCCGAGATCCGGCAGGCCCATGCTGGCCGACATGGCGGCCCCCGAGAGATACAGCGCCTCAAACCCATGCTTCTTCGCGAGCAGCCCGGCGATGCCCAGATGCGCCCCCGGCATGCCCAGGATCTCCGGGCGGTCCAGCAGGGCGCGGAAGCGCTCGCCGGCGGGTTCATGGGGCAGATCGGCGCCGATCACATAGGGCATGGGCTTTGGCCTTCCTCTTGGATACCCCAGCTTTAGCCTGCCCCGTCGCTCAGAAGAAGATCAGGGTCACCAGCACAAAGAGCGGCACGAGGAAGATCAACGCCCAGGCGCAATAGCCGAAGAAGGAGGGCATGCGCACGCCATTCTCCTCGACGATGGCCTTCACCATGAAATTGGGCGCATTCCCGATATAGGAGTTGGCCCCCATGAAGACGGAGCCCGCCGAAATCGCCACCAGCGTGGCCGCCCCCTGCGTCATCAGGTAATTCGGATCGCCGCCGGCCAGGTTGAAGAAGACCAGATAGGTCGGCGCATTGTCCAGGAAGCTAGAGAGCACGCCCGACATCCAGAAATACACCCAGGGGATGGGGGCGCCCGAGGCATCGGAGGTGAGCGCCACCAGCCCCGCCGCGGAGCCCTCGGCACCCGCCTTCAGGATGGCCAGCACCGGCCCCATGCAGAGGAAGATGGCGGCGAACAGCTTCGCGACCTCGGCCATCGCACCCCAGGCGAAGCCATTGGCCTCGCGCAGGGCGTTGGAGGTGATCAGCATGGACACCAGCGTGACGGCCAGGAAGATGCCGATGGCGACAATCCGCTCCAGCCCCAGGGTCTCGCTGAGGATTTGCACATCGCCCGGCTTCCAGACGCCCTGGATCAGCACGCCGAAGACCACCACGCCGATCAGCCCAACATTGGGCCAGCCCTCGATGCTGAGCTTCTCATGCGGGGTGGCATCGGCCGGGCGCTTGGGTTCGCGGGCATGGAGGATGCTGTCCAGCGCGTAGAAGATCGCCAGCAGGATCACGGCGCAGAACAGGAAAGGCAGGAACAGGTGCGTCGTCGGCCAGAAGAAGGAGACGCCTTTCAGGAAGCCCAGATATAGCGGCGGGTCGCCGATCGGCGTCAGGCTGCCGCCGATGTTGGACACCAGGAAGATGAAGAAGACGAAGATATGCACCTTGCGCGTGCGGTGCTGATTGGCCCGCAGCACTGGCCGGATCAACAGCATGGAGGCGCCCGTCGTGCCCATGACACTGGCCAGCACCGTGCCGATGGCCAGCAACGCCGTGTTGGTCAGCGGCGTGCCGACCAGCGTGCCGCGCAGCAGCACCCCGCCCCCCGTGGTGTAGAGCGCCAGCAGCAGCACGATGAAGGGAATGTATTCCTGCACCAGCACGAAGGTCACTTCCTGCGCCGCCATCGCCGGGCCGAAGATGATCAGGAAAGGCAGCAGGAAGATCGCCCCCCAGAAGGCCGCCACCTTGCCGTAGTGATGATGCCAGAAGCCCGGCGTCAGGATCGGCATGAGCGCGATGGACAGCAGGATGCCCACAAAGGGCAGCGTCCAGACCAGGCCCAGTTGCCGCCCGTCAATCGCGGCGGCCTCCGCCGGCAGGGCGAGGCAGGCGAGGAGGAGGGCAAGGCTGGCAGCGCGCAAGATGAAGCTCCCGTCAGATGACTTGGCTTCCCCGGAAATCCCGCCCGCGTCAATGACCCACGGGGTGGCGCCCAGGGGGGTTTGCGCCGCGCCAGCCACGCCCCTAATAACGGTGCATCTGGCGGAGTACTCCCATGGAAATGAACGGCGAACGGCATATTGCCGCCCCGCGTGAACTGGTCTGGCAAGCGCTGAACGACCCCGAGGCGCTGAAAGCCGCCATTCCCGGCTGCGAATCCATCGAAAAACTGTCCGACACCGACCTGACGGCCAAGCTGGCCATCAAGATCGGCCCGATGGCGGCCAAGTTCTCGGCCAAGGTGAAGCTGGAAAACCTCAACCCGCCCGCCAGCTACACCATCAGCGGCGAGGGCAATGGCGGGGCCATGGGCTTCGCCAAGGGCGGCGCCGATGTGGCGCTGGAGGAAGTCAGCCCCACCGAGACCATCCTGCGCTATTCCGTGAAGGCGCAGGTGGGCGGCAAGATGGCCCAGTTGGGTGCGCGGCTGATCGACAGCACGGCCAAGCAGATGGCCGACCAGTTCTTTGACCGTTTCGCCGCCGCCCTGGCGCCCAAGCTGGCCGGCGCACCCGCTGCCCCCGCCGCACCCGCGCCGGCCGCCATCTCGATCTTCTCCCTCATTCCCTCGGAGTTCCTGGGTATGCCTCTCTTCTTCTGGCTCGGCAGCGGCGCGATGCTCTGGGTGCTCTACCTGATCTTCCTCTCCTCGTGAGCAAGCCGATGCCGGCGGATGTGGCCGCAACGGCCGGGATGCTGGCGGCGGGCGGCTATGTCGCGGACACGGCCCTCGCCACCACCGTCCATCTGGCGCTGCGCATGGGCCGGCCGCTGTTTCTCGAAGGCGAGCCCGGCACCGGCAAGACCGAGATCGCCAAGGTCCTGGCGGCGCAGCTCCCGCGCAAGCTGGTGCGGCTGCAGTGCTATGACGGGCTGGATCTCTCGGCCGCGGCCTATGAGTGGAACCATGCGCGCCAGCTCATGGCCATTCGCCTGGCCGAAGTCGCCGGCAATGTCGCGGATATCGAGACCTCCATCTATGACCGCCGCTACCTCGAATCCCGCCCTTTGCTCCAGGCGCTGGAGGGCGAGCCCGCCGTCCTGCTGATTGATGAGCTGGACCGCGCGGATGAGCCCTTCGAGGCCTTCCTGCTGGAGGTCCTGGCCGATTTCCAGATCACCGTGCCTGAGCTCGGCACGCTGAAGGCCGCAACGCCGCCGGTGGTCATCATCACCTCCAACCGCACGCGCGAGGTGCATGACGCCATTCGCCGCCGCTGTCTGTATCATTGGGTGGATTACCCCGATGCGGCGCGGGAGAAGGCCATCCTGGCGCTGCGCGCGCCCGCCGTCTCGGCCACTCTGTCCGCCCAGGTCGTCGCCTTCGTGCAGAAGCTGCGCGAGGGGGATTACTTCAAGCTGCCCGGTGTCGCCGAAACCATTGACTGGGCCAATGCGCTGACCGCGCTGAATGCCCGCGAGCTGGAGCCGGCTTCAGTGGATGCCACCCTCGGCGTCCTGCTGAAATACCAGGATGACATCGCCAAGCTGAAGGGCGAGGAGGCCGCCCGCCTGGTGGCGGAAGCGCGCGACAGCGCGTGATTCCGCCCCGGTCAGACCTGGCCTTTCCGTCCGAGCACGCCCTCGCACCCAACCTGCTGGCCTTCGTGCGGCTGCTGCGCCGGGCGGGCATGCAGGTCGGCCCCGGTGATGCGCTGGGGGCGGCCGAGGCGCTGACGCTGGTGGAACTCGGTGACCGCCGCAGTGTGCGCGCGGCGCTGAAGGCCACGCTGCTGCGCCGCCACGAACAGACCGAAATCTTCGCCGCCGCCTTTGACCTCTTCTGGCGCGACCCCGAGCGCGCGAATGCGGCCGCGGCCTTCGCCCTGATGGAGGCGCAAAAGCCCGAGGAAAAATCCAAGCCCGGCGGCCGCCGCATCGCCGAGGCCATGGCGGGCGACCGCCCCAAGCCCCCGCCGCCCACGCCGGAGGAACAGCCCCGCCAGCTCGACGCCGCCATGACGGTCTCCGAGCGCGAGCGGCTGCAGACCATGGACTTCGAGGCGATGAGTGCGGCCGAAATCAACGCCGCCAAGCAGGAAATCCGCCGCCTCGTCCTGCCACTGGATGAGCGCCCGACGCGCCGCTTCCGCACCGACCCCTTGGGCCCACGCGTGGACATGCGCGCCACGCTGCGGGCCACCACCCGCAATGGCGGGGATTTCCGTGCCATCCTGCGCCGCCGCCGCATCACCCGCCCGCCGCCGCTGGTCGCCATCTGCGACATCTCCGGCAGCATGGCGCGCTATGCGCAGATCCTGCTGCATTTCCTGCATGCGGTGACCAATGACCGGGAGCGCGTGCACAGCTTCCTGTTCGGCACGCGCCTCTCCAACATCACCCGCCAGCTCAAGCACCGCGACCCCGAAATCGCCTTCGAGATGGTCTCCCACATGGTGCCAGACTGGTCCGGCGGCACCCGCATCGGCGAAGCGCTGGAGGATTTCAACCAGCATTGGGGCCGCCGCGTGCTGGGCCAGGGGGCCGTGGTGCTGCTCATCACGGATGGGCTGGACCGCGAGGGCGGGCGGGGCCTCGCCGAAGCGACGGACCGGCTGAAACGCTCCTGCCGGAAGCTGATATGGTTGAACCCCCTGTTGCGATACGCGGGCTTCCAACCCAAATCCCAGGGCATCAAGGCGATGCTGCCGCATGTCCATGAATTCCGCCCGGTCCATAACCTCGCCAGCCTGCGCGAGCTGATCGAGGCCCTAGGGGAAAAGCGCCGATGACCGAGGATATTCTGGCGACCGCCGCCGCCTGGGCCGCCGAGGGCGAGCAGGTGGCGCTGGCCACCGTGGTCGAGACCTGGGGCAGCAGCCCGCGCCCGGCCGGCTCCATGCTCGCCATCACGGCGTCCGGCCGCATGGCGGGCTCGGTTTCGGGCGGCTGCATCGAGGGTGCCGTGGCCGATGTGGCCAAGCAGGCCATGGCCGATGGCCGGCCGCAGCTGCTGGATTTCGGCATCTCGGATGAGCGGGCCTGGGAAGTGGGTCTCGCCTGTGGCGGCAAGCTCAAGGTCTTCGTGGAAAAACTCGGATGACGCCGGAACTTCTCGCCCGCCTCCAGGCCGCCCGCGCGGCACAGCGCCCCGTCGTGCTGCTGACACGCCTGAGCGATGGCGAACAGCATCTCTGGCCCGAGGATGCACTGCCGGGTGCCTTGGCCGATGCCGCGCAGCAGGCACTGAACTCGGACCGCACCGCGCAATTTCCGCTGGATGGGGAGGCCTGGTTCCTCCAGCCGCACAACCCGCCCTTGCGGCTGATCATCGTGGGCGCCGTGCATGCCGGCCAGGCCCTCGCCCCGCTGGGTGCCGCCATGGGCTTTGCCGTCACCGTGATTGACCCGCGCGGCAGCTTCGCCACCAGCGAGCGCTTCCCCGGTGTCACCCTCAACCATGACTGGCCGGATGAGGCGATGGCGGCACTCGCCCCCGATGCCCGTACCGCCATCGTGACGCTGACGCATGACCCCAAGCTGGATGACCCCGCGCTGGACGTGGCGCTGAAAAGCCCCGCCTTCTACATCGGGGCACTCGGCAGCAAGCGCACGCATGCGAAGCGCGTCGAGCGCCTCACGGAGCTCGGCCATGACGCCACCGCCATCGCGCGCATCGCGGCCCCCGTGGGCCTCGATATCGGCGCGGTGACGGCGCCTGAGATTGCGCTCTCCATCGTTGCGCAGATCGTCGCGCGCAGGCGTGGCAAATGATTTTCGGCCCCACGCCGCTGGACGAAGCCGAGGGCGCCATCCTCGCCCACAGCGTTCGCCTCAAGGATCGCGCCATCAAGAAGGGCACGGTGCTGGATGCGGCCGCCATCACCGCCCTGCGCGCCAGCGGCATGGCCGAGGTGATCGCCGCCCGGCTCGGCCAGGGCGATGTGCCGGAGGATGAGGCGGCCAGCCGCATCGCCGATGCGCTGATGTCCCCCCTGCTCGCCCGCAGCCGCGCCGCAACCGGCCGCGTGAACCTGCTGGCCGAAACCGCCGGGCTCTTTGTCGTGGATGCTGGCATCATTGACCGGCTGAACGCGCTGGATGAGAGCCTGACGCTGGCCACCCTGCCCAATTTCAGTCTGGTGCAGCCGCGCGAAATGCTGGCCACCATCAAGGTCATCCCCTTCGCCGTGCCCGGTGGTGCGCTGGGCGTGGCGGAAGCCCTGCTCCGCCAGCACAAGGTGCTGACGCTGCACCCCTTCCGCCCGCTCAAGGTCGGTCTGGTGCTGACCGAATTGCCCGGCGTGAAGGAAAGCGTCATGGAAGGCGCGGTCGAGGTGACGCAGGCGCGCATCGAGGCGCTGATGGGCAGCCTGCTGCCCGTCGAGCGCGTGCGCCACGAAACCGCCGCGACGGCCGAAGCACTGCGCCGCCTGCTGCGCCAGGGCGCCGAAATGCTGCTCATCGCGGGCGCCTCCGCCACGGTGGACCGCCGCGATGTCGGCCCCGCCGCCATCGTCAAGGCGGGCGGGCGGATCGAGCATTTCGGCATGCCGGTGGACCCGGGCAATCTGATCTGCCTTGGCGCCGTCGGGGAGATCCCGGCCCTGGTCCTGCCCGGCTGTGCCCGCAGCCCCAAGCTGAACGGCTTTGACTGGGTGTTGCAGCGCCTCTTTGCCGGGCTCCCCGTCCATGCGCGGGATGTGATGGGCATGGGCGTCGGCGGCCTGCTCAAGGAGATCGAGACGCGGCCCCTGCCCCGCGCCAAGGCGCCGCAGACCGCTCCCCTCGCCTCCGCGCCGCGCAAGCCGCGCCAGGTGGCGGGCCTGGTGCTCGCCGCCGGCCGCTCCCGCCGCATGGCGCCGCTGAACAAGCTGCTGGTGGCCGACACCAAGGGGGTCGCCATGGTGACGCGCGTGGTGGACAACGTCATCGCCAGCGGCGTCCGCCCCGTGCTGGTCGTCACCGGCCATGAGCGCGAACGCGTGGAGGAGGCGCTCTCCGGCCGCCCCATCATCTTCGTCCATGCCGAGGATTACGCCGAAGGCCTCTCCGCCAGCCTGAAAGCCGGCCTCGCCGCCCTGCCGCCGGAGCCTGAGGGCGTCCTGATCGCCCTCGGTGACATGCCGCTGGTGGAACCGGGCGTGATGGCCCGCATCCTGGCCGGCTTCGACCCGGAGGAAGGCCGCGCCATCGTGCAGCCCACCTTCCGCGGCAAGCAGGGCAACCCGGTGCTCTGGGGCCGCGAATTCCTGCCCGAGATGATGACCATCACCGGCGATGTCGGCGCGCGGCAATTGGTCGGCAAGCATGCCGACCGGCTGATCGAGGTCGAAGTGGCCGATGACGGCGTGCTGCGCGATTTTGACACGGTGGATTCGCTGAAAGGCGCGCCCGGCTTCGGCGGCAAGAAATAGCGGCTTCTTGCCACGCCCGCCCCGCGCTACCTTGCCTCAGCCCAGGAGGATGCCCCGATGACGCCGACCGAATTCGAAGCCGCCCTGCTGCGCGATGGTTTCAGCGCCGAAACCCGCGCGATCGAGCCTGACCGCGTCACACCCGAGCACAGCCACCCGTTTGACGTCCGCGCCCTGGTGCTGGAGGGCGAGATCACCCTCTCCAGTGCCGGGGGCAGCCGCACCTACCGCCCGGGCGAGGTCTTCACCATGGCGGCCGGCTGCCCGCATGCCGAGGCGGTGGGGCCAACTGGCGTGCGCAACCTGGTGGGCCGGCGGCATCAGGCGCCGGCAGGCTGAGAGCAGCGCGCGCAGACGCCCTCCACCTCCACCGTCATCCGCCCCGGCTTGAAGCCGGCGCGCGCAGCCGCTGCCTCCAGCGCATGGGCCACGGCGTGGTCGGTCAGTTCCGTCGTGGCGCCACAGGTGCCGCAGATCAGGAATTGATGCTGGTGGTCATGCCCGGCATGGGCGTGCCCGGCCTCCACACAGGGCAGGAAGGCGTTCAGCCGCTCCAGCTTGTGGATCAGGCCCTGCTCCAGCAGGAAATCCAGCGCGCGATAGACGGTGGGCGGGGCAGCCACCCCGCGCTCCTCGCGCAGGCGGTCCAGCAGGGCATAGGCGCCCATCGGCTGCTCGGCCGCCAGCACCAGGCGCAGCACCTGGCGCCGGAGCGGGGTGAGTTGGGCGCCGCGCGCCGCGCATTGCCCGGCCGCACGGTCCAGCGTCGCTTCCATATCCATCGGGGGCCTCACTTGCGGTTGCTGGATGCCATATAGTGCTCCGACATGGCCAGCACCCCTCCCCCCCTCATGATCCCGGATGAAGCGGCGCGCGCCCGCATCATCGCGGCCGTGCGCTTTGATGCGCGCGGCCTGGTTCCCGCCATCGCGCAGCAGCATGACACGGGCGAGGTGCTGATGATGGCCTGGATGAACGCCGAATCGCTCAGCGAAACTCTCGCCACCGGCCGCGCCTGCTATTTCAGCCGCAGCCGGGGCGGGCTCTGGCGCAAGGGCGAAAGCTCGGGCCAGGCGCAGGCCGTCATGGATCTGCGGCTGGATTGCGATGGCGATACGCTGCTGCTGCTGGTGGACCAGACCGGCGTCGCCTGCCACACCGGGCGGCGCAACTGCTTCTATTTCGCGCCCCGCGCGGGAGAATTGGTGGAAATCGCCCAGCCCCTGGTCAGCCCCGAAAGCCTCTACGGCGCATGAGCCAGACGCCCGTCACGCTGCTCACCGGCTTTCTCGGCGCCGGCAAGACCACCCTGCTGAACCGCCTGCTGCGCGAGCCCGAAATGGCCGGCACCGCCGTGCTGATCAATGAATTCGGCGAGATCGGCCTCGATCACCTGCTGGTGGAGCGGCTGGATGAGGATGCGGTGCTGCTCGCCGCCGGCTGCCTGTGCTGCACCATCCGGGGCGATCTCTCCCGCGCCCTCAGGGATCTGGCGCAACGCCCGCAGCCCATCGCGCGCGTGGTGATCGAAACCACGGGCCTGGCCGACCCCGCCCCCATCCTGCAAACCCTGATGAGCGACCCGCTGCTGCTGCGCGACTACCGGCTGGATGGCGTGGTGACGCTGGTGGATGCCGTGCATGGCATGGCCACCCTGGATGACCAGCCCGAGGCGCTACGCCAGGCGGCCGTGGCGGACCGTATCGTCATCACGAAAAGCGACCTCGCGGACCCCGCACCGCTGCGCGCGCGGCTGGCGGCGCTCAACCCGATGGCGCCCATCCTGGTCGGCGAGGTTTCGGCCGCCCAACTCATCCATTCCGGCCCCTTTTCCAGCGACGGCAAGCTGCCGCAGATCACCGACTGGATCGCCGCCAGCAGCCATCACCACCACCATCACCAGCACGACGTAAACCGCCATGATGCCCGCATCCGCGCCCTTTGCCTGCGCTTCGAGGCACCACTCCCCTGGGAGGGGCTGGCCAGCTACCTGGAAATGATGGCGATGACGCAGGGCAGCCACATGCTGCGCATGAAGGCCGTGCTGAACCTGCAAGGCCAGCGCGGCCCGGTGGTGATGCATGGCGTGCAGCACAGCTTCCACCCGCCCCGCATGCTGGAATCCTGGCCCGCGGGGGATGACCGATCGAGCCGCCTCGTCTTCATCCTGCGGGACCTGGATCCGCGTGTGGTGGAAGATGGACTGCGCGCCTTCCTGGACGCCGCCGCATGAAGGTCGAGACCGTCACTGGCCCCGCGCTGCTGCCGCATGTCTCAGCCCTCGCTCGGCTGCGCGGCGCGGTTTTCGCCGAATGGCCCTACCTCTATCAAAGCCCGCCCGGCGAGGAGGAGCGTTACCTCCGGCACTATATCGAGGGCGAAGGGGCGGCCATCATCCTGGCGCGCGACGGCGTGGAGATCGTGGGGGCCGCCACCTGCCAGCCCATGGCCGCGACGCACGGCCCGGTGCGCGCCTGCTTCGAGGCCGCCGGCCGTAACCCCACGGACTACGCCTATTTCGGCGAATCCGTGCTGCTGCCGGCCTATCGCGGCCAGGGCATCGGCGTCGCCTTTTTCGCGGCGCGGGAGGCGCATGCGGCGAGCCTCGGCCTACCCTGCTCCACCTTCTGCGCCGTGGTCCGCAACGTGAATGATCCACGCCGCCCGGCCAGCTACACGCCGCTCGATGGCTTCTGGGGCAAGCGCGGCTACACGCATCATCCGGAACTCTCCTGCGTCTTCGACTGGACCGAGATCGGCGACGGCAAGCCTTCGCCGCATGCGCTCTCCTTCTGGATCAAGCAGCTCGGCCGCGATCGCCCCGGCGCCCTTCCGCCGGGGCATCCATCGCAGGCCCCGACATGATGCGCCTCGCCACCCTCGCCTGGCCGGTGGAACCCACGCCGGATGTGGCGGCCTATGCCGCGAAGCTCGACCACTGGGCCGCTGAGGCGAAGCGCGCCGGCGCGGATCTGCTGCACATGCCCGAATATGCCTGCGTGGAACTGGGGGCCGCACTCGCCGGCGGCGCGCCGGATGCCGCGACTGAGCTGCGCGCCATGGTGGATCAGGCCGGGCCCATCCTGGCGGCGATGCGCGAAGCCGCCCGCCGCCACGCCCTCTGGCTGCAACCCGGCACGCTTCCCATGCGGGATGGCGCGCGCATCGTGAATCGCGCGCCGCTGATTGCGCCGGATGGCAGCCTCGCCTTCCAGGAGAAGCGCCAGATGACGCGCTTTGAGGATGAGCGCTGGGGCATCTCGCCGGGTGCGCCGCCCAGCGTGTTCCAGACGCCCTGGGGCCTGATCGGCATCGCCATCTGCTATGACGCGGAATTCCCCAAGCTGGTGCGCGCCCAGGTGGAAGCCGGCGCCTGGCTGATCCTGGTGCCGACCTGCACGGACACACTCCATGGCTTCCACCGCGTGCGCATCGGCGCCGCCGCCCGCGCCATGGAAAACCAGTGCTTCGTGGCCCTCGCCCCCACCGTGGGCGGCTTTGCGGCCTCGGTCGCACTCGATGAAAATCACGGCGCCGCCAGCGTGTTCGGCCCGGTGGATCGCGGCTTCGCCGAGGATGGCGTGGTGGCCGCCGCCGCCCTCGACGCACCCGGCCTGCTGATCACCGATCTCGATCCCGCGCGGCTGGAGGCCGTGCGCGCCGATGGCGCCGTGCGCAACCACCACGACTGGCCACGCGCGCCCATCCCCCGCCCCCTGCCGGCGGCCTTCGCATGATTCCCCGGGCATGCTCCGCATGATGCTCTACCTCGCCGCCGGCGAAGCCTCGGGCGATATCCTGGGAGCGCGGTTGATCGCGGCCCTGCGCGCGCGCGACTCCAGCCTGGAATTCGCCGGCATCGGCGGCGAGCGCATGGCCGAGCAGGGCTTCGCCTCGCTGTTCGACATCAGGCAATTGGCGCTGATGGGTGTGGCGGAGGTGCTGCCCAGCCTGTTTCGCCTCAAGCAGCGCATGGAGGAAGCGGTGGCCGACATCACTGCCCGCCGCCCGCGCCTGATCATCACGATTGACAGCCCCGGCTTCACCTTGCGCCTCGCCGCGCGGGTGAAGCATCTGGGCATTCCCGTCATCCATTACGTCGCCCCCCAGGTCTGGGCCTGGCGGCCGGGGCGGGTGAAGAAGATCGCGCAGTGCGTGGACCGCATCCTCGCCTTGCTGCCCTTCGAGGCGCCGATCTTCGAAGCCGCCGGCATTCCCGTGGATTTCGTCGGCCACCCCATCCTGGAGAGTGAGGCCGCGCATGGCGTGGCCGAGCATGCGCCCGGTGATGGCCGCCGCCTCATCATCATGCCCGGCAGCCGGCGCGGCGAGGTTTCGCGCCTGCTGCCCATCTTCGCCGAGACGCTGAAGCGCCTGCCCGGCGATCTCCATCCCATCATCGGCCTGGCCGGCACGGTGGAGGAGATGGTCCGCGCACGCACTGCCGAATGGGGACGCCCTGTCAGCCTGGTGCGCAGCCCGCAGGACAAGGCAGATGCCTTCGCCGCGGCACGGGCGGGGCTGATCAAATCGGGCACCTCCTCGCTGGAAGCCGCCGTGGCCGGGCTGCCGCATGTGATCGGCTACACCTTCAACCCGATCTCCAACGCCATCATCCGGCAGTTGCATCTGGTGAAATATGCGAGCCTCGTGAACCTGCTGCTGGATGAACCGCTGGTGCCCGAATTCCTGCTGCACCAATGCAGGCCCGAAGGGCTTGCGGCCGCGCTGCGCCGCCTGATCGAGGATGACGAAGCGGTGGCGCGCCAGCGCGAGGGCTTCACCCGCGCGCTGGCGCGGCTGCACCCCGAACATGGCCTGCCCAGCGAAGCCGCGGCCGATGCCGTGCTGCGGCAGCTGTGAGCCTGGCGCAACCCGGCCGCAGTGCCGCGCGGCCGCACCAGCGAAGCCGGAACCTGGCCGGAAATCGCAGCGGGGGCGGATTTCCCCCCTTCGCTTTCGATGAAACGGGCTTAGCCTTGTTCCATGCTTGAGCTACGCGGCATCACCAGGCGATTCAAGATCGGCCCCACCGAGCGCACGGTGCTGCACGGCATTGACCTCGACCTCGCCGGGGGCGAGCTGGTGTCGCTGATGGGGGGCTCTGGCTCGGGCAAGACCACCTTCATGAACATCGTCGGGCTGCTGGACCGGCCCAGTTCGGGCAGTTATCGCATCCGGGGCGAGAATGTGCTGGCCGCCCAGGCGGATGCGCAATCGCTGATGCGCAACAAGATGATCGGCTTCGTCTTCCAGCAATTCTTCCTGATGCCGCGCCTCAATGCCTGGCGCAACGTCGCACTCCCGCTGATGTATCGCGGCACGCCGGAGGGCGAGGCCCGCCGCCGCGCCGAAGCCATGCTGGAGCGCGTGGGGCTGGGCCAGCATCTCAACCATGTGCCCAACATGCTCTCGGGCGGGCAGAAGCAGCGCGTGGCCATCGCCCGCGCCCTGGTGGGCGAGCCCGCGGTGCTGCTGGCCGATGAGCCGACCGGCGCGCTGGACCCCATCGTCAGCCGCGAGATCATGGGCCTGTTTGAGGAGATGAACCGTGATCTGGGCGTGCTGGTGCTGATCATCACGCATGATCCGGGGGTTGCCGCGCGCTGCCGGCGCCGGCTGATGCTGACGCAGGGCCATCTGGCCGACCAGACGGTGCTGGCATGACCGCCCCCGATCGCTGGAGGGCGCTTGCCCGGAGGCGTGAATCGGTGGCGCAAACATGATCCGCCAGACCCTCATGGAAGCGGCCGGCAATCTGCTGGCGGCCTGGCAGCGCAGCCTCCTCGCGCTCATCGGCATCGTGGTGGGCGCGGGGGCGGTGATCGCCATGCTGCATGCCGGCACGATGGCGCGGCAGGAGACCATTCGCCAGTTTCGCCAGATGGGGACGGATACGCTGATCCTGCGCGCCGACAGCCCGCAGGGCCTGGGCAATTTCCGCCTGGGCGACATTGAATCCGTGCCCGCCATGGTGCCCACCGTGGGCGAGATCGCGCCCTTCATGATCGGCGGCGGGCCGGTGACCTATGAGGGGCAGACGCGCAATGCGGGCTTCATCGGCGCCACGGGCAGCTTCGCCGATGTGGCACGGCTGCCCATGGCGGCGGGGCGGTTCCTCTCCCCGCATGACCGGTTTGAGCTGCATGCCGTGCTCGGCTCCGACCTCGCGCAGCAATTATCCACCCCCTTCTCGGCGATCCGCGTCGGCTCGCAGATTCGCGTCAGCCGCTACATCTTCACCGTGATCGGCGTGATCGAGCCCGTGCTGATGAACCCGATGCTGCCCATGGATGTGAACGGCACGCTGTTCATCTCCTTGCCCAATGCGCGCCGCGTCATGGCCGTGCCGCAACTCTCCATGGCGGTGGGCCGCCTGCGCGGTGAGGCCGATCCCGAAATCGCCACGCAGCAATTGCAGCAGCATCTGGGCCCCGGGCTGCGCGACGCGACGCTGAATGTGCTCTCCGCGCGGCAATTGATCGCCGGCATGAACAACCAGGTGCGGCTGGTGGCGCTGCTGCTGGGGGCCGTGGGCAGCATCGCGCTGGTGCTGGGCGGTGTCGGCGTGATGAACATCATGCTCATGTCCGTGACGGAACGGCGGCGGGAAATCGGCATCCGGCTGGCCATTGGCGCGCGGCGCCGCGATGTGCGGCGGCTGTTCCTCAGTGAGGCGCTGATCCTCTCGGTGCTGGGGGCGGCGCTTGGCGTGGCGCTGGGCTTTGCCGGCGGCGTCGGCTTTGCCTGGATGTCGGGCTGGCCCGTGCATTTCTCGCCCATGGCGGCCCCGCTGGGGGCGGGCGTCTCGCTCGCCGTCGGGGTGTTTTTCGGCTTCTACCCGGCGGTCATGGCCGCGCGGCTGGATCCGATCGAGGCGCTGCGATCGGAGTGAAGCGGGAGGGCTCCGGCAGGGCGATCGGCGGATCGCCGGTGAGTTCCATGATGGCGGGCAAGGGCGGAAACTCGGCCTGGACCGGCGCGTAGCTGGCCCCCGTCACCTGCTGGCGCAGCGCGCCGGGCGGCGCGCAGGCGGGTGCCAGGAGGATGAGCAGCAGCGGGGCACAACGCATCATGCTGGCAGCCAACACCATGCGGCGGGGTAGGTCGAGAGGGGCCGCCGCCGATCGGGCCGATCGGTGCTACCCATCGGCGCGGAGCGGCGCATGGCTTGCGGTGCGGGTGCCCAGGGTGAGATAGTTGAGCGGTCACGAAAACGGAGCAGGCCAGGATGAAGGGAGGTGTTGCGATCCTTGCCGCGATGCTGGCCCTTGGCGCTGGCCCGGCCCTCGCGCAGCGTGAAGCGGCCGCACCGCGCGAGCGCCCGGCGCCGCGCGCCAACACCACCATGCCCTCGACCCATATGCCCGAGGGCAGCATCCCGCTGACCCTGCCCGAGGCCGTGTTTCTCGCGCTGCGCAGCAACCGCGCCATCCGCAGCCAGTATCTGCAGCGCGTGGCGGACCGGTTTTCGCTGCGCGTGACCGAGGCCACCTTTGATCCGCGCTTCGGCGTCAGTGGCGGCATCACGCGCTCACGCACGGGCAACACCAACCTCACGCAGACCACGCTGGGCCCCGTGGTGAACATCGCGACGCCCACGGGCGCGCAATTCCAGTTCGGCTGGCTCGGCGTGCAGAGCAATGCGCGGGGTGCGTCCCCCAGCGGCCAGGCGCGCGCGACCTTCCAGGTGATCCAGCCGCTGCTGGCCGGCGGCGGCATCGATTACGCCATGGCCCCCATCCGCATCGGCCGCATCCAGGAGGTGAACAGCCAGCTCCAGCTGAAATCCCTGGTGATTGACCAGATCAGCCAGACCATCGCGGGCTATCGCACGCTGCTCCAGGCGCAGGAGCAGCTGCGCATCTCGATCGAGGCGCTGCGCCGCGCACGCGAACTGGCCAGCGTGAACCAGGCGCTCTTCGCCGCGGGGCGCCTCGCACAGGTCGAACTCATCCAGGCCGAGACCAGCATCGCGCAGCAGGAGCTGGCGCTGCTCGGCGCGCGCAACCAGCATGCGGCAGCGCGGCTGGCCTTGCTGACGCTGCTGGCGGTGAACCAGAACCAGATGATCTGGGCGGTGGAACGCCCGGCCGCCCAATCCGCCCGCGTGGACCCCGCGCGCGCCCTGGCCACCGCCGCCGCCAACCAGCCCGAATATCTGCGCACGCTGCTGGCGGTGGAGGTGAACCGCATCAACCTCGATGTCGCGCGCAATCAGCGGCTTTGGGATGTCTCGGTGGTGGCGGGCACGGGGCTGGCGGCGCAGCGGGCCGAGATCGCACGCACGCTCGGCGCCCTGGCCGAGGTGCGCAATGATTTCAACATCGGGCTGCAATTCAACATCCCCATCGGCCAGATCGCGCGCGAACAGCCCGAGGTGAATGCCACCATCGCGCTGCGCCAATCCGAACTCGCCATCGAACAGGCGCGCGACCGGCTGCGCCAGTTGGTCGAGGATACGACGCGCAACATTGATACGCTGCGCCGCCAGGCCGAGCTCGCGCGCCGCGCGCGTGAACTTGCCGGGCTCCAGCTGGAGGCGGAGCTGATCAAGCTGCAGGCCGGGCGTTCCTCCAACTTCCAGGTGGTCTCCTTCCAGGGCTCGCTGCAATCGGCCGAGAGTGCTGAGCTGGCGGCCGTCATCGCCTATGCCAATGCGCTGACCCAGCTGGACCAGGTGCTGGGCACCACGCTGGACACCTGGCGGATCTCGCTGAATGACTGATCTTCGCGGGTTTTCGGCCGAGATGACGGCAGCCCCCGCCTTCCATGACCTGGCCCGGCTGGCCGCCATTCTCTGCGCGGCGCCGGCCGCCTATGTGGCGCTGCTGAACACCACGCAGCAATGGATCATCGGCGCCGAGGGCATGCAGCCCGCCACGTTGAATTGCCCGCGCGAACACGCCTTCTGCGACGAGACCCTGGCGCGGGACGCGCTGACCGAGATCGAGGATCTCTCGCAGCATCCGCGCTTCGCCAACCACCCCCTGGTGACGGGCGAGGAAGCGATCCGCTTCTATGCCGGCATGCCCATCCGCAGCATGACGGGCGAGGCGCTCGGCACCATCTGCGTGCTGGACCATGTGCCGCGCCAGCTGACGGAAGCCCAGCGCGATGGCCTGGCCAGGCTCGCCACCCGCGCCACGGCGGAGCTGGAATTGCGCCGCCAGACGGCCGAGCTCCAGGGGATGAGTGCCAGGCTCGCCGAAAATGAAGCGGCGCTGCGCGGCCTGAATGAGAGCATCTCCCTCGATTACCGCCGCGCGCTTGATGTGATGACCGATGGCGTGCTGGCCATCGGCCCGGATGCGCGGGTGATGACGGTGAACCCCGCCGCCGCCCGCATGCTGGGCATTGATGCGCAGGAGGCGATCGGCCAGAGCATCGCCCTGCTGCTGAGCGAGCGTGACGGCACGGATGATTTCATTGACGCCGTGCTGGCACCCTTGCAGGCCGAGGGGCCGCAAGGCCGCCGCACGCTGGATTTTCCGGGCGAACGCCGGCTTTCCGTCGAAGCCAGCGCCTGGCGCGTGCAGAGCGGCCCCTTCGCCGGGCGCCCGGCCATCACCGCCGTCTTCGCCGATGTGACCGAGAATGAGCGCCTCCAGGCCGAGCTCGCATCGCAATACACGCAGTTGCAGGATGCCTTCCTGAAGCTGGAAAACTCGGCCACGCGCTCGGCCCTGATCACGCGGCGCATCGCGCTGTTGCGCATGGCGGCGGTGGTGGCGGCCTTCCTCGGCGTCTTCGGCGTTGCCGCCTGGACGTGGTTTTCGCCGGGTGAGCCGGATGCCTTCGCGGCGGGCGCGCCCGGCGGCGTGGTGACCATGACGGCCAGCGCGCAGCCGATCAGCGCGCGCATCGCGGTGGTGGGCGTGCTGGAACCCGGCGCCAATGTCAGCGTCGTCGCACCCTATGACGGCACCGTGCGTGAGCGGCTGTTCCGCTATGGCGGCGCGGTGACGCAGGGCGATGTGCTGCTGCGGATGGATCGCGGCGAGGTGGAAACCCGCCTGCGCGAGGCGCGCGCCGCCGAAATCCGCGCCCGCCAGCGCGTCGAGGAATTGCGCGGCTGGGCGACCGGCTTCGAGGCTTCCCGCGCGCGGCGCCAATTGGCCGGGGCCGAGCTGGAGACCAGCAATCTGCGCGCCCGCGTGCAGCAGAGCGCGATGCTTCTGAGCCGCGGCATCATCCCGGCGGAGGAGCATCGCAACCTCATCCAGCAGCAGCGCAATCAGGAGCTGCAATTCCAGGCGGCGCAGCAGGACCTCGCGGCCACGCTGGATCGTGGCAATGAGCTGCATCTGCGCACCGCCGAACTCGAACTCGCCAATGCCGAGACGCGGCTGCGCGAGATCGAGAATGACCTCGGCAATTCCGAATTGCGGGCCCCCGTCTCGGGCGTCGTGCTCATGCCGCCGGAAAACCAGGGCGGCCAGCAAAGGCGGGAGACGATCGAAGTCGGCTCACGCGTCAGCCGCGGGCAGACCATGTTCGGCATCGGCGATCTGGCGAGCTTCCTGGTGCGCGGCCAGGTGGATGAGATTGACGTGAACCAGGTGCGCCCCGGCCAGAATGTGACCGTGACGGGCGATGCCTTCGCGGGCGAGGTGCTGACCGGACGCGTCGCATCCGTGGCCGCGCAGGCGAGCGCCGAGCAGGGGGGGATGGGGCGCGGCATGCCGAATTTCGCCGTCAGCATCGCCATCACCGACCTGACGGCCGAGCAGCGCGCGCGCCTGGCCGTCGGCATGTCCGCCAGCCTCGCCATCATCACGCATGAGCGCGATGACGCGGTGGTGATGCCGCCCAACGCCGTGCGCGATGAGGGCGGCACGCGCATCGTCCGCGTGCGGGAAGGCGGGCGGATCGTCTCTCGCCCCGTCACGCTCGGGATCAGCACGCCCGAGGGCGTGGAAATCCGCACCGGGCTCTCGCCCGGCGATGTGGTGGTGCTGCGCGAATAGCCTGCGATCGTGTCAGGCGCACTTCAGCCTGAAACGTGAATCGTCGGCATCAGTTCCGGAAGGATGGATCAATCCGGTCGAGCCGGCGGAGCAGCGCCGGCCATTCCATCACGCCATAGGGGCGGCGCGTCTGCGGCTGGTAGTTCATGTAGGTCTCGTCCAACACCGCCTGCGGCACCTGGATGATCTTGGCGTTGCAGGCGAGGGCCGCGAGCTGCGCGCGGCAGGACAGCTCCAGCCGATGCATGGCGTTGAACGCCTCGGCGATGGTGCGGCCCACCGTCAGCAGCCCGTGGTTGCGCAGGATCAGCGCGTTGTTGCTGCCCAGGTCGGCCACCAGCTTGGCCTGCATCGCCGTATCGAGCACGACGCCCGCATAGTCGTGATAGCCAATTTTGAGAAAGCGCATCGCCGTCTGGTTCATCGGCAGCAGGCCGCATTCCAGCGAGGAAACGGCCATGCCGGGCCAGGTGTGCGTGTGGATCACGCAGTCAATCTCGTGGCTCGCCTCGTGGATGGCGCCATGGATGACGAAGCCCGCGCGGTTCACGCCGTAGTTGAGATCCCCGAAATCGGGCTTGTGCAGGACATTGCCCTTCACATCGATCTTGATGAGGGAGGAGGCGGTGATCTCCTCATAGAGCAGCCCATAGGCGTTGATGAGGAAGGCCCCCTCCTCGCCCGGCACGCGGCAGGAGATATGGTTCGCGATCATGTCGCTCATCCCGTAGAGCGCGATGAGGCGATAGCAGGCGGCGAGGTTCACGCGGGCCTGCCACTCGGCGGGCGAGACCTTGTCGCGCAGCGAGGGGATGTCCAGGACCGGCATGGGGGATTGTTCGAGCATGGTCGTTCCTCCGAAGGATTGGCGTGATCCTAGAACCAACGCCGCGGAACCCGAAACGGCAGAATCATCTGAATGGGCAGGGCGGCGAATCGGTCGCAATCCAGGCTTTCATGCACGCCCATCGCCGTCTCGCCGCAGAGCGTGGTTTCCAGCACGCTGCGGGCATAGAAGGGCGTGTCCAGCAGTGTCTTCACGATGCGCGCCGTGCCTTCGCTCTGCGTCGCGCGGCGGATGCCCCAGAGCGAGCGGCGCATCGTCACATCGGGCGGCACGGGCATCTCCTCGATGCGGCCATCGGCATGGAAGCGCAGGGCGAGTTGCTGGCGCGTCCCGTCTCGGCGCCTTGCATCATACAGGATGGCCGCCCCCTCCTTCAGCGGCACGCGGCACCAATCCCATTCCTGGAAATCGCGCTCCAGCGGGGCCGAGCCCCAGTTGCTGTCGAAATAGCCATGCCCCTGCCAGGAGAGGCCGGGCTTCTCCAGCTCGACCTCGACATGGGCTGCCGCACTCATGGGCCGCCAATGATGGTGGCCCGCGGCATCCAGGGTGAAGACGCGCTCATTCATCGGGCCCGGCGTCAGGCGCACCTGGCCGCGAATGCCGCGCGGCAGCGGGACGGCCACCTCGTTCAGGTCCAGCGTCAGCACCTTGCCATCCCAGCGCATCGCCGAGGGGCCGATGGTGATGCTGGTGGCGTCGCGCTTCAGCGCCTGGGCCGGGCGGTCCGTCATGGCGAAGCGGGCCGGGCTGCCATAGAGCGCCACATTGATGCAGCAATGGTTCATCGGGTCCGCCGGCCCCTGGCGGCGCGCGAGCGCGTAATAGGGTGAGAAGACCGAGCCCAGGAAGACGATGATGGTCAGCCCATGCTGCTGATCCTCGCTGAGGGCATCGAGATACCACCAGGCATAGCCGTCGCGCGGCGGCGTGTGGTGGAAGCCGGGGCCCAGCACGGGACCCAGCACGGGGCCAGCCTCATCAAGTGGCAAGGGCAAATCTCCTGCAAAGACAACGCGTAGGCGGGCCGCCGCGACGCCGCGCCGGGAAAGTCAGGCGTGGTTGACAGTTTTTTCGTCTGAGCGGCCAGAATGGTGTCAATTGCGCGTGACAGTCAATCAGGAGAGTGCCATCCTCCCGACTTCGAAGGGAGCACTTCCATGGACGCGAACCGCCGCATCGAACGGCAATTGACCGAGGCCCTGGCGCCCGGGGCCACGCCGCCCTTGCTGTCACTCGCCATGCATCATGCCGTTTTCCCCGGTGGGGCGCGGGTTCGCCCGCGGCTTTGCGTGGCCGCCGCCGCCGCCTGCGGCATGGATGACCCCGTGCTGGTGGACGCGACCGCCGCCGCGATCGAGATGCTGCACTGCGCCTCCCTCGTGCATGATGACATGCCCTGCTTCGATGATGCGGCGACCCGGCGCGGCCGCCTGACCGTGCATCGCGCCTTCAGCGAGCCGCTGGCCCTGCTGGCCGGGGATGCGCTGATCGTCCTCGCCTTCCAGACCATCGCGCGCGCCTCGGCCCATTGCGCCCATCCCGAGCGGCTGGGTGCGGTGATGCGAATCGTGGGCGATGCGGTCGGCACGCCGCTCGGCATCGTCGCCGGCCAGGCCTGGGAATGTGAGACCCGTGTGGATGTGGCCGCCTATCACCGCGCCAAGACCGCGGCCCTCTTTGCCGGCGCCACCATGGCGGGTGCCGCCGCCGCCGGCGGCCCGGTCGAAGCCTGGAGCCATGTCGGCATGCGCCTGGGCGAGGCCTATCAGGTGGCCGACGATATTGGCGATGCGATTTCGGATGCCGAGCAGCTCGGCAAGCCGGTCGGCCAGGATGCCGCGCATGACAGGCCGAGCGCGGTGCGCGAACTTGGCCTCAAGGGGGCGGTCAAGCGCCTGGAGGAACTGGCGGATCTGGCGGTGGAGGCGATTCCCCCCTGCCCCGGCCGCGCCGAATTGGGCGCCTTGATGCGGCATGAGGCGCGGCGCCTCGTGCCCAAGACCCTGCCCGCGCACGCCTACTGAGTATGGTGGCCCTGACCTTACCCCTCACCTGGCGGGACCGCTTTGCCGCCTGGCATGACCGGCTGGTGGCCAGCGCCGATTTCCGCCGCTGGGCCGGCCGCTTTCCGCTGACGCGCGGCATGGCGCGGCGCCGGGCGCGTTCGCTCTTCGATCTGGCGGCGGGGTTTGTCTATTCGCAGGTGCTCTATGCCTGTGTGCGGCTCGATCTCTTCACCATCCTCGCCGAGGGTCCGCAGGAGGAGCGAGCGCTGGCGCACCGGCTGGGCCTGCCCGCCGATGCGGCCGGGCAATTGCTGGAAGCGGCCGAGTCGCTCGGCCTGACCAAGCGCCGCAACGGGCGCTGGGCGCTGGGGCAGCTGGGTGCCGTGATGGTGGGCAATACGGCCATCGAATCCATGGTGGAGCATCACGCCATGCTCTACGCCGACCTGACGGACCCCGTGGCGCTGCTGCGCGGCGGGCGCGGTGGCGGCCAGCTGGCGGCCTATTGGCCCTATGCCGGCGTGGCGAAGCCCGAGGCGCTGGGGGATGCGGAAATAGCCCCCTACACGGCGCTGATGGCGGCGTCCCAGCCGATGATCTCCTCAGAAGTTATTGATACCTATGATTTCTCCAAGCATCGCTGCCTGCTGGATGTGGGCGGTGGCGATGGCAGTTTCCTGCGCGCCGTGGCCGCGGCCACGCCCAGCCTGAACGTCATCCTGTTCGACCTTCCGGCCGTTGCCGCCCGCGCCGAGTCGCGCTTCGCGGCCGCCGGCCTTGGCGCCCGGGCGCGCGCCGTGGGCGGGGATTTCCATGCGGGGATCCTGCCCGAGGGGGCTGACATCATCAGCTTCGTCCGTGTCCTGCATGATCATGACGAGTCGGATGTGGAGCGCATGCTGCGCGCCGCCCACGCCGCCCTGCCGCCCGGCGGCACGCTTCTGGTGGCCGAGCCCATGGCCGAAACCCGAGGCGCCGAAGCCATGGGGGCCGCCTATTTCGGCTTCTATCTGCGTGCCATGGGCACCGGCCGGCCGCGCAGCCCGGCCAGGCTCTCTGGCCTGCTGGAGGCAGCGGGTTTCCGCCAGCCGCGCCTTCTGCCGACCGCGACCCCGCTGCTCACCCGCGTCCTGGTGGCGACGGCATGACCCGCTTTTGCTTTAGATCAAATGAAATGTCCATTTTGCTTGACACTCTGCTTTGTCCTTCTAGATTGACACTTCAATCAAACGGGGGAGGCCTCTAGACCGGTGGACACCATTGCAGTCCTCATGACCAAGCCGGAGCAACTCATGCTCCAGCGCGTTGACCTTCTCCCCCCGGGCGAGGCGGACGTGGTGGTTCATGTCGAGTGGTCGGGCATCAGCACCGGCACCGAGAAGCTGCTTTGGCTGGGCAAGATGCCGAATTTCCCCGGCATGGGTTACCCGCTGGTCCCCGGTTACGAGAGCGTCGGCCGCATCGTCGAGGCCGGGCCAAGTTCGGGCCAGACCATCGGAAGCCGCGTCTTCATCCCTGGCTCACGCGGGTTTCGCGATGTGCGCGGCCTGTTCGGCGGCGCCGCTGGCTGCCTCGTCACACCAGGCGCCCGCGTCATCCCCGTGGATGAAGCCCTGGGTGACAAGGCCATCCTGCTGGCGCTGGCCGCCACCGCCTATCACGCCATCGTGGACCACCCGCCGGAGCTGATCATCGGCCATGGCGTGCTGGGCCGCCTGCTGGCGCGCATCACCATCGCCATGGGCCATCCGGCGCCGAATGTCTGGGAACTCAGCGCCGAACGCGCCGAGGGTGCCGAGGGCTACACCGTGCTGACGCCGGAGAGCGACACCCGCCGCGACTATGCGCGCATCTGCGACGCAAGTGGCGACTCGAACATTCTCGACTCCCTGGTCAGCCGCCTGCGGGCGGGCGGCGAGATCACGCTGGCGGGCTTCTATGACCGCCTCTCCTTCGCCTTCGCCCCCGCCTTCATGCGCGAGGCCAGCCTGCGCATCGCCGCCGAATGGCAGGCGCAGGACATGGCTTCGCTCAATGCGCTGATCACGGCGGGCAAGCTCTCGCTCGACCATCTGATCACGCATCGTCAATCGGCCGGTGATGCACCGGATGCCTACCGCACCGCCTTCGGCGATGCGCGCTGCCTCAAAATGGTCCTCGACTGGAGAACACAAGCATGAATGCCGTGACCGGGAATGTTCAGCCTTCCGATGAGTCCGCCTCCATGGAAGTGCCGCCGGCCAAGAAGGAGACGCAGATCATCGCGATCTACGGGAAGGGCGGCATCGGCAAGTCCTTCACCCTGGCCAATCTCAGCTACATGATGGCGGCGCAGGGCAAGCGCGTGCTGCTCATCGGCTGCGATCCCAAGAGCGACACGACCTCCCTGCTGTTTGGCGGGCGCTCCTGCCCCACCATCATCGAGACCTCGTCGCGCAAGAAGGCCGCCGGTGAGCAGGTGCAGATCGGCGATGTCTGCTTCAAGCGCGATGGCGTCTTCGCCATGGAGCTCGGTGGCCCGGAAGTCGGCCGTGGCTGCGGCGGGCGCGGCATCATCCATGGCTTCGAATTGCTGGAGAAGCTGGGCTTCCACCAATGGGATTTCGACTACGTCCTGCTCGACTTCCTGGGCGATGTGGTCTGCGGCGGCTTCGGCCTGCCGATCGCCCGCGACATGTGCCAGAAGGTCATCGTCGTCGGCTCGAATGACCTGCAGTCGCTGTATGTGGCGAATAATGTGTGCTCGGCGGTGGATTACTTCCGCAAGCTGGGTGGCAATGTCGGTGTCGCCGGTCTCGTCATCAACAAGGATGACGGCACGGGTGAGGCGCAGGCCTTCGCGGACGCCGTGGGCATTCCCGTGCTGGCCGCCATTCCGGCCGATGACGACATCCGCCGCAAAAGCGCCAATTACGAGATCGTCGGAACACCTGGCGGCCAATGGGCCGGGCTGTTCGAAGCCCTCGGCGTGCAGGTGGCCGAAGCGCCGCCGCTGCGGCCCAACCCGCTGACGCATGACGCGCTGCTGAACCTGTTCAAGGGCGATGCGGTCGGCCGTGGCGTGGTGCTGAACCCGGCGACGATGGAAGACATGTGCGGCAGTGAAGTGCTGAACAAGCCCTCCCTCGAAGTGGTTTACGAGGGCGTCTGACGCATGGATGTCGCCCCCCCTCCCTCGCCCGATGGTTCGCCCTGCCACGCAGGGCGCGAGACCTTCGATGCCGCGGCCCGCGCCGCCGGCAAGACGGAGGTCATGGACCAGCTGATGAAGGACTATCCGCGCGGTCCGCATGACCAGCCGCAAAGCATGTGCCCGGCCTTCGGGTCCTTGCGTGTGGGGCTGCGCATGCGCCGCGTGGCGACCATCCTCTCGGGCTCGGCCTGCTGCGTGTATGGGCTGACCTTCACCTCGCATTTCTATGGCGCCAAGCGGACGGTGGGCTACGTGCCCTTCAACTCCGAGACGCTCGTCACCGGCAAGCTCTTCGAGGATATCCGCGACGCGGTGATCGAGACGGCGAAGCCCGAGGATTATGACGCCGTCATCATCACCAATCTTTGCGTGCCCACGGCCTCCGGCGTGCCGCTGGAACTCCTGCCCAAGGAGATCAACGGCGTGCGCATCATCGGCATTGACGTGCCGGGCTTTGGCGTGCCGACGCATGCGGAAGCGAAGGACGTGCTGACCGGCGCCATGCTGCGCTATGCCCGCAACGAGGCCGAGCAAGGCCCCGTGGCGCGTCCGCGCAACCACAAGGAAGCCCGCAACATCTGCCTGATCGGCGAGTTGTTCCCGGCTGATCCGGTGGGCATCGGCCAGATCCTGGCGCCGATGGGCCTCGCCGCCGGCGCGCAGGCGCCCTGCCGCGAGTGGCGGGATCTCTATTCGGCCCTGGACTCCGTGGCCGTTGCCGCGCTGCATCCCTTCTACACGGCGAGTGTCCGCGAATTCCGCGCCGCCGGCCGCAACGTGGTCGGCTCCGGCCCGGTCGGCGTGGATGGCACGGCCGCCTGGATCGAGGCCATCGGTATCGCCGCCGGCGTCCCGGAATCCGAGCGCGAAGCCGCCCGCCAGGCCGTGCTGCCGGCGATCCGCGCGGCCCTGGCCGCCAACCCCATCAAGGCGCGCATCACCGTCTCCGGCTATGAAGGCTCCGAACTTCTGGTCGCCCGCCTGCTGATCGAAGCCGGCGCGGAAGTGCCCTATGTCGGTACCGCCTGCCCGCGCACCGAATGGAGTGCGGCCGACGCCGAATGGCTCAAGGCCCAGGGCTGCCACGTCCAGTATCGCGCCTCGCTCGAGCAGGACATGGCGGCGATGAAGGAAGCCAAGCCCGACCTCGCACTCGGCACCACGCCGCTGGTGCAGAAGGCGAAGGAGATGGGCATCCCCGCCCTCTACTTCACGAACATGGTCAGCGCGCGGCCGCTGTTTTCCATCGCGGGTGCGGCCTCCATGGCCGGCATCGTCGCGGCGCAGACGCAAGGGCGCGAGCGCTTCGGCCGCATGGTCAGCTTCTTCGAAGGTGTCGGCACGCCCGATGGCGCGGGCTACGGCTTCCGCGAGAAGCCGGTGGACCCGCCAGGTTTCCGCGACCGCCAGCGCAAGCTGCGCGCGGCCAAGGCGAAATCCGAAGAAGCGGTGGGCACCTGATGCTCGTCCTCGATCACGATCGCGCCGGTGGATATTGGGGCGCCATCTATGCCTTCTCGGCGGTGCGCGGCATGCGCGTCGTCATTGATGGCCCGGTGGGCTGCGAGAATCTGCCCGTCACCGCCGTGCTGCACTACACGGACGGCCTGCCGCCGCATGAGCTGCCCATCGTCGTCACCGGCCTCGATGAGGAAAGCCTGAGCCAGAACGGCACCGAGCCCAATATGCGCCGCGCCTCCGCGACGCAGGACCCGGACCTCCCCGCGGTCGTCGTCACCGGCTCCATCGCCGAGATGATCGGTGGTGGTGTCACGCCCCAGGGCTCGAACCTGCAGCGCTTCATCTGCCGCACGATCGACGAGGATCAGTGGCAAGCCGCGGACCGCGCCATCAACTGGCTCTGGACCGAATTCGGCGCCAAGGGCCGCAAGATGAAGCCACGCGTCCGCAAGGAAGGCGAGGTGCCGCGCGTCAACATCATCGGCCCCATCTACGGCACCTTCAACATGCCGTCCGACCTGCATGAGATCCGCCGCCTGGTCGAAGGCATCGGCTGCGAGATCAACCTGGTCTTTCCGCTGGGCAGCCACGTCGAGGATATCGGCAAGCTGCCGAACGCCGATGTGAACATCTGCATGTACCGCGAATTCGGCCGCAAGCTCTGCGAGGAGCTGGAGCGCCCCTACCTCCAGGCGCCGATCGGCATGTTCGCCACGACGAATTTCCTGCGCAAGCTGGGTGAGCTGACGGGCCTCGACCCCGAGCCCTTCATCGAGCGTGAGAAGCACACGACGCTGAAGCCCATGTGGGATCTCTGGCGTTCGGTGACGCAGGATTTCTTCGCCTCCGCCCCCTATTCCGTGGTGGCGACGCATACCTACACGCATGGGCTCACGCAATTCCTCACCGAGGAAATGGGCATTCCCTGCGCCTATGCGGCCGAACGCCGCGCCGGCCAGAAGCCCGACAATGCCGCCACGCGTGAGGCGATGAAGAAGCCCGGCCTCGTGGTCTTCGGCAGCTTCAACGAGCGCATGTACATGGCCGAGGCCGGCACGCGTGCCGCCTATATCCCGGCAAGCTTCCCGGGTGCCATCATCCGCCGCGCCACCGGCACGCCCTATATGGGCTTCGCGGGTGCGACGTACATCATCCAGGAATACTGCAACGCGCTGTTCGACGCGCTGTTCCACATCCTCCCGCTGGGCACGGAGATGGACAAGATCCCCGCAACCCCCGCCCGCCCCTCCGATGTGTGGGACGAGGATGCGCAGGCGCTCTTGGATGCGCTGGTCGAGCGCGAGCCCTTCCTGATCCGCATCTCGGCCGCCAAGCGCATGCGCGAGCAGGTCGAGCAGGCGGCACGCGATGCGGGCGAGGCGCGCGTGACGCGCGCGCGCGCCGCGCGGACGCTCGGCGTCGAAGATTCCCTTTCGGTGGAAAGGATGCCCGCATGAGCCGGCACCTTTGCACCGCACCCTCCTGCCAGCCTGGTTCTTCCAGGCCGTCAGTCGTGCGTGACGCGCAAGCGCCACGTACATCCTTGCCGCGCGGGAAGTGCGCGGTAATGGCCGCAAGGTCAGTTGGAGGTCATTAAATGGCCGAAATGAGCACAAGGTCCGGAATTACGGAGCCTGAAGCGCGTGAAATTCACCGCTTGGTGATGCAGGGGTGGATCTTCTCCGTTTTCGCCTCGATGGGAGCACACATCCTCGTCTGGCTGTGGCGCCCGCTCGTCTACGGGACGCAGGTTGTTCCGCCGGATTGGCGGATGTTCCTGTGATCCGCGGCCGGGCATTCCGGTCCTGACCGGCAGCCCGGCTTTCTGAAACTGAGAGGAGATAACTCAATGCATAAGATCTGGATGGTGGTTAACCCACTCCGTCTTGGTGTCCTTGGCGCTGCTGGCGTCGTGGCCATCTCGGCAATCCTTCACCTCGTCGTCCTCAGCTCGCCCCGCTACTGCGATCACTGGGGCTGGTGCGCGACCACGCCGACCTTCACCCCCGGGCAGCCGGTCGGCCGCTGATCCACGAGCATTTCCTTCGGGAAGTGCCCGCGGACCTCGTAGCTCGATCTGGCGACGGACATACGGATCACGCCAACCAGGCGTGATCCGATCCTTCCCCAGGCCGGGCGAAACGTGTCGCTCCACGGCAGTGGGCGAGGCATGAGCAGCGGGCGTCGCCCGCTGCCAAGGATGACGACACACCCGGGCAGGCCGTTGCACTGCCCTCACAGGAGCATCAAGCGATGGCGATGCTGAGTTTTGAACAAAAATACCGTGTCCGCGGTGGAACACTGGTGGGAGGGGACCTCTTTGACTTCTGGGTCGGACCCTTCTTCGTCGGCTTCTTCGGCGTCACGACGATCTTCTTCACCCTGATCGGTGTGAGCCTGATCATGGTGGGCGCCGCGCAAGGCGGCACCTGGAACCCCTGGCTGATCAACATCGCGCCACCCGACATCAAATACGGCCTCGGCCTCGCGCCGATGTATGAGGGCGGGCTCTGGCAGGCGATCACCATCTGCGCGATCGGCGCCTTCGTCTCCTGGGCGCTGCGCCAGGCCGAGATCGCCCGCAAGCTGGGCATGGGGATGCACATCCCCTGGGCCTACAGCATGGCGATCTTCGCCTATGTCACGCTCGTCGTGATCCGCCCCGTGCTGATGGGCGCCTGGGGGCACGCCTTCCCCTATGGCATTTTCAGCCACCTCGATTGGGTGTCGAATGTCGGGTACCAGTACCTGCACTTCCACTACAATCCGGCGCACATGATCGCGGTGAGCTTCTTCTTCACCACGACGCTGGCCCTCGGCCTGCACGCCTCGCTGGTTCTCGCGGCCATCAACCCCGCCAAGGGCGAGCCGGTGAAGACCCCCGAGCATGAGAACACCTTCTACCGCGACTTCATCGGCTATTCGATCGGCACACTCGGCATCCACCGGCTGGGCCTGTTCATAGCCCTATCGGCCGGCTTCTGGAGCGCGGTCTGCATTGTCATCAGCGGCCCGTTCTGGACCCGCGGTTGGCCGGAATGGTGGAATTGGTGGCTTCAGCTGCCGATCTGGAATTGAGAGGAAGGGAAGCCACAATGGAATACCAATACCTCTTCACGCGGCTGCAGCCGACAGGGCCGCACTACCCCGGCGTGAAGCTCCCACCGGGCAACGGTGCCCGCGTCGGACACCCCAAGACCAGCCGCTTGCTGGGTTACTTCGCGGATGCGCAGATCGGGCCGTTCTACCTCGGCACGCTCGGTGTGCTCTCGATCCTCTGCGGCTTCATCGCCTTCGAGATCATCGGCCTGAACATGCTGGCCTCGGTGAACTGGAATGTGGTGCAGTTCATCAAGCTGCTGCCGTGGCTCGCGCTGGAGGCCCCGCTGCCCAAGCATGGCCTGCGCATTCCACCGCTGGCCGAAGGTGGCTGGTGGCTGATGGCAGGCTTCTTCCTGACCGCCGCCATCTTCCTGTGGCTGGCGCGCATCTGGCGCCGTGCGGCCGCACTCGGCCTCGGGCAGCACACCTTCTACGCCTATTGCGGCGCGGTCTGGCTCTACCTGGTGCTGGGCTTCATCCGCCCGATCCTGATGGGCTCCTGGTCCGAGGCGGTGCCCTTCGGCATCTTCCCGCACCTGGATTGGACGGCGGCCTTCTCCATCCGCTACGGCAACCTCTTCTACAACCCGTTCCACGCGCTCTCGATCGTCTTCCTCTACGGCTCCACGCTGCTCTTTGCGATGCATGGCGCCACGATCCTCGCGGTGGGCCGCTTCGGCGGCGAGCGTGAAGTGGAACAGGCGATTGACCGCGGCACCGCGGCCGAGCGCGCAGGCCTGTTCTGGCGCTGGACCATGGGCTTCAACGCCAGCTACGAGAGCATCCATCGCTGGGCCTGGTGGTTCGCCATCCTGACCGGCATCACCGGCGGCATCGGCATCCTGCTGACCGGCACCGTGGTGGATAACTGGTATCTCTGGGCGGTGGATAAGCGCTTCGCACCTGCCTATCCGTCGGTATGGGGTGTCATCCCCGTGCCGGGCCGCTGAGAGGAGAACCGGACATGAAGTTCAATCTCATCTTCGGCGGACTTGTCGCCGCAGTGGCTGGCCTCGCCTTCGTGGTGGTCACTTTCGAGCGACCATCCCCGGTGACGGAGCAGGGCGGCTTCCGCGGTACCTCCATGGGGCGGGTGGACAACCCCCGCACCGTGGCGGCGCTCACGGCACGCAACCAGGCCCCGCCCGCCATCGAGGCGGCGGAGGATGATCCGACCAGCCCGCGCGCCTCCGAGATCTACGAGAACGTCCGCGTCCTCGGCCATCTCAGCGTCGAGCAGTTCGGCCGCATCATGCAGGCGATGACCGAGTGGGTGTATCCCGGCGAAGGTCCGAACCAGGGCTGCAATGGTTGCCATGTCGAAGGCAATTTCGCGGCCGAGGGCAAGTACCAGAAGACCGTGGCGCGGCGGATGCTGCAGATGGTGCAGACGATCAACACCACCTACTCCAGCCACGTCAACGCAGGCGCGGAGCCGGTGGGCGTGACCTGCTACACCTGCCACCGCGGCAACGCGATCCCGGCAGCCGTGTGGTCCAGCGCACCGCCGAATGCCCGCATGCACCGCCTGCTTTCGACGGCGCCCGAGCAGAACCGCCCGGTGGCGGCCACGGCCTACAGCACGCTGCCGACCGATCCGTTCACGCCCTATCTGCTGCGTGACAATCCCATCGGCGTGCAGTCCGGCGCCGCGCGCCAGGCGGACAACAATGCGAGCATCCTTCAGACCGAGTGGACCTACTCGCTGATGATGCACATGTCCTCCTCGCTCGGCGTGAACTGCACCTTCTGCCACAACAGCCGCAACTTCTCGGGCTGGCAGGACAGCACGCCGCAACGTGTCACGGCCTGGCATGGCATTCGCATGGTGCGGGCCATCAACAATGACTACATCGAGCCGCTGCGGCCTGAATTCCCGCCGCATCGCCTCGGCCCGCTGGGCGATACGCTCAAGGTCAACTGCACCACCTGCCACCAGGGCGTGAATGAGCCCCTGCGTGGTGCCCGGATGCTGCGGGACTATCCGGAGCTCAACCCGCCGCCGCGCCGGGCCAGCCTCGAGTAGCCTCGGCCGAACGGGGCGCAAGCACCCCTTCCCAGCAACGCGGGCGGCGCAAGCTTCCCGCGTTTTTTTGTGCCCGGCGCGGGGCGCCTGGGTGTAGCCTGACACTTGGTCGGGGTTTCCGCCCCGGCCGCCGCCCAGCGGCCTCGGCTTCGCAGTGCCGCCAAGGAGCCACGCAGATGGCAAGCACATGGGATGAAACCCTCGGCATGGCCGAGGCCCCGGCACAGATCCGGCGCATCGGCCTGCAGGACCTCGGCATCGCGCTGCGCCTGGGCTGGGCGGATTTCGTGGCCGCCCCGACGCAGATCGTCTTTCTCTGCCTGATCTACCCCATCATCGGCTTTGTGCTGGGCAGCGCCGCCGCCGGGGGCGCCCTGCTGCCGCTCATCTATCCGCTGCTGGCCGGCTTCGCGCTGATGGGGCCCCTCGCCGCCCTGGGCATCTATGAGATCAGCCGGCGTCGCGAGGCGGGGCTGAGTGCCGGCTGGACCGCCATGTTCGGCGTGCTCCGCTCCCCCGCCATCTTCTCGATCGCGGCACTGGGCCTCGGGCTGCTCGCCATCTTCGCGCTCTGGCTGATGACGGCGCGCGGGCTCTACCTCGTCACACTCGGCACCGCGATGCCCGCCAGCCCGATGGCCATGCTGGACGCGGTGATGGGAACCACGCGCGGCGTCTGGCTCATTGCCCTTGGCAACCTGGTCGGCGCGGGTTTCGCCGTGCTGGTGCTGGCACTCAGCATCGTCTCCTTCCCCATGCTGCTGGACCGCAACGTCACCCCGGGCGAGGCGGTGCGCTGCTCATGGGTGGCATTCCAGACGAATTGGCTGGTGCTGCTGGCCTGGGGCGCCATCGTGGCGGTGCTTCTGGCGCTGGGCATGGCGCTACTGTTCGTGGGCCTGGCGGTGGTGCTGCCGCTGCTCGGGCACGCCACCTGGCATCTCTACCGGCGGCTGATCGCCTGATCAGCCGGCATTGGGGGCGATATCGCGCTCGGCCAGCCGCTGGCGCTCCTCGAGCTGGGCGAAAAGCTCGATCGCCCAGCCGATGCGATCGCCCAGGCTCTGCGCACCAATGGCCAGTTCCGTCGCCGGGACGGCATGGACCAGATAGGCATTGGCGGCCAGCGGCGGCTCATGCGGCACGGCGCGGCGCGGCATGCCCGGCAACCAGGCCTGGGCCAGCAAGGCGATCTTGCGCTTGGAGGTGACGACGGCGCGGCGTGAGACGCTGTCATAGCCCGCCCGCACCACCTCGGCGCCGATTTCCGCATAGATGCTGTGCGCGGCCCGGATCGCCGGCCGGCAATCGCGCGGCAGCATGGCGATGCCGGCTTCGGCGCGCGCATAAAGGCGCGTGGCCTCGGCGAGCAGGCGGGCCGTGACGCTGGCGACGCCGGCGGAAAACCTGGGTGCGGCCAGGAAGGCATCGGGGTCGATATCCGCCTCGCGCAGCCACTGGCGGGGCAGATAGAGGCGGCCATTGCGCGCATCCTCCCCCACATCCCGCGCGATGTTCGTGAGCTGCATGGCGGTGCCCAGATCCGTGGCGCGCGCCAGGGCGGCGTGACGGCGCACGCCCATCAGCAGCGTCATCATGGCCCCCACCGTGCCGGCCACGCGGGCGGCATAGCCGTACACATCCTCCAGCGTTTCATAGCGGCGGCCGGAGGCATCCCAGGCGAAGCCATCCAGCAGCGCCTCGGGCAATTCGCGCGGCATGGCGTGCTGCGCCACCACATGCGCGAAGGCGCGATCCGCCGGGTGGTCGATCGGCTCACCGCGATAGGCCGCATCCAGCCGCGCGCGCATTTCCGCAAGGCCGAGGGCCGCGTCCTGCGCCTCATCCACCGCGTCATCGCCCAGGCGGCAAAAGGCGTAGAGTGCCGTCGCCGGGTCCCGCACGCGGCGCGGCAGCAGCAGGGAGGCGGCGTGGAAGCTCTTGGAGCCGACGCGCAGCAGGTCACGGCAGGCGGCCAGGTCGGCCTGGAACTGATCCGTCATCATACGTCCTCCAGAATGGCATGCAGGACGCTCTCCGGCGCCTCTTCATGGGCCAGGTGGCCAAGTCCAGGCAGGGCGAGAATGCGCGCCTGCGGCAGCATCCGATGCAGGCGCCGGGCCTCCGTCGGGCGAATGGTGCGGTCCTGCTTGCCGATGATCAGCAGCAGCGGCGTGGCGAGCTTCGGCAGGTCCCGCGCCAGGGCGTGCAGGTCCCAGGCCGCCATCATGCCGAGGGTCGCGGCGATGTGCCCGGGCCGCCGGAACAGCCGCGCATAGAGCTCGACGCCGGCCTCATCCAGCCGGGAGCCCGTATCATCCAGCAGGCGCCGCACCACGGCGGCATCGGCCGCGCGCCAGGCAAAGAGGCGCGGCATGCCGGGCAGCCGCACCATGAGGCGCGCCAGGGGCGAAAACACCTGGCCGGCCCAGCCGCCAAGCGGCAGCAAGGCACCATTGATGGAGACCAGCCGGTCCGGCGCCACCAGCCCATCGAGGCACATGCGCGCCCCCAGCGCCGCACCCGCCGAATGGCCGATGATCTGCGCCGGCCGCGCATCCAGGGCGGCCAGCAGGGCGGCCATGGCCTGGGACATGGCCACCATGGAGAGTGCCGCGGCCGGCGCCTCGCCCGAGAAGCCCTGCCCCGGCAGATCGGGCGCGATCACCGTGAAGCGCTGAGCGAGGAGCGGCATCAGCTCCCGCCAGGAATGGGTGGAAGCGCCCGTGCCGTGCAGCAGCAGCACGACCGGCCCCTCACCCATCACCTGCACATGCCAGCGCACCCCGCCCGCATGGACGAAGCGGCTCGCCGCGCGATGCGGCCAATCCTGCGCCTGCGTCCAATCCTGGCTCGCCGCATCGGGTAACAGGGCCAAGGCGAGGCTCATGCCGCCATCATCCCGAGGCGCACCGCACCCGCCAGCGCCTGGGCGCCGGCCTGGGGCAGTGGAAGGCAGCGCCCGCCCGCCGCCGTGGCCAGCGTGGTGGAAAAGGGCTGTGGCCGGGGCGCCGTATCCACGATGAGGGTGGTGTGGTTCTCGGCCCGCAGCAGCTTGGCGACGGCCAGCGCGTCTTCCTCGGCGATGGGGCGGCCGGTGCGGCCGTCGCGCGCCATATTCGCGCGGCCATCGGTCAGCACGACGATGAGCGGCGTGCGCCCGGCGCGGCGCTCCAGCCGGGCCATGGTCAAGGCCACATCCAGCCCCGAAGCCAGCGGGCTGGCCCCGCCGCCCGGCAGGCCCGCCAGGGCGCGCTTGGCACGCACCAGGGATTGCGTCGGCGGCAGCAGCATCTCGGCCGCCTTGCCGCGAAAGGCGATGACGGCCACGCGATCCCGCCGCGAATAGCATTCGGCCAGCAGAAGCTCGACCGCGCCCTTCGCCTCGGCCAGGCGATTCAGCGCGGCGGAGCCCGAGGCATCCACCACGAAGATCGCCGTGCTCTCGCTGTTTTCGCGGAAGCGCTTGATACGGAAATCCTCACGCCGGACGGCGATCACCGCATGCTCGGCGCGCGGGCGCAGCTTTTGCCAGGGGGCCGCGGCGCGCAAGGTTTCCAGCAAGGCGATGCGGGCGCCGTTGCGCGGCTCACCCGGGCGGGTGCCGATGGGGCGGCCGCGCTTGAGCGAAATGCGCTCCGCCCCTTCGCGCCCGGCGGTGGGGGCGCGGGCACGCAGCCCGGCCTCGGCCAGCGATGCGAGGAGCTGGGCGGGCAGCAGCGCGCGCTCTGCCGCCAGCACCACATCCTCCAGCTTGTCGGAGGTCTTGGGCTCCTGCTCGGTCTTGGCTTCCGGCTCGGGCGGGGTTTCCGGGGGCTGTTCGGGCGGGGGCTGATCCGCCGGCGCGGGCAGCATGGTGGCGCGCGGGCCCAGCACCAGGCGCACCGCCAATTGCGCGTCGGACGCATCGGGCGCGGTGCGGCCATGCAGCGCGGCCGAAGCCCGCGCCGCCCGCAAGGCCAGGGCCGGCGCGCGCAGCGAGGCGATGCCCGCCGCCATGGCCGTGCCCAGGATGGCCTCGATCAGCGCGTCATCGCTTTCGACCTTCGCCAGCCGCGCGCGGGCGGCGGCGACCTGGCCGCCGTTGAAGAGGCTGACGGCCGGCGGCTCGCTCAGATCGGGCTGGAAGGCCAGGCGGTCCGCCAGGGCGGGCGGCGGGGCCTCATCCTCCAGCCCTTCATCGAGGGCCACCATGGCGTAGCGATGCGCCTCCTGCCCCAGGGTCAGGCGGGCGGCGGTGGCGCGGGAGAGGCGTTCCGCCATGGGCATCACCAGGATGCCCTCGGCGGTGGCTTCCAGCAGGCCGGGGCGCTGCACCGGGCGGCCCTTGGCCAGGGTCGCCGTCAGATCGAGGCCGCCCAGCAGCGCGTCATCGCCAATGCCGGGCGGCAGGCGGCGCTGCGGCATGTCCTGCGGCAACAGCGCACGCAGCGTGGCCAGCCAGCGATCCCGCTCGAAACCGGGGCGGCAGCGCAGCACCGCCCCCCCGAGCCCGACGGGGTCCACCGCCAGGAGGCAGGCAGCCATGGCCGCATCCTCGCCTGGCGAGGGCTCGCTCACGGCCCAAAGACCTCCTGCACGGCGCGCGCCACGCGGGTTGTCGCCACCGCATCATCCAGCGGGTTGCGGCGCAGACGGTGCCGGAGGGCCAGCGGCGCCAGGCGGCGCAGATGCTCCAGCGTCGCGGCCTGCTCGCCCTCGAAGGCGGCGAGGGCGCGCGCGGTGCGCATCAGAGTCAGCTCGCCTCGCAACCCATCCGTGCCGGCATGGATGCAGAGCTTCGCCGCCATCTCCAGCACGGCATCGTCCATCGTCACCTGGGGCAGCAATTCCCGCCCGGCGAGGATGCGCGCGCGCAAGGCTTCCTCCTCGGGCTGCCACTTCGCGCAAAATGCCGGCGGATCGCGCTCGAAGGCATCGCGGCGCTTGATGACCTCGATGCGCATCGGCAGGTCGGTCGGCGTCATCACCTCGACGGAGAGGCCGAAGCGATCGAGCAGTTGCGGCCGCAGCTCGCCCTCTTCAGGGTTGCCGCTGCCCACCAGGACGAAACGCGCGGGGTGGCGGATGCTCAGGCCATCACGCTCCACCACATTCTCGCCGGAGGCCGCGACATCGAGCAGGAGGTCCACAAGGTGGTCCTCCAGCAAATTCACCTCATCAATGTAGAGAAAGCCGCGATGGGCGCGGGCCAGCAGGCCAGGCTCGAAGGCCTTCTGCCCCTGGGTCAGCGCCTTTTCCAGATCGAGCGCGCCGACCACGCGATCCTCGGAGGCGCCGAGCGGCAGGTCCACCACCGGGACACTGACCGAGATCGCTTCCGCCCGGCGGCGCGCGCAGATGTCGCAGCCCGGCGTGGGCTTGCCCGGTTCGCAATTATAGGCGCAGCCGCGAATGGCGCGCATGGGCGGCAGCAGCGCCGCAAGCGCCCGGATGGCGGTTGATTTGCCGGTGCCCCGATCGCCCAGGGCGAGGACGCCGCCGATGCTGGGATCCACGGCACAAAGGCTGAGTGAAAGGCGAAGCTCCTCCTGGCCGACAATGGCCGAGAAGGGGAAGACCAGCCGTGGCGCCGGCGGCGTGGCGCCCTTGCGCCCCGCCTTCCTCACGCCACGACCCTCAGATGACCTGGTTCCGATAATCGAACCATCCATGCTCAGGCGACCCGCCGCGGCTGGAACCGCGCCCAGACCTGCTGCAGGGCCGACATCAGGTGGTCAATATCCGCATCCGTATGCGCGGGCGAAGGCGTGAAGCGCAGCCGCTCCGTGCCGCGCGGCACGGTCGGGAAATTGATGGGCTGCACATAGATGCCGTGCTCCTCCAGCAGCAGATCGCTGATCTGCTTGCAGAGGACGGCGTCATACACCATCACCGGGACGATATGGCTCGGATTGTCGAGATGCGGGATCTGCAGCTCATCCAGCCGCGCCCGCACCTTGGCCACGCGCTCATGCATCCGGTCCCGCTCGACGGCGCTCTCCTTGAGGTGGCGGATGCTGGCGGCGGCACCAGCGGCCACGGCCGGCGGCAGCGAGGTCGAGAAGATGAAGCCCGAGGCGAAGCTGCGCACGAAATCCACCATATCGGCGGAACCCGCGATGTAGCCGCCGATCACGCCATAGGCCTTGGCCAGCGTGCCCTCGATCACGGTCAGGCGTGCCTGCACGCCATCGCGCTCCGAAATGCCGCCGCCGCGCTTGCCGTAGAGACCGACCGCATGCACCTCGTCAAGATAGGTCATCGCGCCGAATTCATCCGCGAGATCGCAGATCTCGGCGATGGGGGCGACGTCGCCATCCATGGAATAGACGCTCTCGAAGGCGATGAGCTTGGGCGTCTCGGCCGGGATCGCGGCCAGCTTGGCGCGCAGGTCATCCAGGTCATTATGCTTCCAGACCACACATTCGGCGCGGCTGTGGCGAATGCCCTCGATCATCGAGGCGTGATTCAACTCATCGGAGAGCACGATGCAGCCCGGCAGGCGCGAGGCCAGCGTGCTCAGCGTCGCCCAGTTGGACATATAGCCGGAGTTGAACAGCAGCGCCGCTTCCTTGCCGTGCAGATCCGCGAGCTCACGCTCCAGCATGATGTGCTCATGGTTGGTGCCGCCGATGTTGCGCGTGCCGCCGGCGCCAGCGCCGCTGCGGTCCAGCGCCTCATGCATGGCGCTCAACACCTTGGGGTTCTGGCCCATGCAGAGATAGTCATTGGAGCACCAGACCGTCACCTCGCCCACGCCACTCGCGCCGTGGTGCTTGGCGCGCGGGAAGGCGCCGGCCTGGCGTTCGAGATCGGCGAAGACGCGGTAGCGGCCTTCCTTGCGAAGGCCATCAAGCTGTGTGCGGAAAAGGGTATCGTAATTCATGTTTTTCTGGCCTTCCTCTTTGTTCATGGCCGCGACGGCAGCCGAGCCGTTTCCACATGCTGCGGGCATGGGGCCGTATTCGCGGGCGCCTGCCCCGGCCTGCCCCAGGTCCAGAGACCATCCAGCGGCAGGGGCAGCATCAGGAACCAATGCTCAATCACGGCCAGCGCCATCAGCGCCGCCACCAGCGTGCTGGACGCCGCTTCGAAATCACCAGCACCCAGGCCGCGCTGCACCAGCACCGCGACCGCAACCGTGCCGGCCGTAATGGAGACCGGGAACAGCGCATTCATCGTGCGGCGGCGAAAATAGCTCGCCAGATGGGCCAGATGCGGCGGCAGCATGCTTTCGCCCAGATTGCGCGCGCCGAGATAGATGTTGATCTTGGCACTCTGCCGCATCACCCACAGCACGAGGTAGGTGTGCAGCGCCACCTGGTTCGGCGCATCCCAGAGCAGTGCGACCAACAACAGCCCCAGCGCCAGGATGGCGAGCTCATGATGCAGGATGGTGCGCAGCGCCGCGATGAAACGCACCCAGCCCTCCGCACCCGGCGGGCAGGGCTTGCGGCTTGGCCCGGTGACCAGGCCGGTGAGGAAGCCGATCTCCCCCCAGGCCCAGACCAGGACGCCGCAGGCAAAACCCAGATAAGCGGCCGAGACACTGACATCATCCGCCAGCGCCACGACACCATAGAGCGCCCCGCCCAAGGCCGCAGTCGCCCCCGCCATCGTCCAGCGGAAGCTGCGCCGCGGCAACTGATCCAGCAGGAACACGAGCGCGGTCCCGAACCACCAGACGAAGACCGCGAAGAGGACGGGGAGGATGTGCTGCAGCACGCGGGGCTCCTCTTACCAGGCGGGGCTGAGGCGGATCTGCTGCGGCAGTTCCGACTTGCGGCCAGGCAGGAAATACAGGCGGGCGAAGACAGCGCCCGCGGCAAGGCCGAGGCCCAACCGCTTCACGCTGGACAGCACGCCAGGCTTGCGCCGCGTCTCGCCCATCGCGGTGGAAATCGCGAGCATGCGGTCCAGGTTGCGGCGGAAGGCGGGGGTATCCGTCTCCAGCGTCACCGGGAAGACCTGGCGGCAGATTTCGGCGGTGATGCGGAACACTTCCATGTCGTAATCGGTCGGCGTCATGCCGAGCGCCTTGTGGAATTCAGGCCGGGCGTGGTCGCGCACATACATGGTGGCGAAGACCGCGAGCTGGAAGAATTTGCACCACAGCAGGTTCACGCCGCTGGTCAGCTTGGGGTTCGCACGCATCAGCAGCGCGAAGGCCTCACCATGGCGGAACTCGTCGTTGCACCATTCCTTGAACCAATTGAAAATCGGGTGGAAGCGCAATTCCGGATGCCGCTCGAACTGGCGGTAGATGGTGATGTAGCGCGCATAGCCGATCTTCTCGCTCAGATAGGTCGCGTAGAAGATGAATTTCGGCTGGAAGTAGTGATACTTCTTGGCCTTGGTCAGGAAGCCCAGATCCACCCCGACGCCGAGATCCTTCAGGCTGTCATTGATGAAGCCGGCATGCCGCGCCTCATCCCGGCTCATCACCGCGAACAGCTCCTTGATGTCGGGATTCTTGATGCGCTTCTTGATCTCGGCATAGAGCACGCAGCCGGAGAATTCGGCCGTGACGGAACTCACCAGGAAATCGAGCAGTTCCTTTTGCAGCGGCTCCGGCAGGTCGCCCAGGCGGAACTCGTCGAAGACGGCGCTGCGGACGAAGTGGCCCCGGTTCGGGTCCCGGCGGAATTCCGCCATGAGCTCATCCCACTCGCGGCGCACGGAGCTGACGTCGAGCGCGTCCATCGCCGCGAAATCGGTGGTGTAGAAGCGCGGCGAGAGCACGGTATCCGTCGTCGCCATCCGCGTGGTCTCGTTCAACTCGCGAACGGGGTTGGGTTCGATCGGAATCATGCCGTGTACTCCTTCGGCTCAAAACCGCAGTGATAAAGCTCAGTCAATTCAGCAAAGGCGGAAATCTCCGTCCACAGGCGGGTCAGGGGGCCGGCGCGGTAGATGGTGGCCGTCGTTTCATAGGACGTGCTCTGGCCATAGGCGATGCCGGCCGGCGCGGCATTCACCACGACGCGGTCACCAGGGCGCAGCATGATACCTTCAGGAACGGCGTGGGCGTGCAGGCTGTCAAAGCTCTGCTCGATCTCCACCGTGCAGGGAACCGTGATGGTGCGTGGGCCAGTGACACCTTCCCACAAACCAGCCCAAAGGCCAGCAACCACCTTCCTCATCAATCTTCTCCTTGCGCGGTCAGCAACCGCGAAAAGACCCCGGCATTGGTCGCGCCGAAGGCCGTCAGGTCGATCCGGCGTCCCGTCGCCGAATCATCGAGCGTGAGCTGGCCGTCGGACCAGACAGCGAGGCGAAACGGTGCCTCCCTGCCCTGGCCTTCCTGCCGGCGTTCACGCGCCAATGCCCGAATGCTACCACGCACAAAGCCGCCTTCCGCTACCGGAAACCGCGCCAGAACCTGCATATTTTGCGCATCACGGATGACAACGGAGCCATCCGAAGCGTCCTCGAAACGAACCATCCGCTCGGAGGCCGGTTGTTCCGCCCCCCGAACATCGACGGAGCGCGGCTGCCGCCCGCCCACGACGAAAAGCACGCCGCAGATGATGGCAAGGCCGGTCATCATGGGCAGGAAATTGCCGCGATCCGTGATGGTGAACATCAGACGGCCACCGCGCCACGCATGCGCGGCCGCTCGGCCACGATGCCCTCGGGGCGTGGCGCCACCGCCACGGAGGCGCTGGCGGCCAGGGCGCGCGCCAGGGCCTGTGCGGCACCGGAGGTGACCGGCACGGCGCGCAGCATCGGCTCGGCGCGGCCAACGCGCCAGGGGCGCGCATGCGGCCACAGCGCCAGCCAGGCCACCTTGTGGTCGGGCGAGAGCGTGAGGACGATATCCTCCGTGCCATCCGCATGCTGCTTCACCGCGGCCGATTCAATTGCGGAGAAGGGAATGTTGATGGTCATGGGCAGCGCCACCCCAACCCGCAGCACGATGCGCCGGTTGGTGATGGTGTAGAGCGCGGCATGGGACAGGGCCCGCCCGATCGCCACCAGGACGCCCAGGCACAACACCGCGAGGCCGAGGGATGTGGCCGAGGCCAGCGCCGCCTCGCCGAATGTGCCGCCCGAGGTCGCGGCACTCGCGACACTCCAGGCCACCATCAGCGCGAAGTAGATCGCAAGGCCGCGCAGATGCAGGGCGCGGGTGGTCAGCGACCACCAGCGGGGGCTGCCCTGCCAGAGAATGCCCTCGCCTTCCGGCAGCTTCTCCGGCAGGCCGGGGACCGGCTCGATCTCATGCTCCCTCACAGGAAGGGCTCCGAGCGCTCGGGCTTGGCGTAGAGCTGGCCGCCGGCGCAATAGGCCGAGACCATGTCCTCTTCGCGCAGCGTGATCGAATCCCGGTAGCTGAGCGTGGGCGCGTTCATGAAGTGCTTGGCGAGCAGGGTGCGCACCTTCACCACACGGCGATCACCATCCACGCGGATCAGCGGCACGGGGATCATCATCGTCCGCGTCCAGCCGCCCTGGCCGACCGCAACCTCGATGTAGCGGAAGATCATCTCCGACTTGTCGAGCCAGACATCCACGCATTTGCCGGCCACCACGCCATCGGCGTCCAGCACGTCATAGCCGCGCGGGTCGGGGTCCTTGCCGTCCACGTTGAACTCGGGGGCGAGGCGCAGCGGCACGATGGAGGGCGTGCCGTCATCATGCAGCACGGCGGGGTGCATGCCGCGCATCACATAGGCCGCGGGGCCCACGCCATCCACCATGGGATCGCCCGTCGGGATCATCGGCGAGCCGGGCCAGGGGTCCATCGGCACCATGGCGATCTGGCGCTCCACCTCGGGCTTGGGCGCCTGGACCGTCGTGCCATTCGCCAGCAGGAAGGTCTTGGGCTCCGGCATGCCGGGGATGAAGCCGACATTGGTCTGCAAGGGCTTGCCCGGCGTGATGAGCGGATAGCCCTCACGCTTGCTTTCACGGTTCAGGTACAGGACGAGGCCCGCGAAGAATATCCAGAACGAGTAGATCGCGACCGTGGCGTAATCGATGTTGGTCAGATAGGTGCCGGCCTGCATGGCGGACCTCCTTTTTGGCTTCAGGTTGCAGTTTGCGGCTCGGAAAGCCCGAGCGGTGAGGCATAGCGCGATGGAGCGCGGACCAGAGGCCCGATCACCACCAATGTCGCGAAGAGCAGCGCGATTTCGACGAGGTAGACGGCGCAATAGCCCACCGCCGGCCCCGTCAGCACGGGACCGAGCAGGCCGTTGGCGGCCAGCTCAGCCAATGTGTCCCGCAGGAGGCCGCCCGAGGCGATGGCAAGCCCCGCTGCCGTCGCCTGCACCGCACCCCAGCTGCCAAGAGCCAGGCCGACCTTGTCCGTCGGCGCGGCCTGCATGCAGCTCGTCAATGTGCCATGGCCGAACAGGCCAGCGCCAAAGCCGATGACCGCGATGCCGCAGGCGAACAGCCCCGCACTGCCGAAAGGCGCCGCCAGCATGACGCCAGCGAAGCCGAGCGTGCCGAACATGGCGCCAAAGCCCGCGATCCGGTTGGCGTCAGAGCCATCGCCGATCCGCTTGGCCGCCAGCCAGAAACCCAGGATGCCGCCCGAGGCAAAGAGCGCCGTCAGCAGCGTCGTCGTGCCGACCGAGAGGCCGAGGATCTGCCCCCCGTAAGGCTCCAGCAGAATGTCCTGCATGGAGAAGGCATAGGTGCCCAGGCCCGTCGCCAGCAGCCGCCGCCCCCAGGGCCCCGTCGCGCGCAATTCGCGCCAGGCCTCCATGAAGCTCGGCTCCACGACGCGGTCCATGTTGCGGTTCGGAACCCGCGGCTCCTGCTTCCACACGGCGATGAAGTTCAGCACCATGGTGATGGCGGCCGCACCCTGGATCACCTGGATCAGCTTGAGCTGGGTGAAGGGCGTCAGCAGCGCGCCGAAGACGATGGAACTCAGCAGCATCCCCAGCAGGAACATCACCGAGAGCAGCGCCACCACCTTGGCCTGCACCTTGGGCGGCGCAATATCGGTGGCCAGCGCGAGACCGGCCGTCTGCACCATGTGCATGCCCGCACCCACCAGCAGGAAGGAGATGGCGGCCGCCACCTGCCCCGCCCACATCGGGCCCGTGGTATCGCCCGAGAGCAGGATCAGCGCAAAGGGCATCATCGCGAAGCCGCTGAACTGGAAGATGGTGCCGAACCAGATATAGGGCACGCGCCGCCAGCCCAACGCCGAGGCATAATTATCCGAGCGGAAGCCGATCAGCGCGCGCAGCGGCGCGAAGACCAGCGGCAGCGCCACCATCACCGCGACCAGCCCCGCCGGGACCTGCAATTCCACGATCATCACGCGGTTCAGCGTGCCGATCAGCAGCACGGCCGCCATGCCGACGGAAATCTGAAACAGCGAAAGCCGCAACAGTCGCGAGAGCGGCAATTCATCCGTCGCCGCATCGGCGAAGGGCAGCATCGAAGGCGAGAGCTTCATCCACTGCCTGGCGACGCTGAAACCCTTCATGCGCGCACCCATTCATAGGCCTGGCTGGTGTAGAAGCCGCGCTGCACCTTCCTGTGCCGGCCGGCGGTGAAGCCCCGCAGCGCGGGCTCCGCCGCGATCAACCGGCGCAGCTTGGATTCGGCCAGCGGCGCGATGAAGGGTGCCCGGTCGCCGCGCGGAAACAGCCGGCCCACGGTGATCATGGCGCTCAGCATGGGCGAGTTGGGCGCCACGGTGAACAGCATCGAGCGGCGGCAACGCTTCGCCGCACGCGCCAGGGCCGCCACGATGTCGGGCGCGTCGTAATGGATCAGGCTGTCCATCGCGACGATGTGGTCGAATTCGCCATGCTCCTCTCCCAGCATGTCGCCGGCGTGGAATTCAGGCTGCGGGCCGCCAATCTCCAGCGCACGCTCCCGCGCGCAGGCGACGAGTGTGGGCGAGAGGTCCACGGCCACCACTTCGGCCCCGCGCATCGCGGCCTCGCTCGCCAGGGCGCCCGTGCCACAGCCCGCATCCAGGACGCGCAGGCCGGTCATGTCCGCGGGCAGCCAGGAGAGCAGCGTATTGCGCATCTCCTCCCGCCCGGCGCGGACCGTGGCGCGGATGCCACTGACCGGCGCGTCCGAAGTGAGGCGCTGCCAAGCCACAGCGGCCGTCCGGTCGAAATAGGCTTCGAGCTTGCCGCGGCGCTCGGTGTAGCTGGCGTTCTGCATCAGTCGTAGCCCAGCAGATCGAAGATCTCGCGATCCTTCATCGGCTCGGCCGCCAGGGGCTCCACCCCGGCCCAGAGGCTGGCGGCCAGACGCAGATATTCCGCGCGCACCGCCTCCACTTCCGGGCTGTCCGCCATCTCGAACAGCGTACACTTCTTCAGGCGCGAACGCCGGATCACGTCGAGGTCGGGGAAATGCCCGAGCAACTGCATCCCCGTCGCGTCATTGTAGCGCTGGATCTGATCCACATCCTTCGAGCGGTTGGCGATGACGCCACCGATCCGCACGCCGTAATTCTTCGCCTTGGCATGGATGGCGGCCACGATGCGGTTCATCGCGAAGATGCTGTCAAAGTCATTGGCGGCGACGATCAGCCCGCGATCCGCGTGCAGCAAGGGGGCCGCGAAGCCGCCGCACACCACATCGCCCAACACGTCGAAGACCACCACATCCGTGTCCTCCAGCAGATGATGCTCCTTCAGGAGCTTCACCGTCTGGCCCACGACATAGCCGCCGCAGCCCGTGCCCGCTGGCGGCCCGCCGGCCTCCACGCACATGACGCCGCCATAGCCCTCGACCACGAAATCTTCCGCGCGGAGTTCTTCCGCGTGGAAGTCCACACTCTCCAGCACGTCAATGACCGTCGGGATCATCCGCTTGGTGAGGGTGAATGTGCTGTCGTGCTTCGGATCGCAGCCGATCTGCAGCACGCGCTTGCCCAGCTTGGCGAAGGCGGCCGAGAGGTTGGAGCTTGTGGTGCTCTTGCCGATCCCGCCCTTGCCATAGACGGCGAAGACCTTCGCCGTCTCGATCTTCGCCATCTGGTCCATATGGACCTGCACGCTGCCCACGCCGTCGCCCACCTTTTCGGTGTTGGCCCCGCGGATCAATTCCTTGCGCGTCACGATATTCATGCTGCCATCTCCGGGGTGATGCCTTCAAGCCTGTCTTCGAGCTCCTCACCGGCACGGCGCAGCGCTTCAAGCGTTGCTGCATCCGGGGTCCAGTAGGAGCGTTCGGTGGCTTCGATCAGGCGGTTTGCGATCTTGGCGGATGCGGTCGGGTTGAGGTTGGCCAACCGCGCCCGCATTTCTTCATCCAGCATGTAGGTCTGCGCCAGGTGCTGATACACCCAGGGCTGCACCTGGCCGGTGGTGGCGGACCAACCCATGGTGTTGGTCACGTGCTCCTCGATCTGGCGCACGCCCTCATAGCCGTGGCTGAGCATCGCCTCGAACCATTTCGGGTTCAGGGCGCGCGTCCGTGTCTCCAGGCTGACCTGCTCGGCCAGCGAGCGGATGGTGCCGGCCCCCTTGGTCTGGTCGCCGATATAGACCGAAGGCTCCTGCCCACGGACGCGCAGCACGGCGCGGCTCATGCCGCCCAGGCTGTCGAAGTAATGGCTGATGGTGGTGATGCCGCTCTCGACGGAGTCGAGGTTCTGGTAGGTGCATTCCACCGTGCCCAGCACGTCATTCATCACGGCGTCCTGGCGGCGTGGGCGGCCATCGGCGCCATAGGCGAAGCCCTTGCGCTTCACATAGGCCTCGGCCAGTTCATCCTCATCCTGCCAGCCGCCATTATCGACGATCTGGTTGACGTTGGCGCCATAGGTGCCATCCGCATTGCCGAAGATGCGCAGTGCCGCATCCTCGATGCAGCCGCCATTCTTGGCCATGAAGGCCAGGACGTGCTTACGGATGAAATTCATCTCCTGCGGCTCATCCGCCTGGGCGGCAAAGAGCGCCGCCTCCGCCAGCAGCTTGGTCTGCAGGGGCAGCAGGTCGCGGAAGATGCCGGAGAGGCTGATCATCACGTCAATGCGCGGCCGGCCCAGACGCTCCAGCGGCACAAGCTGCGCCCCGCACAGCCGGCCATAGGCGTCATGCCGCGGTTCCGCGCCCATCAACCACAACGCCTGCGCGATGGGACCGCCCTCGGTCTTCAGGTTATCCGTGCCCCACAAAACCATCGCGATGGTCTCGGGCAGCGCCGCGCCATTGGCCGAATGCCGCTCCAGCAGGCGGTCGGCCTGCTGCGCGCCATCCTGGATCGCGAAGGTCGAGGGGATGGCGAAGGGATCAAAGCCATGCAGGTTGCGGCCGGTGGGCAGCACATCCGTGGTGCGCAGCAAATCGCCACCCGGAGCCGGCTTCGTGTAGCCGCCATCCAGCGCATGCAGGATCGCGGGGATTTCATGCTCGGTCGCCAGCAGGTGATCCAGGCGCTCGCGCTCGGCCGGGTCGGTCACGCCGGCTGAATTCAGCATCTCGATGCGCTGCTGCGCGCTCATCGGCTTGCCCAACGCGTGCAGGCCATAGGGGATGAGCGTGTATTCCAGCTCCAGCAATTCGGCCGTCAGCTTCATCATGCGGACTTCGCAGGCCTCAGCCTCCCAGGCGGGCTCGGCCTCGGCCAACTCGACGGCCGCGGCCTGCGCCTGCACCAGCTGCGCCATATTCGCGCGCATCGCGGGATCCGTATCGGGCTCCAGCGCGCGCCAGCGATCCAGGCTGGCCTTGAGGTCCATCAGGCCGCGATAGAGCCCCGCACTCGCCACCGGCGGTGTCAGGTAGCTGATCAGCGTGGCGCCCGCGCGCCGCTTGGCCAGCATGCCCTCGGAGGGGTTGTTGGAGGCGTAGAGGTAGAAATTCGGCAGGTCGCCGATCAGCCGGTCGGGCCAGCATTCGGCCGACATGCCGGCCTGCTTGCCGGGCATGAATTCCAGCGCGCCATGGGTGCCGAAATGCAGCACCGCATCGGCGCGGAAATCTTCCTGCAGCCAGCGATAGAAGGCGGCGAAGGCGTGGGTCGGCGCGAAGCCATGCTCGAACAGCAACCGCATCGGGTCGCCCTCATAGCCGAAGCCCGGCTGGACGCCGACGAAGACATTGCCAAAGCGCTCACCCAGCACATGGATGGAAGCGCCATCGCTCTGCTGGCGGCCTGGTGCGGGGCCCCAGGATTTCTCGATCTCGCCCAGCCAGCGCTGCTTGCGAACGTGATCATCCGTGGTGACACGCGCGCCGACATTGGCGAGCGCGCCGAAGGTCTCACGATTGCCGTTGATGATGTGCTCCCGCAGCGCATCCACCGTTTCCGGCACTTCGATGGTGTAGCCCTCATCGCGCATGCCGAGCATCGTCGCGTGCAGGCTCTCGAACACGGAGAGATAGGCGGCGGTGCCCGTGTTGCCGGCATTGGGCGGGAAGTTGAACAGCACGATGCCGACGCGGCGCTCCGCCCGTGCCTTGCGGCGCAGCATGATCACCTTCGCCACGCGCTGGGCCAGCATGCCGGCGCGCTCGTAATGCGCGACCATGTCACGCCCGCAGGAGACGCCATCGCAGCCCGGGCAGCGATCCGTGGGCGTGGTGGCGCCGCAGCGTCCGCCAAAGGTCATCGGCATGATGGCGCCGTCCAGCTCCGGCAGGGCCACCATCATGGTCGCCTCGACCGGCGTCAGCCCGCGCGGGTCCTTGCGCCATTGGAAGATCGGCTGGAACTCCAGCGGATGCGCACCGATATAGGGGACATCGAGCGCGCCGAGGATGGCCTCGGCCGCGCGCGCATCATTGTAGGCGGGGCCACCCACCAGCGAAAACCCGGTGAGCGAGACCACGGCATCCACCGTCGCCTTGCCGTCCCGCATGAAGAAGCGCTCCACCGCCGGGCGCTGATCCAGGCCGGAGGCGAAGGCGGGCACCACTTCGATGCCGCGCTTCTCGAATTCGGCGATGACGCCGTCATAATGCCCGGCATTGCCGGCCAGCACATAAGAGCGCAGCACCAGCAGGCCAACCCGGCCCTGGGGCTGGGCCACACGCGGCAATGCCGCGACGTCATCCGCGAAATGCCCGGCGATGCGCGGGTGATACAGGCCGATATCCGGATACTCGACCGGCTTGCCAGGCTTGGCGACCGGCGCGTCGGCGTAGCGATGTGCCAGCATCCGCACCAGATTGGCCAGGTTCTCGGAGGAGCCGGCCAGCCAGTATTGCAGGCAGAGCATGTAGGCCCGCACGTCCTGGGCGACACCCGGGATGAAGCGCAGCAGCTTCGGCAGCTCCTTCAGCACCTTCATCTGGCCCGCGCCGGATGATTTCGGGCCCTTGGAGCCGCGCAGCTTCTTGAGCATGCCCAGCACGCCCTTCGCCTCGACCGACATGTCAAAGCGATTGAGGCGCGTGAGCTTCACGACCTCTCCCGCCGACATCATGCCCACCATGGCCGTGCAATGCGGGCGGCGCGCTTCCAGCGCCGGCATCACCATGCGCACATGATCATCGAGGAAGAGCATGGCGGAAATCACGATATCGGCGCGGGCGATATCCGCGTGGCAGGCGGCCAGCGCATGCGCGTCGCTCGCCCACTCATCGGCCGAGTGGACCACGAGGCGAAGCCCCGGCATCTCGGCCGCGAGTTCCGCCTGGGCACGCTCAACCGCAGCACCAAAGTGACCATCCATGGTCACGATGACGAAGTTGAGGGGTTGCCCCCCCTTAGCGGGAGAAGTGTGCTTTTGCGTCATACAGGGTCTCTACCGTGATGGTACGGATGCCGTTCATCTCAGCGAAGCGCTCCGTGTTGCGCTTCGCCTTGCCGCGGACAAAGAAGGGAATTTTCTTCAATTCCTTCTCACCGTCAGCGCTCCAGACCGTCTCGGCCGGAAGCTCCACAGCAAGGCTTGGCACGGCGGAAAGCTCCGCCGGGGCAGGCTCCTGAACCCTCTCGGGGATCGCGGTCGCGGCATGGCCGAGATGCGAGGGAGCAGCCTCATGGTGAAATTCAAAATCTTCGCGGAACATCCCGATGAGATGTTCCTCCAGGCCCATCATCAGCGGATGGACCCAGGTGTCGAACAGGACGTTCGCACCCTCAAATCCCATTTGCGGAGAGTTGCGCGCGGGGAAATCCTGCACATGCACCGGCGCTGAAATCACGGCGCAAGGCACGCCGAGGCGCTTGGCGACATGGCGCTCCATCTGCGTGCCGAGCACGAGTTCGGGCTGGGCGGCGGCGATGGCGGCCTCAACCTCCAGATAGTCATCGGTGATCAGCGCCTCGAGGCCGTGGCGCTTGGCCGCTTCGCGCACATCCCGCGCCTGTTCGCGCGAATAGGTGCCCAGCCCGACCACCTGGAAGCCCAGCTCCTCGGCCGCGACACGCGCTGCCGCCACGGCATGCGTCGCATCGGCGAAGATGAAGACGCGCTTGCCGGTCAGATAGGTGCTGTCCACGCTGCGCGAATACCAGGGCAGGCGCGACGTCTCCTCGGCCAGGAACTCACTGGCATCAATGCCAGCAAGGCCCGCCACCTCCGTGATGAAATCGCGCGTGGCGCCGACGCCGATGGGAATGCAGCGGGTGAATTCCTGGCCGAGATTCCGCTGCATCCAGGACGCCGCCTGGCCCGCGATCTCGGGGTAGAGCACCACGTTGAAATCCGCATCGCCCAGCCGCGCCAGATCCGAAGGGCGCGCGCCCAAGGGGGCGACCACATTCACCTCGACGCCAAGGCGCGCGAGCAGGCCGCGCACCTCCTTGATGTCATCGCGGTGGCGGAAACCAAGGGCGGTCGGCCCCAGGATATTGCAGCGCGGTGCCGCACCCGGCGCGCGCTCCATCTTCACCGCGAAGCGCCGGATCACCTGGTAGAGCGTCTCCGCCGCACCCCAGTTTTCCTTCTTCTGGTAGGCGGGCAATTCCACCGCGATGACGGGAATCGGCAGGCCCGATGTCGCGGCCAGGCCACCCGGATCATCCTGGATCAGCTCCGCCGTGCAGGAAGAGCCCACCAGCATCGCTTCGGGCTGGAACCGCGCATAGGCATCGCGCAGCGAGGTCTTGAACAATTCCGCCGTGTCGCCGCCCAGGTCACGCGCCTGGAAGGTGGTGTAGGTCACGGGCGGGCGGGTATTGCGCCGCTCGATCATGGTGAACAGCAGATCCGCATAGGTATCGCCCTGCGGGGCGTGCAGCACGTAATGCAGGCCTTCCATCGCGGCGGCGATTCGCATCGCGCCGACATGCGGCGGGCCTTCATAGGTCCAGAGGGTGAGTTGCATGGCGTTAGCGTCCGATCGCCGCAGGGCTTTGCCCGGAGGCGTGAATCGGCCGCTCGGCCAAAGGCACCCTCAGCAGGTCGCGCCGCGCGAAGGGACGCGCGAAAAGGCCAGCGAGATCCGCCGCCTGATCGTAGCCCTGCACGGGGGTGAAGACGAGCTCGATGGACCATTTGGTCGTGATGCCCTGCGCCTCCAGCGGATTCGCAAGGCCGAGGCCACACACGACAAGATCAGGCCGTGCCGCGTGGCAGCGATCCAGCTGCTTCTCGACATCCTGGCCTTCGGAGATCAGCGCCGATTCCGGCAGCAGCGGCATTTCCTGCGCGAGGTGCTGACGATGCAGATAGGGCGTGCCGATCTCGATCGCCTGCATGCCGCATTCGCGTGTGAGGAACCGCGCCATCGGCACTTCCAGCTGCGAGTCGGGAAAGAAGAACACGGATTTTCCGGCCAAGCGCGCCCGCGGGGCCGCCAGCGCCTGGCGCGCCCGCGCCTCGCCCGCCGCGGTCACTTCGCGGAAGTGCCCATCACTGATGCCGAACGCCTCGGCCGCGGCACGCAGCCAGAGCGTCGTGCCTTCGGCCCCCAGCGGGAAAACGGCCGGCAGATGCTGTGCGCCGCGAGCTTCCAGGAGGCGCCCCGTCTCGGCGAGAAAAGGCTGCGCCAGCAGGAACTTCGTGCCCGGCCCAACCACCGGCATGCCACCCGCGCGGCGCGAGGGCAGGAAGGCCACGCGCTCGATTCCCATGGCGGCGAAAAGGCGGATGAACTGGTCTTCCACCACATCGGCCAGCGCACCGACGACCAGCAGCTGCGACGCATCGCTCTGCGCCAGTTCCGGCACCAGTGCAGCGAGGCAGGCATCCTCGCCCTGGGTGAAGGTGGTCTCGATTCCCGAGCCCGAATAATTCAGCACGCGCACCCCATTGAAGCGGCGATCCAGCCGCTGCGCCGCGCGGGCCAGATCCAGCTTGATCACCTCGGACGGGCAGGAGCCCACCAGGAACAGAAGCTTGATGTCCGGCCGGCGCTCCAGCAGGCGCGTCACATTGCGGTCCAGCTCTTCCTGCGCGTCAGCCAGGCCCGCGAGGTCACGCTCATCGAGGATGGCGGTGGCGAAACGCGGTTCGGCGAAGATCATGACGCCGGCGGCCGATTGCAGAAGATGCGCGCAGGTGCGGCTGCCGACCACGAGGAAGAAGGCGTCCTGGATCTTGCGATGCATCCAGACGATGCCGGTCAGCCCGCAGAAGACTTCGCGCTGGCCACGCTCACGCAGGATGGGGCGCGAGTCGCAGCCGGCCTCGACGGTACGGTCGAGAGTGACACTCATGCGGTTGCGGCCTGCAGGCGCGCGGCGCGCAGCTTGAGGATGAACTGCGTGGCGTTGATGACGTAGGCGGCATAGGCGGCAAGGGCCAGCCACATCTGGAAATTCGTATCACCCCACCCACTGAACAGCGCGGCCAGATAGCCGGTGTGCAAGGCCAGGACCAGCATGCTGAACACGTCTTCCCAGAAGAAGGCGGGGGCAAAGAGGTACTTGCCGTAAACCTCATGCTCCCAGATGCAGCCGGTGATCATGATCGTGTACAGCAGCAGCGTTTTCAGGACGATGGAGCCCTCGGCCCAGGCCAGGCCCTCGCCACTGCCGAGGTAGCGGATCACCAGGCCCAGGCTGACCATGAAGACCAGGAACTGCACGGGGGCCAGGATGCCCTGCACCAGCGTCCAGGGCGTCGCGTCGCGGCGGGCCTTCTCCTCAACGGTGTAGAGCGGGGCGCGCTGCTGGGCATGCTTGTGCTTGCGGCCCGACGCCATGCCGTAAGGGCAAGAGTCCACCGCGTTGATCAGACGATCGAGAACCGGGTTGGAAAGCATCTTTGGACTACCCCTCCGCTGCGGGAGCGCGATGCCTGGGCTGCTTTTCGGGTCAGAACTTGTCCGAACCACTCGCATCTCCCGGCCGTCTCGGCTCCCTTTGGATATCCGAAGGCTAGGAGAGGCCCCTCCCTGGTGTCAAGCAAGATTGACGTAAAGATCAATTGACAATGTTCGACGCGCCGGACGATGATCCGACCAGACGGGTGTTTGAGGAAGCCGATTACATGATGCAAAGCTCGGTGAGGCACGCGGCCCCAATCACCCGGATCAGAACCATGGAACGACCGCTCGCCAAAGCCATTTATGGCCGTCGCCTCGAGGTCATCTCTCGGCAAATCGAGCGCGCGGTGGGCCAGGAGGTCCTCCCCCTGCTCACCGAATTGCGCCAGGCCGTGGATGTCGGAGAGATCGAGCGCCTGACCGGTTCCGTCAGCCGCGGCGAGAGTGAGGCGCTGGCCACGGTCATCGCCCGCCGCCGTGCGTCTGGCCAATCCTCGGAGACCCTTTGTCTGACTTTGTTGACACTGATCGCCCGCCGCCTGGGCGAATGGTGGGAGGAAGACCGCTGCACCTTCGTCGAGGTGACACTCGGCATGATCATCCTGCACCAGCAGCTGCGCGCGCTGGCCCCGGGCCTGGTTACGGCCAGCACCATCGGTGGTGGGCGCTCCGCCCTGATGATGACCGCCATCGGCAGCCAGCACAGCCTGGGCATCGCCATGGTGGCGGAATTCTTCCGCGCCGGCGGCTGGGCCATCGTGGATGACAGCATTGACAGCATGGAGACGCTGATCGCCCTCGTCTCCTCGCAATGGTTCGGCGTGGTGGCGATCTCCGCCGGTTCCTCGGAGAACCTGCCGGGCCTGGCCGGGCAGATCGCCGCGATCCGCAAGCATTCCCGCAACCCCGAGGTGGCTGTCATGCTGGGCGGGCCGGCCTTGCTGGCGCATCCCGAAATCGCGGCCGCCGCCGGCGCCGATGCCACCGCGTCCGACGCGGCCGAGGCGCTGAGCCGGGCCGAAGCCCTGGTGGCGCTCATGGCTGGCGCGCGATGAGCCGCGCGAACCCGCTTTCAACCCTGACCCCGTAAGGATCGCACATCGCGTGTTGGGATTTGGCACCCCGGGCCAGTCGCTTGGAGACATGGATGCGGAAGCCGCATCGCGCCTGATTGCCGCCGCCGCCGACGCGACGCTGGTGATTGATGGTGAAGGTGTGATCCGCGACATGGCCTTCGGCAATGCCGACCTTGCCGCCGCATTGGGTGGGCGCAAGGCGTGGGTGGGCCGTGTCCTCTCCGATTCCGTGGCCGAGGACAGCCGCGGCAAGGTGCATGACATGCTGACCGGCGCCGCCGCACAGGAGATGCCGCGCTGGCGTCACCTGAATCTGCGCGGCCTGGACGGCCTCAGCCTGCCGCTGCTGTGCGCGGCCAATCACGTCACGGGGTCTGACCGCAGCATCGTTTTCGCGCGGGATCTGCGGCTGCTCGCCTCCCTGCAGCAACGCCTGGTCGAGGCGCAGCAGGCTATGGAGCGGGAATATGGCCGCCTGCGCCAGGCCGAGACACGCTACCGCCTGCTATTCCAGATGTCGGGCGAGCCCGTTCTGGTGCTGGATGCCGCCAATCTGCGCGTGCTGGAGGCCAATCTGGCGGCTGATCGCCTGTTCGGCGCCGAGCCCAGCTTCCTCGACGCCTTCGCCACCGAGGAGCGGCCGCGAATCGAGGCCCTGCTCGCGGCCGTCCGCGCCGCCGGCACGGCGGAAGAGCGCCGCGTCACCCTCGCCGACTCGGCGCGGGAGGTGCTGCTCTCCGCCTCGTTGCTGCGGCATGAGCGCAGCTCGCTCTTTCTGGTCCGCCTCGCTTTCATGGGCGCTGAGCGCCAGCCGCTCGCCGCGCCGCAGGCCAGCACCCGTCTGGCCGATTTCGTCGAGAGCACGCCCGATGCCTTCGTGCTGATCAGCGCCGATGGGCGGATCATCACCGCCAATCCGGCCTTCCTTGAACTCGCCGAATTGCCGAATGAGGCGCAGGCGCGCGGCGAGGAACTCTCCCGCTTCCTGGGCCGCCAATCCATCGAGCTCGATGTGCTGCTGGCCCAGGTGCGCGGCCGCGGCCCGGTGCGCATGTTCCGCACCATCCTGCGCGGCGACCAGGGTTCGCAGGCAGATGTCGAAGTCTCGGCCGTCTCGGTGCTGGATGGCGGGCAGACCTGCTTTGGCTTCACCATCCGCGATATCGGCACCCGCCCCGCCAGCAACACGGATACGGGCCCCGCCCTGCCGCCGGCCGGCCAGCTCACCGACCTCGTCGGCCGGGTGCCGCTCAAGGAGCTGGTCCGCGAAGCGACCGACGTGATCGAAAAGCTGGCCATCGAGGCGGCCCTCGATCTCACCGGCAACAACCGCGCCTCGGCGGCCGAGATGCTCGGCCTCTCCCGCCAGTCGCTCTACGTGAAGCTGCGGCGCTATGGCATCGGCGAAGCCGATGCGGATGAGGAGGTATAGCCGCATGTCCGGTACCACCCTCACCCGTCCGGACTGGTCCGCCGTGCTGGAATTGTTCAAGCCGGTCACCTGGTTCCCGCCGGTCTGGGCGTTTCTCTGCGGCGTCGTCGCCTCGGGTGCGCCGATGCAGGGGCGCTGGGGCTATGCGGCACTCGGCCTCTTGCTGGCCGGGCCCATGGTCTGCGCCACCAGCCAGGCGGTGAATGACTGGTTCGACCGCCATGTGGACGCCATCAACGAGCCCAACCGCCCGATTCCCTCGGGCCGGATTCCCGGCCGCATGGGCCTGCACATCGCGATCTTCTGGAGCGGCGTTTCGCTGCTGATCGGCGCCACGCTCGGCCTTTGGGGCTTTGCCGCCACAGTGGTCGCGCTGCTCCTCGCCTGGGCCTATTCGGCCCCGCCGCTGCGGCTGAAGCTGAATGGCTGGTACGGCAACCTCGCCTGCGGCCTGAGCTACGAGTCGCTGCCCTGGATCACCGCCGCCGCCGTGATCTCGGGCGGGGCGCCGGCCATGCCGGTGGTCATCCTGGCGCTGCTCTATGGCCTGGGTGCCCACGGCATCATGACGCTGAATGATTTCAAATCCATCGAAGGCGATACCCGCACCGGCGTGCGCAGCCTGCCCGTGCAGCTGGGCGCCGAGCGCGCGGCGCTGGTGGCCTGCTGGGTCATGGCGATCCCGCAGGTGGCGGTGATCGGCCTGCTCTTCGTGTGGGGCGAGCCGATCTACGCGCTGGTCATCGTCGCCCTTCTGGGCGGCCAGGTCGCCGCCATGGTGAAGATGCTGCGGGACCCGAAGAAGCTGGCGCCCTGGTACAATGCAACCGGCATCGGCATGTATGTGCTGGGCATGCTGGCATCCGCCATCGCGGTGCGGGGGATGGCATGAACGCCCTCGGCGCCGCCCATTCACGCCTCCAGGCCACGGCCCCCCGGCAATCGGCGGCGGGTCTGTCCTGGATCAGCATCATCCGGCTGGGCCTCGTGCAGACGGCGCTGGGTGCGATCATCGTGCTGACCACCTCCACGCTGAACCGCGTGATGGTGGTGGAATACGCGCTGCCGGCGATGCTGCCGGGCGTGCTGGTCGCCATTCACCACGCCGTGCAGATGCTGCGCCCGCGCCTCGGTTATGGCAGCGACATGGGGGCGCGCCGCACGCCCTGGATCATCGGCGGCATGGCGGTCCTGGCCATTGGTGGCGTCACCGCCGCGAGTGCGGTGGCGCTGATGAGCCTTTCGCTCGGCTGGGGTGTGGCGCTGGCGGCGCTGGGATTCTTCCTGGTGGGCCTGGGCGTGGGTGCGGCCGGAACGTCGCTGCTGGCCATGCTGGCCTCCATGGTCGAGGCCGAGCGCCGGGCACCGGCCGCGACCATCCTCTGGGTGATGATGATCATGGGCTTCGCCGTGACGGCGGGCGTGGCCGGCAAGCTGCTGGACCCCTTCTCGCCCATGCGGCTCATCGCCGTCACCGCCGGTGTCTCTCTCTTTGCCTTCCTGCTGGCCTGCCTCGCCCTGATCGGGCTGGAGCGCGGCGCGCGGGCCCCCGTGGCGCATGAGGGTCCGCGCCCGGAGTTTTCCGCAGTGCTGCGGGAAGTCTGGGCTGATCCGGCGGCGCGGCGCTTCACCATCTTCGTCTTCATCTCGATGCTGGCCTACAGCGCGGCCGACCTGGTGCTGGAGCCCTTCGCGGGTGAGGTGTTCGGCCGCAGCATCGGTCAATCCACCGCCCTGGCCGGCATGCAGAATGGCGGCACCCTGGTCGGCATGATCATCATGGCGATCTTCGGCTCCGGCCTGTTCGGCGCGCGCCTCGCCTCGCTGCGCGGCTGGATGTTCATGGGCTGCCTCGCTTCCGCCGCCGCCCTGGTGGCGCTGGCGATGGCGGCGGAGCTGCAGGCTGCGGTCTCGCTGGAGACACTTTACGTGCTGCTCGGCCTCGCGAATGGCGCCTTCGCCGCAGCGGCCATCGCCTCGATGATGCAATTGGCCGGGGCCGCGCGCACCGGCACCCGCATGGGCCTCTGGGGTGCGGCCCAGGCCATTGCCTTCGCGCTGGGCGGCTTCGGCGGGACGGTCGTCTGCGACCTGGCGCGCTGGATGCTCGGCAGCGCCGAGCACGCCTATGCGGCGGTCTTCCTCGGTGAGGCCGCGTTGTTTGTTGTTTCGGCACTGATTGCCACCCGGCTTGCCGTATCCCGGCTGCCCAATCTCCGCATGTCCCCAATGAAGGAGGCCATTTCGTGATCCAAGAGACTTATGATGTGCTGGTGGTCGGCGGGGGCCCCTCGGGCGCCACGGCCGCGCATGACCTGGCCCGTGCGGGCAAGCGCGTGGCGATGCTGGACCGTGCGGGCCGCATCAAGCCCTGTGGCGGCGCCATTCCGCCCCGCGCCATCCGTGATTTCGCCATCCCCGATCACCTGATCGTGGCGCGCATCAACAATGCGCAGATCGTCTCGCCCAAGCGCCGCCGCGTGGATATGCCGGTCGAGAATGGCGGCTATGTCGGCATGGTGGATCGCTGCGAATTCGACGAGTGGCTGCGCGAGCGCGCGGCCCTGGCCGGCGCCGAATGGATCAAGGGCACCTCGCATGATCTGGAGCGCGATGCCGATGGTACCGCCGTCATCACCTACGCGCCCAAGGGCGAGGACGGGATGCGGCGGATCCGCGCGAAGATGGTGATCATCGCCAATGGCGCGCGCAGCGAATTGGCCCTGCAGGCCATCCCCGGGCAGGGCCATCCGAAATGCGTCTTCGCCTATCACGAGATCGTGAAGATCCCCGAGACCGGCTTCGACAGCCAGCGCTGCGACGTCATCTATGATGGCCGCACCTCGCCCGATTTCTATGCCTGGATCTTTCCGCATGGCGATACGGCCAGCATCGGGACGGGCAGCGCCAGGAAGGGCTTTTCGCTGCGCGGCGCCACGGCGGCCGTGCGTGAGGAGAACGGCCTGGCCCATGTGGAGACGCTGCGCCGCGAGGGCGCGCCCATTCCCATGAAACCCTTGAAGAAGTGGGATAACGGCCGAGATGTCGTCCTCGCCGGTGACAGCGCCGGCGTGGTCGCCCCTGCCTCTGGCGAGGGCATCTACTACGCCATGCTGGGCGGGCGCCTGGCGGCCGAGGCGGTGCAGATCGCCCTGGCCACCCAGGACCCCGCCGCCCTCAAGAGCGCGCGCAAGCGCTTCATGAAGGATCACGGCAAGGTCTTCATGGTCCTCGGGATCATGCAGTTCTTTTGGTACCGCAATGACTGGGTGCGGGAGCGCTTTGTGAAGATGTGCATGGACAAGGATGTCCAGCGCCTGACGTGGGAATCCTACATGAACAAGGAATTGGTCCGGAAGGACCCACTGGCGCACGTCAAGATCTTCTTCAAGGACATGGCCCACCTCCTCGGCCTGGCGCGCGCATAATGGACCTCGCTCACCCCCACCACGCCCGGGCCCGCGCCAAGCGCCATCATGGCCCCACCCTGCCCATGAAGGTCGGCACGCGCGGCTCGCCGCTCGCGCTGTATCAGACGCGGCATTTCCTCGACCTGATCCGCGCGGTCTGCCCGCTGCTGCGCGAGGTCGAAGCCTTCGAGGAGCATGAGATCAGCACCGCGGGGGACCGCGTGCAGGACCGCCGCCTGGCCGAGATCGGCGGCAAGGGCCTGTTTGCCAAGGAAATCCATGAAGCGCTGCTGGATGGCCGCGTGGATTTCGCGGTGCATTCGCTGAAGGATCTGGAGACGGAGCTGCCGCCCGGCGTGCTGCTCGCCTGCACCCTGCGCCGCGAAGACCCGCGCGACGCCATCGTGCTCGGCGATGCCTGCCATCGCCAGGCCTTCCGCGATCCGCGCGGCTTCACCAGCGCCGCCCATCACGCCAATGCGGACCCTTTCGCGGCCCTGCCGAAGGGCGCCCTGATCGGCACCGCCTCGGTCCGCCGCCAGGCGCAGCTGCTGCATGCGCGGCCCGATCTGCGCTGCGAGGTGATCCGCGGCAATGTGCAGACCCGCCTCTCCCGCGTCTCAACCGGGGAATTTGACGCCTCGCTGCTGGCGCTGGCCGGGCTGAAGCGCCTGGGGCTGGAGCATCATGCGGGTGTGGTGATCAGCCCCGATGACATGGTGCCCGCCGCCTGCCAGGGCATCATTGGCGTCACTGTCCGCGCCGATGATGTGGAGCTGCATGAATTGCTCTCCGCCATCTGCGACCCCTGCTCGCGCCCGGTCAGCCTGTGTGAGCGCGCCTTCCTGGGCGCGCTGGACGGCTCCTGCCGGACGCCGATCGGTGGCCATGCGACGCTGCTGGAAGATGGGCAGATCCGCCTGACGGGCCTGATCGCCCGTGCCGATGGCAGCTTCGTTCTGCGCCGGACCATCACGGGCGATGCCTGCGATGCCGAGCGCGTCGGGCGGGAACTGGGCGAGGAAATGCTGGTGGATTCGCCCGCGGATGTGTTCGCCTGAAGCACGCCTTCGGCATGGTCTTGCCTGATGCGCGCTCCCCATGTCGCCCGGCCCTGCCAGGCTTTGCCCGGCACGCCCCCGGCGTGACCGCATGACGAAGCGCGTCCTGATCATCGGGGCGGGCATCGCCGGCCTTACCGCGGCCGCGATGCTGGCCGCGCGCGGCTGTGACGTGACCGTGCTGGAGCGCCAGGCCGCACCCGGCGGCAAGATGCGCCATCTGGCCATCGGCGATGCGCGGATTGATGGCGGCCCCACCGTCTTCACCATGCGCTGGGTGTTTGACGAGATTTTCGCCGCCTGCGGCACAAGCCTGGCCGAGCACCTGACCTTGCAGCCCGTCGAGGTCCTGGCCCGCCACGCCTGGGATGGCGCGCCCCGTCGGCTCGATCTTTTCGCCGATATCCAGCGTTCAGCCGATGCCATCGGCGCCTTTGCCGGCCCGGCCGAGGCGCGGGGCTACCTCGCTTTCGTCGCACGCGCGAAAAAGACCTTCGCCGCGCTGGAGGCGCCCTTCATCCGGGATTCCCGGCCTTCACCCATGGCGCTGGTCGGGCGCGCGGGGCTGGGGGGCATGGGCAGGCTGCTGGCCACCTCGCCCTTCACCACGCTGTGGAACGCGCTGGGCGAGCATTTCCAGGACCCAAGGCTGCGCCAGCTCTTCGGCCGCTATGCCACCTATGTCGGCTCCTCGCCCTTCCTGGCACCCGCAACACTCATGCTCATCGCCCATGTCGAGCAGGAAGGGGTCTGGCTGGTCGAAGGCGGCATGCATCGTGTGGCCCGCGCCTTCGAGGCCTTGGCCACGGCCAAGGGTGCGCGCTTCCGCTACCAGGCCGATGTGACGGAAATCCTGGTAAGGAACGGCCGCGCCGCCGGGGTTCGCCTGGCCGATGGCGAGGTGTTCGAGGCCGGCTGCATCATCTCCAATGGCGATGTGGCGGCGCTGGGCGCCGGCCGCTTCGGTGCGGCTGCAGCGGGTGCCGTGGCCGCCATGCCGCGGGCGCGCCGCTCGCTCTCCGCCGTTACCTGGGCGATGCATGCGCGGACGGAGGGGTTTCCGCTGGTGCGGCACAATGTCTTCTTCTCCAAGGATTACGCGCGTGAATTCGATGAACTCACGCAGCAGGGCCGGCTGCCCAGCACGCCCACCGTCTATGTCTGCGCGCAGGATCGCGGCGATGACGACACGGCGCTGGATGGGCCAGAGCGCCTGCTCTGCCTGATCAATGCGCCGGCCCGGGGCGATTACCGCCCCCTGCCCGCCTCCGCCCTGGCCGAGGCCGAAGCCGCCACCTTCGCCCTCCTGGCGCGCAGCGGCCTCAGCATCGCGCGCAACGCCGAGGCCGAAATCCTCACCACGCCAACCGGCTTTGACGCGCTGTTCCCGGCCACGGGCGGGGCGCTCTACGGCCAGGCGGTGCACGGCTGGTCGGCCACCTTCGCGCGGCCCGGCACGCAAACCAAGCTGCCGGGCCTGCTGGTGGCGAGCGGCAGCGCGCATCCGGGTGCCGGTGTGCCCATGGCCGCCCTCTCGGGCCGCCTCGCGGCACTCAAGGTCCTGCAGAACCCCTGACGCGATCGGACGGACCATGCCCCTCACCCTCCACGGCATCAAGAATTGCGACACGATGAAGAAGGCGCGCGCCTGGCTGGATGCGAAGGGCCTCGCCTACGTCTTCCATGACTACAAGACCCAAGGCATCGCGCCCGCAACCCTCAGCGCCTGGGTGGCGGAGCTGGGCTGGGAGGTGCTGCTGAACCGCGCCGGCACGACCTTCCGCAAACTGCCCGAGGCCGAAAAGCAGGGGCTGACCGAAGCGCGCGCCATCGCGCTGATGCTGGCGCAACCCTCCATGATCAAGCGCCCGGTGCTCGATCTCGGCCCGCGCCGCCTCGTGGGGTTCAGCCCGGAGAGCTACGCCAAGGCGCTGGGCTGATTTACGCATGAAGCGGTCGTAACCGCGCGATCCGCCGCTTCCCCGCTAGCCTTGCGCCACACCCCTTCCGGAGAGCCGCCCCGTGAAATTCCTCGCAGCCCTCGTCGCCGGCGCCGCATGTCTGGCCAGCCTGGCGCAGGCGCAGCCGGCCCCGGACACCATCGCCGTGATCCGCGCACGCGGGCATCTCATTTGCGGGGTGACGGTGAATTCGGTCGGCTTCGCCAATCCCGATAGCCGCGGGATCATGCGCGGCATGGATGCCGATATCTGCCGGGCCGTCGCCGCCGTGGTGCTCGGCGATGCGGAGAAGGTCCGCTTCGTGCCCAATACCGCCGTGCAGCGCTTCCCCATGCTGCAATCGGGCGAGCTTGATCTGCTGGTGCGCAACACGACCTGGACACTGGGGCGCGAGGCGTCGCTCGGCCTCGCTTTCGCCGGCATCAATTTCTATGACGGCCAGGGCTTCATCGTGAAGCGCGACTCCGGCATCACCTCCGCCCGGCAGCTGGAGGGCGCCACCATCTGCGTGGCCCCCGGCACGACGACGGAACTCAACCTCACCGACTATTTCCGCACCAACCGCATGCGCTTCCAGCCGGTGGTGATCGAGGGCATCGAGGAAATCCGCGCGGCCTTCCTGGCCGGCCGCTGCGATGCCTACACCAATGACGCGACCGCCCTGGCCACCTTCCGCCACGCCCAGGGCGCCAATGCCGAACGCTACATGGTGCTGCCCGAGCGCATCAGCCGCGAGCCGCTGGGCCCCGTGGTGCGCAAGGGCGACTGGAAATGGTTCGACCTGGTGCGATGGACGCTGTTTGCCATGATCAACGCCGAGGAGCTCGGCATCAGCCAGGCCAATCTCGCCAGCTTCGCGCAATCCACCAATCCCGATGTGCAGCGCCTGCTGGGCCGCACGGGCGATCTGGGCCGGGCGCTCGGCGTGGACAATGAATGGGCGATGCGCATCATCCGCGATGTCGGCAATTACGGCGATATCTTCGAGCGCAACATCGCCCCCCTGGGCATCCCGCGCGGCCTGAACGACATCTGGACGCGAGGCGGGCTGCACTACGCGCCCCCCATCCGGTAACACGCCATGGTTGGCGCGCCCGCGGCGCCACGATAGGCTGGCCTCCTGCTTCGAGGAGACACGCAAACATGCAGGACAGTCAGGCGCCCATGCGCAAAGAGGTTTCAGGCCGCGGCAAATTCCTGGCCTTTGGCATCATCGGCATCGGGCTCATCATCTCGATCTTCATCGAGAAATTCGGCGCGCCGGAATCCATCCGCAATATTCCCTATATCCTGCTGGGTGCGCTGGTGCTGGCCATCGCCATCCCCATGGCCTTCTACCGCAAACCCGTACGGTAGAGCTTGACGCTGGCCTCCCGGGCCGGAAGATGAACATCGCTTCATCCCGAGGAGAGCCCCATGCTGCGTCCCGCCCTGCTGGCCACCGCCCTGCTTGCGGCCGCCTTGCCCGCCCCGGGGGGCGCCAAGGCGCAGCGCACGCTCACCGTGGGCATGGCCGGCATCCCCACGGGGCTGGACCCGCATTACCATTCCTCCAACAACAACAACGCGCAGCTGCGGCAGATCTTCAACCCGCTGATTGATCTGGACACGCAAAGCCGCATCTTCCCCGTGCTGGCCGAAAGCTGGCGCAATGTGGATGACCTCACCTGGGAATTCCGCCTGCGTGAAGGCGTGCGCTTCCATGACGGCACGCCCTTCGAGGCGGAGGATGTCGCCTTCTCCTTCGCGCGCGTGCCGCAGGTGCCCAATTCGCCCGGCCCCTTCACGCCGATGGTCCGCACCGTGGCCGAGGTGCAGATCGTGGATGCGCGCACCGTGCGCTTCATCACGCGCGAGCCGACACCCTTCTTCGACCGCGACATCACCGCGATCTTCATGCTCTCCCGCCGCATCCATGCGAATGCGACGCTGGGCGATTTCAACCAGGGCCGCGCGCTGATCGGCACCGGCGCCTATCGCCATGTCAGCTATGCCCAGGGCGAGCGGCATGAATTCACCCGCAACCCGGATTTCTGGGGCCCCCGCCCGCCGTGGGACCGCGTGATCACCCGCTACATGACCAATAACGGCGCGCGCGTCGCCGCCCTCCTGGCCGGCGATGTGGATCTGATTGACGCCGTGCCGGTGCAGGATGTGCAGCGCCTGTCGAATGATCCGCGCCTGGCCGTCTTCACGACGGACAGCATCACCACCTCCTACCTCATGCCCGATACGGTGCGGGACCAGGCGCCCTTCATCACCGACAAGCAGGGCAATCCCCTGCCCCGCAACCCGCTGCGCGATCTGCGCGTGCGCCAGGCCATCTCGCTCTCCATCCCGCGCGAGGCGATCGTGACGCGGCTGCTGGTGGGCCAGGGGCGCGCCGCCGAGCAATTCGCCGCGCCCTCCCTGCCCGACCGCGCGCCAGGCCTGCCGCCCATCCCGACCGACCTCGTCCGCGCCCGCGCCCTGATGGCCGAGGCGGGCTATCCGGAGGGGTTCCGCATGACCATCCATGGCCCCAACGGCTTCATCCCGAGTGACGCGGACATTCTCCAGGCCATCGCGCAGGGGCTTACGCGCATCGGCATCGAAACTCGGGTGGAGGTGCTGCCGCCGGCCAATTTCTTCACCCGCGCCACGGCCCGCGAATTCGGCATGTTCATGACCACCTTCACCACCTCGACCGCCGCCAACATGCTCCGCCAGGTGGTGACCACGCGCGATCCGGTGAGCGGTGTCGGCCCCTTCAACCGCCAGCATTATTCCAACCCGGCGGTGGATGTACCGCTGATCGAGGCGCTGCGCACCATGAACGCCGAGCGGCGCAATCTGCTCACCGCACAGGCGATGCGGGCCGCCACGGATGATCTCGGCGTGATTCCCGTGCATTATCTCCGTGTCAGTTGGGCAGCGCAGCGCGCCCGCGTGCGTTATGATGCAAGCCCAATCTGGTACACCAACGCTTTGCTGGCCTCGCCCGCGGAGTGATGCATCCGAGGTTCAAGCCATGCCCGACAAAACCACTCTCGCCCAGCTGACCGAAGCCGTCGAACGTGGCTTCGATGAACAGGTGCGCTTCCTCGCGGATATCGTGCGCCATCCCTCGCTGCGCGGCAGGGAGGCGCCGCTGCAGGACCACATGGCCCGCTGGTTCAATGCGCGCGGTTATAGCGTGGACCGCTTCTCGCTGGCCGATGTCCCGCTGGCCGAGCACCCCAAGGCCAGCCCCATGGTGGATGTGGACCCCGCCGGCTCCTGGCAGGTGGTGGCCTCCCGGCGCAGCGCCGCCCCTTCCGGCCGCAGCCTGATCATCCAGGGCCATATCGACGTGGTGCCCGAAGGCCCGGCCGAGATGTGGAGCTTCCCCCCCTATGGCGGCACAGTGAAGGATGGCTGGCTCTACGGGCGCGGCGCCAATGACATGAAGGCCGGCGTCGCGGCCATGTGCTTTGCCATGGAAGCCTTGCGCACGGCGGGCTACACCCCCGGCGCCGATGTCCATCTGCAGACCGTGACCGAGGAGGAGAGCACCGGCAACGGCGCGCTGGCCACCCTGCTGCGCGGCTATCGTGCCGATGCCTGCCTGATCCCCGAGCCGACCGGCGGCACCATCACCCGCGCCCATACGGGCACGATGTGGTTCCGCCTGAAGGTGCGCGGCGTGCCCGTCCATGTCGCCGTGGCGCAATCGGGCAGCAATGCCATCATGAGCGCCTATCACCTGATCCTGGCCCTCCAGGAGCATACCAAGGCCTTGAACGAGGTGGCGAAAACCCACCCCTGGTATGCCCAGATCCAGGACCCGATCAAATTCAACCCCGGCATCATCAAGGGTGGCGACTGGGCCAGCTCCACCCCCGCCTGGTGCGAGGTGGATTGCCGCATCGGCCTGCTGCCCGGCCAGGATGTGGCCGAATGCCAGCGCGCGGTGGAACAGGCCGTGGCGGCGGCGGCGCGCAGCGACCTCTTTCTCTCCAACAATCCGCCCGAGGTGCAATGGCACGGCTTCCTGGCCGATGGCTTCGTGCTGGAGCCGGGCAGCGAGGCGGAGCAGATCCTGGGCGAGGCCCATCGCGCGGCCTTTGGCGGCGAAATGCCCGCCCGCATCACCACCGCGGTGAATGATACGCGCTTCTACGGCCTCTATTTCGACATGCCCGCCCTCTGCTACGGCCCGAAGGGCGAGAACAACCACGGCTTTGACGAGCGCACCAACCTCGAACACCTCAAGACCACCACGCTCGCCATGGCCTGCTTCATCGCCGATTGGTGCGGCTTGCAGCCCCTGGAGTGAGGGGCGGGCCGGCCGCCTGGCCGTGCCCGGCATGGCCTTCGGCGTGATCAGCCCGATCTGATGGCTGCGGGCGGGGGCGGGCGATTGCGCCACCCCTGCCATGGGCGAGTCGCCGGAGCCCGGGGGCCCAGCCTGTGGATTCGGGGGATAGTTTTGGCCCCGGCGCGATCTGCGCTTCCCCCACCTTCCTGTGGCTGGCATGACACAGTTCCCTTGCGCTGGAGCCCCCTCTTCCGATATGAACGAACAGCGAACATCGGCGGAGTTACAAGCCTTTTGCGCAAAGGGTGAATAGGGCCGAAACCTACCGCATCTGGTGTAAATCGTGGTTCGGCCATCTATATGTAGTTGCTGTGGGGACGCGTTTCGGGCATATTCCGTCACCGGGGATTTGAGGGGGAAGTACCGTGTTCGATGCCGTTCAGCTTCAAGGACATTTCCAGGTTCAGATGGATCGCAGCCGCGATGCCATGCTGACCGACTTCGGTCGCGCCACCCTGGATGACCGCTACCTTCTGCCTGGCGAGAGCTATCAGGACCTCTTCGCCCGGGTGGCTTCCGCCTATGGCGATGATGCCGCCCATTCGCAGCGCCTGTATGATTATATCAGCAAGCTCTGGTTCATGCCGGCGACGCCCGTACTGTCGAACGGGGGTACGACACGCGGGCTGCCGATCTCCTGCTTCCTGAATGAGGCGAATGACAGCCTCGACTCCATCGTGGACCTCTGGAACGAGAATGTCTGGCTCGCGTCCAAGGGCGGTGGCATCGGCTCCTATTGGGGGAATCTTCGTTCGCTCGGCGAGAAGGTCGGCCAGAATGGCAAGACCTCGGGCATCGTGCCCTTCATCCGCGTGATGGACAGCCTGACGCTGGCCATTTCCCAGGGCTCGCTGCGGCGCGGTTCGGCCGCCGTCTATCTGCCCGTCTCCCACCCGGAGATCGAGGAATTCATTGAAATCCGCCGGCCGACCGGGGGGGATCCGAACCGCAAGGCGCTGAACCTGCACCACGGCATCCTGCTGTCGGACAAGTTCATGCGCGCCGTGGAAGCCGATGAGGCCTGGGCGCTGACCTCGCCCAAGGATGGCGCCATCGTGCGCACCATCTCGGCCCGCTCGTTGTGGATCCGCATGCTGACCGCCCGCATCGAGACGGGCGAGCCGTATTTCATCTTCTCCGACCATGTGAACAATGCGCGGCCCGAGCATCACAAGCTGGCCGGGCTGGAGGTGAAGACCTCCAACCTCTGCTCCGAAATCACCCTGCCGACCGGGATTGACCAGCATGGCCAGCAGCGCACCGCCGTGTGCTGCCTCTCCTCGCTGAACCTCGAGACCTGGATGGAGTGGAAGGACGACCCGCTCTTCATCACCGATGTGATGCGCTTCCTGGACAATGTGCTGCAGAACTTCATTGATACCGCACCCGACAGCATGTCCAAGGCGCGCTATGCCGCGATGCGCGAGCGCTCGGTCGGCCTCGGCGTGATGGGCTTCCACAGCTTCCTCCAGGGGCTGAACGTGCCCTTCGAGAGCGTGGTGGCGAAGGTCTGGAACAAGAAGATGTTCCGCCACATCCGCACCCAGGCGGACAACGCCTCGCGCCTCCTGGCCGAGGAGCGCGGCCCCTGCCCGGATGCCGCCGAATACGGCTTCATGGAGCGCTTCTCGAACAAGATGGCGATCGCGCCGACGGCGTCCATCTCCATCATCTGCGGCGGCGCCTCGCCCGGCATCGAGCCGATCGCGGCCAATGTGTACAACCACAAGACGCTCTCGGGCTCCTATATCGTGCGCAACCCGTACCTCAAGAAGGTGCTGGCCAAGCACGGCCGCGACGATGCCGATACCTGGACGACGATCACCGTCAGCAAGGGCTCGGTCCAGCATCTGGACTTCCTGAGCGAGCAAGAGAAAGCGGTGTTCAAGACCGCCTTCGAGCTTGATCAGCGCTGGGTGATCGAACATGCCGCGGACCGCACGCCCTTCATCTGCCAGGCGCAATCGCTGAACGTCTTCCTGCCGGCCAATGTCCATAAGCGGGACCTGCACCAGATCCACATGATGGCGTGGAAGAAGGGCGTGAAGTCGCTCTACTACTGCCGCAGCCTGTCCATCCAGCGCGCCGATACGGTGAGCGAAAAGGTGGTGGGGCAAAGCGACGTGATGACGCGGCACAAGGATGACGCGGTGCTGCCGCTGGAGACGCCGGCGCCGGCTTCGACGAATTATGAAGAGTGTTTGGCGTGTCAGTGACCAGGAGCTCTGCCCCTGGACCCCGGCAGGAAACTTAGTTTCCTGCACCTTCATTTGTATATTTGAATAATCTTTCGGTGCCCCCTTGCCGTTTTCAGGCATGCCTTAAATCAAACGAAGGTGCAGGAAACGAGTTTCCTGCCGGGGTTTCAGGGGCAGAGCCCCTGAGTTCTAACATTCAGGGATCCTGATACATGGCCGACGGCATTTCCATCGACGAGCTTCCCGTGAAGTTCGATCTCTTGACCTCAAACCCGGTCTACAAGCCCTTCCGCTACCCCTGGGCGTATGAGGCCTGGTTGCAGCAGCAGCGCATCCATTGGCTGCCGGAGGAGGTTCCGCTCGCCGATGACGTGAAGGATTGGCAGAAGAACCTCTCCGCCAGCGAGAAGAACCTGCTCACGCAGATTTTCCGCTTCTTCACCCAGGCGGATGTCGAAGTGAATAACTGCTACATGAAGCAGTATTCCCAGGTCTTCAAGCCGACCGAAGTCCTGATGATGATGTCGGCCTTCAGCAACACCGAGACGATCCACATTGCGGCCTATAGCCACCTGCTGGATACCATCGGCATGCCGGAAAACGAGTACACCGCCTTCCTTAAGTACAAGGAGATGAAGGACAAGTACGACTACATGCATGCCTTCTCGGTGGACAACAAGACCGAGATCGCCAAGACGCTGGCCGCTTTCGGCGCCTTCACCGAGGGTTTGCAGCTCTTCGCCTCCTTCGCGATTCTCATGAACTTCCCGCGCTTCAACAAGATGAAGGGTATGGGCCAGATCGTTTCCTGGTCCGTCCGGGATGAGACGCTGCATTGCCTCAGCGTGATCCGCCTCTTCCGCACCTTCGTGCAGGAAAACCCCGAGATCTGGAATGAGGAGCTGCGCCGCGACCTCTATCTGATCTGCGCCACCATCGTGGATCACGAGGACGCCTTCATTGACCTCGCCTTCGAGCTTGGCGGCGTGGAAGGCCTGAGTGCGGAGGATGTGAAGCTCTATATCCGCTTCATCGCGGACCGCCGCCTGCAGCAGCTGGGGCTTGAGCCGCTCTACCACACGGACAAGAACCCCCTGCCCTGGCTGGATGAGATGCTGAACGCCATCGAGCACACGAATTTCTTCGAAAACCGCGCGACCGAATACTCCAAGGCCTCGACGGAAGGCTCGTGGGAAGATGCCTTCGCCGGCGGCACCTTCACCTCTGCCCAGCCCGAAGGTGAGATCGAGCTCGACGCGCGCCATTGAAGCGGCGGCGTGGCGGGGGTAACTCCCCGCCATGCTCCGCATCATCCGACTATCCAGCCTTCTCCTGCTGACCCTGGTCGCTGGCATCTGGGCCTATGCCTGGGTCAGCAAATCACCAGGAGAAAGTGTGGGTGAGGCCTTTGCCAATCGCCTCGCCAGCGTCTTCGGGCAGGAGATGGCGGCCCCCAGCGCGGCCGGCGGGGGCATGCAATTGCCCGCCGGCATGTCCCTGGGCGGCCCCTTCGAACTCACCAACCAGGCAGGCCAGGCCGTCACCGAGCGGGATTTCGCCGGGCGCTGGCTGCTGGTCTATTTCGGCTTCACCTATTGCCCCGATATCTGCCCGACCGAGCTCGGCACCATCGCCTCGGCGCTGGATGCCATGGGGCCCGCGGGCGAATCGGTGACGCCCATTCTCATCACCATTGACCCGCAGCGCGACACGCCGGCCCAACTGGCCGATTACGTCTCCCGCTTTCATCCCCGCATGCTGGGGCTGACCGGCACGCCCGAGCAGATCGCGGCGGCCGCGCGGCGCTACCGGGTCTATTTCGCCCGGGTCCAGCGGCCGGAGATGACGGATTACCTGATGGACCACTCCAGTTTCATCTACCTTGTGGGGCCTGACGCGAAGGTGCGCGCGCTGTTCCGCCCCGAGACCAGCCCCGAGGCCATCGCCGCCGCCGTCACGGCCCAGTTGCGCGCCGCGCGAAACACCGGTTTGTAACTCTTGGCGAGCGCCCCTGATTCGGCGCATAAATCCGGAATTGGCATGGCGATCCGCTACGTGACCGCCGAGGGGAGTGTTTTCATGGCGGACGACGATGACCGGAGCGAAGGCCTCGATGATGCCTCGCGGGCCGGTGCAGCGCCCCGACAGGGCCGTCGCCTTTCGGACAAGATTTTGGTGGCCTTCCATCAGGCATGCGACCAGGCGGATTTCGAAGTGGCCGAGCAATTGCTGCGGGTGCTGGAAATGATGCTGACCCGCCGCCCCGTCTCACCGGACATCAACCGCCGCCGCAACATCGAGACGCTGGTCGCAGCGCATGAGCGCCTGTGGCATTTGCGCCACCCCGAAGCGGATGGCGAGCAGTAGCCCGCCCCAGACTTGCCTTTCCGCCCGCAATGCGCCTCCAATGATGCATGGGCGAAACACATTCATCATGTGAGACCATCCGGCGATGAGCGGCCCCACGCGAATCGCCCTGGTCGAGGATGATCCGCTGCAGCGGCGGATCGTCAGCGAATACCTGGCGCAGCACGGCCTGCGCCCCACCACCTTCGCCTCTGGCGCGGAATTCAAGCGCGAGCACGCCCAGGCCCTGCCGGACCTCGCCCTGTTCGATGTCCATCTGAATGAGGCCGAGGATGGCTTCGCCCTGGCCCGCTGGGCGCGCGCGCGCTCCTCACGCATGGGCATCATCATGCTGACGGCCGCTGGCGATACGGTGGACCGCGTGGTCGGCCTCGAATCGGGCGCCGATGACTATGTGACCAAGCCCTTCGAGGCGCGCGAATTGCTCGCCCGCATCAAGGCCCTGCTGCGCCGCGCGGCCGAGGCCCCGCCGCCCCCCGCCCTGCTGACCGAAATGCGCGTGGGCACCGCCCGACTCGATCTGGAGCGCCGCGTGCTGATCCTGGCCGATGGGTCCGAGGATGTGCTCTCGGCCAGCGAATTCGATCTGCTGCATCTGCTGGTCAAGCACCCCAATCGCCCGCTCAGCCGCGAATGGCTGCTGGAGACGGCGGCCCACCGCGAGGCCGAGGTGTTTGACCGCGCGATTGACAACCGCATCATGCGCCTGCGCCGCAAGGTGGAGGCGGACCCCGCCAAGCCCGAGGCCATCCGCTCGGTCCGCGGCGTGGGCTATATCTTCGTGCCGCCCAAGGACTGAGCCGCCGGCGGGGTGGTTTCCTCACGCACCGCCAGCACCTTGTCCACGCGGCGGCCATCCATGTCGAGAATCTCGAAGCGCCAGCCGGCATGGGCGATGCGGTCGCCCTCCCGCGGGATGCGCTGCAGCAGGGCCAGCATCAGCCCCGCCACCGTGTGATAGGCGCCCGATTGCGGCGGCAGTTCGAAGGCGTCCAGCCGCTCGCGCAGTTCATCCAGCGCCATCATCCCATCCAGCAGGAGCGAACCGTCATAGCGCTGCACGGCGGAGGGCTTCCCCGATTCCGGCGCGGGGCCAAGCTCGCCCACGATCGCTTCCAGCAGGTCGGACGCGGTGACGATGCCTTCGAAGCTGCCATATTCGTCGAGCACCAGGGCCAGGCCCAGCGCATCGGTGCGCAGCCGCTCCAGCGCATCCAGCGCCGAAAGGCTGTCCGGCATGACGATGGGCTGGCGCAAGGCGCGGCCGAGATCCAGCGGAGCGCCCTCCAGCATCTGGTCCAGCAGATCCTTGGCGGCGACCACGCCCAGCACATTATCCACCCGCCCCTCGGCGACGACGAAGCGCGTCAGCGGCTCAGCCCGGATGGCGGCGGCGATATCGGCGGGCGACGCGTTGCGGTCGAGCCAGCCGACCTCGGGGCGCGGCGTCATCAGGGCGCGCACCGGGCGGTCCGCCAGGCGCAGCACGCGCTCGATCATCTGGCGTTCATTGTGGTCCAGCGCGCCGGCCTGGGCGCCCTCGGCCACCACGGCCTTCACCTCCTCCTCGGTCACGCTCTGGTCGGTCGGCTGATAGGCGCCAAAGAGGCGCAGGATCAGTGCTGAGGATTGCGAGAGGAACCAGATGAAGGGCCCCGTGACGCGGGCCAGGGCGGTCAGTGGCAAGGCGAGGGCGGAAGCCACCTTCTCCGGGTTGCGCAGCGCCAATTGCTTGGGAACCAGCTCGCCCAGGATCAGATTCAGGTAGGTGATGGTCATGACGACGAAGAAGAAGGCCAGCTCATGCCCCAGATTGACCATGAAGGGGTAGGTTTCCAGCCAGTCGCCAAAGGGCCCCGCGATGGCGGCACCGCCGAACACGCCGGCCAGGATGCCCACCAGGGTGATGCCCACCTGCACCGTCGGCAGAAAGCGCTGGGGGTCCTCCTGCAGGGCAAGTGCGGCGGCAGCACCCAGGCTGCCCTGCCGCTCCATCGCCAGCAGCCGCCCCTTGCGCGAGGAGACGACCGCCAGCTCGCTCATGGCGAAGATGCCGTTGAGCAGCGTGAGGAGCAGAACAAAGATGATTTCAAGGCTGACACCCATGGCGCAGCGTGTAGAGCAGAAACCGCCCCACTGAAATCACCAGCGCCATGAATCACTTGCGCGGCGCGCGCGATGGGGTTGTTCTGCGCCGATGGACACGACGACACGCCGCACCGCCTGGCTGCTGGGCCTGGCCGGGCTTCTTCCCTTCGCCGGCAGCGCGCTGGCGTTTTTCGCCGCACCAGACCCGTGGCAAGGCTTCGCGGAAGGGGCGCTGATCGCCTATGGCGCGGTGATCCTCAGCTTCCTGGGGGCCGTGCATTGGGGCCTCGCGCTGCGCGCCCCGGTTGAGGAAGCTGCGATGGGGCCAGCGCGGCTGACCCTGGGCATCGTGCCCGCCCTGCTCGGCTGGGTTGCATTGCTGCTGCCCGACGTCTTCGGGCTGACCATCCTGGCGCTGGCGATACTCGGCACCGCCGGAATGGAGCAATGGGCCCATGGCCGTGGCCTGGTGCCTGCCGATTATCTCGTGCTGCGCTGGGTGCTCTCGATTGCCGCGGCACTTTGCCTGATGGCGCCGATCACCGGGTAAGTCGCTACACAACCTGGAATTGTTTCCGGCCTCGGTCGGATCATCCTGGGCTGCATGCGGGAAAGAAGTAAATCTTGTCTTAAAATAGGAGATGTGTTATAAAATTGTTAACACAATCCCTGTGGAGACCGTGATGGCCGAAATCCTGCCCTTCCCGCACAAGCCCGAAGACCGCCTGCGCGCCGCCCTGCGCTGCCTGGATGACGCGCTGACCGAACAGAAGCTCGCTTTCACCGAATTCCGCACCAACCTCGCCGCACTCGGCGGGGCCGTCGCCGGGCTGGAAAGCAGCGTGCAGAATTATCGCGGCACGCTGGCCGCCACGCAGCAGGATGTGGCCAAGAGCCATGCCGCCGCCCGCCGCCTGGAGGCCACGGCCGAGATCTGGTTGAACCAGGCCCGCTGACGCGCCGCCATGTGCGGGCGCTATTTCCTGCAGCGCGATCCGGCCGGGCTGGTCCGGTATTTCGACGCAAGCCCGCCCACGCCGAATCACCCGCCCTCCTGGAACATCGCACCCACCCAGCCAGGACTCGTGTTGCGACGAAACCCGCAAACCGGCACCCGCCATCTGGATGTGCTGCGCTGGGGCCTGGTCCCGCATTGGGCCCGGGACGCGACAGGTGCGGCACGGCTGATCAATGCCCGCGCCGAGACATTGCTGGAAAAGCCCAGCTTCCGTGACGCCTTCCGCAAGCGCCGCTGCCTGGTGCCGATGGATGGATTTTTCGAATGGGCGCAGAACGCCACCCCGAAGCAGCCCTTTGCGGTCGCCTTGCGCAGCGGCGCCCCGATGGCGGTCGCGGGATTATGGGAAGGCTGGCGCCAGCCCGATGGCACCTGGCTGCGCAGCTACAGCGTGATCACCTGCGCCGCCGCCGGGCGGCAGGCCCAGCTGCACCCGCGCATGCCGGTGATCCTGCCCCCGGAGGATTGGCCCGCCTGGCTGGGCGAAACACACGCCACGGAAGAAGCCCTGCCCGCCTTGCTGCGGCCGGCCGATGATGGATTGCTGGCCTTCTGGCCGGTTGCGCCCCGCATCGGCCGTGTCGCCGAAAATGACGCGGGGCTCATTCTGCCGTCACCCGAAGGCGTGGCTGAGGGATGGCCGAACCTCCGTGATTCCCCGCCCGATTGGGGGGAACCACTGGCCGATCCGCAGATGCCTCCCTGAGGAGGTCAGTCGTCGCGGTGGACTTTTTCCATCCGCTCGTGACGCTCCTGCGCCTCGATGGACATGGTGGCGATGGGGCGGGCTTCGAGGCGACGCAGGCCGATCGGCTCGAAGGTTTCCTCGCAATAGCCATAGGTGCCCTGGGCGATCCGCTCGATGGCCTGATCAATCTTGCTGATCAGCTTGCGGGCGCGGTCCCGGGTGCGAAGCTCCAGGGCGCGATCGGTCTCGACGCTGGCGCGGTCGGTCAGATCGGCTTCGGTGATGCCCCCGGCGGAGAGCGAATTCAGCGTGGCACCAGCCTCACGCAGCAATTCATGGCGCCAGCGCAGCAGCTTCTGACGGAAGTATTCCTGCTGCAGGGCATTCATGAACTCTTCGTCTTCTGATGGACGATAATCGGACGGCAGGGTGACGACCATGAGCCTGTACCTCCCCTCGTGGCGCTTCCGGCCCGACGCCAGAAGCAATCCCGGGGCGGCCGGACCATAGGCAAATGCGCGGCGCTCGCCAAGGGGTGAATCACGCCAAGTGCATGGTCCTGAAATGATTTAACGCGATTGTCCTCGGCCTTACCCGCCGCGGCGGGCGAGTTCGATGCGCGCCCGTAGCGAAATCGCGTCGGTGATCTCGCGCAGCGCAGGGTCGGCCCCGGCCTCGCCCTCGGCGAGCATGGCGAGTCGGGAAAGCCGGGCCGAATCAATGCCGCCGTCGAGCAATGCCAATTGCAGCCCCGCCAGTTCCCGCAGCACGGCCGCCCCCCGGCGCCGGGCCGCCGCATCACGCTCGGCCGGACTCCATCCCTCCTGCAGGCCGAGCATGCCGAAGGAGCCCTGGACGGACCCGGCCGCCGAAGCCGCCCGGGGTGCCGCCTCGGGCAGGGTGAACCCGCCGGAGGCCGGACGGCGGCGGATCTGATCGCGTGCTGGGGCCTGGGAACCCCGGATCGGTGGCAGCATCTTTCACCCTTTCCTGGCAGCGGCGTTTTCTGCCGGCGCCTCGTGTCACCAGGCGGCAAGCCCGCCCCTGTCCCGGCAAGTCCTGCCCCCTGAAACCCGCCCTGGGCCGGAAAATCGCCCGCCTGAACTGGCACGCGGATTGCGCAATGCGGATTGCGGAAGACCAAAACACCAGCAGGGCGAAATCGTGACGGCGGCAGCGCGGAGTGGCAAAGACAGTGAGCGCAAATTCTTTCGGTTTGATGAAGTTCCCGATGATCCTGCTCGGGCTTGGGCTGGTCCTCTGGCCTGCCCTGCTGGCCGCCCAGCCCGTGCGCATCAAGGACATCGCCGATGTCGAAGGCGTGCGCGACAACCAGCTGGTCGGCTACGGCCTCGTCGTCGGGCTGCCCGGCACGGGGGACCGGCTGCGTACGGCCATCTTCACCCGCCAGTCCCTCGTCGGGATGCTGGAGCGGCTGGGCGTCAACACGCGTGACAATGAGGCGCGGCTGGATACGCGCAACATCGCCGCCGTGATGGTGACGGCCAACCTCCCCGCCTTCGCCCAGCCGGGCAGCCGGATTGATGTCGCCGTCTCCTCGTTGGGCGATGCCTCCAACCTCACCGGTGGCACGCTGCTGGTCACACCTCTGCTCGGCGCCGATGGCGCGGTCTATGCCGTGGCCCAGGGTGCGGTGGCCACAGGTGCGATCGCGGCGCGTGGGGCGGGCGCTTCCGTCGCGCGCGGCGTGCCGACCTCGGCGCGGATTTCCTCGGGCGCCATCGTCGAGCGCGCGGTGCCCTACACCCTGGCGGGGCGGGACCATGTGCGCCTCTCGCTCCGCAATCCGGATTTCACCACGGCCCAGCGCATCGCCGCCGCCATCAATGGCCGCGCGGGCGGCGTGGCCCGCGCCGTGGACCCGCGCACGGTGCTGCTGACGCTGGGTGGGCGGGACCCCATGGGGTTCATCACCCAGATCGAGCAATTGCGAATCCAGCCCGACCAGATCGCTCGCGTCATCATCGAGGAAGCCTCGGGCACCATCGTCATGGGCGAGCAGGTGCGGGTCTCCACCGTCGCCATCGCGCAGGGCAACCTGACCATCCGCATCAGCGAAACGCCCCAGGTCAGCCAGCCCAATGCGCTGGCCGGCGGCGAGACCGTCGTTGTGCCACGCACCCAGATCGAGGTGGATGACCAGGCCGAGCGCCGGATGGGCGTGCTGCGCGGCGGCGTCACCCTCAGCGAATTGGTGCGCGGGCTGAACAGCCTGGGTGTCGGCCCGCGCGACCTCATCACAATCCTGCAAAGCATCAAGGCGGCCGGCGCGCTCCAGGCCGAGTTGGAGGTTCGTTGAATGATCACCCTGAACACCGCCCCCCCCGCCGGCGGCACGCCCACGCCCCCGCGCATGCGGCAGACCGCCCAGGCCTTCGAGGCGCAGGTGCTCGCACAGCTCATGCAGCCCGCCTTCGATACGGTGGACACCTCGAAATCCGCCTTTGGCGGCGGCTCGGCCGAGGCGCAGTGGCGCCCGATGATGGTCGAGGCCTTCGCCGCCGGCGCCGCCCGTTCCGGCCAGGGAATCCGCATCCAGGACATGGTGCTGCGGCACATGCTCCGGCTGCAGGAGCAAGCCGGCACCACCCCCACCACCCAACAGGAGAACCGCCCATGATGGACGCCGTGATCGCCGCCGGAGAGCGCCTGGCCGAGGCCCTGCGCGCCGAGAACGAGGCGCTGGCCGCACTCGACCTGACGCGCGCCGCTGCCATGGCCACGCGCAAGATGCAGGCGACGGACGCCTTCGCCGCCGCCACCGCCGCCGCCACCCGGACCCAGTCCCGCGCCGAGGGGCCGCTGCGCGAGGCGGCGGAACACCTCGCCGCCAATCTCTCCAGCCTCGGCCAGGAGAATCGCAAGCTGCTGGAGGCGGCCATCGCGCTGCAATCGCGCGTGATCGAGACCATCGCCGGGGCGGCACGGCCGTTGGCGGCCGCGCCGGGTTATGGCCGGGCGGGGCGCAGCCGCTCGCCGGTCCAGGCCGCCGCCATGGCCTTGGCGACGCGGGTGTGACGCATCGGCACCGGCTGGCCTGACAGCCGGCCGCGCCTGGGCTATCAGCGCCAGCATGGATGGCGCTGAGGATGACCCGGACTGGCAGGCGCTGCGCGAAGGGCGGGGCGGCCGGCTCGCCGCGCTCTTCGCGCCCTTGCTGGTGCCGCCCGACGCCGCCGATGGCTGCCTCGTCATCGGCCGCCTGGCGCAGACGCTGGATGGGCGGATCGCCACCCTCTCGGGCAACAGCAAATGGATCGGCGGGCCGGGTGATCTGCGCCACACGCACCGGCTGCGGGCGCTGTGCGATGCCGTGATCGTCGGTGCGGGCACCATCCGCGCCGATGACCCACAGCTCACCACCCGGCTATGCAGCGGCGCCTCCCCGGTGCGGGTGGTGCTGGATGCGGGGCGGCGGCTGGGCCTGGATTACGGCATCTTCCGCGGCGGCCCGCCCACGCTGCTGGTGACGGCCGAGCCCGGCCCGGCCACCCATGGCACTGCCGAGGCGCTGCTTGTGCCGCGCGCCCCATCGGGCGGGCTGGATCTTGCCGCCTTGTTGCGGGCCCTGGCTGCCCGGGGCCTG